>NZ_JBVIFR010000011.1:0-140630 GCF_055571235.1 Streptomyces sp. NPDC030991
AAGGCCGGAGACAGGGTTGTCAATCTGGCGTTGACTTTTGGCACGCTGTTGAGTTCTCAAGGAACGGACGCTTCCTTTGTACTCACCCTCTCGGGTTTTCCTCCGGGCGCTTCCCTTCGGTCCTGCTGTGTTTCTGTGTTTCTGTCTTGCGTTTCCGACTCTATCAGATCTTTTCGATCCGATTTCCTCGGAGTTTCACTCCGCTTTCCAGAATTCCGCTTTTCGCGGTTTCCTTTCCGGCGAGATGGAACACTACCAGTCTTTTCTCGACCCTCTGACCACTCATCGGCCGGTGCTCTGCGGACATGCAGAAGCGGATCGAAGATAAGGTTGAGTTGGTAGATGCTGCCGGGAAGAAGGACGCTCGTAGGCGTCGGTCATCCCCAGGCAGGAGTACGACAGTACATGGGTGCCAGGGTGCGGCGCAAATCGTTTGCCCGGTGCCCCTACGTCCGCCAACCGGTACCTCTCGTGCGGAACCGGGACTTTTTATGACTTACGCTTCTGAACAGTACGCCGTCCAGGACAGATTGTGACGGCGACCATGAATCTCCGCCCCCTGGGAGGCTTGCCATGACCAGTGTGACGTCCCCTCTTGAAGGACGCGCCATCGGGCTCTCCGCTGTTCCTGACCCGGTGTTCTCCGGTGCGATGGTCGGCCCCGGCACCGCCATCGACCCCGTCCGCGAGCCCTCCGAGGCCGTCGCTCCCGTCAGCGGCATCGTCGTGTCCCTGCACCCGCACGCCTTCGTGGTCGTGGACGAGGAGGGCCACGGTGTACTGACGCACCTGGGCATCGACACCGTCCAGCTCAACGGTGAGGGCTTCGAGCTGCTCGTGAACAAGGGCGACACCGTCCAGCGCGGCCAGTCCGTGGTCCGCTGGAACCCGGCCGCGGTCGAGGCCGCGGGCAAGTCGCCGGTGTGCCCGGTCGTCGCGCTCGAGGCCAGCGCCGAATCGCTGTCGGACGTCGCCGAGAGCGGCGACCTCAAGGCCGGCGAGGCTCTCTTCAGCTGGAAGTGACGGAACACCGTCACTGACGGCCGGCAGTAAAACCATCGCGGCGGCTCGGTCCGCCGCACAATCGGAGACGGGTGAAATGGAGACAACGCTTCGGGGCGTCGGCGTGAGCCACGGTGTGGCGATCGGCGAAGTTCGGCACATGGGGACGGCGGTGCTGGAGCCGCCGGCCAAGCAGATCCCGCCGGAGGAGGCCGAACGCGAGCAGGGGCGCGCCCGTCAGGCCGTCGAAGCTGTCGCGGCCGACCTGATCGCCCGCGGCAATCTGGCCGGGGGCGAGGCGCAGGGGGTTCTCGAGGCGCAGGCCATGATCGCTCAGGACCCCGAGCTCATCGCCGATGTCGACCGTCGTATCACCGTCGGCAGCACCGCCGAGCGAGGGATCTACGACGCGTTCTCGCACTACCGCGAACTCCTCGCCGGTGCGGGCGAGTACATGGCGGGTCGGGTCGCGGACCTCGACGACGTGCGCAACCGCATCGTCGCCCGCCTGCTGGGCGTTCCGATGCCCGGTGTGCCGGACAGCGACAAGCCGTACGTGCTCATCGCCCGTGACCTGGCGCCCGCCGACACCGCGCTCCTCGACCCCGCGCTCGTCCTCGGTTTTGTGACCGAGGAAGGCGGGCCGACCAGTCACAGCGCGATCCTGGCCCGCGCTCTCGGCGTGCCCGCTGTCGTGGCGCTCCCCGGTGCCGGCGAGCTGGCAGAGGGCACGGTCGTGGCCGTCGACGGCAGCACCGGCGAGATCTTCGTGGACCCGACCGCGGAGAAGCGGGCCGCCTTGGAGGCTTCGGCCGCCGAGCGCAAGGCCGCGCTGTCCGCCTCGACCGGTCCGGGTGCCACCTCGGACGGGCACAAGGTGCCGCTGCTCGCCAACATCGGCGGGCCCGCGGACGTCCCGGCCGCCGTCGAGGCGGGTGCCGAGGGTCTCGGTCTCTTCCGCACCGAGTTCCTCTTCCTCGACGACAGCAAGCAGGCTCCCTCCGAGGAGAAGCAGGTCGAGGCGTACCGCCAGGTGCTCGAGGCGTTCCCCGAGGGCCGTGTCGTCGTGCGGGTACTGGACGCCGGCGCCGACAAGCCGCTGGACTTCCTGACCCCCGCCGATGAGCCCAACCCCGCGCTGGGCGTGCGTGGCCTGCGGACGCTCCTCGACCACCCCGAGGTGCTCCGTACGCAGCTGACCGCGCTGGCCAAGGCCGTGGAAGGGCTGCCGGTCTACCTCGAGGTCATGGCCCCGATGGTGGCCGACCGGGCCGACGCCAAGGCGTTCGCCGATGCCTGTCGTGCGGCCGGCCTGCAGGCCAAGTTCGGTGCGATGGTCGAGATTCCGTCCGCCGCACTGCGGGCTCGGTCCGTGCTGCAGGAGGTCGAGTTCCTGTCGCTGGGCACCAACGACCTGGCCCAGTACACGTTCGCGGCCGACCGTCAGGTGGGTGCCGTGTCGCGTCTGCAGGACCCTTGGCAGCCCGCACTGCTCGACCTGGTCGCGCTCTCCGCCGACGCGGCGAGGGCCGAGGGCAAGAGCTGTGGCGTATGCGGTGAGGCCGCGTCCGACCCGCTGCTGGCCTGTGTGCTGACCGGTCTGGGTGTCACCTCCCTCTCCATGGGTGCCGCGTCCATCCCGTACGTCCGTGCGGCGCTCGGCAAGCACACGCTGGCCCAGTGCGAGCGTGCGGCTGCCGCCGCCCGTGCCTCGGACTCCGCCGATGAGGCGCGTGCGGCCGCGCAGGCCGTGCTCTCCGGCGAGTAGTAGTCGCTCGGCAAGACCGTCCCTGAGGGCGCTCCACCTGTGGGTGGGGCGCTCTCAGGCCTTTTCGACCAGGGCCGCGCGCCGGGTCAGTGGCGGTGCCGGGTCTCCGGGGCGGGGTCCTCCACTTCGGGTGCGGTGCAGTAGTCGACGCCCGGCTCCGGTGCTGTCAGGTCGCCCGAGGCGGCGTCGGTGCAGTAGGCGTCGAAGACCTGGGACGCGGTCAGCTGGTGGAGCCGCTCGTCCTTCAGGCGCCAGCCGTAGACGCGGTCGCTGCCGTCCGCGGTGGTGCGGACGACCAGGGCGCACGGCTTGTCGATGACGATGGCCAGCGCCAGCAGGGTCGTGAGCTCCATCGCCGCGGTCTCCTCGATGCGGACGGTGCCGACGGTGTCGGCGTCGATGTGGAGCACCGCCAGCAGCATCTGCGCTCCGGTGGGGACACTGCACACCCAGTGGTGGAGCCCTGCCCCGATGGTGTCGATCGCCCGGGCCACCAGGTACGAGGCGCGTGCGAAGGCGGCCCGGCCGATGTCCTGCCCGCATACCGCGCAGGGGCCGGTGTGGGCGAGCACGGAGGAGGCGTACTCCCAGGTCGCCTGGCGGACGGCCTCCTCGACGAGGTCCGGGACGAGGTCGGCCAGGGGCTGTCCTTCGTACGGGATCGAGGGGCCGGTCGAGGCCAGCTCCGCCGTGAACCGGGTGCGGCTGATGGGGGTGTCGGGTTCGAGGCCCGTGTCCGCGCAGAACTCGGCGTACTCCTCCGGGTCGAAGAGCGCGACGGTGGTGTGGCCCCCGGCCGCGGCAAGGGATTTGAGGAGTTCTTCCACTTGCCGCAGGTACGCCGTGTGGTCGTCGAAGGTGAAGCTGCGGTAGCGCCCCATCTCCCTGAAGTCCTGCTCGTCGGCCAACAGGCCGATGGTGCCCGCGACTTCGCGGCGCAGGATGTGCCGTGCGCCGGTCGTCCGGCCGTGCTGGGTGCCCGTCATGATTCCCCCTGAGTGCGCTCGTCGATCAATGCTCACTCAGAGTAATCGCCGGTACTGACAACGGCGTCGGGGCCGGTTCGCCCGGCCGGTCGACGCCAGGCTCTCAGCCCCGTTTGCGGGCGATCTCCTCGTAGAACCGGAGCAGTTCGAGGTTGTCGATGGAGCCGGGGTTGACCGCTTTCTCCAGCGGTGTTCCCTGGAGCAGGCGCTTCACGGGGACTTCGATGCGCTTCCCGGTGAGGGTGTGCGGGACGCCGGGGGCCTCGATGATCTCGTCGGGGACGTGGCGCGGGGAGAGTTCTTCGCGGATGGTCCGCTTGATGCGGTCGCGCAGGTCGTCGTCGAGCGTGGCGCCGGGGGCGAGGTGTACGAACAGGGGCATCCAGTAGCCGCCGTCGGGCTCCTCGATGCCGAGGACGAGGGACTCGCGGATCTCGGGGAGACGCTCCACCGCTTCGTAGATGTCGGCGGAGCCCATGCGGACGCCCTGCCGGTTGAGGGTGGAGTCGGAGCGGCCGTGGATGACGACGGAGCCGCGGGAGGTGACGGTGATCCAGTCGCCGTGACGCCAGACTCCGGGGTAGGTGTCGAAGTAACTGTCGTGGTAGCGGCTTCCGTCGGGGTCGTTCCAGAAGTGGATCGGCATGGACGGCATGGGGTTGGTGACGACCAGTTCGCCGACTTCGTCGGTGAGCGGGTTGCCCAGAGGGTCCCAGGCCTGCAGGTCCGTGCCGAGCCCGGGGGCCTGGAGCTCGCCGATGTACACGGGCAGGGTGGGCGCGGCTCCGGCGAAGCAGGAGCAGACGTCGGTGCCGCCGCTGACCGAGGCGATCCACAGATCGGGGCGGACCTCGTCGTGGAGCCAGCGGAAGCCGTCCGGCGGGAGCGGAGAGCCTGTCGTGGCCACACATTTCACTCGGGACAGGTCGTGGTCGTGGGAGGGGCGCACGCCGGCTTTGCGGCAGGCCATGACGTACGCGGCGGAGGTCCCGTAGAGGGTCGCTCCGGTGCGTTCGGCGATGGACCACTGCGCACCGGTGCCGGGATACCCGGGGCTGCCGTCGTACGTGACGATGGTGGTGCCGGTGAGAAGGCCGGAGACGAGGAAGTTCCACATCATCCAGCCGGTGGACGTGTACCAGAAGAAGCGGTCGTCGGGGCCGAGGTCGCAGTGCAGGCCGAGCTGTTTGAGGTGTTCGACGAGGATGCCGCCCTGCGACTGGACGATGGCCTTGGGCAGGCCGGTCGTGCCCGAGGAGTAGAGCACCCACAGGGGGTGGTCGAAAGGCACCTCTTCGTAGACGGGCGGTACGTCGGCGAAGGTGAGGGCCGACCATTCCAGGGCGCCTTGTGGGGCTTCGGTGCCCAGGAGAGGGATGTGCACGACGGCGCGCAAGGAGGGCAGTTCGGCGCGGAGCTGCGTCACGGTGTCGCGGCGGTCGTGCTCCTTGCCTCCGTAGCGGTAGCCGTCGACGGTGAACAGGACGACCGGCTCGACCTGCTGGAAGCGGTCGAGGACGCTGCGGGCTCCGAAGTCGGGGGCGCACGACGTCCAGACGGCGCCGACGGCCGCGGTGGCGAGGAGGGCGACGACGGCTTCGGGGATGTTGGGCAGGTAGCCGCTGACGCGGTCTCCCGGGCGCACTCCGAGCGTGCGCAGTTCCGCGGCGAGCGAGCCGACCTGCTTGCGGAGCTGAGCCCAGGTGACGGGGCGCGGCTCGTGCGTCTCGTCGACGTGCAGGATGGCGGGGGTGTCCGCGCGCGCGGGGTCGTCGGCTGTGCGGAGTGCGTGCGCCGCGTAGTTCACGGTGGCTCCGGGGAACCACTCGGCGCCGGGCATCGAGCGGCTGCCCAGTACGCGCGCGTAGGGGTGGGTGAAGCGCACGTCGAACCAGTCGGTGACGGCTTTCCAGAATGTGTCGAGTTCAGTGACCGACCAGCGGTGCAGTGCCTCGTAGCCGCCCTCCGCGGGTGCTCCGTACTGGGCGGAGGCCCAGGCCTGGAACCGGGTGACCTGCGCTGCGGCGATCTGCTGCGGGGTGGGCTGCCAGAGCGGCGACGGGTTCGCTGTGGTCATGGTGCGGCTCCTGGGAAGTACGCGGTGCGGGCGTTCTCGGCGCGCACGGGCCGGGGTGTGCGCGTGACGCGGCTGACAGGACGATGCCACGTGATCGACTGCTGCACCAGGGTGTGCCCCACACAGTCCCTCTCGTGAAGATGTGCCGCGGCCACGGGTGAACGGCAGTTGAACGCGGCACCCGTGCGGGGCGCCGAGTGGCAGGCTGAGCAGCATGGACGGTCGGGACCTGGTGCGCTCGGTGAAAGCGGTCTCTTCGGTGGGGCCGGCCCAGGGGCTGCGCGCTGCGCGGGCTTCGTGGCGGCGCCGTCGGGCGGACGCGGTGGGGCTCTCGCGCCGGGGTCCTGAGCGGGCGCGGGTGCCGGGGAGCATGGTCGGGGTGGAGCCGGGGCCCGGTGGCGGGGTGGTGCGTTTCGACCGGTCGCGTCTGCGGGTCACGGTCACGGGGAGCGGTGCTGTCTTCTGGGGGTGGGACGGGGCGGAGTCGACGCCGTCCTACGGTGTGGCCGACGGGTGCCCTGAGGCGGATCCGCGGGCTGTTCTGGAGCCGGACAAGGACGGCGGCTGGCGGGTGGTGTCCGAGCGGGCGACCGTGATGGTGTCACGGCACGGTGCGGTCGAGGTGCGCACGCCGGGCGGTGTGCTGTTACGGCGTGACCTGCCGCCGCGGTGGTGGGAGCCCGCGGGCGGCGGCGAGGCGCGGTGGGCGCAGCGGTCGGAGGTGGCGGCGGACGCGCGGTTCTTCGGGCTCGGGGGGCGGGCGTCGGGACCGCGGTTGCGCGACGGTACGTACTCCCTGTGGAACGCCGACCGAGGCGGTTCCGCCGGTTCGGCCGACGCTCCGCTGTCGATCACGATGCCGGTGCTGGTGGTGGTCGCGGACGCGGGTACGCATCTGGTGTTCCACGACAACACGTGGGGCGGCGCGGTGAGTCTGCGGGAGGGGCGCGAGGGGGCGGGGTCGGGGCATGACGGGCCCGGGATGTGTGAGGTGCGCATGGAGGGCGGCCCGTTGCGCTGCTGGGTCGTGGTGGGTGCTCCCGCGCGCGTGTTGCAGACGTGGGCGCAGTTGACGGGTGCCGCGGCCGTGCCGCCGTCGTGGGCGTTGGGTCACCACCACGGGCGCGGCAGTGATGGTGCGGAGGGGGTTCGCCGGGTTGTCTCGGGCCACCAGGAGTGCTCGTTGCCGCTGGAAGCCGTGCATGTGGACATCGACCGTCGTGCGCCGCGGCGGGCCGGTACGGACGGCGCTGGGGGCTCTCCGTCGGTGCTCCAGCTCGCCGAGGAGCTGCGCAGGGAGGGTGTCCGGCTGGTGTCCGTCGTCGATCCGGCGGTCAGGGCCGAGCGCGGCGACGCGGTGTTCGAGGGCGGGCGAGTCATCGACGCCTTCGTGCAGGATGCGGCGGGCCGAGTGGTGCGCGGGGCGGCGGGGCCGGGCGAGACGGCGTATCCGGATTTCACGGCGAAGGCTGTGCGCAAGTGGTGGGGCGGCCTGTACGAGGAGCGGTTGGCGCAGGGGTGCTCCGGTTTCTGGCACGGCGTGAGCGGACCGGCGTCCTTCGACCCGTGGGGTGGCCCCGCATTGCCTCGCTCTGCGCGGCACGCTCTGGAGGGGCGTGGGGGCGACCATCGCGAGGCGCACAACGTGTACGCCTTGTGCATGGCGCGGTCCGGTTATGAGGCGTTGCGGGAACTGCGGCCGCGGGAGCGGCCGTTCGTGCTGTCGCGTGCCGGCTGGGTGGGGATGCAGCGTTATGGCGGGACGTGGTCGGAGGACGTGGGGCCGGGGTGGGCCGGGTTGCGCGCTTCGCTGTCCTACGTGATGGGGCTCGGTCTGTGCGGGGTTCCGTACTCGGGGCCGGACGTGGGCGGGCTCGACGGGATGTCGTCCGCGGAGCTCTACGTGCGCCGGCTCCAACTGGGCGCCTATTTGCCGCTGCTGCGCACGCGTTCCGTCGCGGGGGCGGGCCGACGGGGGCCGTGGGCCTTGGGTGACGAGGTGGTGGGGCACGCGCGCGTGGTGCTGGACGAGCGTCGGCGTCTCTTCCCGTACTTCATGACCCTCGCTCACCTTGCTCGGCGTACGGGCGCCCCGTATGTGCGCCCTTTGTGGTGGGCGGCTCCGGAGGAGCGTGCTCTGCGTGACTGCGAGGACGCCTTCTTGTTGGGCGACTGTCTGTTGGTGGCTCCTGTGCTGGAGCCAGGGGTGGAGCGCAGGACCGTTCGGCTGCCTCCGGGGCGGTGGTACGACACCGTGACGGGCGCGGTGTTGGACGGTCCGGCGACGGTGTGGGTCGATGCTCCGTTGTCGCGGATCCCGGTGCTGGCCCGGGCCGGCTCGGTGGTTCCCGTACGCGGTGAGGGCGGCGGGATCGAGTTGGAGGTGTGGGCGCCGGAGGCGGGCCGTACGGGCGGTGGTGTGGTGGTGCCGGACGCGGGCGACGGGTGGGAGGAGCCCGGGGCCGAGCGGTACCGGGTGCGTTGGGACAAGGGGCGGGTCGTCGTGGAGGAGGAGGGCGGGCGCGGCGGTGGTGGGCCGCCGCGCCCGGTACGCGTGCGTGGCCTCTGAGCGTCCTTGTGCGGGCGCCCGGGGTGCACGCCGGGGTCACATGTAGCGGCCCTCGAACCATGCTTTGACGGCCAGTGTGTGGAGTGGGAAGGCGAGTTCGGCGGGGCGACGCAGGAGGTGCCAGCCGTCCGTCTCGTCCGTCGGGACGCTGACGGGCAGCTGCGCGGCCGAGCGCTCGGGCAGCCGTCCGAACAGCAGGAGGTGGCCGTCCGGGGCGCTGAGGGCGTCCACGAGACGTACGTCGCGGGCAGCCGCGTCGATGCCTGTCTCCTCCTGGAGTTCGCGGACGACCGCCTGCCGCCAGTCCTCCCCGTCGTCGATGAAGCCGCCGGGCAGCGCCGGCTCCCCGCGCGCGGGTGCGATGGCCCGGGTGATCACGACCAGGGCCGTGCCGGTGGCGTCGTACACGGGCTGCAGGGCGATCGCGACGGGCAGCGGATTGCGGTAGGCGACGGTGGCGCAGGCCGGGCAGGTGCGCGGCCAGCCGTGCACCTCGGTCCCGTAGGCGGTTCCACAGCTTGAACAGTGGGAATCCGGAACGGGTTTGACCATGGGGGTGGTTGATGCGAGCACGGCGCGGACTGTATCCGATCATCCGTGCACGGTCTTCCCCGGAGGGGTCGGGAGCTGGTAGATGCAGGGGCCATGACTCGAATCGTCTCCGCTCTACGGAAACTCGCGGCCATGTCGGCCGCCGCGCTCCTCGGCGTGGCCGTGGCTCCCGCGACCGCTCACGCGACACCCGACCCGAAGGCGCCCAAGGACTTCGTGGCGCTCAGCGACGTCGATCCGACGATCATCCAGGAGATCCGCTACTACACGGAGCACGATTTCGTGGGCGAGCGGATCGACGGCTACAAGAAGCCGATGTGCATCCTGACGAAACCCGCCGCGAAGGCCCTCCACAAGGCGCAGCTCGGGCTTCTGAAGAGGGGCTACTCCCTCAAGGTGTACGACTGTTACCGGCCGCAGCGGGCCGTCGACCACTTCGTACGATGGGCCAAGGATCTCGACGACCAGAAGATGAAGGCCGAGTTCTATCCGCAGGTCGACAAGACGCGCTTGTTCGCGGACGGTTACATCGCGGAGAAGTCAGGGCACAGCCGCGGCTCCACGGTCGACCTCACCATCGTCGAGCTGCCGGCCCGCCCCACGCGCCCGTACGTGCCTGGGGAGCGGCTCACGGCCTGTTACGGGCCCAAGAAGGACCGCTTCCCGGACAACTCCGTGGACATGGGGACCGGGTTCGACTGCTTCGACACGCTGGCGCACACGGATGATCCCCGTATCCAGGGCGTGCAGCGGAGCAATCGGGATCTGCTGCGGGGCGCCCTCTCCGCGCAGGGGTTCGTCAACTTGCCGGAGGAGTGGTGGCACTTCACGTACAAGCCCGAGCTCTTCCCCGACACCTACTTCGACTTCCCGGTCTCCAGGAGGTCGCTCACGGGCCGGTGACGGGGGCGCGATCGGGGCCACCCCCGTGGGTCCCGGTCGCGCCCTCGCCGTCTAGTCGGACGCACAGGAGGCACCCACGGTTCTCCCACGGTTCGGTGGGACCGCTGACGCCGGACGGTCACCCATGACACACTTCTGATGGTCCGTCAGATCTGCTGCCAGGGAGGGCTCGTGCCTCGTTCGCGTACACCCGTCGTGTCCGACTGGTTCGCCGGGGAAGGAGATGACTTCCGCCTGCTGGGGACGCGTTGCTCGGTGTGCGCGTCGGTGTTCTTCCCGCGCGAGGACACACTGTGCCGCAACCCCGGTTGCGCGGGCGACGAGCTGATCGAGGTGCCGCTGTCGCGGCGGGGGCGGATCTGGTCGTACACCGATGCCCGGTACCGGCCGCCGCAGCCGTACGAGTCGGACCGGAAACTTCCGTGGCGGCCCTACACGTTGATCGCTGTGGAGCTGGTGGCAGAGCGACTCGTGGTGCTCGGCCAGGGGGCTCCCGGGGTGTCCGTGACCGACCTGGACGTCGGCATGGAGGTGGAGGTGGTATCGGGCGTGCTGAGCGAGGACGGGGACGACGAGACCGGCACGGCCTGGACGACGTGGCACTGGCGGCCGACGGGGGTGGCGGCGTGACGGGGGACGTGGCGGTGCTCGGTGCGGGCATGCACCCCTGGGGCAAATGGGGGCGCAGCTTCGTCGAGTACGGGACGGCGGCGGCGCGGGAGGCGCTCGCCGACGCGGGCGTGGAGTGGCGGCACGTGGGCTCCGTGGTCGGCGCGGACACCGTGCGCGGCGGGTACCCGGGGTATGTGGCGGGGGCGACGTTCGCGAGGGCGCTCGGCTGGCAGGGTGCCCGGGTCACCAGTGTGTACGCGGCCTGTGCGTCGGGCGCCCAGGCCATCGACGCGGCGCGGGCGCAGATCCTTTCGGGGCTGGCGGACGTCGTGCTCGTGGTGGGCGCCGACGCGGCGCCCAAGGGCTTCTTCCGGCCCGCGGGCGGGGATCGCCCCGACGACCCCGACTGGCTGCGTTTCCGCGTGCTGGGGGCGACGAATCCGACGTACTTCGGCCTCTACGCACGTCGTCGGATGGCGTTGCACGGCGACACCCTGGAGGATTTCGCCCAGGTCAAAGTGAAGAACGCGGCGTCCGGGGCGCTCAACCCACGCGCGCGGTACCGCACAGCGGTGACGGCCGACGAGGTCGCCCGTTCCGCCGTCGTGGCCGACCCGCTGCGGCTGCTCGACATCTGCGCGACGTCGGACGGCGGCGCGGCGCTCGTGCTGTCCAGCATGGAGTTCGCGCGGCGGCACGGGGCGGCGGACCCGGTCCGGGTCCGGGCGGTCTCCACGGTGACGCCCACGTATCCGAACACCGTGCTCGACCTTCCCGACATCGCCACCGACTCGGCGGCGGGCGTAGAGCCGCAGGGGCCGGTCTTCCGGGCGGCGATCGCCCGCGCCGCCTACGAAGAGGCCGGGATCGGTCCTGAGGATCTGTCGCTCGCGGAGGTGTACGACCTCTCCACCGCGCTGGAGCTGCAGTGGTACGAGGACCTCGGGCTGTGCGGCGCCGGCGAGGGGGCCAAGCTGCTCCGGGACGGTGCGACCGCGCCCGGTGGCCGCATACCCGTGAACGCCAGCGGGGGGCTCGCCTCCTTCGGTGAGGCGGTTCCGGCGCAGGCGATCGCCCAGGTCTGCGAGCTGACGTGGCAACTGCGCGGCACGGCGGGCGCACGCCAGGTGGCCGGGGCCCGGGTCGGGATCACCGCCAACCAGGGGTTGTTCGGACACGGTTCCTCGGTCGTCGTGCTGCGCTGATCGCGCGCCGGCCACCGGCTGCCGCCCGGGCCGCTCCCGCGGCTCAAATGCCGTGCGGGAGAGGGCACTTGAAGCACGTCTCGCCACCGGACAACCGTTGCGGTCCGCGACCTTGACGCTCCAGTACGCCCGGTGAACACTTCCGGGTGTCAACCGGCATCGCCGCATGTCGGCCCACCGTCCACTCGGGTCCTTGCCTGCCCTGGGGGCGCTTCCTGCCGGGTGGCAGGCCGGGCCGCTCCCCCACGATCGGCGGCTGTGCGGGCACGCTCGGCGCGGATGCCGGGCGGGGCACGGGACGCCCCGCCACCGGTGGAAGCCGCCGGAACCAGCCATGGGATACGCACCCTGCACGGAGGACCGGGGCGACCGCCCCGGGCGAGGGCCTAGGAGCCGCCATGAGCAACGGAGACATCTTTATCGGTGAGGTCATCGGCACCGGCATTCTGATCCTGTTCGGCGCGGGCGTCTGCGCCGCCGTCACCCTCAAACACTCCAAGGCGAGGGCCTCCGGGTGGATCGTCATCGCGTTCGGCTGGGGCTTCGGCGTCCTCGCCGGGGCGTACACCGCCGCGCCGCTGTCGGGCGGTCACCTCAACCCCGCCGTCACCATCGGCATCGCCGTGGACACCGGTAAGTGGGACAAGGTCTGGGTCTACCTGTGCGGCCAGATGGTCGGGGCGATGCTGGGCGCCGTCCTCGCGTACCTGGTCTACCTCGCGCAGTTCAACGCCAATGTGAGCGCCGGCGCACGGAGTGCGAAGGGCACGGAGAGCGGCGCGGGCGCGAAGGGCGCATCGGGCACGGAGGCGACCGAAGCGGCCGTGGTCGTCGTGGACGAGGAGGGCCCGACGCCGACGCTGGGGATCTTCTCGACGATCCCCGAGATCCGGAACCCGGTCGCCAACCTGCTCACCGAGATCATCGCGACGATCGGTCTGGTCCTGCCCGTCCTCGCCTTCGGCCTGACCAAGGGGCTGGGCGAGTCGGGCACACAGGTGCTGGTCGTGGCCCTGGTGGTGGTGGGGATCGGTCTGTCGCTCGGCGGGCCCACGGGCTACGCGATCAACCCCGCCCGCGACCTCGGCCCGCGCATCGTGCACCAGTTCCTGCCGATCCCCAACAAGGGCACCTCCGACTGGGGTTACGCCCTCGTCCCGGTCGTCGGGCCGCTCATCGGCGGCGTACTCGCGGGGCTCATCTACAACGCAGCGTTCTGATCCGTTCCCGACACCTCCCTCCCGAACGACCGTCTTCTCACGAAGGGGTAGCCATGCCCGACAACTCCGTGAAGTACGTCGCCGCCATCGATCAGGGCACCACATCGAGCCGCTGCATCATCTTCGACCACGCAGGTGAGATCGTCGCCGTCGACCAGCGCGAGCACCGTCAGATCTTCCCGAAGCCCGGCTGGGTGGAGCACGACGCCACCGAGATCTGGTCCAAGGTCCAGGCGGTGGTCGCCGGCGCGATCGCCAAGGCGGGCTTGCGCGCCGACCAGCTCAGCGCGCTCGGCATCACCAACCAGCGCGAGACGACGGTCCTGTGGGACCGGGCGACCGGCAAACCCGTGCACAACGCGATCGTGTGGCAGGACACGCGGACCTCGGCCCTGTGCCACGAGTTGGGCGGCCCGGACGGACAGGACCGGTTCCGCGAGCAGACGGGGCTGCCGCTGGCCAGCTACTTCTCCGGGCCGAAGGCCGCCTGGCTGCTCGACAACGTGCCGGGGCTGCGGGCGCGCGCGGAGCGCGGCGAGATCGCCTTCGGCACGATCGACTCGTGGCTGATCTGGAACCTGACCGGCGGCACCGACGGCGGCGTCCACGTCACGGACGTCACCAACGCCGGGCGCACCATGCTGATGAACCTGGAGACCCTCCAGTGGGACACGTCGATCCTGTCGGTGATGAACGTGCCGGAGGCGGTCCTCCCCGAGATCCGTTCGTCCGCCGAGGTGTACGGCACGGCGGTGGGCCAGCTCTCCGGGGTGCCCGTCGCCTCCGCGCTCGGCGATCAGCAGGCGGCCGTCTTCGGGCAGGCCTGTTACGACACGGGCACGGCGAAGAACACGTACGGGACGGGCAGCTTCCTGCTGCTCAATACCGGCAACCGGCCGGTGCCCTCGAAGCACGGGCTGCTCACCACCATGGGGTACAAGATCGGCTCCGAGGCGCCCGTGTACTGCCTGGAGGGGGCCATCGCGATCACCGGTGCGCTGGTGCAGTGGTTCCGTGACCAACTCGGGATCATCAAGACCGCCGACGAGATCGAGACGCTGGCGGCGAGCGTCGACGACAACGGCGGAGCGTACATCGTGCCGGCGTTCTCCGGCCTGTTCGCGCCGTACTGGCGTTCCGACGCACGCGGGGTCGTCACGGGTCTGACCCGGTACGTCACCAAGGGGCATCTGGCCCGGGCCGTCCTGGAGGCGACGAGCTGGCAGACCCGGGAGGTCGTCGACGCCATGTACCAGGACTCCGGGGTGCGGATCACGTCCCTGAAGGTCGACGGAGGCATGACGAAGAACAACCTCCTGATGCAGCATCAGGCGGACGTGCTCGACGTGCCCGTCATCCGGCCCAGGGTCTCCGAGACGACGTGCCTGGGCGCCGCGTACGCCGCCGGGCTCGCGACGGGCGTGTGGAACGACCTGGACGAGCTCAAGGCCCACTGGCAGCGGGACGTCGAGTGGACGCCGTCGATGGACGCGCGGACCCGGGACCGCGAGTACCACAACTGGCGCAAGGCGGTGGAGAAGAGCCTCGGCTGGCACGAGGAGGAGGGCGCCGGGGCCTGAGCGCTCCTGGTGTGCGGCGGCACGCGCGCGTAGCGGCGAAGAACGGGCTACGCGCGTGTGCCGCGCCGTCCCGGCCGGTACGGGTCAGGTCACCGCGGGCTGGCGGTGCCGAGCGGCGGTCGCCGCGGCGTGCTCGACCACGCTGATGAGGACGTTCTTCACGGAGTCCTTCTCCCGTGCGTCGCAGAGCACGACGGGCACCCCGGAGTCCAGGTCGAGCGCCTGCCGCACCAGGTCAGCGGGGTAACGGGACGCCCCGTCGAAGCAGTTGACGCCGACCACGAAGGGGATGGAACGCCGCTCGAAGTAGTCGACGGCGGCGAAGCAGTCCTCCAGGCGGCGGGTGTCCGCGAGGACGACGGCGCCGAGAGCCCCGGTGGCGAGCTCGTCCCACAGGAACCAGAAGCGGTCCTGTCCCGGGGTGCCGAAGAGGTACAGGATCAGGTCCTTGCGGACCGTGATGCGGCCGAAGTCCATGGCCACCGTGGTGGTGTGCTTGCCCTCGACACCCTGGGTGTCGTCCACCGGCCGGCCCGCCTCGCTCAGCAGCTCCTCCGTGCGTAAGGGCCTGATCTCGCTGACCGCGCCGACGAGCGTGGTCTTGCCCACGCCGAAGCCGCCGGCCACCAGGATCTTGAGCGTGACGGGCTCGACGGCGCCCTTGCCACGCTCGGAACGCCCGAAGATCATGGGTTGTCTCTCCTGCCTCACTCATGTCGCTGTGTGCTGTGCAAGGTCGATTCAGAGGGCTCTGAGGCCGTCGATGACGTCCCGCAGAATGCCCTCGTCAGGCAGTTCGGCGGGGGGTACGGGACGGCTCACGTGGACCAGTTCGTCGTCGACGAGATCGCCTATGAGGACGCGTACCACGCCTACCGGCAGGTCGAGTTCCGCGGCGAGTTCGGCGACCGACTGCGGGGTGTCCTGGCACAGCCCGACGATGTCGACGTGCTCCGGCGACAGGGTCTGGTCGGCCACCGGGTCGTCGTCGCGGGACTCCGCGACGACGACCGCGATCAGGTCGAGGCGATGCTGGGCCGCGCTGGTGGTGCGGCCGCGTGTCATGGCGTACGGCCGTACGACGGGCCCGGCCTCGTCGTCGAACCAGTGGTCCGTCTCCTGCGTCCCCTCACCGTCTGCGCTCATCTCGTCCCACTACCCCCCGGCGGGCTGATCCGTGCGCGGAGCCGTCCCCAGATGTGCGCCCACCCGCTTGACCAGCAGAGTCATCTCGTAGGCGACGAGGCCGACATCGGAGTCCGCGTCGGACAGGACAGCGAGGCAGCTGCCGTCCCCGGCCGCGGTGACGAAGAGGAACGCCTCGTCGAGTTCGACGACGGTCTGCCGGACGCCGCCCGCGTCGAAGTGGCGCCCGACCCCCTTGGCGAGGCTGTGGAACCCGGAGGCGACGGCGGCGAGATGCTCGCTGTCCTCCCGGCCGAGGTCCTTGGAGACCCCCGTCGGCAGTCCGTCCCCGGAGAGCACGAGCGCCTTGCGGATGCCGGCGACGCGTTCGACCAGGTCGTCGAGGAGCCAGTTGAGCTCCCTGGAACCACCGTTCGTGGTGTGCGCGGTGGCCTTCGGTGCGGTCATCGACCGTCCCCTTCAGAAGTCGTTCCCTGTGCGTTGCCGTCGGCGCCGTCGGCGCTCTCGGCGTTCTCCTCGCGGCCGCGCCGCCAGCCACGCTGGAGCGAGGCCATCCGGTCGCGTACCTCGTCGGCGTCCCGGTCGGCGGGCGGTGCGGAGACTGTCTCGTCGCGGGCCTTCGCGCGGTCGCCGCGCAGGTCGGGCCCGTCCTTCAACTGTGGTGCCAGATTGGCCTGTCGGACGCGCTTGGGCAGGCCCCCCGAGGTGGCTTCCGGCTGCTCGGCGACGGGCGGCTCGACCGCTCGCGCGCGCCTGCGGGGAAGCTCCGCCAGGGAGGCCGGCGGGGTGGCGCGCAGTTCGTCGGCGCCGTCGCGGTCGTGCCGCTCCCCCGGCTGCCCGGCGTCCCGGTCGAGCGCGCCGGGGCGGGTGCGCGTGACGGGCCTGCCGTGCGAGCTGACGAGCTTGGGGGCGCGGCGACGCGGCAGCGGCACCAGGCCCTCGGGTACTCCGTCGCGCTCCCCGGCCCGGTCGCCGTCGGTGGGCTCGCCGGCCTGCTGGTGCTGCTCGCCGGGGGCGCCGGCGACGGGGCGGCGGGGGCGGAACAGGGCGCCGCGTTCGCTGTCCTCGTCGCCCAGAGCGCCCGGGAAGGGCGTCATGTCGGACGTGGACAGCGGTGCTTCGAGCTCGATGGGGCCGTCCAGCACGGAGGCCG
Organism: Streptomyces sp. NPDC030991; assembly: GCF_055571235.1. Taxonomy (NCBI): domain Bacteria; kingdom Bacillati; phylum Actinomycetota; class Actinomycetes; order Kitasatosporales; family Streptomycetaceae; genus Streptomyces; species Streptomyces sp. NPDC030991. The sequence goes on from NZ_JBVIFR010000011.1 coordinate 16,774, forward strand.
GCAGGCCGGGCAGGCCGTCGGAGGTGCCGAGGGTGGGCGGGGTCGGGCGGTGCGCCGCGTCCGGCCGGTCGAGGCGGAACCCGGCGCCCTCGGTGTCGGGTGCGTCGGTGAGCAGCGCGTCCGGGATGAAGACGACCGCGGTCGTGCCGCCGTACGGGGACGGTTGCAGGGAGACGCGGACGTTCTGCCGCTGGGCGAGGCGGCTGATGACGAAGAGGCCGAGGCGGTCGGTGTCGGAGAGTTCGAACTCGGAGGTCTCGGCGAGCCGCAGGTTGGCGTCGAGGAGTGCGTCGGCGGCCATGCCGAGGCCGCGGTCGTGGATCTCCAGCGTGAAGCCGTTGGCGACGCGTTCGCCGAGGACCTGGACGGCGGTGTGCGGCGGCGAGAACACCGTGGCGTTCTCCAGGAGTTCGGCCACCAGGTGGGTGAGGTCGGCGACGGCCGGCCCGGTCACCGCGATCCGCGGCAGGCGGCGCACCTCGATGCGCTCGTAGTCCTCGACCTCGGCGACGGAGGCCCGCACGATGTCCATGAGCTGCACGGGCTTGCGCCACTGCCGGGACGGGGCGGATCCGGAGAGGATCACGAGGCCCTCCGCGTGGCGGCGCATGCGGGTGGTCAGGTGGTCGAGGCGGAACAGGTCGGCGAGTTCGTCGGTGTCGTCGGTCCTGCGCTCCATGGCGTCGAGCAGGGTCAGCTGTTTGTGCAGGAGGACCTGGCTGCGGCGGGCGAGGTTGACGAAGACCTCGGAGACGCCGCGGCGCAATTCGGCCTGTTTGACCGCGGCTTCGACGGCGGAGCGTTGCAGCGTGTTGAGCGCCTGGCCGACCTGCCCGATCTCGTCCTTGCCGTATTCGAGGCGCGGGGCCTCGGTCTCCACGTCGACCTCCTCGCCCGCGGCGAGGCGCCGCATGACGCCCGGCAGCCGCACACCGGACGCCTCGTGGGCCTCCAGGCGCAGCCGCCGCAGGTCACGGACGAGGCCGCGGCCGATCCGGACCGACATGAACAGGGAGACGAGCAGGGCGAGGAGGCCGAGCACCCCGGCGACCCCGGCCCGGAGGAACACCTGGAGGGCGATGGGGCGGGCCCGGTCCTGGTAGCGCTCGGCGGCCGCGGTGTCGCGGTCCACGAGCTCGTCGAGGACCGGCCGCGCGGCCTTGTCCCAGCTGTCGGCGGTGACGCCCCTGGGAGCGCCGGGCGCACCGTTCACGACGGCGTTCTCGGCGGCGCGCAGCGGGTTGGTGTCGGGGCTGCGCCAGTAGCGCTGGAAGCGGGCGCGTTCGTCGGCGGGCAGCAGCGCGAGATGGGTGTCGTACAGGAGGGTGCGCTGGGCGATGAGGTCGGAGACCTGGCGCAGTTCCTCCTGGGTGAGCCGCTTGGTGACGAGGCCGGAGCCGACCAGCGCGTCTTCTTGGGAGAGGAGTTCGCGGGCCTTGATGACGCCGACGACGGCGCGGCCCTGGCGTTCCACCTGGGAGTCGTCGAGAGCGGTGAGGCCGAGGAGGAAGTCGTCCGTCGGTTCGATCAGGCGGGTGTAGAAGTCCAGGGCCTGGGCCCGGGTGACGGTTCCCTCGTCGACGTTCCTGCGCAGCGACTCGATGCCCTCGAAGCCTTCGACGGCGGCGTCCAGGGCGCCGCGCGCGTCACCGTTCAGGTCGGAGCGGAGCTCCGTGTCGGTGGCTTTCTGCCTGATCCGGGACATCTGCTCGTCGGCGGCGGAGCGGCGGGTCCGCAGGGCGGACTGGGCGTCCGAGGCGCGTGGGTCGGCGAGATAGACGAGGGTCTGCCGTCGCTCCTCCTGCAGTGCGCGGCCGGCGTCGACCAGCGGGTAGCCGATCGCGTCGGCGGCCTGGCCCGCCGAGAGCAGCTGCATGGCCGCGCGTCCCGTGATCACCGAGGCGAACGCCCAGATGGCCGTCAGCGACAGGAGCGGCACCAGCAGCAACGCCACGATCTTCCGGCGGATGGACTTCCCGCGAAAGCGCATGGCCTCCCCCAGATCGGCCCCGTGTGGTCAGGGGCACGCATGTGCGTCAACAAACGGCGTGAGCCTACTACTGAGACAGCGGCAACTCGAAGGCCTGTCCGGATGCTGTCCGGCGCCGTCTCGGTGGGGGAGTCCGGAGTTGTCCGGGCATTGCGGGAGATTGCATCCCGGGATTCCGGTGGTGGCCGATGTGCACAATCGGACGATGCCACGGGGCAGTTGGCTGGAAAACTTCGCTTCCGGTGCGTACATCAGGGCAGTTGTCCGAATTCGGGAATCTTTAGGGGCTGTCGTTCGTCTTCCCCACAGGATGTACGTGGGGGCACGGCGTGAGCACCGAGGGCTTGCGTGAAGCGGAGCAAACCGGGCAGTCACTGTGCAGGCTGGTGCGGGGCATCGGACCGGGGCCTGGGAGCGGTGGGGAGTGGCGTGATGACGGAGATGGCGGAGCGGCGTGAGCTGTGGGTCGAGGAGCCGGCGAAGGGGCGCCGCATGCCCGATCCGGTGCGTACGGCGGCGGTGCGGGCCGTCCTCATCACGGCGGTCACCTTGATACAGGCGGTGGTCGCCTTTCTGTGCACGCTCGCCGATTCCTGGCTGGCGTTCCCCATGGTGCTCAGCAGCGTGGCCAGCACGGTGGTGGCGACGTGGGGCGTGCTCGACGTGTGGGTGACGCGCCAGGTGTGGAACCAGCGGCACGGGGTCGTCTCCGTCCCGGCCAGCACCGCCCGCCGGCTCCGCAAGGAGCGCCGCCGCTCCCGCCGCGCCGCGCGACAGGCGCCGGGGAGCATACGCGGACGCGGCGGGGCGGGTCAGCTGACGCATACGTGAGGCGCTCGCGTACGGCATCTTCGTGAGGCGCTCGCGTACGGCGTCTTCGTGAGGCGCTCGCGTGCGGCTCAGGTGCCCTGCGCGGCGGGATCGGCGGGGCGTTTGAACATGCGGGTCGCCGTGATCTCGCCGTGCACCGTCTCCCCGTCAGGATCCTGCTGCGGCAGACCGGGGCGCAGATGCTCCTCCACGCTGATGTACTTCAGTCCGGCGCGGAGGTCCGCGTCATTGCGCAGCCGGATCACGAGGGGGAACTCGGCGAGCGCCGTCGTGTCGAACAGACCGGTGGTGTAGAGGAGTTGGACGCCGAGGGCGTCGGAGACGGCGCGCTGGAGCTCCAGGAGGTACGTGGCGTTGGCGCGGCCGATGGGGTTGTCGAGGAAGAGCGTGCCCGCGTGACGGTGCTTGTCGCGGCCCCGGTCGTTCGAGCGCAGCGCGGCCATCGTGCAGTACAGGGCGATGGCCGCGGTGAGCAGCTGGCCGCCGGAGAACACGTCGCCCATCTGCCCGACGGGCACCCGCTCGGCGCGCAGCACCGCGTCCGGCTTGAGGATCTCGACGGCGACGCCCTTGGGCTCCAGGGCGGCGGCGACGCCGCGCAGCAGCAATGACATGCCGTCGCGCCGCAGGTCGGAGTTCTTCTTCACGGCCGCGCGGGTCGCCTCGTCGATGACCTCGCCGAGCCGCTCGGTGAGCGTGGTCTGGTCGGGCTCCTCGAAGCGGATCCGCAGGAACTCCTGCCCCGACCACTCGCCGAGCCCCTCGGGGAGGCGGGAGAGGCGCTGGGCGGAGCGGAGCGTGGCGAGCGAGGACTCGACGAGGCCGCGCAGCCGGTCCACGATCGAGTCCCGGTTCCGCTCCAGCTGCGCCAACTCATCGGTGAGGACCCGCAGTCGGGGGGCGAACGCGTCCGCCCAGCGCTGTGCGTGCTCCGGCAGTGCCGACGCGGGCAGCTCGCGGATCTGCTGCCGCGCGGGGGTGCGCACCTGCTCGTAGCGGGTGGAGTTCGCGTGCCGTACGAGGATGTCGCTCGCCTCGCGGACGGCGGCCTCGGCGGCGGACAGGTCGGCGGCGCAGCCACGCAGGGAGCGGCGGGTCTCGGCCGCCGCCGTGCGGGCCTCCTCCAGGGTGCCCGGATAGGGCTCCGGCTCCTCCTGCTCCTCACCGTCGGTGTGGTCGCGCAGCAGGTCGCGCAGGAGTGCGGCGGTCTCCTCGAAGCCGCCGGTCCCGTCCTCGGCGGCCCGGTGGGCGTCGAGGAGCTCTCCGTGGGCGGCGCGGGCGGAGCTCAACGCCTCGGTGCGCGCGGCCAGTTCGGTGGTGCGGGTCCGCAGCAGCGCGCTCGCCCGCTCGACGTCCGCGGGGATGAGCTCCTCGGGCAGCTCGGTGTGGACCGTGCCGTCCTCGGGCGCGAGCCGCTCGGCCTCGCCGCGCAACCGGCCGAGCTGCTCGCTCGCCGTGGAGGCACGGGTCTCCAGCAGCTGGACCAGCTCCTCGGCGCGGGCGGCCGCGGCCTGCCGGGAGGGGCCGTCGGCCCCGTCGGACGATTCGAGGAGGGTGGCGGCGCGGGTACGCACCTTGTTGCTGAGCCGGCCCAGCTCGGTGAGCGCGGCCGACTCGTCGCTCTCGGCGCGGGCCTGCTCGGCCCGCAGGTCGGCGCCGACGCCGACCTTCTCGTACAGCTGTGACGCGGCGCGGTAGGCCTCCCGCAGGGCGGGCAGCGACGCGGCGGGCGCCTCCCCCTCGGGTACGTCGTCGGGGGCGCCGGCGATCTCGGCGCGCTCGGCGCGCAGTGCGCGGGCGGTGCGGCGGGTGTCGTCGGCGGAGCGCTGGGCGGAGCGCCGGTCCTCGTCGGCGGCGCGGGCACGCTCCAGACAGGACTGGGCGCGGGCCTCCGACTCGACGGCCTCGTCGGCCAGCTCCCGCACCTTGGCCTGCCAGGCGGCGCGCTCGCGCAGGCGGTAGGCGAGACCGGCGAGCGCGTCGGCGGCGCGGCGGGCGCGCTGGGCGGCCTCCTGCCGCTCGTCGCGCACGCGGGTCGCCTCGGCGGCCGCCTCGTCCGCCTCCGCGCGCACGGTGCGGGCCTCGCCCAGCTCGGCCTCGGCCTCCTCGGCGAACGTACTGGCTTCTTGCGCGGCGCCGGCGAGCTCGGTGAGGCGGCCCGCGGGGCAGCCGGAGCGCCAGGAGCTGAGCCGGGAGGCCAGTTCGCGGTCCTTGGCGAGTCGTCCGGCGAGGGTACGGATGTCCTCGTCGCGGCGGGCGGCGCGGGCGCGCAGGGCCTGGCGCTCCTCGTCCGCGGCGTGCTCATCGTGCATGGCCGGGTTCGGCGGCACGAGAAAGACGCCGCTGCCGCCCTCGTCGGACGTGTTCTCGGCCGGGGTCGGCGCGAGCAGGGCGGCGGCGGTACCGACGGCCACGGCGGAGCGGGGCAACAGCGCGGCGCCCGCCAGGATCTCCCGGGCCCGCACGTGGGAGGCCGGGTCGGTGATGATGACGCCGTCGACCAGCTCGGAGCGGGCGGCGAGCACGCGCGCGTGGTCGACGGGGTCGACGGACTGGGCGAGGTAGCGCCAGCCGGGCAGGGCGGGGATGCCGTGCTCGCCGAGGTACTCGACGGTGGCCAGCACGTCCGGGCCGGGCGGCAGCAGGCCACCGTCTCCGAGGGCGCCGAGGATACGGGAGTCGTCGGCGGCTGCCGTGCGCAGCTCGAACAGCTGCCGCTCGGCGGAGGCGACGGAGTCGTCGAGGAGGGTCTTGAGGTCGTCGGCCGCGCGGTCGAGGTCCTCGGCACCGAGGGGGGCGTCGGTGCCGTCGGCGGCGGCGAGCCCGCCCAAGGGGCCGTCCACGCCCAGCAGTTCGGCGAGCCGCTCCTGCGCGGCCAGGGACGCGGCGGCCCGCTCCTCCGCCCGGTAGGCGTGCTCCGCCGCGCTCGCGGCGTCGGCGGCGCGGGCCGCGGTCAGCTCGGCGCGGGCTTCGACGGCGGCGGCTTCGCGGGCGTGCTCGGTGGCGCTGCGGGCGGCCTCGCGGGCGGTGTCCCAGGCGGCGACGGTCGTCTTCTCGGCGTCGCTGGCGGCGAGCGCGGCGCGGGCCGGGTCGGCGTCGGGCGCGCTGTCGTCGAGCCAGCCGGCGCGGACGGCCTCCGCGGTCTCCTGCTCGACCTCGGTGAGGCGCTGGCGCAGGTGGCCGAGTTCGCTGCGGGCGCGCTGGGCCTCGGTGGCGGCGGCGGTCGCGTCGCGGTGCGCGGTCTCGCCGGCCTCCTGGAGGACCGCGGAGCGCTCCTCCTCCTCGTTCGCGTGGCTCTCGGCCTTCTCCGCGGCGCCGTGCAGGGCCCGGACCAGCTCGGAGGCGGCCTTGGCGCGGGCGGCGAGCGCGGGGGCGGCGTCGCGCTCGGCCTCGCGGATGGCGGCGGCCACGCGCGCGGAGCGGTCGGACGCGGCGCGGTGGCGCAGCACGGCCTCGGCGGCCTGCCAGGCGGAGTGCAGGGTACGGGCGTCGGCCAGCTCGCGCTTCTGCGCCGCTGCGGCCTTCTCGGCGCCCGCGAGGGCCAGCGAGGCGTGCCGGTAGGCCAGTTCGGCGGCGATGAGGGCGCTGCGCTCACGGGCGGACTCGGCCTCGGTGACGGTGTGCGCGGCGGCGGTGACCTGCTGGGCGAGCTCCCCGGCGCGGCCGCGCTCGACGCCGGCCCGGGCAAAGAGGCGACGGGCGAGCGTGCGGGTGCGGCGCTCGGCGGCGGTGTGGATGTCACGCGCGCGTGCCCGCGTGTCGGCGGCTTCGACGATGCGGGTGAGCAGATCCACGGAGCCGGCGGTGAAGTCGCGCTCGGCCATCAGCTCGGCGCGCCGTCCCAGCTTGTTCCCGAACCCGCTGACGAGGTCGGCGAGGCCGTCCGTGTCGCGGGTGTCGGTCACGGCGCGCAGCAGCAGGTCGGTGAAGTCGGAGTCCTTCTTGACGGCGAAGAGGCCGGCGGCCTCGCCCTCGTCGGCGTTCATCTCCCGCTGGTAGCGGAAGAGTTCGGGGTCGAGGCCGAGGTCGCCCAGGTGCTCGTTCCACCGGTCGTGGGTCTCTTCCCAGTGCACTTCGAGGTGCGGGTACGCCTTGCCCGCCTCGGTCAGCGCGTCCCGGAAGCCCTTCATGGTGCGGCGCCGTCCCTGCGCGCCGGAGGCGCCCTCGACGAGGGGCCGCACCGCCGTGGACTCGGCGACAGGCAGCGAGTCGAGGCTCAGTCCGGGGCCGGGCCGGAACGAGTACCAGGCTTCCGCGAACTTCCGCGGGTCGTTGGAGACCTGGCGTCCGCGCCACTCGCTGGCCTTGCCGACGACCACGCACTCGCCGGTGAGCGTGTGCTGCCACTCCAGGGCGACGTGCCCGCAGTCGTCGGCGAGCAGGAACTTGCGCAGCACACCGGAGCTGGCACCGCCCAGCGTGTTGCGGTGGCCGGGCAGCATCACGGAGAAGATCAGCTTGAGCAGGACCGACTTGCCGCCGCCGTTCTCCAGGAAGAGCACACCGGCCGGCGCCGGGCGGCGCGGCGGGCCGACGGGCTCGTCCTCGAAGAACTCCGCCTGGGTGGGCGCGGGGTCGGGCACGGGCTCGCCGACGCCCCGCAGGTCGAGCACGGTGTCGGCGTAGCGCGCACCGGCCGGCCCGATGGAGTAGAGGCGAACCCGGGACAGCTCGTACATGGCGGACTCTCGTGGTAGGTACGGACGGTGAGAAGGCGGTCAGGAGTGGAAGGGCAGGCCCGCGTCGGCGACGAGCTCGGCCGCGTCCTCGTCCATCGGCGGCACCAGGCTGGCGGATCCGTCGCTCACGGGCACCACGCCCAGCTCCAGGAGCTCGGCCATGGCCGCGGTGCCTGCCATGTCGCGGACCTGCAGCTGGTAGCGGGCCGTGGTGCGGTACGTGCCGCCTCCGTCGTCGCCGGTTCTCTGCAGGAATCCCGAGTCCGTGAGGAAGGCGACGGCCTTGCCGACGATGCCGGTCGTCGAACCGGCGAGACGCCGGGCGTCCTTGGTCGCTCCGGTGGAGCTGCGGCGCGCCCAGATCCGCCAGGCCGCTTCGAGGCCCGGGGCGTCGGTGGCCGGGTCGGTGTTCTCGCCCTGCTCGTCGGCCCGCTCCTCGATCTTGCGGCACGCCTGGCGGACGAAGCCGTCCACGCCGTTGACGCTGACGCGGCCGATGTAGCCGTCGTCGGCGAGGTCCTCGGGGCGGGGGAAGGCGAGCGCGGCGACCGCGAGGTGCGCGAGGCCGTGCAGGAACCGGTCCGCGGAGTCGGCTGCGGTACGGCGTGCGTAGTCGCCCATGCGGACGGCGAACACGGAGTCCTCCGCGGCGGTCACGGCCATCCCCGCGCGCGCGGAGACCTCCAGGACGACGAGGCCGAGGCCGGTGGCGACGGCGTCGGCGAGCCGGGCGAACGCCGGGTCCTCGCGGTAGCGGCGCAGCAGTTCGCCGTACTCCTGGTCGCGGGAGGGTCCCAGCTTGGGTTGCAGGCCGAAGGAGACGAGCCGGGCCGCGTCGGCGGCGTCGGCCGGGGTGACCGGCGCAGGAGTCCTCACCGAGCCGGGGACCACGGCCTCGGGCTCGCCCCACTCGGCGTGCTCTTCGGGGTGCTCGGTCACGGGCGGTACTCCTTGATCGTTTTCCGGTGCGTCACGCGGCCTCCGTCCGGTCGGCGGCCATGCCGGCCGCGTCGAGGAGCGCCGTGCCCACGATGAGGTCGGCGCCGCCGAACTCCGGGTCGTCCAACTCGGTGCCGTCGTCCACGGCGAACAGCAGCTTCCCCTCGCCCTGGCGGTAGGCGGTGCCGACGGGCGGGCTCGCCGCGTGGACCGCCAACAGGGCGACCAGGTAGGGCAGTTCGCTGTCGCGCCGACGCGCTTCGGCCAGCAGTCCCGAGAGGCGGCGCGGCGCGTCCGCGGGCAGGTCGAGCAGTTCCTTGGCGCTCGCGAGCTGCTCCTCGCTGAACCGGCTGTCATCGGGGGTGGCGACGAGGTCGGGCTCGGGCATCTCGGCGCCGAGGTGCTCCCGCTCCTGCGGCGGGGTCAGCAGTATGTCGACAAGGTCGCCGATCCGTACGGAGACGGGGGTACGCAGTCCGGTGCCGCGCGCGAAGAACGCGTCGGTCACCTTGCGGGCGCTCTCCACCGGCAGCGGGAGCAGGGGCGCGACGAGCTGTCCGTACAGGTCGAGGCCCGCGCGCGCGGAGGGCGCGGCGAACGCCTGCCGGTCCTGCTCGGCGCGGAACAGCGGTCCCGCTTCGAGGAGGCGGGACTGCAACTGCGTATGGCGGCGGATGCAGTCCTTGACGATGTCGACGAGCTCGGCGGCGCGGCGCTTCTGCTCCGGGTCCTCGGACTCGTCCCGAGCCTTGCGGATGTTGGTCAGGATCGCGTTCTCGTGGCGGTAGCGGTCGGCCACGTGGTCGAGCGCCTCGGCGATCATGTCCGGCACGGCCCGCAGCCAGTCGACGGCGCGGACATTGCGCCGGGTCGCGTCCAGCGCCTTGCGCAGCGTCTCCGAGTACTGCACGGTCCGGTACCGGGCCTGCTCGGCGGCGAGTTGCGCGTCCGCGAGCCGGCCGCGGCTGATCAGCACCTCGAGCTTCACCTCTGCGGCGATCTGCGCGCTCGTGACGTCGGTGTCGAGGGCGCCGACGAGTACGTTGACGGCCTCGTCGGTCGTGCGGAGGTAGACAGTGCCCTCGTAGCCGGGGACTTCCTCGATCAGCTTGAAGTCGTAGTCGCGGCGCACATAGGAGCCGTCCGTCGCGAACGTGCCGTACACGGCGCGGAAGCCGCGGTCCACGGTGCCGACGTTGATCAAGTTCTCCAGGACCCAGCGGGCGACGCGCTCGTGCTCGGCGGCCGGCCGCTGCGGGGCCTGCGCGGCGATGCGCGGCACGAGACGGGCCACTATCTGCTCGTGGTCGGCGCCCGTGTCGAAGTCCATGTTCAGGGTGACGAGGTCGATCGCGGAGAGCGCCACCTCGGCCATGCCGTACGTCGAGTACTCGCCCGCCAGATTGGCCTTGCGCACATCCAGATCGTGCAGCGGCGCGGTACAGGCGAGCGCGCGAAGCCGCCGCGCGAGCCCCTCGTCGGCGGCCGGCCCGGGTGCGGGGCGCGGCCCCGCGCTGAGCTGGGGCGGAACGGATTCCGTGGTGGCAGGCGAAGTCACGGAGCACAGACTAGGCGCTGGGTCTGACAACGGTCGAAACGACGCAGATGCGACGGTGGCCCCGGGCGGCTACCGGTCCGCCGGGACTCGCTGCCCGTACACCTCGACAAGGCCGTCGCGGGAGTCGTCGAGGTACTCGGCGAGCAGCGTCTCGGCGGCGTCCCTGCGCCCCTCCCGGAGCGTCTCCACTATCCGCAGATTACGCGCGAGGTACGGCTCGTGGAGCCCGCGCGGATCGTCCACGACGTGGAAGGCGAGCCGCAGTTCGGCCAGGACGCTGCGCATGAGCTCGTCGGTGCGCTCGCTGCGCGCGAGGGCGACGAGCTCGCGGTGGAAGTGGATGTTGGCGGTCGAGACGCCCTTCCACTCGCGGGCCTCGGCGGCGCGCTGCCCGTCGGCGACGGCGGCCGCGATCCGGTCGAGGGCGTACGGGGGTTCGCCGAGGGAGCGTACGACGGCACACTCGATCATGCGCCGGATCCGGTAGATGTCCTCGACGTCGTCGACGCTCAGGACGCGGACGAACACGCCGCGATTCAGCCGGTGTTCGAGCAGCCGCTCATGGGTGAGCAGCCGGAACGCCTCGCGCAGGGTGTTGCGCGAGACGCCGAGGGCGCCTCCGATGCTGTCCTCCGACAGGCGCGTGCCGGGCGGGAAGAAGCCGTCCGCGATCCGGCTCCTGAGGATGTCCGCGACGCGCTCGGCGGTGCTGGTGCGTCCCAGCAGCGCGCGGTCGTCGGCGAGTGCGTTCGGTTCTTCCGTGGCCACGGCCGAATTCAAGCGCAGATGCAGGAACGAAACAACATGGGTATCGAGGGATCGTTCAACGATCCGGACCCTCGGGCGTCGGGCCGGCCTCCCGGCCGCGTCATCCGGTCACAATGCCGTCGCGTCCGGTCCGATCCTGGCGCGGACAGCGGTCTGCACCTCGGCCTCCTCGGCGGGGTCGGCGGCGAGTCTGCGCAGTTGGTCGACGACGCGGGCGTCACCGGTCTCGGCGTGCCGGGCCGCGACCTCGCGGGTGGATTCCTCGCAGTCCCAGAGGCACTCGACCGCGAACCCGGCGGCGAAGGAGGGGTCGGTGGCGGCGAGGGCGCGGGCGGCGCGTCCGCGCAGATGGGACGAGGCGGTCTCGCGGTAGACGTGGCGCAGTACGGGGGCGGCGCAGGCGATGCCGAGCCGCCCCGCCCCGTCGACGAGGGGCCACAGCGTGGGGGCGTCGGGCCCGTCACCGCGCACCGCTTCGCGCAGGGCCCAGAGCACCAGTTCGCTGTCGGTGACGGCGCCCCGGCAGGCGAGCATACGGCCGGCGGCGGCGCCGAGGGCGTCGGGTCGGCGGGCCCAGCGGCGGGCACGCTCCACCGCGGCGAGGCTGCGCATGCGCTCGAAGGAGTCGAGCGCGGCGTCCACCACCACGCGCGCGGGTGACTCCACCGCGGCCTCGACGAGGTCGAGCACGTCGGGGTCGTGGGCGTCGGCGAGGTAGCGCAGCGCGGTGCAGCGGGCTCCGTCGGTGCCGTCCTGCGCGGCCCGCACGATCCGGGCGCGGTCCTCGGGTCCCGCGACCGCCGTCAGGCAGCGCGCGGCGGGCACGTACAGGACGGCTCCTCGCTCGAAGCCTTCCTGCGCCCAGTCGAAGACGGCCTGCACGCTCCACCCGGGGCGCGGGCCCGCGGGCGTCATCTGCCGTTGCCAGCGGTCGAACGACCCGGCTTCCTGTGCGGCACGCACGCGTGCTCCCACCAGGGGCCGCGGATCCTCGGCCCACAGCCGCCAGGGCCGCGGTTCGAAGGCGTCACGGACGGCGGCGACGAGGTCGGCCCCGTCCCGCGCGGAGAACCGGGCGAGGACCGGCTCGGCGAGGGCGCGCAGTCCCGCGTCGTCGTCGCGCAGGGCGAGCTCGTCCAGGGCCCAGGCCCAGTTGCCGCCGAAGGCCGCGTACCTGCGGAGCAGTTCGAGCGCGTCCCGCCTGCCGTAGGAGGCGAGGTGGCCGAGGACCGCGAGCGCGAGCCCGGTGCGGGACTCGTCGGTGTCGACGAGGTCGTCGGGGTCGAAGAGGTGCCGCTCGATCTCCCCGAGCTCGCCGTGGAGGTCGAGGTAGAGGCGGGCGTAGTACAGCGAGCGGTTCTCCACCTGCCAGTCGCGGCGGGGGTCGCTCAGCACACAGTGGTCGAGGGCCGCGAGCGCCTCGGCCCGCGGTGCCGTCAGCGCGTGCAGCGTGCCGTCGCCGCGACCCCTCTGCAACAGGCCGAGCAGCGTACCGCTGGGCGCTATGACCGGTTCGAACATGGGAAACAGCCTCACATCAAGCGTCGACGCAACCGGGAACCCGCACCTACCTGGCCACGCGACAACACGTCGGAGCGCCCGCCGTCTCTTGCTTGCTGTAGACCATCTCTCTGCCTCTCGTCCAAGGCCCGATTACGGGCCGATCACAGCCCGCGCGGCTCGTGGGCACCACCTGCCCCACCGTCGCGTCCGTACATCACGCCGTCATCATGACCCAGCGGTTCTGCCCACCGCGACCACATTTCGCGTACCCCCGTTCTGCCTGGTCACCGCCGGTGCGTCAGGAAGCTCCGAAGAGCTCGACCAGCTCCGTCCTGCCGAACATCCGGGCTGTGTCGACGGCCGAAGGCGTCCCCGCGGACGGATCCGCGCCCCCGTCGAGCAGCGCCCGGATCACGCCTTCCTCGCCCTTGAAGACGGCGCCCGCGAGAGGGGTCTGCCCCTTGTCGTTGGCTCGGTTGGCGTCGGCGCCACGCGTCAGCAGGGCGCGCACCGCTTCGGGGTGCCCGTGGTAGGCGGCCAGCATGACAAGCGTGTCGCCACGGTCGTTCGTGAGGTCGGCGGGGACACCCGCGTCCACGTACCCCACGAGCGCCTCGCTCTCGCCCCTGCGGGCCAGGTCGAAGATCTTGGTGGCCAGCTCCACGACCTCCGGGTCGGGGGCTTCGCTCATCGGCGGACCGCCTTTCGTATCCGTGCTGGTACAGCCGTGCGGCCGTACGAGTGAATCGACAGAGTACTGCCCACCGGAGTACATGAGCGGACCCCGCCGAGGCAAAGATCACCACCAGCACGATGGTCGTCCGGCTCGACGTCACAGGTGGTCCAGCGCACCGAACGCCCGCCGATCGGGTGAAATCAGAGCGATGCCACCCATTTGCACCTTTTGTCGTATGGATACATGCTGTGAGCCTGGAAGAACTCATGGTGACTGTCCCCTCACCCAGGAGAACCTCATGATCCTGTCCATCTCGGGCGTCGTGCTGCTCGGCATCATCGTCTTCTTGTTCTTCCGCAAGGACGGCCTCAAGGCCTCGCACGCACTGGTCTGCGCCCTTCTCGGCTTCTACCTTGCGGGCACGGCCATCGCCCCGAGCATCAAGGCGGGCGGGGCGAGCCTCGCCAGCCTGCTCGGCGGGATCAAGTTCTGACGGCTCACCCACCCGCACACACCATCAGGAGACCGACGTGGCCAGGCGCCCCCTCCCCCGCATCCTGAGCAATGGCAGCGCCTCGATCGCCCGGAGCCGGGAAATGGCGCGGACGGCCGCCGACAGCGCCACCGACGTCCTGCACCCCCTCATCACGATCACTCGTGGACTGCGCCGGCTGGCGGCGGCCGGGCGGCGCAGGTGGGTGGATACCCCCAAGGACCGGCGCGGACCGCTCCTGTTCCTGGTGGGCGCCGTGGTCCTGGTCATGGTCTTCCTTCCGTACGGGGCCCTGCTGGCGTTCGTCTCCCTGATGGGCGCGGCCGCGTGGAAGGGACGCGACCCGAAGGAGCCGGAGGCGAGCGGCCCCGACGAGTCGCAGGTCCAGCGGCTGTCCTCGCTCTACGAAGCACTCGTCCCGTACTTCTCGGTGGCCGAGGACCCCAGCCCCCTGTACGCACACGGCGGCGACTGGGAGCAGGCGTTCGAGTCCTACGACTTCGACGGCGACGGCCGCGTCGAGAAGCTCTCGATCCGCTACCCCGCCTACTTCACCGACGGCGAGGCCGACTCCCGCGCCCGTATCGAGCAGCTGCTCAACGCCAAGCTGGGCCGGGGCCGCGAATACCACTTCGGATGGGACGAGGAGGGCAACCATCTGACCGTGTCGGTGCTCGACCCGCTGCCCACCGACATCGCCGCCCAGCGTTTCGTCACGTCACCGGGCGAGACCGTCCTCGGCTTCACCGACGAGACCGGCGTGCAGCGCACGCTCCCGGTCATGGACGGCGAGGAGCAGCGGGACGTGCCGCCGGTCGTGTGGCGCACCGGCATTCGCTCCACCGAGCCCCATCTGCTGATCGTCGGCCAGCCCGGCAGCGGTACGACCTCCCTCGTGCGCTCGATCGCGCTCCAGGCCCTGCTCCACGGTGACGTCCTGATCATCGAGGGCAGCGGGACCGGCGACTACGCCTGCCTGGTCGGGCGCTCCGGCGTGCTCTCCGTGGAGTCCGGGCTCGCGGGCGCCCTGGCCAGCCTGGAATGGGCCGCGCACGAGACCGAGCGGCGGCTGATCTCGGCGAACCGGGCGCGGCAAGCCGGGCACCCGGCGCCGGACGACATCAAGCGGCCGCTGTGGATCCTGCTCGACCGGCCCACCGCCCTGGGGCACCTGGCGGCGGCGGACGGGCGCGACGACCCGCAGACCCTGTTGCAGGTCCCCCTGCGGCACGGGCGGGCTGCTGGGGTGACGGTCGTCGTCGCGGAGCAGTTCGACACCCTCGACGCCCTCAGCGAGGCGGTCGGCCAGCACACCCGCGCGCGCGTGGTGCTCGGTCCGGCCGCGCCCGCCGAGCTCCAGAGCGTCCTCGGCGCTCTGCCCCGGACGACGCCGACCGCCGATGTCCCGCCCGGGCGCGGTTACGCCCGTATGGGCACCGGGCAGGTCCACCGCCTCCAGGTGCCGGCCACCCCCGACCCGCACGACGAGGCGACGAGCGAGGCGCAGCGGCAGGCGGTCATCGCCCTGCTGCCGGAGCGGATCACACCGGCCGACGCCACACACGCGGCCGGGGCGCCCGAGGAGGCCGCGCCCGTGGCTGCCGTACCTATGGATGCCGTCCCCGCCGACGCCGTGCCCGCCGCCCCCGCGGACCACGCAGCGGTGGAGACGGCCCCGGAGGAGACGGCAGCCGCGGCGCCCCGCGTGGAAGCGACGATTCCCGACGAGACGATGCCGGCGGAGACGATCTCCGAGGAAGCGCTCCCGAAGCCGGCCGAGGCGCTCGCGGAGCGGTAGCCCCTTCCGACGAGCCCGACGAGCCCACCCGACGGAGCGGGCGGGGCGGCTGTCAGGCGATCAGGGTGCGCGGCACGTCCCCGCCCGCGCCCTGTCCCTCGCCGACGAGGCGGGCCGCCGCGGCGAGCCGCGCCGCCGCCTCGTCCGCCACGGCGCCGCCCACGGTGAACGGCAGGCGCACATACCCCTCGAAGGCGCCGTCGACGCCGAACCGCGGCCCGGACGGCACCCGGACCCCCACCCGCTCGCCGACCTCGGCGAGCCGGGAGCCCGACAGGCCGCCCGCCTTCACCCACAGGGTCAGCCCGCCGTCAGGCACGTCGAACTGCCAGTCGGGCAGCTCCCGCCGCACCGCCGCGACCAGCGCGTCCCTGTTCTCCCGGGCCTGATCGCGGCGCAGTTGCACGGCCGCCTCCCAGCCGCCGGTGCTCAGCAGCCAGTTCACGGCCAGCTGTTCCAGCACCGGTGTGCCCAGGTCCGCGTAGGCGCGCGCGGCGACCAGGCTGCGGATCACGTCGGGGGCGGCCCGCACCCAGCCGATCCGCATCCCCGCCCAGAACGCCTTGCTCGCGGAGCCCACGGTGACCACCGTCGAGCCGCCGGGGTCGAAGGCGCAGACCCTGCGCGGCATGATGTGGTCCGGGTCGAAGTGCAGCTCCGTCATGGTCTCGTCGACGACGAGCACCGTGCCGGCCGAGCGCGCGGCGTCCACCAGCGAGCGGCGCTGCTCCTCGTCGGCGAGGGCCCCGGTCGGGTTGTGGAAGTCGGCGACGACATAGGCGAGCCGGGGCGCCGCGTCGCGCAGGACCTGCCGCCACCGGTCGAGGTCCCAGCCGGTCAGACCGTCGGCCATGGCGACAGGGACGAGCCGCAGGCTCGCCTCGCGCATCAGCTGGAGGATGTTGGCGTAACTGGGCGACTCGACAGCGACCCGTTCGCCGCGGCCCGCGAAGAGGTGGCAGATCGCGTCGATGGCACCCATCGCCCCGGTCGTCACCATGATCTGCTCGGGCATGGTCGGGATCCCGTGCGCGGTGTACCGCTCGGCGATCATCGAGCGCAGCGCGGGCAGGCCGGCCGGATAGTCGCCGTGCGTGTGCGCGTAGGGGGGCAACTCTTCGAGGGCGCCCTGGACGGCGCGGGTCAGCCAGGGTTCGGGGGCGGGCAGCGCGGCCGTGCCGAGGTCGATCATCGAGCCGAGCGATTCGGGCGGCAGGGGTTCGAGGCCGCGGGCGGGCAGCGGGTTGCCCGCGGGGACGGCCGTCCAACTGCCCGCCCCTCTGCGGGACTCCAGGAAACCCTCGCCGCGCAGGGCCTCGTAGGCGGCGGCGACCGTCGTACGGCTCACCGAGAGCGCCTGCGCCAGCTCGCGCTCGGCCGGGAGCCGGGCGGCGACCGGGACGCGGCCCTCCAGGACGAGCAGGCGGACGCCGTCGGCGAGGACGCGGTAGGCGGGCGGGCGGCGGGTGCCGGGCCCCGCAGGCCGTGACTGCTGCGAGGAGAGCAGCCGGGCCAGCTGGGCCGAGCCGATCGCCGAAGTCCACTGAGCCATGCAGATCAGTCCACCTTCCCGGAATTGGCCATGGTTGCCCGCTGTTTCAGAGCCACAGAGTGTCATGTATCAGGCCACTACCACCACAGGGGGCACTTCGTGTGCGCGTCACTGATGCCGATGTCCGTCCCGTCCGGCGACTCCGTCGCCCGACGGCTCGTCCAGCTCTATCTGGGCCTGGCGCTGTACGGCGCCAGCTCGGCGCTGCTCGTGGAGGCGGGGCTCGGCCTGGAGCCGTGGGGCGTCCTCCATCAGGGGCTCACGGAGCTGACCGGCATCTCCATCGGCGTCGTGTCGATCATCGTGGGCGCGATCGTGCTGCTCCTGTGGATCCCGCTGCGGCAGCGCCCCGGCCTCGGCACGGTCTCGAACGTCCTCGTCGTCGGGCTCGCGATGGACGGCACGCTGGCTCTCGTCCCGGACGTGCACGCCTACGGGGTGCGCGTCCCGCTGATGGTCGCCGCGATCGTGCTCAACGGGATCGCGACCGGCCTCTACATCGCGGCCAGGTTCGGCCCAGGACCGCGCGACGGGCTCATGACCGGGCTGCACGAGCGCACCGGCCGCTCGCTGCGTCTGATGCGCTCGGCCATCGAGATCGCGGTCGTCGCCACCGGCTTCCTGCTGGGCGGCACGATCGGCGTGGGCACGGTCCTGTACGCCCTGGCGATCGGACCGCTGGCCCAGTTCTTCCTGCGCGTCTGCGCCGTCCCCAGGACGTCCACGGATCCGACCGTGGTCGCCGGAGCGGCGCGGCGGCGGGCGATACTGCGTCGGTGACCGCGCACGTACGCCACCCCTACCTCGACCATCCCGGGCCGCTCGCCCTCGCCCATCGCGGCGGGGCGGCGGACGGCCTGGAGAACACCGTCGCCGCGTTCCGCCGCGCCGTGGGCCTCGGCTACCGCTACATCGAGACGGACGTGCACGCCACGGCCGACGGCAAGCTCGTCGCGTTCCACGACGCGACGCTCGACCGGGTCACGGACGGCAGCGGACCCATCGCCGGACTCCCCTGGGACGACGTGCGCCACGCGCGCGTGGCGGGCAGCGAGCCGGTGCCGCTCTTCGAGGAGTTGCTGGAGACCTTCCCCGACGTGCGCTGGAACGTCGATGTCAAGGCGGAAGCGGCACTGCTCCCCCTCCTCGGCCTGATCCGCCGCACGCGCGCGTGGGACCGCGTCTGTGTCGGCTCGTTCTCCGAGGCGCGCGTCGCCCGGGCCCAGGCCCTGGCGGGCCCGCGCCTCGCCACCTCGTACGGCACCACGGGGGTGCTCGGGCTCCGTCTGAGGTCGTACGGGCTGCCGGCCGCGCTGCGCCGCTCCGCCGTCTGCGCCCAGGTGCCCGTGGCCCGGTCCGGGATCCGGGTCGTCGACCGCCGTTTCGTCCGGGCCGCCCACGCGCGCGGGGTGCAGGTCCATGTCTGGACGGTCAACGACAGGGAGGAGATGGGACGGCTTCTCGACCTCGGCGTCGATGGCATAGTTTCCGATCACATCGAGACGCTGCGCGCTGTCCTCAAGGACAGGGGCATGTGGGTCTGAGGGTCGCCGCGCGGCGCCGGACCACGGGGAACGCGAGGGGACACGGGTGAGCACCGACACCGCGCGGGGGGCGGCGACCGGGGCGACCGCCCTCGCCGACCGCAAGCGCGAGCAGCGCGGCTGGTACTTCTACGACTGGGCCTGTTCGGTCTATTCGACGAGCGTCCTGACGGTCTTCCTGGGCCCCTACCTCACCTCGGTGGCGAAAGCGGCCGCCGACGCGGACGGCTTCGTGCACCCGCTCGGCGTGCCGGTCCGCGCGGGCTCCTTCTTCGCGTACACGGTCTCGCTCTCGGTGATCCTGTCGGTCTTCGTGATGCCGCTCGCGGGTGCGGCCGCCGACCGCTCGGGCCGCAAGAAGCCACTGCTCGCGGTGGCCGCCTACGTGGGCGCGGCGGCGACGGCGGGCATGTTCTTCCTGGAGGGCGAGCGTTATCTGCTCGGCGGCGCGCTCCTCGTGGTCGCGAACTCCGCGCTGGCCGTCTCGATGGTGCTCTACAACTCCTATCTGCCGCAGATCGCGCCCACGCAGGAGCGCGACGCGGTCTCCGCGCGCGGCTGGGCCTTCGGTTACGCGTCGGGCGCCCTCGTACTCCTGGCGAACCTGTGGCTGTACACGTCCCACGACACCTTCGGTGTCTCGGAGTCGACGGCGGTGCGGATCTGTCTGGCGTCGGCGGGTGTGTGGTGGGGTGCGTTCACCGTGGTGCCCCTACGCCGTCTGCGCGACCGGCGCTCGACACGCGCGCCGGATCGCACGGCTTCGGGCCGTACCGCGCCGGGCCTGCGCCACTTCGTGGCCACCGTGAAGGACATGCGCCGCTATCCGCTGACGCTCTCCTTCCTGCTCGCCTACCTCGTCTACAACGACGGCGTGCAGACGGTGATCTCCCAGGCGTCCGTGTACGGCTCCGAGGAGCTCGGGCTCGATCAGTCGACGCTCATCGTGGCGGTGCTGCTCGTGCAGGTCCTGGCGGTGGCCGGGGCGCTGGCGATGGGCCGGCTGGCCCGCGCGTACGGGGCCAGGCGCACGATCCTCGGCTCCCTCGTGGCCTGGACGCTGACGATCGGGGCGGGGTTCTTCCTGCCGCCGGGCGCACCGAAGTGGTTCTTCGCCCTGGCGGCGGGCATCGGCCTCGTCCTCGGGGGTACCCAGGCCCTGTCACGGTCACTGTTCTCGCATCTCGTGCCGGCCGGAAAGGAGGCGGAGTACTTCTCCGCGTACGAGATGAGCGACCGGGGCATGAGCTGGCTGGGGCCCCTGGTGTTCGGGCTCGCGTACCAGCTGACCGGGAGCTACCGGGACGCGATCGTCTCCCTGGTGGTGTTCTTCCTGGTCGGTTTTGTCCTGCTCGCGCGGGTTCCTGTGCGGCAGGCGGTGCGCGACGCGGGCAACGCCGTACCGGCCCGGATTTAGCGCCTGAGGGAAAAGGCCGGTAGTGTACGCGGTTGGCCTGCCAGGCGTACCGTTACTGCACGTCAAGAATGCCAGACGCTAGGTGACATCTTGTGTCAGATGTGACAAACCGGGCGTCGGTGGGTACAACAAGGGGCGGCCACGACGGCGACGCATGACCCGGAACGGGAATCTTTACCGCCGACCGGACGTTGACCGGATGACGACGACAGCGACACCTGTCCTGTGGGCGACAAGCCCGGGAGGCACGATTCATGAGTGAGCGAGCTCTTCGCGGTACACGCCTTGTAGTGACGAGCTATGAGACGGACCGCGGTATCGACTTGGCTCCGCGCCAGGCCGTGGAGTACGCATGCGAGAAGGGACATCGCTTTGAGATGCCCTTCTCGGTGGAGGCCGAAATTCCGGCGGAGTGGGAGTGCAAGGTCTGCGGGGCCCAGGCACTCCTCGTGGACGGTGACGGCCCTGAGGAGAAGAAGGCCAAGCCGGCCCGTACACATTGGGACATGCTGATGGAGCGGCGCACCCGTGAGGAGCTCGAAGAGGTCCTCGAGGAGCGTCTGGCAGTTCTGCGTTCGGGCGCGATGAACATCGCGGTCCACCCGAGGGACAGCCGCAAGTCGGCCTGACCCGACGGGGCTCGGCACAACGAGAGACGGCCGGGACCGGACACACACCGTGTGTCCGGTCCCGGCCGTTCTCTGTCCCAGCTGTTCCGTCTCCCCGCCCACTGCCGCCCCGTGCGCGGGGCGGCGCACGGAGGCAGGTTCACGAGGACATGCTCACGACGGCTTCACGAGGACATGCTCACGACGGCATGATCGGCGGGCGCGGGCCCGATCCGTCCCGGCGCCCGGCGGGGCCCTCGTCCTCCCGGACGACCTCGCCCTGGATCACGGTGCTCCCGTCCGGCTGATCCCTGCGCGCCTGCTGGAAAGCGGCGCCGAACGCGCCCTGGGTGGCCGTACTCATCCGCCGCTGGAAGGCGCGCTCCGTGGAGCGGCTCAGGGCCGCGCGGACCGGCGGGACGAGCAGCAACAGGCCGAAGGCGTCCGAGACGAGGCCGGGGATCATCAGCAGCAGCCCGGCCAGCATCAGCAGCCCGTTGCCCTGCGGGCGCTGCTCACCCGCCTCCACGGCGCCCGTCTGCTGACGCTGGAGCGTCTCGCTGAGGTTCTGGAAGGCGCGGCGCCCCGCCGCCTTGATCACGACGGCCCCGAGCACGAACCCGGCCACCAGGAGCAGGCAGAGCGTGAAGCCGCCGACCGCTCCGGCCACCACCGTGAGCAACCAGATCTCCAGGACCACCCACGCGGCGACACCGAGCGGCAGGAATGTGCGGAGGCGGGAGCGCCGGTCCTTCGTGGGCCGGTCGCGGGGCTGGGTGCCAGTGGTCATGTCCCCAGTGTGCCTGGGGACACGTCCAAGTGGCGTAAGCGGGGAATCAAGATCGTCCACGTGTGGCGGCGGATCCGGCCGGATCGGACCCGGGCGCCGCCGCGAGGCGCCGCCCGGACGCCACAGCAGCCCCTCAGGGGCCCTCAGGGCCGCCCAGAGCCGCTAAGGGCGTGACCCGAGCATCTTGCCCACCCGTTCACCCACGCCCCACGTGGTGACCCTCCACAGGGCTTCCACGACGATGTCCTTGCTCATCTTGGAGTCGCCCAGCTCGCGCTCGACGAACGTGATGGGGACCTCGACCACGTGGTAGCCGGCCTTCACGGCGCGCCGCGCCAGGTCGACCTGGAAGCAGTAGCCCTGCGAGGCGACATCGGCCAGGCCGAGCCCTTCGAGGGTCTCGCGGCGAAAGGCCCGGAAGCCGCCGGTGACGTCCCGCAGGGGGACGTCGAGCAGGAAGCGCGAGTACGTGGAGCCGCCGCGGGAGAGGAACTCGCGGGACTTGGGCCAGTTCACGACCCGCCCGCCGGGCACCCAGCGCGAGCCGAGCACGAGGTCCGCGCCCTTGAGCGCGGTGAGCAGCCGCGGGAGTTCCTCGGGCTGGTGGGAGCCGTCGGCGTCCATCTCGACGAGAACGCCGTAGCCGTGCTCCAGGCCCCAGGCGAAGCCGGCGAGGTACGCGGCGCCCAGACCTTCCTTGCCCGTGCGGTGCAGGACGTGGACCTGGTCGTCGGAGGCGGCCAGCTCGTCGGCGAGCTTGCCCGTGCCGTCGGGGCTGTTGTCGTCGGCGACCAGGATGTCGGCCGCGGGGACCGCCGCCCGTACGCGGCCGACGATGGACGTGATGTTCTCCGCCTCGTCATAGGTCGGAATGATCACCAAGGCCGTACCCAGAGGGCCGAACTCGCGTCCGCCGTCGTCGCTCACAGCTTCCCCTTAGAACTTCAGTACACAAGGGGACCACCATAGCGAGCACCGCAGATCAGACCGACACTGCGGATCGGGGCCGGACGTCCTTCGGGCCGACCTGGGGCCCGCTGGCTGCGGGTCGACCGAAAGCCGTTGTCTACTGAACGCCCGGGCCCCACCCGGGTCGCACCTCGCCGACCGGCCGGAACGTTCCGGCGCCCCGTGGCGCGGGCGCCGGACTGCGTTCTACGACTGCCTGGTTCGCCCGGTCGTGCGAAAGGTGGTGGACCCGGCCGAACCTACCCGCCGACCGCCGCGGTCTGTCAACAGCCGTTTGACCTGCGCCTCTTCATGAAGTCGCCTGGTCAGGGCAGAGGATGCGCAGGTCGCGTGGGACCGTCCGGGGCCGGGATCCGATGCGCGCCGCCCCGGTACATCACTCGTCCGGCCCTACGAAGACGGGCTGGCCGAACACCACCGTCCGCAGACAGACGGGGAGTTGGGCGCCGGGCGAGAGATCCGGCAGGCCGGGGGTGCCGGAGCGCGGGTCGGTCGACCAGCGGGCCACCCGGTCGTCCGGCGCCTGCACGACCAGTTCGTCGGTGCGCCAGACGGCGTAGTCGGCGGGGGCGCCGGGCACCAGGACCCCGGCGTCGTCGCGGCCGACGGCGCGCCAGCCCCCGCGCGTGTGGGCGGTGAAGGCCGCGCGTACGGAGACCCGGTGTTCGGGCGTGCGGTGGAAGGCGGCCGCCCGGATGGTGCCCCACGGGTCGAGCGGGGTGACCGGGCTGTCGGAGCCGAGGGCGAGCGGCACACCGGCGCGCAGCAGGGCCGCGAACGGGTTGAGCGTGCGCGCCCGTTCGGCGCCGAGGCGGTCGGCGTACATGCCGTCCTCGCCGCCCCACAGTGCGTCGAAGGCGGGCTGCACGGAGGCGGTGAGTCCGAACTCGGCGAAGGCGGCGACCGTTTCGGGGGTCATCATCTCGGCGTGTTCGACGCGGTGCCGGGCGGCGCGCACGCGCGCGAGGCCGGCCTTCTCCGCGGCCGCGCGCATCCCGTCGACGACGGCGGTGACGGCGGCGTCGCCGATCGCGTGGAAACCGGCCTGGAGGCCCGCCTCGGTGCACGCCACGACGTGCACGGCGATCTCCTCTGCCGTCAGGTAGGCGGCGCCGGTGTGCGAGGCATCCGTATAGGGCGCGTGCAGGCAGGCCGTGTGCGAGCCGAGGGCGCCGTCCACGAAGAGGTCGCCGGCGGCGCCGAGGGCGCCGAGGGCGCGGGCCCGCTCGATGTCGCGGTCGGCCCAGTAACCGGCGACGCGGGGGCCCGGCTCGGAGCGGGCGAGGTCGAGCAGCGCCGTGAAGTCCTCCTCGGAGGAGATGTCCGGGCCGCCGCACTCGTGGATCGAGCCGATGCCGAGGGACACGGCGTGCCGCAGTGCGGCGCGCTGGGCGTCGGTGCGCTGCTGGGGGCCGACCGCGCCGAGGGCGGCGGCGCGTACCGCGTGGTGGGCGTCGCGTGTCAGGGGCTCGTCCGGGGCGTATCCGGCCCGGTCCCTGACGCCGGGGACGAGGTCGAGCAGGGCGGTGCTCACGACGGCGGAGTGCACGTCGATGCGGGAGAGGTAGAGGGGCCGGCCGCCGGTGGCCTCGTCGAGTTCGGTGCGGGAGGGCGGGCGGTCGTCGGGCCAGCGGGCCGCGTCCCAGCCGTGGCCGAGCAGGACCCGGTCGGTGGGGCGGGCCGCGGCGTGCTCCCGTACGAGAGCGAGGGCCTCGGCGCGGGAGCGTGCGGCCGTGAGGTCGAGGCCGGTGAGGGCGAGGCCGGTCGATGTGGTGTGGACGTGGGCGTCGGTGAACGCCGGGGTGACCAGGGCGCCGTCGAGGTCGACGATCTCGTCCACGCCGTCCGCGAACGCGTCCGCCGCCCCTTCCGAACCGACCCAGGCGACGTGTCCCGCCTCCACCACCATGGCGGTGGCGAAGGGGTCCGCGGGGCTGTGGACCTCGCCGCGTCGGAGGAGAACGGTGCGGGGGCTGGGGGGCGTGCTCATGGGGGACAGTCTCCCGTGCCGGGTGCGGCGCGCGGGCGCCGGGGTCCCTTTTGTCGCCCCGCGCCCGGCCGCGGTGTACCGGCCGCCTCGCGCGCGCGGGGGGGGCGCGCCTAGGGCGTGTTTCGAAAGTCCCGTCGTCCGCCCGAAGGGCGGGCCCCGCGGCGTCTGGTGCGTGCGATCGCAAGGCGCCGGGGCGCCCTCATAGCGGAGCTATGCGGGCGTTCCGGCAACGCGGCGAGCGTGCGTGCCAGGCGTCGCGGGGCAGGCGGGACTTTCGAAACACGCCCTAGATGCGCGGCGGCCGCGCCTCGTAGGGCGTCGACAGGACGACGGTCGTGCGCGTCGAGACACCGGCCAGGGAGCGCACCCGTGCCAGCAGGTTCTCCAGTTCGTGCGGGGTCTCCACCCGCACCTTCAGGATGTAGTTCTCCTCGCCGGCCACGCTGTGGCACGCCTCGATCTCGGGGACGCCCGCGAGGCGTTCCGCGATGTCGTCGGGGGCGCTCGGGTCGAACGGCTTCACCGAGATGAACGCGGTGAGCGGCAGCCCCACCGCCTCGGGGTCGACGACCGCGGCGTACCCGCGGATCACCCCGCGCTGCTCGAGGCGGCGGACGCGCTGGTGCACGGCCGACGTGGACAGGCCCGTGGCCTTGCCCAGGTCGGTGTAGCTCATCCGCCCGTCCTTGACGAGCAGCTGCACGATCTGTCGGTCGAGCTCCTCCATGCGGCAGAACCTACAGGGCCCGTGATCGCCCGGGATAGCCGAGCGGCGCCGCCGTGGGGCCACGATGGGGGGAGAGCGGCCCCACGGCGGCCGTTACGTCTACCGCTCCCCCGGCATCCGCAACCGGCATGTGACGAACGCCACACGCTTCGGGCCGTGTCCTCGCGTGTGAAGCGGTTACCGCGCGGACGGGACGGGAAGTGCTTGCTGTGGTCGAGGCCGCGGCTCCTGGTCGGCCCACCCGAGGGGGAGAATCCCATGCAGAACGTGAAGCGTCCCGGACGCCCCGCGCGCCAGCGCAAGCAGACGATCGTCGAGTCCCAGCCGGAGGGTGTCGAACCCGACGTCTTCGACGACGACTTCGACGCGTACGACACCTTCGAGATGTACCGGGTGCTGTGCCCGGACTGCGCGCAGCCCATCGCGCTCCTGGCGGACGAGGACGTCCTGCCCGAGCACGCGCTGTGCGCCTCGCCCTGGAACCCGTTCGGACTCACCGTCTGTGCGGGCACCGGGCGCGCGGCCGCCGAGGCCCGCCCCGCCGACGAGGTGACGGGCGCTCAGGAGCAGGACACCGCCCTGCTGTTGACGCTGCCGCAGGGCCTCGACTGGCGCACCCAGCCCTTCTCGCACGTGGGCGGCCCCGGTTCGCGCCCCCTGCGGGTCCCGCTCCAGGGCGACAGCCAGGCCGCCTGACCTACCCGGGTCCGTCCCAGTACCTGCCCTGCACCATGGCCCGCAGGCTGCCGTGGTGCAGGATCAGAGTGTCCGGATCGGCGGGCACGGCGGCCTCGCCGAAGTGGACCTGGCGATAGGCGATGCGGAGCATCACGATGGCGTGCCGCAGCGCCGCGTACAGGGTGTAGAAGTCCATGTCGCGCGGTGTGTGGCCGGTGAGTTCGGCGTAGCGCGCCTCGACGCGGTCGCGGCGCAGGAAGTCGGGCAGGCCGCGCTGGCCGAAGCCCACGGTCAGGTCCTGGAAGAAGCGGTGCAGATAGACCGTCCAGCCGAGGTCCACCTCGCGCGGGGCGAGCGCCGCCATCTCCCAGTCGAGGACCGCGGCCGGGCGGAACCCGTCGTAGACGATGTTGCCGATACGGGCGTCGCCCCAGTTCAGGACGGTGTCGCCGGTGTCGTGCGGCCACAGTGCCGCCAGCCGCTCGAAGGCGCTCTCGATGAGGGGCGACGGCGGGAGGCCGGCCACCACCCAGGCGTAGTAGGCGCGTTGGGACGCGACGTGCCGGTGCAGCGGGCTGCCCTCGCCGGGCAGCGCGAGGAAGTCGGCCTCGGCCGCGGGCACCCCGTCGTGCAGCCGGGCCAGCAGACGAAGGGTCGCGTCCTCCAGTCGGGCGCGCTCCTCGTCCGTGGCCGCGTGCAGCCAGTTCCCCTCGTACGTGTAGGGCATGACGTCGGGCGGCACCCGGCCGGCGACCCGCTCCATCACGAAGAAGGGTGCGCCGAGCGGCCCCGCGTCCTCCTCCAGCCACAGCACGCGCGGCACCGGAAGACCGGTGCGCTCGGCGGCCAGCCGCATCGTGCGGTACTGGCGCGGCATGTCGTACACCGGGAAGACCGTGTACGCGGACGGATCCGCGGCCAGCCGTAACGCGCAGGCCCTGAGCGGGGGGTCGGGGTGGTCCAGGTTGAAGAGGAGGGTTTCGCTGGACATGCCGTTGGACGCGGGGACCGTGATGTTCACCGCCTTCGCGCCGGGCAGTCGGCGATCGAGCCAGGCGGTGAGGCGGCGGGCGATCTCCTCGGGTTCGCGGGTGGACGTGCGGGGGCGCGGTGCTGTCGCCATGGACCGACTCCCTTTCCGTACCGGGTGATCACGGGCGCGCGGGTGCCACCGAGGCGAGGCCGGTGAAGCCGCTCGGGTCGTGGCGGCCGAAGCTGCCGTGCTCGAAGATGCCGTGGCCGACCTGCCCGTCGAGGGTGAAGCGGGCGGCGTGGTCGATCACGCCGTAGGCGGCCAGGGGGTGCGCCGCGGGGTCGGACAGGTCGTAGGCGCGGCGGTCGGTCCAGCCGCGTCCGCGCCAGGTGCCGTGCTGCCAGTCGTCGGCCGGCGGATAGCCCGCGCCGACGGCCAGCGGCGAGGAGGTGAGAATCTCCACGCCGAGTTCGCGGGGTTCGTGGCCGGCCGGGTCGGTGAGGTGGATGACCGCGCTCCGCGGGTGGCGGGTCCCGGGGCGGTAGCTGATGTCGGCGCGGGGCCAGCCGAGTTGGCGGTCGCGGTGGCCCTCGCGGACCAGCGTCGCGTCGTTCAGGGTGCGGTAGCCGTCGGCGTCCTCCTGCACGACGACCATGAGGAAGCGGTCGTCGAAGCGGACCGGCGCCCAGATCCAGTGGAAACCCTCGGTGGGGTGGTCCTCGGCGAGCCGGCCGCCCTCCTCCCCGGGTACGGGCCGCACACCCCAGCTGCGGTCCCGGGTCCCGGTCCAGCCGCGCACCTCGACCTCGCGGCCCCCGATGCGCAGCCGGCCGTCGCACCGCCCGGCCTGCACGAACCGTTTGCTCTCCAGGGTGAGCCGGGCGCCGCGGCGCTGGGTGTGGTGCGGCTCCCACAGGGCCGGGAAGTCGGCGTGCCAGGTGATCTCGTACGAGAGCGCGCCGG
Organism: Streptomyces sp. NPDC030991; assembly: GCF_055571235.1. Classification (NCBI taxonomy): domain Bacteria; kingdom Bacillati; phylum Actinomycetota; class Actinomycetes; order Kitasatosporales; family Streptomycetaceae; genus Streptomyces; species Streptomyces sp. NPDC030991. Next base: position 44,220 of record NZ_JBVIFR010000011.1, read on the forward strand.
GGTCGTCCGGGTCGGCGGCGCAGGTCAGGACGAATTCTTTCAGTGGGCGCTCGACCCGGATCCGCAGCGGGCCGACCTCCATCCGCATACGGGACTCGTCGGCGAGCGCGTCCGAGGCGCGGACGGCGTGCAGGATGGGGCCGGTGCGCAGGGTGGCGTACGCGTCGATCACACCGAGGTTGGGATAGACGCCGAGGCCGAGGATGAGCAGGAACTCGCCGCCAGGGTCGACGAGATGGAAGATGCACCGGTCGTAGGCGTTGCGGTCGCTCGTGGCGACGTGCTTCATCGACAGCGGCACCTGGTGCACCGGGTACTCGTCGAACGCGACGGGGCGGTCGTCCTCGGTCACGGCATCCCTCCCTGGACGTACGGCAGTTGGTGTCGGCCGGGAGGGCGCGGCTGCCCGGCAGCGGAGTTGACGGTACGTCAGCTCGCGTACGGGGGCCAGATGTTCGACCCGTCGGAGCCGCCCGCCCGGTGAGGGCGCGAACTGACACCCGATTACGCCCATCGGTGACCTGCGCCGTCTCTCGTACGTTGCTCTGGCATGACCCCGACGCAGACACCGGCTCCCGCACCCACCGGCCGTCGCAGGCGCGTCCTCGTTCCTGACCCGGCAGAATCGGTTCATCAGCCCCTTCAGGCCCGTCCGCCGCTCCCGGCGTTCCCGTCGCAGCAGGCGCACGCGCAGGACCCGCCCCTCTACCGGGCCCTGCTCGCCGCGTGGGCCGAGCGCGGCCGGACCCTGCCCGGGCAGCACGACCCCGAGTGGGTCCGGCTGATGGCGCCCATCGTGCGCACCGGGCAGTTCAGCGGGTTCGCGGACCCGCGAGGTGACGGGCGATGACCATGCGCCGGATCTGATCGGCGCCCTCGACGATCTGCAGCACCTTGGCCTCCCGCAGGTAGCACTCGACCGGGGAGTCGGTGGCGCAGCCGTAGCCGTAGCCGTAGCCGCCGAGGGCCTGCACGGCGTCCGTGGTCACCTTCATCGCCGCGCCGGCGCAGAACAGCTTCACCATGGCCGCCTGCCGGGAGAAGGGCAGGCCCGCGTCCCGCAGCCGGGCCGCCGACCGATACAGGGCGCGGACCGCCTGGATCCGGGTCGCCATGTCGGCGAGCACGAACCCGAGGCCCTGGAAAGCGGCGACAGCCGTCCGAACCGGGTGCGCCCCTTCGCGCACGTCACCGCCTCGTCGAGCGCCGCCCGCGCCTCGCCGATCGCGCGGGCCGCGATGGCGAGCCGGCCCAGGACGAGCGCCGGGAAATTGGTTCGGACCATTGACCACACTGGTCTAGTCCTCCTACTGTTCCGCTCAACGACTTAACGCGTTCATGTCAGCCAGGACGGACGCGTGGAGCCGGGCTCTTCCGCAGGTCCACAGCACCACTCCCCCCCATGTCCCCCTCCCCCACGAGGAGACACGATGCTCCGACCGCACCTCCCCCGCGCGCGCTTCAAGGCGCTCGCCGCTGCCGCGTGTTGCGCCGTTCTCGGCGCGGGACTGCTCGCCTCGGCGGGCAGCGCGGCAGCCGGGACGGACACCACCCCCCACGCGACGGCGGCCGGCTCGAAGGTCGTCGGCTACTTCACCGAGTGGGGTGTCTACGACCGGAACTACCACGTCAAGAACGTCGAGACGTCCGGCTCCGCCGACCGGCTCACGCACATCAACTACGCCTTCGGCAACGTCCAGGGCGGCAAGTGCGCGATGGGCGACTCCTACGCGGCGACCGACAAGGCGTACACCGCCGACCAGTCCGTGGACGGCGCCGCCGACACCTGGGACCAGCCGCTGCGCGGCAACTTCAACCAGCTGCTCAAGCTGAAGAAGCTGCACCCGAACCTCAAGATCCTCTGGTCCTTCGGCGGCTGGACCTGGTCCGGCGGGTTCACGGAGGCCGCGAAGAACCCGGCCGCTTTCGCCCAGTCCTGCTACGACCTGGTCGAGAACTCGAAGTGGGCCAATGTCTTCGACGGCATCGACATCGACTGGGAGTACCCCAACGCCTGCGGTCTGTCCTGCGACACCAGCGGGCGTGACGCGTACAAGAAACTGATGGCGGCGCTGCGGGCGAAGTTCGGCAGTGGCGCCCTGATCACCTCCGCCATCCCGGCCGACGCCTCCGCCGGCGGGAAGCTGGACGCCGCCGACTACGCGGGCGCCGCGCAGTACGTCAACTGGTACAACCCGATGACGTACGACTACTTCGGCGCGTGGGACGCCAAGGGGCCGACCGCCCCGCACTCGCCGCTGACGGCGTACAACGGGATCCCGAAGGCCGGGTACAACACCGACGCCACCATCGCCAAGCTCAAGGCGGCGGGTGTGCCCGCCTCGAAACTGCTGCTCGGCATCGGTTTCTACGGGCGCGGCTGGACCGGCGTCACCCAGGCGGCGCCCGGCGGCACGGCGACCGGCCCGGCCGCGGGCAAGTACGAGCAGGGCATCGACGACTACAAGGAGCTGAAGACCAGGTGCCCCGCCACGGGCACGGTCGGCGGCACCGCCTATGCCCACTGCGGCACCGACTGGTGGAGCTACGACACCCCGGCGACCATCGCGGGGAAGATGGACTACAAGAACCGGCAGGGCCTGGGCGGCACCTTCCTCTGGGAGCTGTCCGGTGACACGTCCGGCGGTGAACTGATCAAGGCTGTCCACTGACGGTCGCGAACAGACCGCGAGGGGCGGGGTCCGGTGTTCCGGACCCCGCCCCTCGCGTCGTTCACACCTCTCCCGCGGCGCCGCGGCAGACGCGTGGCTCAGGTCACATCAGACCGGTCTGTGTGACGAGCATCGCCAGCACCACCACCAAGGCCCAGCCCATGAGGTGCTCGAGGATCTTCGGGCCGTCCTCCTGCGGGCCGCCGGTGCGGGTGCGCGAGGCGGCGGGGGCCGGAATGGCTGCGGAGCTTGCGGTCATGGGAGTCTCACTCACTCGGTTCGCGGGCGTGGTCGTGATTCCCCCGGGCGCCGGGGGCCTCATGAGGCCCTGGGTCCCCCTCCGGCGCATGTACCACCTTGCCACCGGAATGTCGCTTTGCGACCGAGACCTTGGTCACGCACAACCGGCGCGGAACTCCGTGCGTCCCACACTGCGACGCGTTCCGTCCGACCGGAAGGTTCTCGATGCGCCCGTACCGAACGCCCCGCCGCAGAGCCCGTCTCGCCGTCGCCGTCACGATCACCCTGAGCGCCGCGCTGACCGGCCCGGCCACCCTCTCGCGGGCCGCCGACGACTCCCCCGCGCCGACGCCGGGCGCCGCGGGGCTCGGCGACCCGATGTTCCCGCTCGACGGCAACGGCGGTTACTCGGTCCGCCACTACACGCTCGACTTCGACTGGCAGGCGCCGCGGACCCCGTTCGCCGCCTCGACGACGATCAAGGCCACGGCGGAGCAGGCGCTCTCCCGCTTCGACCTGGACTTCGCGGGCAACGAACTGCGCTCGGTCACGGTGAACGGCCGCCCCGCGCAGGCCCTGCGGGACGGCGACGAACTGGTCGTCACCCCGAAGTCCCCGCTGCGCGACGGCAGTTCGTTCACGGTGAAGGTCGACTACACCGCCGACCCGACCCAGATACGCCACCGCGACGACGCCATCGAGGACTACGGCTGGATCCCCACCCCCGACGGCACGGTCCTGTACCCGCAGCCCAACGGCGCCAAGATGATCTTCCCCTCGGACGACCACCCCAGCCGGCGGGCCCCGGTCACCTTCCGCGTCACGACGCCGGGGGATCTGACGGCGGTGGCCAACGGGCGGCTCGTCGACCGGTCCGCACGCCCCGACGGCCGGATCCGCTGGACGTACGACTCCGAACAGCCGGTGGCGGCGCAACTCGTCCAACTGGCCATCGGCAGGTTCCGGTCGCTCGACAGCACGGGGCCGGGCGGGCTCCCGCTGCGCGATGTCGTGCCGGACGCGCTGGTGGCGCCGACCAAGGAGTACCGCGATCTGACGCCCACACAACTCACCTGGCTGCGCGAGCTGTTGGGGTCCTACCCCTTCAACCGGTACGGCGTCCTGGTCGGTGACACGGACCTCGGGGTGGCCCTGGAGACGCAGACGCTCTCGCTCCTGCCCAAGGCCGATCTGCTCGGCACGAGGGTCGACGCCGAACGCGACATGGTGCACGAGCTGACCCACCAGTGGTTCGGCGACAGCGTCGCCCTCGCCACCTGGTCCGACCTGTGGCTCAGCGAGGGCCATGCCCGCTTCTACGAGCGCCTCTACTCGCAGGAGCACGGGGGCGAGAGCTTCGAGGCCGCGATGAAGGTCGCCTACGAGAGCCACGACCAGTGGCGGTACCAGTACGGGGCCCCCGCCGAACCCACCGAGCCGAACCTCTTCAAGCGCATGCGCTACGACGGTTCGGCGCTGGTCCTGTACGCGCTGCGCGAGCAGGTCGGCGCGCAGACGTTCCAGCGGATCGAGCGGGCCTGGCTCACGAAGTACCGCGGCGAAGCGGCGTCGACGGCCGACTACACCTCACTGGCCTCGAAGGTCGCCGGTCACGACCTGGCGGGCTTCCTGCGCCCCTGGCTGTACGGCGCGCGGACCCCGCCCATGCCCGGTCACCCGGACTGGGTGGTGGCCCCGGTCGTCACCGGCTGACCCTCGCGGTCCGCCCTCCCGGTCAGCGCACGCCCACCGCCGCCAGTGCCTTGCGCTGCGCGGCGGTCGGGTGCGCCGGGAAGTACAGGTAGCAGACGCCGCCGGTGCCGGAGACGACGTTGCCGGAGGCGTTGTGGCGCTTGGTGCGGAGCCAGATCGTCTCCCACTCGGCCCTCTTGTAGACGCGGCGCACCGCCGGGTCGCTCGGCGACGCGGGGTCGTTGGCGATCACGTCGCCCTCCGCGGTGAAGCCGATGACCGTCATGAGGTGCCCGGAGGTGCCGTAGCCCGCGCCGGTCAGCTCCTCCTTGAGGAACGACTGGGACGTTATGGCCGGGATCCCGGCCGCGATCAGGGTCTCCAGGTCGGTCAGGGAGGAGAGGCGGGTGACGACGCCCTGCATGTCCTTGTACGTCGCCGCGTACGCCGCGTTGAACGGCCAGTTGCCGCAGCCCTCGTACTGATAGTCGTAGGTGAACCGGGCCGCGTGGCAGACCTGGGGGTCGGCGTAGGACGGATCGACCCAGGCCAGCTGGGCCGCGGTGGGCTTGCGGCCCCAGTACTCGATGATCATTTGCGAGGAGGTGGGGCTGCACCACGCCTCGCCGCCGTTGTCGTACTCGGGGTACTGGCCGGTGTGGATGTTCTGCGAGTAGCGCGGGACCTTCAGCTCCTTGGCGAGGCCGGGGGCGGACGCCGGGACGGTGAAGCGGTCCGGCACGTCCGAGCCCATCGCGCCGAGGCGCCAGACCGTCGGCGCGGCCTTCGAGCCGGGAGTGCGCAGCAGCGTCAGACGCAGGCTGTACGAGACCAGCCGCAGACCCGAGGCCGCGTCGTCGATGGAGAACGTGTCCGTCCAGATGCTCGACCTGCCGTCGCTCTGGTCGTCCACGGAGGTGCGACGGATGTCGGCGTCCTTGTCGTCACCGGCCGTCCAGCGGCCCATCACGTACCAGGGCGTCCGCTTCCCGTCGCTGTACGTGCCCTGGAGGTCGACCTGGATCCAGGTGCCCTTCGGGGTGTGCGCGTTCCAGGAGGCGATGACCTCGGTGGCGGGGACGCTCAGCCGGTGGACCGGTGAGGTCCACTGGGCGTACTCCCACTCGGCCGTCCGGCCGAGGTGCGGATCGGTGTACGTCCTCGTGCCGGCCGCCTTGGCGAGCGTCACGCCGGGGCGGGCGCCCGCGACGACGCGGGTCCCCTTGCCGGCGCCCGAGCGCCAGTCGGCGGCGGTCGTCCAGGTGTGGTTGTCCACGGTGCGGGCGGGGGCTTTCGTCCGAGGGGCCGCGAGGGCCCCTGTGGTCTGCGGGGTTCCCGCCGCGGCCGCCGTGGCCGTGGTGGCGGCGAGCGCGACGCCCGCGGCGGCGGCGAGCACGGTTCTGCGGGACGGACCGGAGTCCGGAACGGGTCGGGTCATCGGGATGATCCCCCAGTCGAGGAGGTCGGGCGGACGGGGCCGGGTGCGGGCTCGGTGGAACAGTGCGCCAACTATGGCCGCAGCGGCGGGATTTCCACCAGCGTTTCGCGCCCTGTCAGGCTCAGCAATATTGGTCTCCACCACTGGAATGACCTGCGGCGGCGTCCCTGAAACCCCATCGGGCCCCACGTACCCTTGCCGCCGTGAGCTATCTGCGTGTGCCCCTGGACCAGTACGCCGACCGGGTCCGCCGGCTGCCGGTCTCCTGCGGCCCCGTGCGCCTCGTCGGCATCGACGGGCACGCCGGGTCCGGGAAGTCGACCTTCGCGGCGCGGCTGGCCGAGGCGCTCGGCGGGGCGCCCGTGCTGCACCTCGACGACATCGCGAGCCACCACTCCCTCTTCGGCTGGCAGGACCGGCTGCGCGAGCAGGTGCTCACGCCGCTCTCCCGCGGCGACACGGCGCACTACGAGAGGTACGACTGGCACGCCCGCCGCTTCGACGCCGTACGGGTGCTGCCGCCCGCGGACGTGGTCCTGGTCGAGGGGGTGGGCGCGGGGCGGCGCGCCCTGCGGCCCCGGCTGGCGAGGCTGCTGTGGATGGACCTGCCGGGTGGGACGTCGTGGGCGCGCGGGCGGGCCCGGGACGGTGCGGCGCAGGCCGGCTTCTGGGACGGCTGGATCCCGGCGGAGCGCGAGCACTTCGCGCGGGACCCGTCCAGGCCCTTCGCCGACGAATTGGTGCGGGAGGGACCGCTGGGGTACGAGATGCGCGAGGGGCCCGGTGTGACCCCGCAGACCCGGCGCTCCGTCACGCACGGTGAGGAACCGCCAGCGGTGCGCTGAACCCCTCCGAACGGCCTTTCGCCAGTTTCCCCGAGACCCTCAACTCTGCTTGACCGAGGGGCCGTACAGGACTTACGTTCTCAATGTGCGGACTTTCGGGACCGCCCGAAGACGCGAAGCCCCCGGTTGTTCCCCCGTGATCGGGGGCTTCGTTCTGCCCGCAATGCCCTTTCCCGGGCGCTCCGGAGCGCGCGCCGTTCACCCTGGGTCACCACGCGCCACCGCGCCCACCTGCGCGGAATCCCGGGCCCTGGGCCCTCTTTGCGCCGATCCGGCGCTTCCGCGCCCTACGGCCGACCAGCCCTGCGCGGGTACGATGATGCCCTCGGTGCGGCCTACGGACGGCTTGCTGTCCGCATCGTGGCAACTCCCGTCCATGACAGAGCGGTTCATCGGGGGCACGGCTTGTGGGGGACGTGATGGACTTCGGCACCGGTGCGCCGACGGGCCCGGCCGACCTCGCCTGGCTGCGGGGCGTCGACGCGTACACGATGGGTGCGTATCCGCAGGCGGAGGAGGAGTTCCGCGCCGCCGTGCGGATGGACCCGGGGATGGCCGACGGCTGGCTCGGACTGCACGCACTGCGCATCGACACGACGACGGCGCTGCTGCGGATGTTCCGGCACCGCGACCGGTTCGGGGAGCAGCGCACGCGCCACCGCCGCACACTCAACTCCTGGTACTGGCTGGGCTGGTGGGTGCAGCCGGTCCTTGAACATCCGCGCGACCTCCTGCTGGCGCACGCCTCGCACTGGCTCGACGGGCGCCATGTGCCGGAGCTGGACCGGGCGCTCGCGACCCTGCCGACGGCCGACGCGGATCCGCAGGTGCGCTTCCTGCACGCGTGCCGGGCGTACCTCGTCAAGGACTGGGACCAGCTGGTCCGGCAGACGGAGTCGCTGATGGACGATCCGATGCTCGGCATCGAGGCCGGGCTCTTCGGGGGCATGGCGCGGGTGCGCCTGGAGATGTACGGGCAGGCGGAGCCGCTGCTCTCCTCGGCCCTGATGCGCTGTCGCAGCGAGCAGCCGCAGCGCAAGGAGCTGCGGTACTGGCTGGCCAGGGCGCACGAGGGCACGGGCCGTTCGGCGGCGGCGATGCCGCTGTACCGGGCGGTGCACCGGGTGGACCCGGCGTTCATGGACACCTCGGCGCGGCTCGCGGCGATCGCCGAGGGCGACGGGTACGACTTCGCGGACGGCCCGGACCTGGCCCCGCTGACCCTGACGGGCTATCAGGACGGCCTGGACGCCGGGGAGTCGGCCGATCCGCTGTACGCGAGCGACGGGCGGGACCTGAAGGTCACCGAGCCCGATCTGCCGCCGCCGGGCGGCGTCGGCGCGGAGGACCCCGACATGGTGCGGGAGAAGGCCGTGGTGCCGGTCCAGGCGCCGCTGCCCGCGGGGCCGACCGATCCGGTGCTCCTGGAGGAGGCGCTCTCCGAGCTGGAGCTCATGGTGGGCCTCGAACCGGTGAAGCGGCAGGTCAAGGCGCTCTCCGCGCAGTTGAACATGGCACGGTTGCGGGCCGGTCAGGGGCTGCCCGTCCAGCCGCCCAAACGCCACTTCGTCTTCTCGGGTCCTTCGGGTACGGGCAAGACGACGGTCGCCCGGATCCTCGGCCGTGTCTTCTACGCTCTCGGACTGCTCGGCGGCGACCATCTCGTGGAGGCGCAGCGCGCGGATCTGGTCGGTGAGTACCTGGGCCAGACCGCGGTGAAGGCGAACGAGCTGATCGACTCCGCGCTCGGCGGGGTGCTCTTCGTCGACGAGGCGTACGCGCTGTCCAACTCCGGGTACGGCAAGGGCGACGCGTACGGCGACGAGGCGCTCCAGGTGCTGCTGAAGCGGGCCGAGGACAACCGGGACCATCTGGTGGTGATCCTGGCCGGCTACCCGGAGGGCATGGACCGGCTGCTCGCGGCCAACCCCGGGCTTTCGTCGCGCTTCACGTCGCGGGTCGACTTCCCCTCGTACCGCCCGCTGGAGCTCACCTCGATCGGCGAGGTGCTGGCGGCGGAGAACGGGGACGCGTGGGACGAGGAGGCGCTGGACGAGCTCCGCTCCATCGCCGCGCACGTGGTGGAGCAGGGCTGGATCGACGAGCTGGGCAACGGGCGGTTCCTGCGGACGCTGTACGAGAAGTCGTGCGCCTACCGGGATCTGCGGCTGACGGGATATCTGTCGGAGCCGTCCCGGGACGATCTGGCGACGCTGCGGCTGCCCGACCTGATGCAGGCATACGGGGAGGTCCTGTCCGGCAGGGGGCCGCAGGACCCGACCGCGCTGTGAGAGCCGGGCCGGGGCCTGCCGCCTGATCCGGTGAAGGCGACCCTAGGTGAGCGCCTCCTGCTTCCTGCGGGCCTCCGGGACCTGCGGTTCGTCCCGGTGGGCCGGGTCGCGGACCTCGCCCACCAGGAGTTCCAGGACGTCCTCCAGCGCGACCAGGCCGAGGACACGGCCCGCCGCGTCCGCCACCTGGGCCAGGTGCGTGGCGGCCCGGCGCATCACCGTGAGGGCGTCGTCCAGGGGGAGTTCGGCGCGCAGCGTCGTCATGGGCCGCCAGACGTGCTGCGGGACGGCGCGGTCCGTCTCGGGTCCGTCGATCAGGTCGAGGACGTCCTTCACGTGCAGGTAGCCCATGAAGGCGCCGCCGTCCGCGCAGAGCGGGAACCGGGAGTAGCCCGTGCGGGCCGTCAGCGCGATGATCTCCGCCGGGGTGACCGAGGGGCCGACCGTGACCAGGTCCGAGCGGTTCAGGAGGACGTCGGTGACCGGGCGGGAGCCCAGCTCGAGGGCGTCCTCCAGGCGCTCCTGCTCCTCCGGGCCGAGGAGACCGGCCTGCCCGGAGTCCTCGACCAGGCGGTTGAGCTGCTCGCTGGTGAAGACGGCCTCGACCTCGTCCTTGGGCTCGACCCTGAACAGCTTCAGGACCAGCCGGGCGCAGGCCCCGAGGGCGATGGTGACCGGCTTGCAGAGCCGGGCGAAGGCGACGAGCCCGGGGCTGAACCAGAGCGCGGTCTTCTCCGGCGCCGCCATCGCGAGGTTCTTCGGCACCATCTCGCCGATGACGAGGTGGAGGGAGACCACCGCCGCCAGGGCGATCACATAGCCGAGCGGGTGGATCACGCCGTGCGGCACGTGGACCGCCTCGAAGAGGGGCTCCAGCAGCTGCGCCACCGTCGGCTCGGCCACCGCGCCGAGCGTCAGCGAGCAGACGGTGATGCCGAACTGGGCCGCCGCCATCATCTGCGGCAGGTGTTCCAGGCCGTACAGGACCTGCCGGGCCCGCTTGCCGGGGAGGGGTTCGATCTGGCTGCGGCGCACCGAGACCAGGGCGAACTCCGCACCGACGAAGAAGCCGTTGGCCAGCACCAGCAGAACGGCGAAGAGGAGTTGCAGGGCGCTCATCGGGCCGCCTCCAGGACGGGCTTGGCGGCTTCGGTGGTGCGTACGATGCGGACGCGCTCGGCCCGGTAGTGGCCGACCTGGCGCACGGCCAGGCGCCAGCCGGGCAGCTCCGCCCGGTCGCCGGGGGCGGGGATGCGGCCGAGGAGGTCGGCGACCAGGCCGGCCACCGTCTCGTAGGGGCCCTCGGGTACGTCGAGTCCTATGCGGCGCAGGATGTCGACGCGACAGCTGCCGTCGGCGTCCCAGGCGGGCCGGCCGTCCTCGGGCGGGGCCGCCGCCAGTTCGGGCAGGTCGAGCCGGTCGTGCTCGTCGCGGACCTCGCCGACGAGCTCCTCCACGATGTCCTCCAGGGTGACGACCCCGGCCGTGCCGCCGTACTCGTCGACGACGACGGCGATGGGCTGCTCGCTGCGCAGGCGCGCGAGGAGCGGCTGGACGGGGAGGGTCTCCGGGACCAGGAGCGGGGCCTGCGCGATCCGGACGACGGGGGTGCGCAGCCGCTCGTGCGCGGACATCGTCAGGGCGTCCTTGAGGTGGACCATGCCGATGACCTCGTCGATCCGCTCCCGGTACACGGGGAAGCGGGACAGGCCGGTGGCGCGGGTCAGGTTGACCACGTCCTCGGCGGTCGCGGAGGCCTGGAGCGCGCTGACCTTCACGCGGGGCGTCATGACGTGCTGCGCGGTCAGTTCACCGAGGGAGAGGGTACGGACGAACAGGTCGGCCGTGTCCTGCTCCAGGGTTCCGGCCTGCGCGGAGTGGCGGGCGAGCGAGACCAGTTCGCCCGGGGTGCGGGCGGAGGCCAGCTCGTCGGCCGGCTCGACGCCGAGCGCCCGCACGAGGCGGTTCGCGACCGTGTTGAGCAGGGCGATGACCGGGCGGAAGAGGCGGGCGAAGGCGTGCTGGGGGCCCGCCACGAAACGGGCGACCTGGAGCGGCCTGGAGACCGCCCAGTTCTTCGGGACCAGTTCGCCGACCACCATCTGGACGGCGGCCGCGAGCAGCATGCCCACGACGACCGACACTCCCCTGGCGGCGCCCTCGGGGATGCCGACGGCGGTGAAGGGGCCGTGCAGCAGTTCGGCGAGGGCCGGTTCGGCGAGCATGCCGACGACCAGGGAGGTGATGGTGATGCCGAGCTGGGTGCCGGAGAGCTGGAAGGACAGTTCCTTGAGGGCGGCCACGACGGTGCGGGCGCGCTTGTCGCCGGCGTCCGCCGCTTGCTGGGCGTCCTGGCGTTCGACGGTGACGAGCCCGAATTCGGCCGCCACGAAGAATCCGTTGGCGAGGATCAGGAGGAAGGCTGCCGCGAGGAGCAGCAACGGGATGGTCATGCCGCGCTCTCCACGGACGTGCGCGCGAGGGGCGCGTCAGGCCGGGAGGGGGCGGCGCAGATACTGCCGGACGATCCGTCCATCGCTGGAGGGAGTCACTCCTTGGTTAGCAGGAACCCCCGGGCCGCCCGTCCGGGCGCGTCAGGGGCGGGGCGGCTCACGGCGCACGCCCCGCCCCCAGATTAATCAGGTCCGGGGCCGGGGCGTCAGGGGCCGGGGCCCTGAGTCAGCCCTGAACCGGGCTTCGGGCCTCGGCCAGGGCGCGCAGCGCCTTCGCGTCGCGGACGGCGCTCTGCCGGGCGATGCCGGGCTGGATGCCCATGGCGGCCAGGCTGGTGCCGTCGGTCAGGTTCAGGAAGACCCAGGGGTCGCCGGGGCGCAGGTTGACCTGGACGATCTCCGCCCAGGCCAGGCGGCGGCCGCGGGCGATGTTGACGACGGTGACGCCGTCCTCGTCGGCGACGACCTTGGGCCGCGCGAGCAGCCCGAGGACGGCCCAGAACAGGGCGGCGGTGAAGATGAAGCTGATCCGCTCGCCCGGGCTCAGGGTGTCGAGGACCAGCGCGATGACGGTGATCACGACGAAGCAGGCGGCGCCGAGCCCGTGCAGGATGGCACGGGTGCGCCCGGGCCGGAAGGTGACGGGCAGGGTCGGGACGTCGGTCATGGCGGAGGTCCTCAGAGGCGGCAGGCGTGGATGGCCGTGGTGAGGATGGCCCGCGCGCCCAGGGCGTACAGGTCGTCCATGATGCGCTGCGCGTCCTTGGACGGGACCATGGCGCGCACGGCGACCCAGCCCTCGTTGTGCAGCGGCGAGATGGTCGGCGACTCCAGGCCCGGGGTGAGGGCGACGGCCTTCTCCAGGTGCTCGGCGCGGCAGTCGTAGTCCATCATCACGTAGGTGCGGGCGACGAGGACTCCTTGGAGTCGGCGCAGGAACTGCTGGACCTTCGGGTCCTCGGCGGTGTCTCCCTTGCGGCGGATGACGCACGCCTCGGACTTCATGATCGGCTCGCCGAAGACCTCCAGGCCCGCGTTGCGCAGCGAGGTGCCGGTCTCCACGACGTCCGCGATGGCGTCGGCGACGCCGAGTTCGATGGCGGTCTCGACGGCGCCGTCGAGGTGCACGACGGAGGCTTCCACGCCGTGCTCGGCGAGGTACTTGCCGACGATGCCCTCGTAGGAGGTGGCGATCGTCTTCCCGGCGAGGTCGGCGAGGTCCTTGACGGCGCCGGGCCGGGAGGCGAAGCGGAAGGTGGAGCGGGCGAAGCCGAGCGGCAGGATCGTCTCGGCGTCGGCCCCGGAGTCGATCAGCAGGTCCTGGCCGGTGAGGCCGATGTCGAGCTTGCCGGAGGACACGTAGATCGCGATGTCCTTGGGGCGCAGGTAGAAGAACTCGACCTCGTTGCCCGGGTCGACCGTGACGAGTTCCTTGGACTCCTTGCGCTGCCGGTACCCGGCCTCATGGAGCATCGCCGACGCAGGTCCGGACAGTGAACCCTTGTTGGGGACGGCGATGCGCAGCATGAGGTCGGATTCCTTTGCGTGAGGGGTGGGTCGGGCGAGCGCGGGGTGACGGCTCAGAGATGGGCGTACACGTCGTCGAGGGAGATGCCGCGGGCGACCATCATCACCTGGACGTGGTAGAGCAGCTGCGAGATCTCCTCGGCGGCGGCTTCCTTGCCCTCGTGCTCGGCCGCCATCCAGACTTCGGCGGCCTCCTCGACGACCTTCTTGCCGATGGCATGGACACCCTTGCCGACCAGCTCTGCGGTGCGGGAAGTGGCGGGGTCGCCGGTGGCGGCCTTCTGCTGGAGCTCGGTGAAGAGCTCCTCGAACGTCTTATTGGACATGGTGGTCCTTACTTTACGCGGCTCTCCCCGGGCCCTAGCGCCAGGGCTCGGAGACGGTACGCAGCGTGGTGGCGGTGGCCACGGCCGCGGTGACCGCTTCGTGCCCCTTGTCCTCGCGGGAGCCCTCGATGCCCGCGCGGTCCAGGGCCTGCTCCTCGGTGTCGCAGGTCAGCACGCCGAAGCCGACGGGGACGCCGGTGTCGATGGAGACCTGGGTGAGGCCCTGGGTGACGCCCTGGCACACGTACTCGAAGTGCGGGGTGCCGCCGCGGATGACGACGCCGAGCGCGACGATCGCGTCGTAGCCGCGGCCCGCGAGGACCTTGGCGACGACGGGGAGCTCGAAGCTGCCGGGGACGCGAAGGACGGTGGGCTCGCTGATGCCCAGCTCGGTCAGGGCGCGCAGGGCGCCGTCGACGAGACCGTCCATGACCTTCTCGTGCCACTGGGCGGCGATCACGGCCACCCGCAGGTCGCCGCAGTTCTTCACACTCAGTTCGGGGGCACCCTTACCGCTCACGCGCTTCTCCTCGTACGTAGTTGAAAACAGGGGGCTCTACTGGTTGGTGCAGGCGGACGTCGTGGGGACGTCCAGCCAGGGCAGGTCGTGGCCCATCCGGTCCCGCTTGGTGCGCAGGTAGCGGAGGTTGTGCTCGCCGGCGCTGATCGGCATCGGCTCGCGGGCGGTGACCGTGAGGCCGTGCCGGGTGAGGGCGTCGGTCTTGTCGGGGTTGTTGGTCATCAGGTGCACGGTGCGCACGCCCAGGTCGTCGAGGATCTGGGCGCCGGCCGCGTAGTCGCGGGCGTCGGCGGGCAGGCCGAGCTCCAGGTTGGCGTCGAGGGTGTCGCGGCCGCGCTCCTGGAGCTCGTACGCGCGCAGCTTGGAGAGCAGGCCGATGCCGCGGCCCTCGTGGCCGCGGAGGTAGACGACGACGCCGCGGCCCTTCTCGACGATGCGGCGCATGGACTCCTCCAGCTGGGGGCCGCAGTCGCAGCGCAGCGAGTGGAAGACGTCACCGGTGAGGCATTCGGAGTGGATACGGACGAGGACGTCCTCACCGTCGCCCATCTCGCCGTGGACGAGGGCGACGTGCTCGACGCCGTCGACGATGGAGCGGTAGCCGTACGCGGTGAACTCGCCGAAGGCGGTGGGGAGTTGCACGGTGGCTTCGCGCTTGACCGTGGGTTCGGCGGAGCGGCGGTAGGCGATGAGGTCCTCGATGGAGATGATCGTCAGGCCGTGCTTGCGGGCGAACGGGATCAGTTCGGGCAGGCGCAGCATGACGCCGTCCTCGCCGGCGATCTCGACGATGGCGCCGGCCGGGCGCAGCCCCGCGAGGCGGGCGAGGTCGACGGCGGCCTCGGTGTGGCCGTTCCTGGTCAGGACGCCGCCCGCCTTGGCGCGCAGCGGGAAGATGTGGCCGGGGCGGACGAAGTCGCCGGCCTGGGCCGTGCCTCCCGCCAGCAGGCGGAGCGTGGCGGCGCGGTCGGCGGCGGAGATGCCGGTGGTGACGCCGTGGGCACCGGAGGCGTCGACGGAGACGGTGAAGGCGGTCTTCATCGACTCGGTGTTGTTGCCGACCATCTGCGGGAGGTCGAGCCGGTCCAGTTCGTCGCCCTCCATGGGGGCGCAGATCAGGCCGCGGCACTCGCTCATCATGAAGGCGACGATCTCGGGCGTGATCTTCTCGGCGGCGACGACGAGGTCGCCCTCGTTCTCCCGGTCCTCGTCATCGACGACCACGACGGGGCGGCCGGCGGCGATGTCGCGGAGGGCCTGCTCGACCGGGTCGAGGCTCAGGTCGATGTTCGCGGAGACCTCGTACAGGTGGGCTGCGGTGCTCATGCGTGGGCTCCTTCGAGCGCGGGGGCGGCGGCCTGGGCGGCACGGGAGCGCAGCCACCAGTCGCGCATGCCCCACAGGACGAGCGCGCCGTAGATGACGTAGACGAAGCCGGAGAAGGCGAAGCCGTTGGCGAAGTTGAGCGGGACGCCGACGAGGTCGACGAGGAGCCAGGCGAACCAGAACTCGACCATGCCGCGCGCCTGGGCGTACATCGCGACGACCGTGCCGACGAAGATGTACGCGTCGGGCCAGGGGTCCCACGACAGGGTCGGGAACGCGGTGAACAGGCCGCCGACGGCGAGGGTGCCGACGGCCGCGGCGCCGATCAGGGCGCCGCGCTCGCGCCAGGTGGCGAACCGGACGGCGATGGAGCCGTCCTGCGCCTGCCCCTTGCCGCGGTTCCACTGCCACCAGCCGAAGAGGGCGACGACGATGACGACGAGCTGCTTGCCTGCGCTGCCCGAGAGGTGGGCGGTGGCGAAGGCGGTCAGCAGGATCGCGCCGGAGATCAGCTGGGCGGGCCAGGTCCACAGGGAGCGGCGCCAGCCGAGCGCGAGGGCGATCAGGCCGATGGTGTTGCCGATCATGTCCGACCAGAGGATGTGCTGGTCGAAGAGGGTGAATGCTTCGGTGTTGAGCCAGTTCACTTGGTGCCCCCCTGAGCGCTTCCCCGGCCGTTCTCCCGGTCGCTGCCCTGGTAACCGAGCATGCGCTCGACGTATTTCGCGAGGACGTCGACCTCGATGTTGACCGGGTCGCCGGGCTGCTTGAGCCCGAGCGTGGTCAGGTCGAGGGTGGTGGGGATGAGGCTGAGGGTGAAGTAGTCGGCGCCGGCCTCGACGACGGTCAGGCTCACGCCGTCGACGGTGATGGAGCCCTTCTCGACGACGTACCGGGCGAGCTCGGCGGGGAGCGAGATCTTGACGATCTCCCAGTGCGCGGAGGGGAGGCGCTCGATGATCGTGCCGGTGCCGTCGACGTGGCCCTGCACGATGTGGCCGCCGAACCGTCCGTCGGCGACCATCGGGCGTTCGAGGTTGACGCGGGAGCCCGTGGTGAGCGCGCCGAGGCTGGAGCGCTTGAGGGTCTCGGCCATGACGTCCGCGGTGAAGGAGTCGGCGTCGTGCTCCACGACGGTCAGACAGACCCCGTTGACCGCGATGGAGTCACCGTGCTTGGCGCCTTCGGTGACGACGGGGCCGCGGACGCGGAAGCGGGATGCCTCGACCGGGCTGCCGAGGTTCTCGACCGCCGTGATCTCGCCCAGTTCTTCGACGATTCCGGTGAACACTTCCCGGGTCCTCCCTCTTGGGGCATGGACTCCGGGGCACTGTCGCGCGACGGCGACAGAACGTACGGACGACGACACCGGGAGCGACGACGCCGCGTTCGACACCGCTCCCTTGCGGGAACGGCGAAACAATCGGCGACGCGCACACGAGGTGCCCGCCCGCCGCGCACTGCCTCCCATCCGGACTTTAACCGTCGGTCCAGGAATTTCACCTGGTCAACCGGCCACTGGAAGTGACCGGGTCGCGGACTGTAACCGCCGGTTCGGACTTTCACCGACCCCGGAGTGCGCTGCTTCTGGTACACGGCCAGTGTGCCACGTCCAGTGGTTGTGCATGCAAGCGAATACTGTGGGCTGACTCACAGATCTCGGACGATCTTCGCTCTGACAGGGTGAGGAGGTGACGACTTCGCCAGAACCCGGCCGGACGGCCGAGGAGTTCGAGAGCCACCGCCCGCGGATGTTCGGGCTCGCCTACCGGATGCTCGGCTCCGCCGAGGAGGCGCAGGACACGGTCCAGGACGCGTATCTGCGGCTGAGCGCCACCGAGCCGGGGTCGGTCGAGCACCTGGGTGCCTGGCTCGCGAAAGTGGTCACGAACCTCTGCCTCAACCGCCTCACCTCGGCCCGCGCCCGGCGTGAGCAGTACCCGGGCCCCTGGCTGCCCGAGCCCGTCCTCACCTCGGAGGGCGCGCTCGGCCCGCTGGAGTCGGCCGAGCGCCGCGACTCGGTGTCGTGCGCCCTGCTGCTGCTCCTGGAGCGGCTGACACCGACGGAGCGGGCGGTGTACGTGCTGCGCGAGGCGTTCGCGTACGGCTACCGGGAGATCGCCGGGGTGCTCGGCCTCGGTGAGGCGAACTGTCGTCAGCTGTACCGGCGGGCCGCGGCCCGCGTGGCGGCGCCCGGCGCCCGGTTCGAGCCGTCGGAGCGGGTCCACCGCGAGCTGGTGGAGGCGTTCGTCGATGCGGCCAGGGCCGGCGATCTGACGGCACTGGAGCAGACGCTGGCGGCCGATGTGAGCTGGTGGGGCGATGGGGGCGGCAAGGTCAGCGCCGCGCGCAGGCCCGTCGAGGGGCGCGAGAAGGTGGTGCGGTTCCTGCTCGGCATCCGGGAGCGGTTCGCGGCCGGCGCGGAGTTCACGTCCGCCGAGGTCAACGGGGCGCCGGCGCTGGTCGCACGGTCCGGCGGCGCGGTCTTCGCTGTCGTCTCGTTCGAGGTGCGCGGGGATGTCATCGTGGCCGCGCGGGCCGTGCTGAACCCGGACAAGCTGGGGTTCGTGGGCCGGCAGCTGGCCTCCGTCTGAGCGAAAATTCCCCGCCAAATCCCCCGCCACTGTCACATCCGTGGCACCCCGTCGGTTCTCAGCTGCCGAGGGGCGCTCCACGAGGGGGCGCTCCATGTCCGAAGGAGCTGATGCGGCGGTGACCACGATCCTGGTGACCGGAGGAACCGGAACGCTCGGCCGGCTCGTCACCGAGCGGCTGCGCGGCGCCGGGCACGAGGTGCGGGTGCTGAGCCGGCACGCCGAGCCGTACGCGGTGGACCTGCGGGAGGGCGGTCCCGCACTCGGCCGTGCGGTCGAGAACGTGGACGTGATCGTGCACTGCGCCTCGACGCCGCGGGGAGGCGACGAGCGGGCGGCACGGAATCTGATCGAGGCCGCGCGCGGCGCCGGTGTGCCGCACCTCGTCCACATCTCCATCGTCGGCGTGGACCGGGTGCCGCTCGGCTACTACAAGGCGAAGCACGCGGTGGAGCTCCTGATCGCGGAGTCCGGGCTCGGCTGGACGGTGCTGCGCACGACGCAGTTCCACGATCTCGTCCGCCGGCTGCTGCGGGTCCTCGCGAAGCTGCCGGTGGTGCTGCTTCCCGCGGGCGTCCGCGATCAGCCGATCGAGGTGGCCGAAGTGGCGGACCGGCTGGCCGGGTTGGCGCTGGAGCCCCCTGCCGGGCGGGTGGCGGACATGGGCGGCCCCGAGGTCCTTACGTTCTCCGAGCTGGCCCGCGCGTATCTGCGCGCGGAGGGCAGGCGCCGCCCGGTGCTGAGTGTTCCGCTGGCGGGCAGGGTGTACCGCGCGCTCCGCGCGGGCGGGCATCTGGCCCCGGAGCAGGCCGTGGGCAGGGGCACGTTCGAGGAGTACCTGAGCGAGCGCGCCGCGCGCTGACCCCGGCGGTGCCCGGCCGGGCAGGCACCCGCTACGCGGCGGGCGTCCGGCCGCCAGGCCCCGGGCCGAAGACGTCCTCCTGCGCGGCCTCCCGGGCCATCAGCAGCGCCCCGCGCAGCACCGCGCCGCCGCCGAGGGCGCCGGCCCGCACGTCCGTCGCCAGCGGTGACATCGCGGCCAGCCGCTCCGCGACCCGCCGGGCCAGCACGTCGCCCCCGGCGCGGCCGACCTCCCCGGCGAGCACCACGCACCCGGGGTCGAGGACCGCCACCACGGCGGCGGCGCCCAGCACCACACGGTCGGCCAGGGTGTCAAGGAACTCGTCCGTGCCGCGGGCGACGGCGTCGCGGACCACGTCGGCGGCTCGCTCCACCGGCTCGCCGGGCCCCACCAGGCCATGGGCGACGGCGAGTTCGAGGATGGCCGCCGATCCGGCCAGGGAGTGGAAGCCGCCGTCGCATCCGGTGGCGGAGGGCAGTCCGACCGTGCCCGGCACGGGCAGGAAGCCCACCTCGCCGGTTCCGCCGGAGGCGCCGCGCCGCAGTTTCCCGTCGAGCACGACCGCGGCCCCGATGCCGAGCCCGAGCCAGAGCAGCACGAACGTGGACCGGTCCCGGGTGGCTCCGTCGCGCTGCTCGGCGAGGGCCGCGAGGTTGGTCTCGTTCTCCACCAGCACCCGTGCGGGGAGCCGTTCCTGGAGCACCGCGATCAGGCGGCGGTGCCATGCGGGCAGGCCGGAGGAGTCGCGCAGCTCGCCCGAGGCCGGGTCGATCAGGCCGGGGGCGCCCACCCCCACCGTGTGCAGCCGCTCGGCGCCGGCCTCCTTCGCCGTCCGTTCCAGGAGGGCGACCGCCCGCTCGACGGCGGCGCCCGTCCTCTCGCCCTCCTCGACGGGCAACTCCGCCCGGGCGAGCGCGGTGCCCAGCAGGTCGGCGACGACGAGCCGCACGCCTTCGGTGCGTACGTCGAGGGCGGCGAGGTGGGCGCGGTCGGCGACGATCCCGTAGAGCCGGGCGTTCGGGCCGCGGCGCTGGGCACCCGTCTCTCCGACGACCGTGACGAGTCCGGAGGCGGTGAGCCGCTCGACGAGGTCGGCGACCGAGGGCCGGGAGAGTCCGGTGAGGTCCTTCAACTCTGTCGCGGTCAGCGGGCCTTCGTCCTGGAGGAAGCGCAGCGCGAGCCGGTCGTTGATGGCTCGGGCGGTCCTCGGTGATGCGGGCATGGCCGGGATCCTACGCCGGAAACAGGTTAACTATCAGGCAGGGTTCCTGATAGTTTACGGCCGCACCATGGGCGACGCGCATGGGGACGTACTGGGAGGGGCCCACCGGATGAGTGAAGTGACGTACGCGCTGGGGAAGGTGAAACGGGCGCGCTATGCCGTCGCGGCCGTGTTCTGCGTCCATGGAGCGGTGACCGGATCGTTCGCGACCCGTGTTCCGTGGATCCAGGACCACGCGGGCGTGAGCGCGGGCCAGTTGGGCCTGGCGCTCGCCTTCCCCGCGATCGGCGCCTCCGTGGCGATGCCGCTGGCCGGCAGTGTGAGCCACCGGTTCGGCGCGCGGACGGCGCTGCGCGGGCTGCTCGCCCTGTGGACGCTGGCTCTGGTCCTGCCGTCCCTCGCCCCGAACCTGCTCACGCTCTGCGCGGTGCTCTTCGTCTACGGCGCCTCGGCCGGCATGTCGGACGTGGCGATGAACGCGCTCGGCGTGGAGGTCGAGACCCGGCTCGACAAGTCGATCATGTCGGGCCTGCACGGCATGTGGAGCGTGGGCGCCCTCATCGGCTCGGCGGGCGGCACCCTCGCCGCGCACCTCGGCGCGGACGCACGCGTGCATCACCTGCTGGCCGCGGCGGTACTGACCGCGGCCGGGTTCGTGGCCTGCCGGTGGGTCCTCGACCTGCGGCCCACCGAGGACGAGGAGGCGCCGCCGCGGTTCGCGCTGCCGCCGAAGTCGGCGCTGCTCATCGGCGCGGTCGGGTTCTGTGCCGTCTTCGCCGAGGGCGCGAGCCTGGACTGGTCTGCGGTGTACCTGCGCGACGTGCTGGACACCTCGGCGGGGCTCGCGGCCGCCTGCACCACCGCGTTCACCCTCACCATGGCGGTGGCCCGGATCGCGGGGGACGCCGTGGTGGACCGGTTCGGCGCGGTGCGCACCGTGCGGGTGAGCGGGGTCGTGGCCACGCTCGGCGCGCTGCTCGTGGTGGTGGCCCCGCATCCGGCGCTCGCCATGGCCGGTTTCGGTCTGCTCGGCCTCGGCATCGCGGTCGTCGTGCCGCTCGCCTTCGCGGCGGCCGGGCGCAGCGGCCCGAACCCGAGCCAGGCCATCGCGGGCGTCGCCACGATCACGTACACCTCTGGCCTGATCGCGCCGTCGGCCATCGGCACGCTCGCGGACGCGACGAGCCTCGTGGTGTCGTTCGGCCTGGTGACGGTGCTGACCTGCGGCCTGATGGTGTTCGCGGAGGTGCTGCGCGGCGCCGACCGCACCGGCGCGGCCGCGCCGGACCCGTCCGTGGCCCGCATCAACTGACCCCCGGCCCCCCGCTTCGGACGGGGGGCCGGGCCCAGGGCACGGGGAGCGGTCAGCCCGTGATGGAGTCCAGCTGTTCCGCCGCGGGCCGCAGCGCCCACAGGTCGCCGCCGGGAGGCGCCTCAAGCCTCGGGACGGCCCGGCGCGCGGCCGCGTCCCCGGCGTCGGCCGCCGCCCGTACGACGTCGCTCGCGGCGAAGCGGTGGAACTCCAGCTCCGGATGGGGCCAGGCGGCCGCGCCCGTCGCCGCGGGCAGCAGATGGTCCACGGCCTTGAACAGGCTCTGCCCGTCCGGGCCTTCGTAGCTCCACAGGTCGACGCCGACGTGCCGTCCGATGGCGGCGAGCCGGGTGTAGGCGACCAGGTCGAAGGTGGAGTAGTGCCAGCTGCGGGTGCGGGCGAGCTCCTGCGGCTGGGTGCCGTCGCCGGCGATCTGCGCGTCGATGCGCCCGGCGCGGACGCCGAGGACGGTGCGGCGCGCGAGGTCCGTGTCGCCGGTCGCGTAGGCGAGGGCGGCGACCTGAAGGTCGTAGAAGGTGCCGTGGTTGTTGTCGGCGGCGCCCTCCTGCTTGCCGAAGTCGCTGCGCACGAGCCAGTCGAGGAACTCCTTGTTCCACTCCCCCATGCCCGCGCGGTCGCCGCGCGACCAGCCGGGGGCGCCGGTGGCGAGGAGCGCCACGGCGTCGACGATGCTCGTGTACGACTGCGAGAAGTCGATGATGCCGATGGCGCGGCCGTCGTACGTGCACGGGATGAACTGGGCGTGGTCCAGGTTCGGGTTCATCCTGGTGCCCGCGTCGAGGAACCAGGTGCGCAGTACCTGGCCGGCCTTCACGGCGTACCGCTTCTCGCCCGTGTAGTACCAGGCGAGGGCGAGGTCGTACGTGGAGTCGAAGACCTTCTCGACGTCCTGGCGGTCGGTGCCCGTGTCGACCTCGGGGTTGCGTTCTCCGTCGCGCTGCACGTACGGGCAGCCCCACGGGTTGTCGGCGGTTGGCGTCGTGGAGGGCCACCAGTACGGGGCCTGGCTCAGGTAGTCGTGGACGTCGCCGCCCGGCGCGGGCCTGGGTTTGTCGACGACCGTCCACGGGCCCTGGTCCAGCCAGCCGTCGGCGCGGGTCGTCAGGTCCTCGACCGCGCGCGCCAGTCGACGGTCGCCGTGGGCGAGTTGATGTCTGGTCCACAGCAGGCGTTCACCGTCGAGGACGGCGGTTCTCGGGGCGGGCTCGCGGGCGGCGGCATCCGCGGCCGGTACGAGGACGGCGGCCAGAGCGGCGGCGGCCGTGAGAAGGGCGCCGAGGCGTATCCGGGGTCCTGCACGCATCAACACGACTCCAGCCAGACATGTATCTGAACGATGTTCACGGACAAGTGCGTGTGAGGGTAGACCTCGGGTCTCTCCCCAACAAGGAGTACGACCGGCCCTCCCCCGCAGCGCGTCGGTACTCGCACGTGCGTGCCTCTACCATGAGGCGATCGTTTCGAGCCACAGAAAGCAGAACTCACATGGACCTCGGCGTGCGCTGGAAACTGCACGGCGACGGGCGCACCCCGGCCCCCGGGGCCGTCGTCCGCCCCGACGAGCGGCTGTCATGGCCGCGCACGATCGGGCTCGGCGCCCAGCACGTCGTCGCGATGTTCGGCGCCTCGTTCGTCGCACCGGTCCTGATGGGGCTCGACCCGAACCTCGCCATCATGATGTCCGGCGTCGCGACGGTGATCTTCCTGCTCGCGACGCGCGGCCGGGTCCCCAGCTACCTGGGCTGCTCGCTCTCCTTCGTGGGCGTGGCGGCCGTGATCCGGGCGCAGGGCGGCACCAGCGCCACCGTGACCGGCGCCGTCCTGGTCGTCGGTGCCGTGCTCTTCCTCGTGGGCGTCGCGGTGCAGCGGTTCGGGGCGCGGATCATCCATGCCGCGATGCCGCCGATCGTCACCGGCGCCGTCGTCATGCTGATCGGATTCAACCTGGCGCCGGTCACCGCCTCCACGTACTGGCCCGCGGACCAGTGGACGGCGCTCCTCGTGATGCTGTTCACCGGTCTGGCCGTCGTGTGCCTGCGCGGTTTCTGGTCCCGCATCGCGATCTTCCTCGGTCTGCTCTTCGGCTACGGCATCTCCTGGGTCTTCGACCGCCTCTTCGGCAGGATCCACTCGGTGAACGGCGGCGCCGAGGCCGTCGACCACTGGCGCCTGGACCTCTCCGGTGTCGGCACCGCGGACTGGGTCGGTCTGCCCTCCTTCCACGCGCCGTCCTTCCAGTGGTCGGCGATCCTCGTCGCGCTGCCCGTCGTCATCGCCCTGATCGCGGAGAACGCCGGGCACGTCAAGGCGGTCGGTGAGATGACCGGCGACAACCTCGACGGCAAGCTGGGGACCGCGATCTCGGCGGACGGCGTCGCCTCGATGCTCTCCACCGCCGTCGGCGGCCCGCCCAACACCACGTACTCCGAGAACATCGGCGTCATGGCCGCGACCCGGGTGTACTCGACGGCGGCCTACTGGGCGGCGGCCGGATTCGCCCTCCTCTTCGGGCTGTGCCCCAAGTTCGGCGCGATCGTCGCGGCGATCCCGGGCGGCGTGCTCGGCGGCATCACCGTCATCCTCTACGGCATGATCGGCCTGCTCGGCGCGCAGATCTGGATCAACGCCAAGGTGGACCTGCGCAACCCGCTGAACCTGGTCCCGGCCGCCGCGGGCATCATCATCGGCGTCGGCAACGTCTCCCTGAAGTTCACCGACACCTTCTCGCTGAGCGGTATCGCCCTCGGCACCATCGTCGTGATCACCGGCTACCACGCGCTGCGCGCGATGGCCCCCGCGCATCTCAAGTCGCAGGAACCGCTGCTGGATTCGGGTACGTCGAGGTATGACAAGGGCGACGACCCCCAGGAGCACGCGGCCGGCGGAGCCGACCGGAACCAGTCGGCCGGCTCGTAGGCGCAGTCGGGCGGGAACGTGCCGCCCGCGGAGGTCACCGCGCGCACCCGGGACGTGCGCGTGTCCGGCGGCCGTTCGCTCGTTCTGGGGAAGCCCCCGGCCAGCCGACACCCGCGTCGGCCCGGGGCTGGGACCCTTCGGCCATGGCGCAGTCGCAACGGTTCGCGAGTACTCAGACCCCCGCCGCGGCCGGGGTCGACGCGGTGATCGCGCGGATGCGCGCGCTCGCCCTCGACCTGCCGCCCCGGGACGGCGTGGCCGTCTTCAACCGGGTCTACCTCTCCGTCACCGAGGCGGTCGGCCGGGCCATCGACGACGGCGCGGCGGGCGGCTTCCTGGACCGGACCGCCGCGAGCACGCTGGACGTCCGGTTTGCCGAGCGGTATCTCGCGGCCCTGGACGCGGCGGCCCTCGGGCTCCGCGGCCCGGCGTGCTGGCGGCCGCTGCTCCAGTTCCGCCGCCACCCCGGCGTACGTCCCCTGCAGTTCGCGCTCGCGGGCATCAACGCGCACATCGGCCACGATCTGGCGCTGGCCGTCGTGGACGCCTGCCGTACGCTCGACTGCGAACCGGGCGTACTGGAGGACGAGTTCGAGCGCGTGGGCGACCTCCTCGTCCTGCTGGAGGAGCACATCCGCGAAGAGCTGATGCCGGGCCCCGATCTCCTCCAGGTCGCCGATCCGCTCACCCATCTGCTCGGCTCGTGGAGTCTGGAGCGGGCCCGCGACGCCGCGTGGGGCAGCGCCCGCGCCCTGTGGGCCCTGCGCGAACTCCCCAGCCTGGCAGCCGAGTTCAGTTGCCGCCTCGACACCTCGGTGGGCCTCGTCAGCCGCATGCTGCTCACCCCGCTCCCCGACTGAGCGGCGCCCGCTGTCGCCCCCGGAACTCCCGGGCATCAACCGCGCGTTCGACCGCTTGGACCGTACGGCACCCGACGCGCACGCGACGAAGGAGCACGGTATGACGACCCGACTCGGCCTGGGCCTCCCGCAGATGCGGCAGTACGACATCGGCCGCGACATCCCCGACGTGGCGCGCGCGGCGGAGGCGACGGGGTACGAGAGCCTGTGGGTCTTCGAGCGTGTCCTGTTCCCCGAGCCCGCCCGGCAGGGGCTCTACGGAATCCCGGGGCTGCCCTGGCCCGACCGCTACCGCTCGGTCGCCGATCCGCTGGTCTCGCTCACGCTCGCCGCGGCCGCCACCTCCCGCGCCCGGCTCGGCACGAGCGTCCTGGTGGCACCGCTGCATGTCCCCCTTCAACTGGCCCGCGCCCTCGCCTCGTTGGACGCGGCGAGCGGCGGCCGGGTCGTCGCGGGGTTCGGCACCGGCTGGTCGACCGACGAGTACGCGGCGGCGTCCGTGGCCCCCTTCGAGCGGCGCGGCCAGGTGCTGGACGAGCTGATCGACGTGTGCCGGGCGGTGTGGGGCCCGGACCCGGTGGCGTACGAGGGCACGCTGACGACCATCGCCCCGTCCGTGATCGGCCCCAAGCCGGCCCGCCCCGTCCCGATCCTCCTTCCGGCGAACAGCCCGAAGGCGGCGCGCCGGGTGGTCGACCGCGCGGACGGCTGGATGCCTGCCGCCGCGGGCGCCGAGCCGCTGCGCAGACAGTGGGAGGATCTGCGGGCCCTCGCCCGGGAGCGGGGGCGCGGGGCCCCGCTGCGCAGCGTGCTGCGGGCGAACGCGCTCTACACGCGCGAGGCGTACACCGCCGACGACCGGCAACCCTTCCAGGGCAGCACGGACCAGATCGTCGAGGACCTGGTCGCGCACGACGAGGTCGGCCTGGAGGAGATCCTCCTCGACCTCCAGGGCCCCCTCCGCGACGCCCAGGAGCTCAAGGACGTGGCGGCGGAGGTCTACGAGAAGGCACGGGCCGCCGGAGTCTGACCCCGGCGGCCCGACCCCGCGCTCTAGGTCGAAAGTCCCGTCGTCCGCCCGAAGGGCGGGCCCCGCGGCGTCTGGTGCGTGCGATCGCAAGGCGCCGGGGCGCCCTCATAGCGGAGCTATGCGGGCGTTCCGGCAACGCGGCGAGCCTGCGTGCCAGACGCCGCGGGGCAGGCAGGACTTTCGAAACACGCCCTAGTCCTCGGGGAGTTCGACCGGGGCGATCTCGTCGTAGAGGTCGCCCGGGCCCGGGTTGGTGGCGTCCGTGGCGCCGCCCAGGTGGTGCATCACGCCCCATACGGCGTTGAGCGCGGTCTGCACGGCGCCCTCGGCCCAGCCGGCCGTCCAGGAGATGTCGTCGCCCGCGAGGAAGATGCCGCGCCGGTTCTCGGGCAGCCGGTCCTGCATGAAGTGCGTGAACAGGCGCCGCTGGTAGCGGTAGTGGCCCGGCAGGTTCGCCTTGAACGCGCCCATGAAGTAGGGCTCGTTCTCCCAGGAGACCGTGACCGGGTTGCCGATGACGTGCTTGCGGATGTCGACCTTGGGATAGATCTCGCCGAGCGACTTGAGCATGACCTCCATGCGCTCGTTCGCCGACAGCGGCAGCCACTTCAGGCTGTCGTCGCACCACGTGTAGGAGAGGCAGATGACGGCGGGCTTGTCCGGCCCGTCGTCCAGCAGATACGTGCCGCGCGTCATCCGGTCGGTGAGCGTCATCGACATGACGTCACGGCCGGTGGTCTCGTCCTTGTCGAGCCAGAACGGCCGGTCGACCGGGACGAACAGCTTGCTGGACTCCATGTAGTGGGTCCGCTCGATCGCCGTCCAGTGGTCGATCGGGAACAGCTCGTCGTCGCAGGCCACCTTGGAGAGCAGCATCCAGGACTGGGCGGTGAAGATCGCGGTCCGGTACGTCCGGATGTCGCCGTCGGCGTCCGTGACCGTGATGTGGTTCCCGGCGGTGCGGGCGAGCCGGGTCACGGCGGGCCGCGGCTGCCCCGCCTCGTGCAGCGAGGCCAGCGAGGTCCCCTGCGCCCAGTGCACGATCTTCTCGGGCGTACGCTCCCACAGCCGCAGCGGCAGCTGCTGCGAGCCGCCGACGATGCCGCGGTGGTGGTCGTCGGCCTCGGTGTAGACGACGCGCAGGATCTCCAGGATCGAGTTCGGGAAGTCGGTGTCCCAGCCGCCGGTGCCGAAGCCGACCTGGCCGAATATCTCCCGGTGCCGGAAGGACTTGAACGCCTCGGAGTCGCACAGGAACCCGTAGAAGGTCTGGTTGTCGAGCTTCTCGACGAGCTGCGACCAGATCTCCCGGATGCGCGGCACGTCGCGTTCGCGCATCGCCCGGTTCATGTCCCTGAAGTCGGCGCCCTCCTCCAGACAGGCGTTCCACGCGGCGGCGACGTCACGGTAGACCTGCGGCAGGTCGTCGATGGTCTCGGCGTAGTGGCTCTCGCCCTTGAGGTCGACGACCGTCGACGGCGTCGCCGGGGAGAGAGGGTTGGGGAACGGCTGGGTGCGCAGGCCCACCAGGTCGATGTAGTGCTGGAGCGCCGTCGAGGACGGCGGGAAGCGCATCGCGCCCATCTCCGCGCTCAGCCCGGCGGCGTCCGGCGGCGTCCCGTCGAAGCCGACCGTCCGCAGCCGGCCGCCGATCTGGTCGGCCTCGTAGACGACGGGCTTGAGGCCCATCTTCATCAGCTCGTACGCGGCGACGATGCCGGACAGGCCACCTCCGATGACGGCGACCTCGGTGCCGTGCTCGGTCGCCGGGATCTGCCCGATCCCCGCCGGATGGGCGAGGAAGTCGTCGTACGCGTAGGGGAAGTCCGGGCCGAACATGGTGATCGGCGGCTGCGCTTCGGTGTGCTGGACGGCGGTGGGCACCGTGGACGTCATGGGGTACGGACTCCTAGCGGATACGGGTTCGCGGCGACGACGGCATGGCTGTGCACAGGGACGACGTACGACGGAGTGGGAGGGTCGCCGGAACTGCCGGGGACCGATACGACGGTACGTTTCCGCCGGGCGGCGGGGAAGCCGGGACTGTTGCGTCTGTACGTGCGATCCGTTGCGCGCGCCGAGGCCGTGGCGGCGATTCGTTGCGCCGTGTCAGACGGGCGAGCCCGAGGTGAAGCGGCGCATCAGCGGGGAGAGCACCAGCACGGACCGGGTCCGCTCGACGAACGGCTCCCCCGCGATCCGCTCCAGGACCCGCTCGAAGTGGCGCATGTCGGAGGCGAAGACCTGGACGAGGGCGTCCGCGTCCCCCGTGACGGTGGAGGCGGCCGAGACCTCCGGGTAGCGCTCCAGACCCCGCCGGATCGCGTCCGGCGAGGTGTTGCGGCGGCAGTAGATCTCGATGAACCCCTCGGTCTCCCAGCCGAGCGCGGCCGGGTCGACCCGCACGGTGAAACCGGTGATCGCCCCGGTGGCGCGCAGCCGGTCCACGCGCCGCTTCACGGCGGGCGCCGACAGGCCGACGAGCTGTCCGATGTCGGCGTAGGAGCGGCGGGCGTCCTCGGCGAGGGCGTGCACGATGCGTTCGTCGAGATCGTTCAGCAAGGCAGGCGGTTCACTTCTGTGCTTCTGCGGCAGCCGCGGGGGCGGCGAGACGGGAGCGACGCATCCCGTAGCAGAAGTAGAACACGAGGCCGACCGCCATCCAGACACCGAAGACGATCCAGGTGATGACGGACAGGGAGCCCATCATCCACAGGCACAGGGCGAAGCCGATGACGGGCAGCACCGGCGACAGCGGAACCCGGAAGGTGCGTGGCATGTCGGGGCGGGTCCGGCGCAGCACGATCACGGCGATGTTGACCAGGGCGAAGGCGAAGAGGGTGCCGATGCTCGTGGCGTCGGCGAGCTGGCCCAGCGGGATGGCCGCGGCGAGCACACCGCAGAACAGGGAGACGATGACGGTGTTGACGCGCGGCGCGCCGCTCTTGGCGTGGACCTTGGAGAACACCTTGGGCACGAGCCCGTCCCGGCTCATGGCGAACAGGACACGGGTCTGTCCGTAGAGCACGGTCAGGACGACGGACGCGATGGCGATGACCGCGCCGGCGGCGAGCAGCGTGCCCCAGAACGCCTGACCGGTGACGTCCTTCATGATCCCGGCGAGCGCGGCCTCCGAGTCGTTGAACTGCTTCCAGGGCCGGGCCCCGACGGCGACCGCGGCGACCAGGACGTACAGCGCGGTGACGATGACGAGCGAGAGCATGATGGCGCGGGGCAGATCGCGCTGCGGGTTCGTGGCCTCCTCACCCGCGGTGGAGGCGGCGTCGAAGCCGATGTACGAGAAGAAGAGCGTGGCGCCGGCCGCGCTGACGCCGGCCATGCCGAGCGGCATGAAGTGCTCGTAGTTGCCGGACTGGAAGCCCTTGAGGCCGATGGCGCAGAACAGCAGCAGCGACACCATCTTCACCACGACCATGATCGTGTTGGCCCGCGCGGACTCCCGGGCGCCGCCCAGCAGGAACACCATGGCGAGCAGCACCACGATGAGCGCGGGCAGATTGAAGATGCCGCCACCGCCGGGCGGCGCGGAGAGCGCGTCCGGGATGGTGACGCCGATGGTGCCGTCGAGCAGCTCGTTGAGGTACTCGCCCCAGCCGACGGCGACGGCCGCGACGGAGACGCCGTACTCCAGGACCAGGCACCAGCCGCACACCCAGGCGATCAGCTCGCCCATCGTTGCGTATGCGTACGAGTAGGAGGAGCCCGCGACCGGGATGGAGCCGGCCAGCTCGGCATAGGAGAGGGCCGAGAAGAGAGCGGTCAGGCCCGCGATCACGAACGACAGCGTGACGGCGGGACCGGCCTTCGGGACGGCTTCGCCGAGGACCACGAAGATACCGGTGCCCAGCGTGGCACCAATGCTGATCATGGTCAGCTGCCACAGCCCGAGGGAGCGTCGCAGTGTGCCGCCCTCGCCCTGACCACCCTCGTCCACCAGGCGTTCCACCGGTTTGCGGCGCATCAGACGGGCGCCGAGGCCCGCGGGTGCGGTCTCGGACTGCGGGGTGCGCGGGGGTGCGCCGTGATCGGGCACGGACTGGCTCCTTCATCGCTGCCGGTTGGGGTCGGGCGGGGACGAGGGAGCGTACGGCGGTCACACCGACCGGGGATCGCCGAGCAGGCCGTCCCTCGCCGTGCCACGTACAGCGGATGACTCTAGAGGACTCGGCTTCCCAGCTGTAATGCAGCAACCTTGCGTACCGGCGCGTGAACGTTGCGCGAATCCCGCATTGCCGGGCGATCGTTGTGGCGTCCGTTTCGTCTGTTGCGCATGGTGTGTTCGGGCTCACAGACCGGTGCCGGGACTGAATCGGCCGTCCGTGGGTACGCGGTGGGGCCGTCCCGTGCCTCGGCAGTCCATCGGCCGTGCACGGGACGGTCGCGCGTGGCCCCGGGTTTGGGCGACGAATGTTCGATGTGTGCATCATGTGCCGGACGCATATGGCCGTACGAGAAGAACGGTGTGAGAGGGGCTTGTGAGTACCAGCGAGACCGATATCCGCAATCTGCTGCTCGAGGCGCTGCGCGACCAGGAGGGGCAGATCGCCGACCGGTGGACGCTGCTCCAGCTGGAGCAGGCGGCCCTCGGCACCGACATGACCGAGAGCGAGCTGCGCGAGGAGGCGCATCTGCTCATCGACGCCCTCACCGAGGCGCTGGCCAGCGACACCCCGGTCGGCCGCCTCGTGACGTCGCACCACAATCTGCGGACGACGGTGACCCAGCTCTCCCTGCGCCGGGTGCGGGCCGGGGCCACGCCCACCGACACCTCGCTCGCCGTGCTCTCCCTCAAGGAGGCGCTCCTCGCGGCGGTGCAGCACACCACACGCGACACGAGCGAGCTGTTCTCGGCGGCCGTGCTGGTCAACCGGATGCTGGACGCCGCGGGCGCCCTCTCCTTCGAGACCTATGTCGAGGGGCGCGAGGAGATCATCCAGCGCCAGAGCCGCCAGCTGATGGAGCTGTCCACGCCCGTCGTGCGGCTGTGGCGGCACGTGCTGGCCGTCCCGCTCATCGGCACGCTGGACACGGCCCGCACCCAGATCGTCATGGAGTCGCTGCTCCAGGCGATCCAGGACGACGAGGCCAAGATCGCCATCATCGACATCACCGGCGTGCTGACCGTGGACACGGCGGTCGCCCAGCACCTCATGCACACGGTCAACGCGGTCCGTCTGATGGGCGCGGACTGTGTCATCAGCGGCATCCGGCCGCCCATCGCCCAGACCATCGCCCAGTTGGGAATCGACCTGTCCACCATCCTGACCCGCGCGACCCTGGCCGACGCGCTGGCCGACGCCGTCAAACTGACCGACCAGCCGGCGGTCGGCTTCGCGGTGACCGGATCGGCACCGCGGTGAACACGCAGCGCCCGACGGGCGTCCCCATTCTCCGGCTCGCCGATGTCCTGGTGACGGGACTTCTCAACGAACTGGACGACCGGTCCGCGGTCGCGTTCACCGATGAGCTGACCGAGCGGATCGTGTCCGACCGGGCCCGCGGCGTGCTCATCGACATCTCCCGCCTCGAACTCATCGACTCGTTCGTGGCCCGGACCCTGATGGAGCTCACCAACATGGCCCGCCTGCTGGGTGCCCGGGTCATCGTCGCGGGCATGCGCCCGGCCGTCGCCATCACCCTGGTCGAACTGGGCATCCAGCTCACCGGGGTGGAGACGGCGCTCAACGCCGAGCAGGGTCTGACCGCGCTCGGCTGGCAGCGGACCCCGGAGGGCCCAGGCCGTGATCATGTCGGATGAGCGCGCCGCGCACACGATGCGCGCCGCGGCCGAGGTCGCCGTCCGCCGCGACTACGAAGTGCGCTCGGAGGACGACCTGCTGACGGTCCGTCACGCCGTGCGCGCGGCCACCGTCGAGTGCGGCTTCGGTCTGGTCGACCAGACCCGGGTGGTGACCGCCGCCAGCGAACTGGCCCGCAACGCCTTCATCTACGGCGGCGGCGGCACCCTGACCGTCGAGTTGCTCAAGCGGCGCGGCGCGGAGGGGATCCGGCTCGTCATACAGGACGAGGGGCCCGGCATCCCCGACCTCGGCACCGCGATGACGGACGGCTGGACCTCGGGCAGTGGCCTCGGCCACGGTCTGGGCGGGGCCCGGCGGCTGATGGACGAGTTCCACGTCGACACACTGCCCGGCGTCGGCACGACGGTCACCGTGGTCCGCTGGACGGTGCGGTGACGGTCTTCGCCGACGCCGCCGTGACCGCGCACGTCGTCGTCGACCACTCCAGCGCCGTCCACCACGCGACGACGCTGGCCAGGGACTCCGCGCGGGCCGGCGGCCTCGGGGCCACCACCGTCGAGCGGGCCGCGGTACTGACCAGCGAGCTCGCCGGGAACCTGCTGCGGCACGCGGTCGACGGCGCCGTCTACGTGCAGCGCCTTCCCCAGGGCGGCCTCGACGTGGTCGCCGTCGACCGGGGCCCCGGCATGGCGAGCCCCGACCGGGCCATGGCCGACGGATACAGCACCGCCGGCACGCTCGGCTCCGGCATGGGCGCGGTCCGCCGGCTCGCCGACGAGCTGACCCTGCGTACGCTGCCGGGCGTCGGCACACTGATCTGCGCCCGCTTCCACGGTCCCGGGGCCGCGCCGCTCCGCGCCGACCTCGGCCTGCTCTGTCTGCCGCTGCGGGGCGAGGAGGCGTGCGGGGACAGCGCTGCCGTGGCGGACGCGCCGGGCGGCCGGACCGCGCTCGTCGTGGACGGCCTCGGGCACGGCGCCGAGGCCGCCGAGGCGAGCGCCGCCGCCGTGCGGGTCTTCCACGAGGGCCCCGAGCGGCCCCTGCCGGAGCTGCTCGGGGCGATGGACCGGGCGCTGCGCGGAGGGCGCGGCGCCGCCGTCGGTCTGCTGCGGCTGCGGCCGGGCACGGCGGAGCACTGCGGGATCGGCAACATACGCATGCTGCTCGTCAGCCACGACGGCGTCGGCCCCAGGGCCGCCGGGCAGCCGGGCGTGGTCGGCTGGAACATGCCGCGCCCCCTGCCGCGTTCCCTGGCCATGCCCGAGACGAGTGCGGCGGTCCTGCACAGTGACGGAATCGCGGCACGCTGGCCGGAGACGGCCACCCCGTTCCTGCTGGGGCTGCCGCCGCGGTTGCTCGCCGCGGCCCTCGGCCACGGCCACCGTTCGGCACGGGACGACGCGACCGCCCTGGTCACCGGGGCGGTAAGGAGGAATTCATGACCGACCGGGCAGCCGCGCCCGCGCAGCGCACGACCCATCGCTCCCCGGCCGAACTCCGGTCCGCGGTCCGGGCGTTGGCGGTCACCTACCGGCTCTCCGCCGAGCTGCGCACTCAGCTGACCCTCTCCGTGGCGCGGGTCGCGGAGTCGGAGCTGCGGGCCGGCCGGCCCGTCACGCTGGAGGCGGCGTACGAACGGACCGGGCACGGGCAGGCGCTGACGGTCCGGCTCCGGGCGCCGCAGACGCCGTGGGCCGCGCCGGTCGAGGCGCTGCCGCTGCCCGGGCGGCGCGAGGCGGACACGACGGTGTGGCGCGTGCCGCTGCCCGGGCAGCGGCGCCCGCCGGCCCTGGAGGCCACCGCGCCCTCCCCCACCGAGCTGCTGGAGGAGGAGCTGCGGGTGGCGGTCGCCCGCGCCGACGCCCTGGAGGCCGACCGGCGCCGGCTCACGCACGAACTGGACGAGACGAACAGCGGCGTCCTCGCCCTGTACGTCCAGCTGGAGGAGCGCGACGAGCAGCTGCGCCGCGCCCACGGCCAGATGCTGCGCGAGCTGGAGGACGCGCTGCGCCCGGGCCCGATGAAGGTCGACGGGCTCGAACTGGCCATCCACTACGCGCCCGCGGGCACGGACGCCCCGACCGGCGGCGACCTGTACGACTGGTTCCAGCTCCCCGACGGGACCGTGCACATCACGGTCGTCGACGCGCTCGGCCACGGTCTGACCAGTACCAGCAGCGCCCTGAACGTGACGCACGCCGTCCGCACGCTCGCCCTGGAGGGCCACCCCCTGGAGACGATCGTCGCGCGCACCGACGAGATCCTGCTCCCCTACGACCGCGACCTGATGGCGACGGTCCTGCTGGTCCGCATCGACCCGGTCTCGGGCCGCGTCGACCTCGCCAACGGCAGCCATCCGCCGCCCCTCCTCGTCTCCGAGGACGGCGCCGCCCGTTTCCTCGAAGTACGCGGCCGGGGCATCGGCTATCCGATGGCCGGCAGCGACCGGCTGTGGCACCAGCAACTCGCCCCGGGCGACCTGCTGGTGCTGTACACGGACGGGCTCACCGAGAGCCGCCGCGACCCCTACGAGGGCGAGCGCCGGCTGGTGTCGGCGGCCGTCCGGCACCGGCACCGTCCGACCGACGACATCCCCGGCGCCCTCGCCGAGGAGATGCACACCGTGATCCTGCACCCGGACGACACCCTCGCCCTGACCGTACGGAGAAGCCGATGACGCACGCGGCACCCGAGTCCCTACCCGACGGGCCGCACGTCGCGCCGGTCCCCTCCCTCACGGAGGTGGCGCAGGAGCCCGAGGGTCCCGTGATCACGGTCACCGGCGATCTCGACTACGCGACGGCCCCCGAGCTGCTCGCGTCGGTGACCGGGCTCGCCGCCCCGGCCGGCACCGTCGTCACGCTCGACCTGTCGGGTGTGCACTTCTTCGACTCGGGCGGCATCAACGTGCTGCTGCGGGCCCGCGGCGCGCTCCAGGAGCGCGGCGCCGAGCTGGCCGTCCGCCGCCTCTCGCCCGTCGTCGAGCGGATCTTCCACATCACGGGCCTCGACACGGTCCTCCTCCCCGGCCCCGCATCCGCGGCCGGGGACCATGAAGATCCGGTTGCGGGGTAGCTGTCCGGTATGGAGATCGTGGTGGACGGCCCCGTGACGGGGGCCCAGGCCAGAGGTACCGCTGCCCGGTTCCTCGCCGAGCACTGTCCGTGGGCCGACGCGGACGCGGTCCTGCTCGTCGTCTCGGAGCTGGTCACCAACGCCGCCCGGCACACCGGTGCCTTCGCGCGCCTGCGGCTGCGGGTGGACGCGAGTGGCCTCTCGGTGGCGGTGGAGGACGGGGACCCGCGCCCGCCGGTGCCGCGCACCCCCGACATGGGCGGCGGGGGCGGCTTCGGCTGGCACATGGTGGAGCGGCTGGCCGAGCGCATCGCGGTGCTCCCGGCGCCGGACGGCAAACGCATCGAGGCGGCGTGGGCGGCACCGGCGCCGGCGCTCTGAGCCGCAGCGCCCGCACCGCCCCGCCCGATCAGCTCCAGCTGGCGTGCAGCGGCTTGCCCTCGGCGTAGCCCGCGGCGGACTGGATCCCGACGACGGCCTTCTCCTCGAACTCGGCGAGCGAGTTGGCGCCCGCGTAGGTGCACGACGAGCGGACGCCCGCGATGATCGAGTCGATCAGGTCCTCGACGCCCGGACGCTCCGGGTCGAGGAACATCCGGGAGGTGGAGATGCCCTCCTCGAACAGCGCCTTGCGGGCCCGGTCGTAGGCGGACTCCTCGGAGGTCCGGTTCTTCACGGCGCGCGCGGAGGCCATGCCGAAGGACTCCTTGTACGCGCGGCCCTTGGCGTCGTGCTGGAGGTCGCCGGGGGACTCGTAGGTGCCCGCGAACCAGGATCCGATCATCACGTTCGACGCGCCGGCGGCGAGCGCCATGGCGACGTCGCGCGGGTGGCGGACGCCACCGTCCGCCCAGACGTGCTTGCCGTACTTCTTCGCCTCGGCGGCGCACTCCATGACGGCGGAGAACTGCGGCCGGCCGACGCCGGTCATCATCCGCGTGGTGCACATGGCGCCGGGTCCGACCCCGACCTTGATGATGTCCGCGCCAGCCTCGATCAGGTCCTTCACACCCTCGGCGGCGACGATGTTCCCGGCCACGATCGGGACCTGCGGGTCGAGCCCGCGCACGGTCCTGATGGCGCTGATCATCGACTCCTGGTGCCCGTGGGCCGTGTCGATGACGAGGGTGTCGACGCCCGCGTCGAGGAGCTGCTTGGCCTTGCCCGCGACGTCCCCGTTGATGCCGACGGCGGCGGCGACGCGCAGCTTGCCGTCCGCGTCGGTGGCCGGGGTGTAGAGCGTGGCGCGCAGGGCGCCCGTACGGGTCAGGATGCCGGCCAGCCTGCCGTCCTTGCCGACCGCCGGGGCGTAGCGGCGGTTGGCGCCGTCCAGCTTGTTGAAGGCGTCGCGGGGGTCGATGTCGGCGTCGAGCAGCAGCAGGTCCTTCGCCATGACCTCGGAGAGCTGCGTGAAGCGGTCGACGCCGGTCAGGTCCTGGTCGGTGACGACACCGACGGGACGCTGCTCGTCGTCGACGACCACACCGGCGTTGTGCGCGCGCTTGGGCAGCAGGGCCAGGGCGTCGGCGACGGTCTGCGTCGGCGCGAGGACGATCGGGGTGTCGAGCACCAGGTGGCGGGTCTTGACCCAGGAGATGACCTCGGTGACGACCTCGATCGGGATGTCCTGGGGAATGACGACGAGTCCACCGCGGCGGGCCAGCGTCTCGGCCATGCGGCGCCCGGCGATGGCCGTCATGTTGGCGACGACCAGCGGGATCGTGGTGCCCGTGCCGTCCGGCGACGAGAGGTCGACGGCCTGGCGGGAGCCGACGGCGCTCCGGCTCGGCACCATGAAGACGTCGTCGTACGTCAGGTCGTACGCGGGCTTGATGTCATTGAGGAAACGCACGTGCGGACATCCCAGTCGGTAGAAGGGGGCCCCGGAAGAGTGCCGCCGGAGCACAAAGCACGTACTTCATTTTCCCACGCGGCCGAGGTGCCCGTCTCCGGGCCGAACGTCCCAAGGTCACCGGGGCCCCTTGGATGATCACCCAAGCGCACCTCGCGGCGGCGCCGGTTCAGCCGAGACCGAGCACCACGGTCAGGGCGGCACCGCTGTCGTGACGCCGCCCGGCGGCCTCCGCGAACACCTCGCGCGCCGTCTCCCACTCCTCGGGGCGCCGCCCGCCGAACTCCTCCCAGCCGGTCACGACGACCACCAGCCCGTGCGCGGAGCCCGGCCAGGCGCCCGGGTCGCCGAGCAGGTCGGCCAGCGCGTCCCAGTTCCGGCCGAACCAGCCGGGCAGCTCCAGAGCGGTGGCGCAGCGGTCCATGAACGCGGCCTTGTCGGCGGCCCCGGCCAGGTCGAGCCGTCGCACCGCCCACCCGGCCTCCTGCAGCGCCTCCACCGGCGAGGGACCGCTCATCTCAGCACCGCCTCGAACGACTCGTAGTGGTCATCGGTGTAGTACGTCTCCGCGCCGCCGCCGGTGACGATGCGCCGCGCGCCGCGGTCACGCTCGCCCGGGGTGCGCACGGTGTACTCGTGGTAGTACCCGCGCTGGTGGCGGGGGAGCTCCCGCTCGAAGTTCCCGAAGACGCTGCCGTCCTTCTCGTACGGGAAGGGCCCGCCGGCGTCGATGAGCTCCAGCGTCCGCCGCGCCTCGGCCGGCAGCCCCTCCGCCCGCACGGTGTCCATGCCCTGGGCCCACCGCGGTACGGAGGAACCCGCGGACGAGGGCGCGGAGGAGGGCTCGGTCGGGGGCGCGGAGGACGTCGCGCACCCGGTGAGCACAAGGCCGACGCAGGCCAGCAGCGCGCCGAGGGAGCGGAGCGGGAGCCATCTGGACACGGCGCGACCTCAGCCCCTGCCGCTCAGTCGTCCGGGTCGGTCCGCTGCGACGCGGACTTCGGCGCGGACCCCGCGGCCAGCAGGAAGTCGGCCGCGGCGGTATCGGTGACCAGGCTGGTCACCAGGCCCGACCGCAGCACGGCGTCGATGGCGGCGGCCTTGCGCTGGCCGCCCGCGATGGCCACGACCTCCGGTATCCGCCGCAGCCGGTCCGCCTCGACGGTGATGCACCGCTCGCCCAGGTCCCGGCCGACCCGGCGGCCCTGCGCGTCGAAGAGGTGCGCGGACATCTCGGCCGCGACACCGAGGGAGGCGTAGTGGGCGCGCTCCTCGTCGCTGAGCATGTCGTGCACGGTCGAGATGCCGGGCTCCCACGAGCCGATCGACACACACGCCACCGTGACCTTGTCGAAGTACTCGAAGGCGCGGGCGATCCCCGTCTGGTTGCGCAGCGCGGCCGCGGTCGCGGCGTCGGGGAGCAGCATGGGCGCGTAGATGGGGTGGGCGTCGCCGCCCGAGACCTGCGCGGCACGCCGTACGGCCTCCACCGATCCGCGCTCCGCGGTCCCGGCGTCGTACACGCCGGTCAGCTGCACCACGGTGCACGGCGGGAGCTGGTCGAGGGCGGCCGCCATGTGGATGGTGGAGCGGCCCCAGGCGAGGCCGAGGACATCGCCCTCGTTCACCAGTTCGCCGAGCAGGTCGGCGGCGACCTCCCCGAGGTTCTCCGGGTCGGGCGACTCCTCCGCCTCGGCCGGCGACTCGACGACGACCGCGTGCCGCAGACCGTAGCGGGCGCGCAGCGCGTCGGAGCGCTCGGCGTCCAGCTCGGCCGGGACCCGGATCTCGATGCGTACGAGATCTCGCTCCAGGGCGGTCTCCAGGACCCGGGCCACCTTGAAGCGGCTGACGCCGAACTCCTCGGCGATCTGGATCTTGGACTTGCCCTCTAGGTAGAAGCGACGGGCCATGGCCGCCGCCTGCACCAGCTCCGCGGGTCCCATCCGCAGGGCTGACCGACCTGCCGATGATGCGGACACGGCGATCTCCTCACTGCTCTTCTGCACGACTCACTGCGTTCACAACCTGGATACGCCGTTCATCCTTGCAGATCCTGCGGGCTTGATCAGCCCTGATGGACGGCGTTCACGTATCCGTGGCTCAGTGGTCGCATGCCCACGCGGCAGAAGCCGTCGCGCTCTCCGCCTGGGTGCGCAATGCACGGACCGCTTCCGCCGGGTCGTTCGCCCCGTACACCGCCGAACCGGCGACGAAGACGTCCGCCCCGGCCTCGGCGCACCGCTCGATCGTCGAGGCCGAGACTCCGCCGTCGACCTGGAGCCACAGTTCGAGGCCGTGCTTGGCGATGAGCTGCCGGGTCCTGCGGATCTTCGGCAGCATGATGTCGAGGAACGCCTGGCCGCCGAAGCCCGGCTCCACCGTCATGATCAGCAGCATGTCGAGCTCGGGGAGCAGGTCCTCGTACGGCTCGATGGGCGTCGCCGGCTTGAGGGCCATGGAGGCACGGGCACCCTTGGCGCGGATCTCGCGGGCGAGACGGACCGGGGCGGCGGCGGCCTCGGCGTGGAACGTGACGGAACCGGCCCCCGCTTCGACGTACCGAGGTGCCCACTGATCGGGGTTCTCGATCATCAGATGGCAGTCCAGCGGCGTGTCCGTCGCCCGCGCCAGCGACTCTACGACCGGCACCCCGAGCGTGAGGTTGGGGACGAAGTGGTTGTCCATGACGTCGACATGGAGCCAATCGGCGCCCTCGACGGCCTTTGCCTCGTCGGCAAGGCGGGCGAAGTCCGCGGACAGGATGCTGGGGTTGATCTGAGCCATGCCCCCAGCCTGTCATGCCCGGCGCCCGTTGCCCTCCCCGGTCCGGACCTGGACGCGATACCGATGCCGAGCCGTGCCCTCCCGCGCCACTCTGGGCCGCCCACAGCGGGCCGACAGGAATCGGCACCGGCGACCCGCTCGCCGTCGTCGCGAACAGTGCGGGTCCTGTACGTGGCGACACGGGACGGTCGTCCTGACGTTCGCCGCGGCGCTCGGCCCGAGCGCGCTCGCCTTCCGGTACCTCTTCGACTACGCGGGTGAGCCGACGGACTTCCCACTGTTCGTCTTCGTGTTCCTGGCGGCGCTCGGCACCGACCCGACGGGGGCCTTCGCGGAGATCGGCTTCACGGTGGCGCTCGGCGTCCTCCTGGACACCTTCATCGTCCGCTCGGTGCCGGTGACCCCGCTCTTCGTAGGCGTGGGGCCGCGCGTGCGGTGGCCCCACGCCCTGTCCCGCGCGTCAGGCGGTGCGCCGGATCAGCGCCAGGTACATCGCGTCGGTGCCGTGCAGGTGCGGCCACAGCTGCACGTCGGGGCCGTTCCCGATCGCGGGCACGCCCTCCATCAGGGGCCGCGCGTCGATGAGTTCGGCCCCGGGGGCCGCCTTCAGCACGTCGTCGACGACCGCCCGCGTCTCGGCCATGTGCGGCGAGCAGGTCGCGTACCCGACGACGCCGCCGACGCGCACCGACTCCAGCGCCGACCGCAGCAAGGACCGCTGGAGCGGAGCGAACCCTTCGAGGTCCTCCGGGCGGCGCCGCCAGCGCGCCTCGGGACGGCGCCGCAGCGCGCCGAGCCCCGTGCAGGGCACGTCCACCAGGACCCGGTCGAACGTGCCGGGCCGCCACGGCGGGCAGGTGCCGTCGGCGGCGATCACCTGGTACGGCCCCGGGTTCCCGTCGAGCGCCTTCGCGACGAGCCCCGCGCGGTGCGGCTGCTTCTCGGCGGCGAGCAGCGTCGCCCCGCGCCCGGCGGCGAGCCCGGCGAGCATCGCTGCCTTGCCGCCGGGGCCCGCGCAGCCGTCGAGCCACTTCTCGTCCCTGCCCTCCAGCGGGGCGTTCGCGAGAGCAAGGGCGACCAGCTGGCTGCCCTCGTCCTGCACCCCGGCCCGGCCGGAGCGCACGGCGTCGAACGACCCCGGCTCGCCGCCCTCGGAGAGGCGCACGGCATACGGGGACCAGCGACCCGGCAGCCCGGACTCCTCGCCGACCTCGGCGAGCACGGCCTCGGCCGTGGTCCGCCCGGGCCGTGCCACGAGCGTCACCTCGGGCCGCTCGTTGTCCGCCTCCAGCAGGTCCTCGATCCCGGCGCGGCCGCCGCCCAGGGAGTCCCAGAGCGCGGAGACGACCCATCGCGGGTGCGAATGGACCACGGCCAGGTGTTCCTCGGGGTCATCGTCGTACGGCGGCGCGACCCGCTCCAGCCAGGTGTCGAGATCGTCCCGCGAGACCTTGCGCAGCACGGCGTTGACGAACTTGGCCCGCCCGTCGCCGAGTACGACCCGGGCCAGCTCCACGGAGGCGGAGACCGCGGCGTGCGTGGGGATACGCGTCCCGAGCAACTGGTGCACGCCCAGGTTCAGCACGTCGAGCACCGGCGGGTCGACCTCGCGCAGCGGCCGGTCGATGCAGGCCGCCACGATCGCGTCGTACGTGCCCTGACGGCGCAGCGTCCCGTACACGAGCTCGGTGGCGAGCGCGGCGTCCCGGCCGTCGAACTTCTCGGGCCCCTCCTTCTCGCGCGCCTTGCGCAGCAGGGGCGGCAGCACGAGGTTCGCGTAGGCGTCCCGCTCGTCGACGGCGCGCAGCGCCTCGAACGCGAGGAAGCGCACGGGGTCCTTCTTCGGACGCCTGTGGGGCTTGCCGGGCTGACCGGACTTGCCGGGCTTGCCGGACTTCCCGGCGGCACCGGCCTTCTGGGGACGGCGGTTCGACGAGGTCGGCTGGTCGCTCAAAGGTGCTCCGCTGGTGGGGTCGTACGGGCGGTACGCAGAGGTCGTCCGCCGAAATGAACCCTCCCAGCCTACGTCGCGGCCGCCCGTGCGGCCCCCGGGCCCCTCACGGGACCCGGGGCGGGGCTCAGCCCAGCTGTTCGCCCGCCGCGATGCGCACCCCGCGCGCCCAGTCGGCGGCGGCCATCGGTTTCTTGCCCTGGGCCTGCACCCACAGCAGCTCGACGGCGTGCGACCCGGTGCCGACGTGCAGATGCTTCTTGCCGACGCTCAGCTCGCCCGGCGCGAGATCCGTGCGGTCCGGCGCGAGCACGGTGGTGCGCACCTTCAGCCGCTCGCCGCGGAACTCGGTCCACGCGCCGGGGGCCGGCGTGCAGCCGCGCACCACCCGGTCGACGCGCAGCGCGGGCGCCGCCCAGTCGATCCGGGCGTCCTCGACGGTGATCTTCGGGGCGAGCGAGACCCCGTCGGCGGGCTGCGGAACCGCCTGGAGCGAGCCGTCCTCGATGCCGTCCATCGTCGCGACGAGCAGCCCGGAGCCCGCGAGGGCGAGCCGGGTCAGCAGGTCGCCGCTGGTGTCGGTGGAGCGGACCGGCTCGGTGACGGTGCCGTACACGGGCCCGGAGTCGAGCCCCTCCTCGATGAGGAAGGTGGAGGCGCCGGTGATCTCGTCGCCCGCCATGAGCGCGTGCTGCACGGGCGCGGCGCCGCGCCAGGCGGGCAACAGTGAGAAGTGCAGGTTGACCCAGCCGCGGGCCGGCACGTCGAGGGCGACCTTCGGCAGCAGCGCGCCGTAGGCGACGACCGGGCAGCAGTCCGGGCCGATCTCGCGCAGCCGGGCGAGGAACTCCTCGTCACGCGGCTTGTGCGGCTTGAGCACCTCGATGCCGGCCTCCGCGGCCCGCTCGGCGACCGGGCTCGCGACGAGGCGACGGCCGCGCCCGGCCGGGGCGTCGGGCCGGGTGACGACCGCGGCGACCTCGTGCCGGTCGGAGGCGATCAGGGCGTCCAGAGCGGGAACGGCGACCTCGGGGGTGCCGGCGAAGACAAGCTTCATCAGTGGCTAACGGCCTCTCGGGGCAGGGTCACGGGCAGCGCACCAGTCTATGGCGGTCCCGTGGCGGCCACACATGGGGCGCACGCCTGAACGTGCGCCCTGCGCATATGCGGATACGCCTGAACAGCGTGACCCCTCACTGGATGGCGCGTTGGTCAAGAAAGAGTTGACCAGTCCAGGGGCCGTGATCACTCGTTCGGCGGCGGAAGTTGTCGCTTGCCGCGTGCGCGGGCCCATCCTTTTTTCATCGCCGGTTCGAGAGGCTCGTACATGGCCGACCACGCAACCCACGACGCCCAGGCACGGGCCAGCCTGCATCTGCTGGTGCGGGACATCGAGCGGGTCCGCCGGCAGGTGGACGCACTGCGCACCCTCACCGCACAGCTCGGCAACGTCTACCGGCCGCGCCGCTCCGGCCCCTCCGCGGGGTTCGTCGTCTACGGGCGGGCGCCCGCGCCGACCGTCCGTCTCGCCCAGGAGCTGCGGGACAGCGTCGAGACCCTGGTGACCGCCGCCGTGGACTTCGACCGCTCGCTGGGTTTCTCGTGGGACGCCGTGGGCTCCGCGCTCGGTGTCACCAAGCAGGCGGTGCACCGCCGCTACGGGGCCCGCAGGGCGCTCACGCAGGCGGCGGCCGACGCCGAGCGCGCCACCGACACCCCCGCGCCGCCGCGCCCCGCCCTCCCGGTGGGCGCGGGTCCGCTGCCCTCGGTGCCCGCCGCCCGCGCCATGCCGACCCAGCCGACCGCCGGCAGCCAGGGCCTGCGCGACGAGGTGCGGCCGGGCGCCTTCCCGGGTCCGCGCAACGGCTGATCGGGCCGTCCACTGCCTCCCCGCACCGGGTGCGGGGAGGCAGTGGTGTGTTGACGCCCCCGCGTCACCGTGGCCTGACGTCCGGTCAGCCGATGTCGGGCGGATCCACCCGTACGCGCACCGGCTCGACCCCGCCGCGCGCCATCCGCGCGGCCTGCGCCTGCTTGAGGGCGCGGGCCAGCGCGGCCCCGCTGCCCGGCGGCACCCGCACCAGGACCCGCTCCCCCTGCTCGTCGACCGGCGGCGCCCCCGGCCGCCGGGCGGCCTGGCCGGCGCCGGGCAGCGGTACGGGGCCCAGCACCTCGGCGTCCGCCGGTAGTTCGACCGCGCCGAGGAAGCCGCTGAGCGCGTCCGGGGTCCCGCTCACCGACGCCATCCGGGAGACCGGCGGAAAGCCCAGCTCGGCCCGGTCCGCGAGCTCCCGCACCGCGTGCCCGACCGGGTCCCAGCGCACCAGGGCCTGCACCGGCCGCAACGTCGGCTCGGCCATGATCACCACGGTGCCGCCCGCCTCCTGGGGCCGGACCAGCGCGGCCGCGGCGATCCAGCGGCGCAGCGCGTCCTCGCCCGCCCGCAGATCGGGCCGCCCGAGCATGGCCCACCCGTCCAGCAGCAGCGCGGCCGCGTACCCGCCCTCCGCGACGGGCTCGGCGCCCGGGGTGCTCACGACCAGCGCGGGCGCGTCCGGCACGGTGTCGAGGACCTGCTCGCGCCCCGACGTCCGCACCGGCACCGTGGAGAAGGCCCGCCCCAGCTCCTCGGCGGTGCGCCGGGCCCCGACCACCTGGGCCCGCAGCCGGGAGCCCCCGCACTCGGCGCAGTGCCAGTTCGCCTCGTCCCGGCCGCACCAGCCGCAGGCCAGCACGCCGGTGCTCTCCCGCGCCTCCAGCGGGCCCGCGCAGTGCCGGCACCGGGCGGGCTCCCGGCACCGCTGGCAGGCGAGGCGCGGCACATATCCGCGCCGCGGCACCTGCACCAGTACCGGCCCTTCGCGCAGGGCGGCCCGCGCCACGTCCCAGGCGATGCTGGGCAGCCGGGCGGCCCGCGCCGCCTCGTCCCGGGCGACGTCCAGATCGCCCACGGTCCGTACCAGCGGAGCGACGCGGCGCACCACCTCCCGGGGC
This sequence comes from Streptomyces sp. NPDC030991, assembly GCF_055571235.1. Lineage (NCBI taxonomy): Bacteria > Bacillati > Actinomycetota > Actinomycetes > Kitasatosporales > Streptomycetaceae > Streptomyces > Streptomyces sp. NPDC030991. Next base: position 88,809 of record NZ_JBVIFR010000011.1, read on the forward strand.
GCGGCGACAGGCGCCGCCCAACCGCTGCGCACCAGCTGCGCGGCCTCGACCGTGCAGCTCCAGCTCCCCAGCAGGAACGCGCACTTGTCCCGGGTGGCCCGCAGCTCCAGGACCTCGCGCACATGCGGGAAGGGCGCGTGATCATCGCTGTGGTGGCCGTCCCCGTCGTCCCACACCACGACCAGTCCGAGGTCGCGCACGGGAGCGAACATCGCGGCCCGCGTCCCCACCACGGCCCGCACGGCGCCCCGGTGCACGGCCAGCCACTCCTGATAGCGGCGCTGCTGCCCGGCGTCCGAGGTCAGCAGCGCGTGCCGGCCCTCCCCGAGCGCCTCCCGCAGCGCGGCATCGACCCGGGCCGCGAGCCGCACCGTCGGCAGGACGACGAGCGCGCCCCGCCCCGAGGCGAGGGTCGCCTGCACGGCGCCGGCGATCTCGGCGGCCCACTCGGGGCCGGGCAGCGCGGTCCACACGGCGCGCGGCGCGCCCCCGGCGGCGAGGGAGGCCAGCAGGTCGGCCCCGCGCTCGTAGCGCTGCCAGGAGCCGGGCTCGGGCGCGGCGGGTGGGGCCGGCGGCGGCGGGAACTCCCGTGCCTCCGCCTTGGCGTGCCGGGGCGGCACCGCGAGCTGCAGCACGTCCGCGAGGCTCCCCGCGTACCGGTCGGCGACGGCGCGCGTCAGCCCCAGCAACCCGGCGTCGAGGACCGGTTCGGGCGACAGCACCTGGGCCAGGGCGGCCAGCGGGCCCTGGTACTCGGCCTCGGCGACCCGCTCCACCAGGAATCCGTCGATCAGGCCACCACCCTCGCGGCGGCCGTCCCGTACGTTCCGCGATCCGGCGCCGAACCGCACCCGCACCCGCACCCCCGGCTGCGCGACGGCGTCCAGCTCCTCCGGTACCGCGTACTCGAAGTACCGGTCGAGGTGCAGCACCCCCTTGTCGACCAGCACCCGGGCCACCGGCAGCTCCTTGGCGAGCGCGGCGCCCCGCCAGGTCCGCGGCTTCGCCTTCGGCGCCTTCGACCTGCGCACGCTCTCCCGGATGAGCGCAAGCTGCTCCGGCTCGCCGCCGACGGGCTGCTCGGGGGTGTCGTTCTCGCTGCTCACAGCTGCATTCCTACCAGAGGGCACCGACAGCGGAAGGACCGGGAAAACACCGGGGGCCCGGCTCTCCCGAAGGAGAGCCGGGCCCCACGAGCGCGGAACTCAGGAGAGCTACAGACCCGCCGCCTTGCGCAGCGCGTCGACGCGGTCCGTCTTCTCCCACGTGAAGTCGGGCAGCGGACGCCCGAAGTGTCCGTAGGCGGCCGTCTGGGAGTAGATCGGGCGGAGCAGGTCGAGGTCGCGGATGATCGCGGCCGGGCGCAGGTCGAAGACCTCGCTGATCGCGGCCTCGATCGTGTCCGTGTCGACGGTGTTCGTGCCGAAGGTCTCCACGAAGAGGCCGACGGGCTCCGCCTTGCCGATCGCGTACGCGACCTGGACCTCGCAGCGAGACGCCAGACCGGCCGCGACGACGTTCTTGGCGACCCAGCGCATCGCGTACGCGGCACTGCGGTCCACCTTGGACGGGTCCTTGCCGGAGAAGGCGCCGCCGCCGTGGCGGGCGTAGCCGCCGTACGTGTCGATGATGATCTTGCGGCCGGTGAGGCCGGCGTCGCCCATCGGGCCGCCGATCTCGAAGCGGCCTGTCGGGTTGACCAGGAGGCGGTAGCCCTCGGTCTCCAGCTTGATGCCGTCGTCCAGGAGCGCCTTCAGCTCCGGCTCGACGACGAACTCGCGGATGTCGGGGGCGAGCAGCGAGTCGAGGTCGATGTCCGAGGCGTGCTGGGACGAGACCACGACGGTGTCCAGGCGGACCGCCTTGTCACCGTCGTACTCGATGGTGACCTGGGTCTTGCCGTCCGGGCGCAGGTAAGGGATGGTGCCGTTCTTGCGGACCTCGGAGAGGCGGCGCGAGAGGCGGTGCGCGAGGTGGATCGGGAGCGGCATGAGCTCCGGCGTCTCGTCGCACGCGTAGCCGAACATCAGGCCCTGGTCGCCGGCGCCCTGCTTGTCGAGCTCGTCGTCATCGCCCTCGACCCGGTTCTCGTAGGCCGTGTCGACGCCCTGCGCGATGTCCGGGGACTGCGACCCGATGGAGACCGAGACGCCGCAGGAGGCGCCGTCGAAGCCCTTCTTGGAGGAGTCGTAGCCGATCTCGAGGATCTTGTCGCGCACGAGCTGCGCGATCGGCGCGTACGCCTTGGTCGTGACCTCGCCGGCCACGTGGACCAGGCCGGTGGTGATCAGCGTCTCGACGGCGACGCGGGACGTGGGGTCCTCGCGGAGGAGCGCGTCGAGGATGGTGTCGCTGATCTGGTCAGCGATCTTGTCGGGGTGACCCTCGGTCACGGACTCCGAGGTGAACAGGCGACGGGACACAACGCTCCCTGTGGTTGCAGCGGCTGCTGGCTGATCATTGATGGACTGCCGGGAGCTGCGCCCGGCGACGTCCACGACCAGTTTATCGGTCACGCTCGGCCGCCGGACCACGCGTCTCGCCACTTGGGAGCGCTGTGACCTGCGACACCGCATTCTGCGACACGACGATCGGTCTTCGGAAGACTACTGGGCGCCCGGAATCACCAGGTTTTCAGACACGCCGGACGACTTCGTCCCAGATGCGGTCCGCGAGCGCTTCCTTCGGGCCGTACGGAATCGGTGTCTCCGTGCCGTCGGCGCCCAGGATCACGGCCTCGTTCTCCTCGGAGCCGAAGGTCTTGCGCTCTCCGACCTCGTTGACGACGAGCAGGTCACAGCCCTTGCGAGCCAGTTTGGCGCGGCCGTTGGCAAGGACGTCGTCGGTCTCGGCGGCGAATCCGACGACCACCTGGCCGGGGCGCGGCCGGGCGGCGGCCACCTCGGCGAGGATGTCCGGATTGCGGACGAGGGCGATCGGCGCGGGTTCTTCGCCATCCTTCTTCTTGATCTTGCCGGTGGCGTACACCTCGGGGCGGAAGTCGGCCACGGCCGCCGCCATGACGACCGCGTCGGCGTCGGCGGCCGCCTCGATGACCGCCTCGCGCAGCTGCACGGCCGTGCCCACGTGGACGATGTCGACACCGGCCGGGTCGGGCAGCGCCGCGTTCGCGGAGAGCAGGGTGACGCGGGCGCCGCGGGCCGCCGCCGTGCGGGCCAGCGCGTAGCCCTGCTTGCCGGAGGAGCGGTTGCCGAGGAAGCGGACCGGGTCGAGGGGTTCGCGGGTGCCGCCCGCGCTGACGACCACGTGCTTGCCCGCGAGGTCGGCGGAGCGGACGGCGTCGGCGCCGCGCGCCAGCACACGGCGTACGTACTCGAAGATCTCGACGGGGTCGGGGAAGCGGCCCTTGCCGGTGTCGACGCCGGTCAGGCGGCCGACCGCGGGCTCGACGACGAGGGCGCCGCGGCGGCGCAGCGTGGCGACGTTCTCCTGGGTGGCCGGGTGCTCCCACATCTCGGTGTGCATGGCGGGCGCGAAGACGACCGGACAGCGGGCCGTCAGGAGGGTGTTGGTGAGGAGGTCGTCGGCGAGGCCGTGGGCCGCCTTGGCGAGCAGGTCGGCGGTGGCCGGGGCTACGACGACGAGGTCCGCGTGCTGGCCGATCCGCACGTGCGGGACCTCGTGGACGGAGTCCCAGACCTCGGTGGAGACCGGGTTGCCGGAGAGGGCCGACCAGGTCGCGGCGCCGACGAAGTGCAGCGCCGAGGCCGTGGGGACGACGCGTACGTCATGGCCGGATTCGGTCAGCCGCCGCAGCAGCTCGCACGCCTTGTAGGCGGCGATGCCGCCGCTGACCCCCAGAACGACCTTGGGCCTGTCCACCGTCTCCACCGTCCGTGCCTCCCCGCGCTCGCTGTATGTACGACTCCATGACACACCACAGGCCCGACAGCCGGGCTGTCGGGCCTGTGGTGAAGGGAACGAGCGTTACTGCGCGGGGCCCTCGATGGCCTCGGACGTCAGCAGACCCGCGTTGATCTCCCGAAGGGCGATCGAGAGCGGCTTCTCGTGGACGTGCGTGTCCACCAGCGGGCCGACGTACTCGAGAAGGCCCTCGCCGAGCTGCGAGTAGTACGCGTTGATCTGACGCGCGCGCTTGGCGGCGTAGATGACCAGGCTGTACTTCGAGTCGGTTGCCTCGAGGAGCTCATCAATCGGCGGGTTGATGATGCCCTCGGGCGCGGTGATGGAAGAGGACACGCTCTGCCTTCCGATGGGTAAAGACTGGGGTGAAGAACTACTGAGATCTACTCAGAACTACGGTAAAGATCAAACAACTTTCATCAAGGCTAGCAGCTCACGCGCCACGTCCTCGACCGAGGTGTTGACCAGGGTGGTGTCGAACTCCGACTCGGCGGCCAGTTCCACCTTGGCGGCCCCGAGCCTGCGCTCGATGACCTCGGGGGCCTCGGTGCCGCGCCCGGTGAGCCGGCGGACCAGCTCCTCCCAGCTCGGCGGGGCCAGGAAGACCAACTGCGCCTCGGCCATCGACTCCCGGACCAGGCGTGCGCCCTGGAGGTCGATCTCGAGCAGTACCGGCTCGCCCGCCTCCAGGTGCTCGAGGACGGCACGGCGCGGCGTGCCGTAACGGTTCCCCGCGAACTCGGCCCACTCGAGGAGCTCGCCGTTGGCGATCAGCTTGTCCATCTCGTCGTCGGTGACGAAGAAGTACTGGACTCCATGCTTCTCGCCGGGGCGCGGCTTGCGGGTCGTCGCCGACACCGAGAGCCAGACCTCGGGGTGTTCCTTGCGCATATGGGCGACGACCGTGCTCTTGCCGACCCCGGAGGGGCCGGAGAGCACGGTCAGCCGCGGACGTTCACTCATGCAGCGATTATTCCAGTTGTTCCGGAGTGCCCCGGACCAGCCCTGCGGCCGGCCGGCGCGCTCAGGCTCCGGTGCTGCCGAACTCGCGCTCCAGGGAGGCGATCTGGTTGGAACCGAGACCGCGCACCCGGCGGGATTCGGAGATCCCGAGCCGCTCCATGATCTGCTTGGCGCGGACCTTGCCCACGCCCGGCAGGGACTCCAGGAGGGCGGAGACCTTCATCTTGCCGATGACGTCGTTCTCCTGGCCCTGCTTGATGACCTCGTGGAGGGAGGCGCCGGAGTGCTTGAGTCGATTCTTCACCTCGGCCCGCTCCCGGCGAGCCGCGGCGGCCTTTTCGAGCGCGGCTGCGCGCTGTTCAGGGGTAAGGGGCGGAAGAGCCACGCCTACGTCACCTCGGATGTCGAAACTGTCGGATACGGACCGGTGAGGAACCTAGTCGCCCCACACCTCTCGACGGAGACTAGCGGCCAAGGCCGTCTGAGTCAGCGAGAACAGACGAAAAGTCCTGGTCAGCCTCTGTCGAGCCGTGCATTTCCGGCATAACGACCTGTAAATCGGTCAGGAATCGGACGCGGGCCTCAAGGTAGGCACGCAGTGCCACCCCCGAGCACCTCTCCTCAGGCGCCTCCGACCGCCTCACGCACCTCGTCCGCGTACCGCACGGCCGCGTCCCGCAGGGCCGGCACGGAGGGTCCGGCCTTCAGGACACCGCGGCTCACGTTCGGTACGACGTTGCGCACGGCCGCGCCGAACACCGTCGGGAGATCGGCGGGCGTGGCCCCTTGCGCGCCGAGGCCGGGCGCGAGGAGCGGGCCGTTGATGTCGAGCTCGTAGGACGCCGTCAGATCGCCCAGGGTCGCGCCGACGACCGCGCCGAAGGAACCCAGGGGGCTCTCCCCCGCGTTCTCCTCGGCGAGGTGCCCGAGCATCGTCGCGCCGACGGTGCGGCCGTCGGCCCGCACGGCGTGCTGGACCTCGCCGCCCTCGGGGTTCGAGGTGAGCGCGAGGACGAAGAGGCCCGCGCCGGACTCGCGCGCGAGGTCGACCGCGGGCTTCAGCGACCCGTAGCCCAGGTACGGGGAGACGGTCAGCGCGTCCGAGAACAGCGGGGAGTCCTGGCGCAGGAAGGTCTGCGCGTACGCGGCCATGGTGGAGCCGATGTCGCCGCGCTTGGCGTCCATGACGACGAGGGTGCCGGCGGCGCGCAGGTCGGCGACGGCCCGCTCCAGGACGGCGATGCCGCGCGAGCCGAACCGCTCGAAGAACGCCGACTGCGGCTTCACGACGGCCACGGTGTCGGCCAGGGCCTCGACCGTCGTACGGGTGAAGGACTCCAGGCCCGCGATGTCGTCACCGAGGCCCCAGGAGGAGAGCAGGGCGGCGTGCGGGTCGATGCCGACGCACAGCGGGCCGCGTTCGTCCATCACGCGGCGCAGGCGGGCGCCGAAGGGTTCCAGGGCTGTCATGCGGAGACCTTCCTGACATCGGCGCCGACCGCTTCGGCGAGCGTGGCGTACGGGGAGTTGTTCAGGCGGGCGGCGAGGCCCTTGTGGATGGCGCGGGAGTAGAACGGGCCTTCGTAGATGAAGGCGCTGTAGCCCTGGACGAGCGTGGCGCCCGCGAGGATGCGCTGCCAGGCGTCCTCGGCGCTCTCGATGCCGCCGACGCCCACGAGGGTCACCTGGTCCCCCACGCGCGCGTAGAGGCGCCTGAGGACCTCCAGGGAGCGCTTCTTGAGCGGGGCCCCGGACAGGCCGCCCGTCTCGTCCACGACGCTGCCCTTGGTGGCGAGGCCGTCGCGGGAGATCGTGGTGTTCGTGGCGATGATGCCGTCCAGGCCGAGTTCGACGGCGAGGTCGGCGACCGCGTCGATGTCCTCGTCGGCGAGGTCGGGCGCGATCTTCACCAGGAGCGGGACGCGGCGCGAGCGCACGGTGCGGTCGGCCGCCTCGCGCACCGCGGTGAGCAGCGGGCGCAGCGCCTCGGTGGCCTGGAGGTTGCGCAGGCCCGGGGTGTTGGGCGAGGAGACGTTCACGACGAGGTAGTCGGCGAAGGCGGCGAGACGCTCGGTCGACTTCACGTAGTCGGCGGCGGCCTCGGCCTCCGGCACGACCTTGGTCTTGCCGATGTTCACGCCGACGGTGGCCTTGAAGACCGGGTTGCGGGAGGCCAGGCGGGCGGCGACGACCAGCGAGCCCTCGTTGTTGAAGCCCATGCGGTTGATGAGCGCGCGGTCCTGCACGAGCCGGAAGAGGCGCTTCTTGGGGTTGCCCGGCTGCGGCTCGCCCGTGACGGTGCCGATCTCGATGTGGTCGAAGCCGAGCATGGCCATGCCGTCGATCGCGACGGCGTTCTTGTCGAAGCCGGCGGCGAGCCCGAAGGGGCCGTGCATGCGCAGGCCGAGGGCCTCCGTGCGCAGCTCCTTGTGGCGCGGCGCGAGGGCCGCGGCCAGGAAGGTGCGCAGCACGGGGGTGCGGGCCGCGCCGCGGATCCAGCGGAAGGCCAGGTAGTGGGCCTTCTCCGGGTCCATGCGCTTGAAGACGAGGTGGAAGAAGAGCTTGTACATGATGGGTTCCCCAGGGGACCTCATGAAGAGGGGGACACCGGTGTGGTGTCCCCCTCGTTCGCATCGGGATTGCTAGTCGCGGGCCGCCGTCAGGTGTTCCGCGTGTTCCTGCAGGGAGCGGACGCCCACGCCGCCGTGGTTGAGGGCGTCGATGCCCTGGACGGCGGCGGCGAGCGCCTGGACCGTCGTCAGGCAGGGCACCGAGCGGGCCACGGCCGCCGTCCGGATCTCGTAGCCGTCGAGGCGGCCACCGGTGCCGTACGGGGTGTTGACGATGAGGTCGACGTCGCCCGAGTGGATGAGCTGGACGATGGTCTTCTCGCCGCCGGGGCCCTCGCCCTCGGACTGCTTGCGCACGACGGTGGCGTTGATGCCGTTGCGCTTGAGGACCTCGGCGGTGCCGGAGGTGGCGAGCAGCTCGAAGCCGTGGGCGACCAGCTCGCGCGCCGGGAAGATCATCGAGCGCTTGTCGCGGTTGGCGACGGAGATGAACGCCCGGCCCTTCGTCGGCAGCGGCCCGTAGGCGCCCGCCTGCGACTTGGCGTACGCCGTGCCGAAGACGGAGTCGATGCCCATGACCTCGCCGGTGGAGCGCATCTCCGGGCCGAGGACGGTGTCGACGCCGCGGCCGTGGATGTCGCGGAAGCGCGACCACGGCATGACGGCCTCCTTGACGGAGATCGGCGCGTCGAGCGGGAGCGTGCCGCCGTCGCCGGTCTTCGGCAGGAGCCCCTCGGCGCGCAGCTCGGCGACGGTGGCGCCCAGCGAGATGCGGGCGGCGGCCTTCGCGAGCGGCACCGCGGTCGCCTTCGAGGTGAAGGGGACGGTGCGCGACGCGCGCGGGTTGGCCTCCAGGACGTAGAGGATGTCCCCGGCCAGGGCGAACTGGATGTTGATGAGGCCGCGTACGCCGACGCCCTTGGCGATGGCCTCGGTGGAGGCCCGCAGGCGCTTGATGTCGAAGCCGCCCAGGGTGATCGGGGGCAGCGCGCACGCCGAGTCGCCGGAGTGGATGCCGGCCTCCTCGATGTGCTCCATGACGCCGCCGAGGTAGAGCTCCTCGCCGTCGTAGAGGGCGTCGACGTCGATCTCGATGGCGTCGTCGAGGAAACGGTCCACGAGGACCGGCCGCGACGGGCTGATCTCGGTCGACTCCTCGATGTACGAGGACAGGCGGGTCTCGTCGTAGACGATCTCCATGCCGCGGCCGCCGAGGACGTAGGACGGGCGGACGAGGACCGGATAGCCGATCTCGTCGGCGATCGCCTTCGCTTCCGCGAACGTGGTGGCGGTGCCGTGCTTCGGCGCCGGGAGGCCGGCCTCCGCGAGCACGCGGCCGAAGGCGCCGCGGTCCTCGGCGGCGTGGATCGCCTCCGGCGGGGTGCCCACGACCGGCACCCCGTTGTCCTTGAGCGCCTGGGCCAGGCCCAGCGGGGTCTGGCCGCCGAGCTGGACGACGACGCCCGCGATCGGGCCGGCGAGGGACTCCGCGTGCACGATCTCCAGCACGTCTTCCAGCGTCAGCGGCTCGAAGTACAGGCGGTCGGAGGTGTCGTAGTCGGTGGAGACGGTCTCCGGGTTGCAGTTGACCATCACGGTCTCGTAGCCCGCGTCGCTGAGTGCGAAGGAGGCGTGGACGCAGGAGTAGTCGAACTCGATGCCCTGGCCGATGCGGTTCGGGCCGGAGCCCAGGATGATCACCGCGGGCTTGGTGCGCGGGGCGACCTCGCTCTCCTCGTCGTAGGAGGAGTAGAAGTACGGCGTCTTCGCGGCGAACTCGGCGGCGCAGGTGTCGACCGTCTTGTAGACCGGGCGGACCCCGAGGGCGTGCCTGACCTCGCGGACGACGTCCTCGCGCAGGCCGCGGAGTTCACCGATCTGCTGGTCGGAGAAGCCGTGGCGCTTGGCCTCGGCGAGCAGCTCCGCGTCGAGGCGCTCGGCGGCGGCGAGCTCGTCGGCGATCTCCTTGATCAGGAACAGCTGGTCGACGAACCAGGGGTCGATCTTCGTGTAGTCGAAGATCTCCTGGGGCGTGGCGCCGGCCCGGATCGCCTCCATGACGGTGTTGATGCGGCCGTCGGTGGGGCGGACGGAGGCTTCGAGCAGTTCCTTCTTGTCGCCGACCGGGCCGACGAAGGTGAACTGGCTGCCCTTCTTCTCCAGCGAGCGCAGCGCCTTCTGGAACGCCTCGGTGAAGTTGCGGCCGATCGCCATGGCCTCGCCGACCGACTTCATGGTCGTGGTGAGGGTGGAGTCGGCGCTCGGGAACTTCTCGAAGGCGAAACGCGGAGCCTTCACGACCACGTAGTCGAGCGTCGGCTCGAACGAGGCCGGGGTCTTCTCGGTGATGTCGTTCGGGATCTCGTCGAGCGTGTACCCCACGGCCAGCTTCGCGGCGATCTTCGCGATCGGGAAGCCGGTGGCCTTGGAGGCGAGCGCGGACGAACGCGACACGCGCGGGTTCATCTCGATGACGATGACGCGGCCGTCCTCGGGATCGATCGCGAACTGGATGTTGCAGCCGCCGGTGTCGACACCGACCTCGCGGATGATCGCGATGCCGACGTCCCGCAGCCGCTGGTACTCGCGGTCGGTGAGGGTCATGGCGGGCGCGACCGTGATCGAGTCGCCGGTGTGCACGCCCATCGGGTCGAAGTTCTCGATGGAGCAGACGACCACGACGTTGTCGTTCTTGTCGCGCATCAGCTCCAGCTCGTACTCCTTCCAGCCGAGGATGGACTCCTCCAGGAGTACCTCGGTGGTGGGCGAGAGGGTCAGGCCCTGGCCGGCGATGCGGCGCAGCTCCTCCTCGTCGTGGGCGAAGCCGGAACCGGCGCCGCCCATGGTGAAGGAGGGGCGGACGACGACGGGGTACCCGCCGAGGGTGTCGACACCCTTCAGCACGTCGTCCATGGAGTGGCAGATCACGGACCGGGCGGACTCGCCGTGCCCGATCTTCTTGCGGACCTCCTCGACGACGCCCTTGAAGAGGTCGCGGTCCTCACCCTTGTTGATCGCCTCGACGTTGGCGCCGATGAGCTCGACGCCGTACTTCTCGAGGACGCCCTGCTCGTGCATGGAGATCGCGGTGTTGAGCGCGGTCTGGCCGCCCAGCGTCGGGAGCAGCGCGTCGGGGCGCTCCTTGGCGATGATCTTCTCGACGAACTCGGGGGTGATCGGCTCGACGTACGTGGCGTCGGCGATCTCCGGGTCGGTCATGATCGTCGCGGGGTTGGAGTTCACGAGGATCACCCGCAGGCCCTCGGCCCGCAGGACGCGGCACGCCTGGGTGCCGGAGTAGTCGAACTCGGCGGCCTGGCCGATGACGATCGGGCCGGAGCCGATGACCAGGACGGACTGGATATCGGAGCGCTTAGGCACGCTGGCCCTCCATCAGGGAGACGAAACGGTCGAAGAGGTACGCGGCGTCGTGCGGTCCCGCTGCCGCCTCTGGGTGGTACTGGACGGAGAAGGCCGGCTGGTCGAGCAGCTGGAGACCTTCGACGACCTGGTCGTTCAGGCAGACGTGGGAGACCTCGGCGCGGCCGAAGGGCGTCTCACTGACCTTGTCGAGCGGGGCGTCCACGGCGAAGCCGTGGTTGTGCGCGGTGACCTCGACCTTGCCGGTGGTGCGGTCCTGCACCGGCTGGTTGATACCGCGGTGACCGTACTTCAGCTTGTACGTGCCGAAGCCGAGGGCGCGGCCGAGGATCTGGTTGCCGAAGCAGATGCCGAACAGCGGCGTCCTGCGGGCGAGGACGGCGGTCATCAGCGCGACCGGTCCCTCGGCGGAGGCCGGGTCGCCGGGTCCGTTGGAGAAGAAGACGCCGTCGGGGGCGACGGCGTACACCTCCTCCTCGGTGGCGGTGGCGGGCAGGACGTGCACCTCGATGCCGCGCTCCGCCATGCGGTGCGGGGTCATGCCCTTGATGCCGAGGTCGATGGCGGCGACGGTGAACTTCTTCTCGCCGACGGCCGGGACGACGTAGGCCTCCTTGGTGGTGACCTCCTCGTACAGGCTCGCGCCCTTCATGTGCGGCTGCGCCTGGACGCGCTCGACGAGCGCGGCGTCGACCGCCAGCGTCGCGCCGGAGAAGATGCCGGAGCGCATGGAGCCGCGCTCGCGCAGGTGGCGGGTGAGGGCGCGGGTGTCGATGCCGCTGATCCCGACGACGCCCTGGGTGTCCAGCTCGTCGTCGAGGCTGCGGCGGGAGCGCCAGTTCGACGGGATGCGGGCGGGGTCGCGGACCACGTAGCCGGAGACCCAGATGCGGGCCGACTCGTCGTCCTCGTCGTTCCAGCCCGTGTTGCCGATCTGCGGGGCGGTGGCGACCACGATCTGGCGGGCGTACGACGGGTCGGTGAGCGTCTCCTGGTAGCCGGTCATGCCGGTGGAGAACACGGCCTCACCGAAGGTCTCCCCCACGGCCCCGTAGGCGCGGCCGCGGAACACCCGGCCGTCCTCCAGGACGAGTACGGCGGGAACCTTGCTGGCTCCCCTTGTGGAGGTGGTCATCGTGCGGTGCCTTCCGTCGTGATGTGCGTGGTGATCATGTCGTTGATGGCGGTGACCCAGGCGGCCTGCTCGGCGGCGTGGTCCGAGCGGAACCCGGAGTCGATCAGCTTGTCGCCGTGCGCCCAGGTGACGATCAGCAGACCGCCCTCCGTGAGGACCTTGCCGGCGATGCCCTTGTCGAGCCGGGCCTCGCGCAGCGCGTCCGCCGGGACGAAGAAGTCGCTCGCGCCGGGGCGTACGACGTCCAGGCCCGCGTCCGTCAGCGTCAGCTCGACCCTGCTGCGGGTGCCGAGGCCGTGCGCCACGATGCGGTCGAGCCACTGCCCGGCGGTGGTGGAGCCGTGGTACCGGCCGCTCAGTTCAAGTCTGACCGGGCCGCGCTCGCTCGGCGCGTCGGGCAGCGGGGGCACGTCGCCCTGCAAGGTGCCGCGCCACTTCCAGCCCTGGCGCATCAGCCAGTAGACGAGGGCGATGAAGAGCAGCAGTCCGACGATCCAACCGATCCGGTCGGCCCAGTCGGTCACGTCCGCCGACTTCTGTTCGGCGGCCAGGCGGGCGGTGTGGGCCAGGTGGGGCAGAGGTGTCACGCGAGCTTCCCGTCGGCGAGGGTGGCCTTGCCCCGCAGCCAGGTGTGGGTGACGCGCCCCGGCAGCTCACGGCCCTCGTAGGGGGTGTTGCGGCTGCGGGAGGCGAAGCCCGCGGGGTCAACGCTTCCACGGTAGTCGGCGTCGACGAGAACCAGGTTGGCGGGCTCACCTGCCGAGACGGGTCGGCCATGGCCGGTGGCCCGGCCGATCGCGGCGGGCTTGACGGACATCCGGTCGGCGACGCCGGCCCAGTCGAGCAGCCCGGTCTCGACCATCGTCTGCTGCACGACGGAGAGCGCGGTCTCCAGGCCGACCATGCCCATGGCGGCGGCGGCCCACTCGCAGTCCTTGTCCTCGTGCGGGTGCGGGGCGTGGTCGGTGGCGACGATGTCGATCGTGCCGTCGGCGAGCGCCTCGCGCAGCGCCATGACGTCCTTCTCGGTGCGCAGCGGCGGGTTGACCTTGTAGACCGGGTTGTAGGAGCGCACGAGCTCGTCGGTGAGCAGCAGGTGGTGCGGGGTGACCTCGGCGGTCACGTCGATGCCGCGGGACTTGGCCCAGCGCACGATCTCCACCGACCCGGCGGTCGACAGGTGGCAGATGTGCACCCGGGAGCCGACGTGCTCGGCGAGCAGCACGTCACGGGCGATGATCGACTCCTCGGCGACGGCGGGCCAGCCGCCCAGGCCCAGCTCGGCGGAGACGGTGCCCTCGTTCATCTGGGCGCCCTCGGTGAGCCGGGGCTCCTGCGCGTGCTGGGCGACGACGCCGCCGAACGCCTTCACGTACTCCAGGGCGCGGCGCATGATCACGGCGTCGTGGACACACTTGCCGTCGTCGGAGAAGACGGTGACGCCTGCGGTGGACTCGTACATGGCGCCGAGCTCGGCGAGCTTGTGCCCCTCCAGGCCGACGGTGACGGCGCCGATGGGCTGCACGTCGCAGTAGCCGTGGTCCTGACCGAGCCGGTGGACCTGCTCGACGACGCCCGCGGTGTCGGCGACCGGGAAGGTGTTGGCCATGGCGAACACGGCGGTGTAGCCGCCGGAGGCGGCCGCGCGCGTGCCGGTCAGAACGGTCTCGGAGTCCTCGCGGCCCGGCTCGCGCAGGTGCGTGTGCAGGTCGACGAGGCCCGGCAGGAGCACCTTGCCGCCGGCCTCGACGATCTCGTCGACGCCGTCGGTGGACAATCCGCCGCCGACCTCCGCGATGACGGCACCGTCGATCAGGACGTCCTGCGGCTCGCCGCCGAGCACCTTCGCACCACGGATCAGGATCTTGCTCATACTTACTTCTCCTCGGTACGAGAGTGGGTGACGGCGGGTTCGTTGCCGCCGAGCAGCAGGTAGAGGACGGCCATGCGGGTGTGGACGCCGTTGGCGACCTGTTCGATGGCCGTGCAGCGGTCGGAGTCGGCGACCTCGGCGGTGATCTCCATGCCGCGGACCATCGGTCCCGGGTGCATCACGATGGCGTGCTCCGGCATCTTCGCCATGCGGTCGCCGTCGAGACCGTAGCGGCGCGAGTACTCGCGCTCGGTCGGGAAGAACGCCGCGTTCATGCGCTCGCGCTGGACGCGCAGCATCATCACCGCGTCGGACTTGGTCAGGGTGGAGTCCAGGTCGTAGGAGACCTCGCAGGGCCAGCTCTCGACGCCGACGGGCAGCAAGGTGGGCGGCGCGACGAGGGTGACGTGGGCGCCGAGGGTGTGCAGCAGGTCGACGTTGGAGCGGGCGACGCGGCTGTGCAGGACGTCACCGACGATGGTGACGCGCCTGCCGTCGAGGCCCCGGCCGATGCCGGCGTCCGCGCCGACCAGGCGGCGGCGCATGGTGAAGGCGTCCAGGAGCGCCTGGGTGGGGTGCTGGTGGGTGCCGTCGCCCGCGTTGATCACCGGGGCGTCGATCCAGCCGGAGGTCGCGAGCCGGTACGGGGCGCCGGACGCGCCGTGCCGGATGACGACGGCGTCGACGCCCATCGCCTCCAGGGTCTGCGCGGTGTCCTTCAGGGACTCGCCCTTGGAGACGCTTGAGCCCTTGGCCGCGAAGTTGATGACGTCGGCGGAGAGGCGCTTCTCGGCGGCCTCGAAGGAGATCCGGGTCCGGGTCGAGTCCTCGAAGAAGAGGTTGCAGACGGTCCGCCCGCGCAGGGCGGGCAGCTTCTTGATGGGCCGGTCGGCGACGCGGACCATCTCCTCGGTGGTGTCGAGGATGAGGACGGCGTCGTCGCGGGTGAGGTCGGCGGCCGAGATGAGGTGGCGCATCATCGGGGGGCTCCGTAGGGAGGTTCAGGAGATTCAGGGCATACGGGCGCGCGAGGGCACACCTGTGCTGGCGTACGGCCCGTCGGGGACGCACGCCCGCAGGTGGCTACTGCTCGGCCGCCTTGGAGTCCCGCTTGGCACCGAGCAGCACGGCGTCGCGGCCGTCCTCCTCGGCGAGCTGGACCTTGACCGTCTCCCGCAGCGACGTGGGGAGGTTCTTGCCGACGTAGTCGGCGCGGATCGGGAGTTCGCGGTGGCCGCGGTCGACGAGGACCGCGAGCTGCACGGCGCGCGGGCGCCCGATGTCGTTCAGCGCGTCGAGGGCGGCGCGGATGGTGCGGCCGGAGAAGAGCACGTCGTCGACGAGGACCACGAGGCGGCCGTCGATGCCGTCACCGGGGATCTCGGTGCGGGCGAGCGCGCGCGGCGGGTGCATGCGCAGGTCGTCCCGGTACATCGTGATGTCGAGCGAGCCGACGGGGACGGGGCGGCCGGTGATCTCTTCGAGCTTCTCGGCCAGCCGGCGGGCGAGAAAGACGCCGCGCGTGGGAATGCCCAGGAGGACCACGTCCTCGGCGCCCTTGGCGCGCTCGACGATCTCGTGGGCGATACGGGTCAGTACCCGCGCGATGTCAGGGCCTTCGAGAACGGACCTGGCATCGGAATTCTGCGTGTCCATACGAAACGGACCCCCTTCTCCGCCTCACGGGACGGATCTTAAAGGACGTCGGATTTGCGCCACCCAGACTATCAGCCCGCGAACATCACCGATCACCCTCCTGAAGGTGCGGGATCGCCCGATTTGGGAGAAGGTCGGTACGGACCATTCGGCTTGACGCGGCCAAGTAACGCTGCGTAACCTCACAGTGAGTTACAGCCACGCGGCGCAGCCGCACAGTGATGCAGTGTCCGGGGAGCTATATGTCCAGCGAATACGCCAAACAGCTCGGGGCCAAGCTCCGTGCGATCCGTACCCAGCAGGGCCTTTCCCTCCACGGTGTCGAGGAGAAGTCCCAGGGACGCTGGAAGGCGGTCGTGGTCGGGTCGTACGAGCGCGGTGACCGTGCCGTGACCGTGCAGCGCCTTGCCGAGCTGGCGGACTTCTACGGGGTTCCGGTGCAGGAGCTGCTGCCGGGCACCACCCCGGGCGGCGCCGCCGAGCCGCCGCCGAAGCTCGTCCTGGACCTGGAGCGCCTGGCCCACGTGCCGCCGGAGAAGGCGGGCCCGCTGCAGCGTTATGCCGCCACGATCCAGTCGCAGCGCGGTGACTACAACGGCAAGGTGCTCTCGATCCGCCAGGACGACCTGCGCACGCTCGCGGTCATCTACGACCAGTCGCCCTCGGTCCTCACCGAGCAGCTGATCAGCTGGGGTGTGCTGGACGCGGACGCGCGGCGTGCGGTGGCGCACGAAGAGGCCTGATCGAAGCCCGGACCGAAGAAACGTCACACCGCAAGGGGCGGAGCCGACGGGCTCCGCCCCTTGGGTGTTCTCCGGGCCCGGGCGTCGCTCCTTCTCAGAGCTGGTAGAGCCGCCCGATGACCTCGGGCAGGAGCCGTTCGCTCAGCTTCGGCGGCAGCGCCTGGAGGACCGCGAGCACCGGTGCCATCCGTTCGGGCAGCCTGCCCCCCTCGCCGACGCCCGCGAGGGCCAGCGCCACCTCGACCTCCTCCGGGGTCAGCGCCTCCGGGTCGAGTGCGCCGGCGGCCTCGACGATCGCCGGGTCGACGCGGACGGGACCGGCCGCCCGCGCCCGCGCCACCGCCTTCTCCAGCTCGCCGAGCAGCAGCCGCACGGTCTCCTCGTCCGCCACCGCGGCGGTCACGGTCAGATGCAGGTTGGCGGGCGACGCCCCGAACGCGGGCTGCGGCTGCAGGTACCAGCCGCTCCCCCGGATCTCGTCCGCGACCACGAAGACGTCGACCTCCGCGCCGTGCCGGTCCTCGGCGGCGGCGACCGCGAGCAGGGACGCGTCGGGCTGCGCGAGCAGCCGCAGCCCCTCGATCCGCTCGATGCCGTCGGCGAGGGCGCGGGTCGCCCGGTGTACGCGCGACGACAACGCCGCGTAACCCTCGGTGCCGACGCGCTCCGTCACGGCCCAGGCCGCGGCGAGCGGTCCGGCGGACTTGGTGCCCTGGAGCGTGGAGTTGACCACGGGGTAGCCGGGCCAGGAGGCGTGCGCGAACCAGCCATGGCGGCGCAGTCCGGCGTCGCGGAAGAGGAGGAGCGAGGCCCCCTTCGCCGTGTACGCGTACTTGTGGAGGTCCACCGAGAGGGAGGTCACACCCGGTACGGACAGGTCGAACTCGGGTATCTCCGGCGCGTCCTGGGCAAAGTGGCCGTCCCGTACCGCCGTTCGCAGGTGCCCGAGGTACCAGCCGCCGATGCAGGCGTCGACGTGGCAGAGCACCCCGCGCCGGGCCGCCTCGGCCGCCACTTCGGGAACGGGGTCGATGACGCCGTGCGCGTACGAGGGCGCCGAGACGACGACCAGGGCCGTGCGGCCGGTGATCGCCGCGGCCACGTCGGCGAGGCGCACCCTGAACGTGTCCGGGTCGACGGGCACGCTCACCACACGCAGCCCGAACACTTCGGCGGCCTTGTGGAACGCGGCGTGCGCCGTCTCCGCGAGGACCAGCTCCGGGTCGCGCACGCCCCGCACCCTGCGGGCGTGCTGACGTGCCGTCAGGACAGCGAGCAGGCAGCTCTCGGTGCCGCCGCTGGTGAAGGTGCCCGCGCCGCCGCCCAGCAGTGCGGTGGCCCGCCGTACCAGGTCGTTCTCCAGCTCCACGACGCTCGGGAACGCCGTCATGTCGAGCCCGTTGACCCCGGCGAAGGCGGCGTGCGCGGCGGCGGCCAGGTCGTCGAGCCCGGCAAGACCGGAATCGTAGACGTAGGCCATCGTGCGTCCGCCGTGGACGGGGAGATCACCCGCGCGCAGCGTGGCGAGGCGCGACAGGATCGGGTCGGTCGTCATGCACACACTCCGGTCGTCATGCGGATTCCTTGTCCCGGGCGGCGGTCGCGGCCTCGGACGCGTCGCGCAGCCGGACCAGTTCGGCCTCGGTGAGGCGGTAGCGGGCCAGCAGCGGAAGGCTGAGGAGGAGCAGGGCGGCGGGCAGGGCGCCGAAGCCGACGACGATCGCGCTGAGCGCGGAGTCCGGCTGGGCCACGCGGTGGTCGGCGTCGGACGAGGCGAAGCCGCCGAGCGCGAGCACGAGCCCGAACAGTCCGGGCCCCAGGGCGAGTCCGAGCGTCTCGCCCGCGGTCCACAGTCCGGTGAAGACCCCGGCCCGGCGCCGCCCGCTGGTGTACGCGTCGGCGGCGATGGCGTCGCCGAGCATCGCCATCGGCAGCATCTGCATGCCGGCGTACCCGACCCCGGCCACGGCGACGGCTCCGTAGACCAGCGGCGCGGCCGGCTCGCGGCCGGCCGCGGCCCCCAGGGCTCCCAGCAGGAAGCAGAGCGAGGCCATCAGGGCCGCGTTCCGCTTGCCGCGGCGGCGTCCGACCGCCAGCCACAGGCCCGTCGCGAGCAGCGAGGGGACGATGAGGCAGACGAACAGCACCGTCGTGGCGGCCGGGCTGTCGAGGATGTACGTGGCGAAGTACTGGGTGCCCGCCAGCATCAGGCCGGTCGCTGCGGCCTGCGTGACGAAGGCGCCGAGCAGCCAGGCGAAGGGCGCGTTGCCGCGGGCCGCGCGGAGCTGTGCGCGCAGGCCGGGCTCGCTCCGCGCCGGGACGGCGCTGCCGGCCCCGGCGGTCGCGGCCACGGCGGCGAGCATGCCGGCGGCGAGGAGAGCGCCGATCACCGCGCCCATCAGCCGGTAGCCGCCCGCGCTGCCGCGGTCGTCGGCGGTGGCGCCGGCCAGCAGCGGCGCGACCGCTCCGGACAGCAGGATCGCGACGGCCAGGAACGCGACGCGCCAGGACATCACGCGGGCGCGCTCGTCCGGGTCGGCCGTGAGTTCGGCGGGCAGCGCCACGTAGGGGACCTGGAAGCAGGCGTACGCGGAGGCGGTGAGCAGGAAGAGGACGGCGACGTACGCGGCCGCGGGTCCGCCGTCGAGGCCCGGCGCGGCGAACATGGCGGCGAAACAGAGCGGCATGGTGAGGGCGCCGAGCAGCATCCAGGAGCGGCGTGGGCCGAAGCGGCTGCGGGTGCTGCGGTCGGAGAGGCTGCCTATCCAGGGGTTGAGCAGGACGTCCCACGCCTTGGGCAGGAAGACGAGCAGTCCCGCCAGGCCCGCGCCGACGCCGAGGACGTCGGTCAGGTAGTAGAGCAGGAGCAGGCCGGGGACGGTGCCGAAGGTGCCGGTGGCGAAGGAGCCGAGGCCGTAGCCGACGCGCACTCGGGCGCCGAGCGGACGGGGGCCTGTTGGGGGCATGGCCAGAACCTAGTGAAGGCCCCGGGGAACGCACCAGGCCCGAAGCAGAACATTGTTCAAGTTCTGCTTCGGGCCTGCGGTGTTACGCGCCCTCTGCGGCGTTATGCCTGGTCGCGGCGGAGCGAGGGCTTCAGGTCCTTGAAGCGGCCCAGAAGTCCGTTGATGAACGCCGGTGACTCGTCGGTGGAGAACTCCTTGGCCAGTGACACGGCCTCGTCGAGCACCACGGCGTCCGGTGTCCCGTCGACCCAGACCAGCTCGTGGGCGCCGAGCCGCAGGATGTTGCGGTCGACGACCGGCATGCGGTCCAGGGTCCACCCGACGGCGTACTGCGCGATGAGCTCGTCGATCCGGGCCGCGTGTCCGGCGTACCCCTCGACCAGCTCCATCGTGTACTCGCTGACGGGCGGCTGCCGCGTGTCACTGCGGGAGTGCCGGACCCAGTCGGCGAGGACCGTCAGTACGTCGGCGCCGCGCTGATCGGCCTCGAAGAGGATCTGGAAGGCGCGCTTGCGGGCTGTATTACGGGCAGCCACGGTTAGCTGTTCACCCGGCCGAGGTAGCTGCTGTCACGGGTGTCGACCTTGATCTTCTCGCCCGTGGTGATGAAGAGCGGCACCGCGATCTGGTGACCGGTCTCCAGCGTCGCGGGCTTGGTGCCACCGGTGGAACGGTCGCCCTGGACGCCCGGCTCCGTCTCCTGGATGACGAGCTCGACGGCGGCCGGCAGCTCGACGAAGAGCACCTCGCCCTCGTGCTGCGCGACGGAGGCGTTGAAGCCCTCGATCAGGAAGTTGGCGGCGTCACCGACGGCCTTGCGGTCGACGTGCAGCTGGTCGTAGGTCTCCATGTCCATGAAGACGAAGTAGTCGCCGTCCATGTAGGAGAACTGCATGTCGCGCTTGTCGATCGTGGCCGTCTCGACCTTGACGCCGGCGTTGAACGTCTTGTCGACGACCTTGCCGGAGAGCACGTTCTTGAGCTTGGTGCGCACGAAGGCCGGGCCCTTGCCGGGCTTGACGTGCTGGAACTCGACGACGGACCAGAGCTGGCCCCCGTCGAGCTTGAGCACCAGGCCGTTCTTGAGGTCGTTCGTGGAAGCCACGGTTGCGGAATCTCCTGGACTGACGTGGACGACCCCGGGGGCACGCGAGCAGCCCGGAGGCTAGAGCGCGAGCAGCTCCTTGGTCGTGATGGTGAGTAGCTCGGGTCCGCCGTCCGCCTCGGGGCGAACGACGAGCGTGTCATCGATCCGGACACCGCCCCGGCCGGGGAGGTGGACCCCCGGTTCGACGGTGACCGGCACACAAGCGTCCAGTTTACCCATGGCCGCGGGGGCCAGCTGCGGGTCCTCGTCGATTTCGAGTCCCACCCCGTGTCCGGTCAGCTGTGCGAGCCCGTCACCGTACCCCGCCGCGTCCAGTACATGGCGGGCGGCCCGGTCCACCTCACGGCACTCCGCACCGGGCAGCAGGCTCTCCCGTCCGGCGCGCTGAGCGGCGAAGACGAGGTCGTACAGCTCGATCTGCCAGTCCGCGGGCGAGGTCCCGATGACGAAGGTCCGGCCGATCTCGCAGCGGTAGCCGCGGTAGGTGGCGCCCAGACAGACGGAGAGAAAATCGCCTTCCTCGACCCGGCGGTCGCTGGGCCGGTGGCCACCACGGCCGGAATTCGGCCCCGTGCCCACGGAGGTCGGGAAGGCGGGCCCGTCCGCGCCGTGGTCGACGAGCCGGCGTTCCAGTTCCAGGGCGAGATGGCGCTCGGTGCGGCCGACGAGGATCGACTCGAGCAGCTCGCCCAGCGCCTGGTCGGCGATCTCGGCGGCGATGCGCAGGCAGGAGATCTCGTCCTCGTCCTTGACCAGGCGCACCTGCTCGACGGCCCTGTTCAGGTCGGCCAGGAGCAGTCCGGGTGCGACCGATCCGATGGCCCGGTGCCTGGCCATCGTCAGATGGTGCTCCTCGACGGCGAGCGAGTCGGCGCCCTGGGCCAGCGCCATGTCGGCGGCGGCGACGGCCGGGTCCCCGACGGGTGCGGCCAGGACCTGCACGCGCAGCTCCTCGTCGGCCCGTCCCTCGGCGATCTGCCCGCTGGGGGGAGACGGGCAGAGCAGGACGTCGCCGCTGCCGTCCGCGTCCCGGCCGAGCAGCAGAACGGCGCCGGGTGGCGCCGCCCCGGTGAGATAGCGCACGTTGGCGGAGCGGGACACGAGGGCGGCCGCGCTGCCACCCGCTGTCGCGCGCTCTCTGAGCCGGTCCCGTCGTGCCGCGTACGCCTCTGCCATGAGGCCGAGCGTAGGAGCGGGCGCGCCGGGCGGCCGGTTCAGCGCGTCCGGACGGGCGTCGCCGTGTCCGCCGCCCGGGGGGCGGTCACCACTGCGGCGGGCTCGCGATCGCGCGGGCGAGCACCTCGTCGAGGACCTGCGCGGTGGCGGCCACGTCGAGCTGCGAGTTGTCGATGATCGGCAGGCCCGAGCCGTACCAGCCCGCCATGCGGCCGTGGATGCGGGCCACTTCCTCGTCGCTGAGGCGGCGGTTCCCGCTGCGCTGCGCGTTGCGCTCCAGGACGATCTCCAGGCCCGGCAGCAGGACGACGGGCAGCAGACCGGGGCCGACGTGCCGCTTCCAGCCGCCGAGGCCGACGACCGGCCGGTCGGGGAAGACGGCGTCGTCGAGGATGCAGGAGATCCCGTTCGCCAGGAAGTTGCGGGCGGCGAAGCCGCAGGTGCGGCGGGCGAGGCGGTACTGCGCCTCGCTGTTGTCGTTCCACCCGGTCTGCGGGTCGGCGAAGCCGGAGCGCACCCATTCGCGGACGTCGTCGAGGCTGATGTGGGCCGTCGGGACGCGCCGGCGCTCCGCCCAGTGCTTGGCGACGCTGGTCTTGCCCGCGCCGGCGGGGCCGATGAGCAGCACGGCGAGGATGGTCGCGGCCGGATCGGCGGGGGCCTGCGCGGGCGGCGGGCTCGGCACGGCGACGGGTGCGCCGGGCGGGAGCTGGACGTGCCCGGTGGTGTCGCGCTGCGGCGGGGCCGGCGGGTGCGGGGCCTGGGGCGTCTGCGCGTGCGGCGGGAGGTGCGGAGGGTGCGGGGCGCCGGTGAAGCCGGGCGCTCCGGGGTGCTGCTGCGCCTGGGGCGCCACGGGCCAGGGGCCGGCCGGTCCCTGCCCCGGCCGATGGGGCGGTGGCAGCGGAGACCCCACTGCGTGCTGCATCCGGTGCCACTCCGTCTCGTACAACCGTCAAAAGGGCGCCGGCGATCAGGGCGCTACCGAACGGTACCGCCCCCGGCCGCCGTTGTGTGAACGGCCGGGGAGGTCACAAAGTGCCCTTGTCCGAACGAGCGGCGCTATTCGGCCACTTCGCCATAGGCGGCGAGGAGGACGGCGGGGTCGGGGCCCTCCAGGACGGTGGGCTTGCCGAGGCCGTCGAGGACGATGAAGCGCAGCAGGTCGCCGCGGGACTTCTTGTCGACCTTCATGGTCTCCAGGAGCTTGGGCCACTGGTCGTAGCGGTAGCTCAGCGGGAGACCGACGGATTCCAGGACGGTGCGGTGCCGGTCGGCGGTCGCGTCGTCCAGCCGCCCGGCGAGACGGCCGAGCTCCGCGGCGAAGTGCATGCCGACCGCGACGGCCGCGCCGTGGCGCCACTTGTACCGCTCGTTCTTCTCGATGGCGTGCGCGAGGGTGTGCCCGTAGTTGAGGATCTCGCGCAGCCCCGACTCCTTGAGGTCGCCGGAGACCACCTCGGCCTTGACCTTGATGGACCGCTCGATCAGCTCGGCGGCGTGCGGTCCTGCCGGGGTCCGCGCGGCCTGCGGGTCCTCCTCGATGAGCTCCAGGATCCGCGGGTCGGCGATGAACCCGGCCTTGATGATCTCGGCGAGGCCGGAGACGTAGTCGTGGACCGGGAGGGAGTCGAGCGCGGCCAGGTCGCAGAGCACGCCGACCGGCGGGTGGAAGGCGCCCACCAGGTTCTTGCCCTCGGCCGTGTTGATGCCGGTCTTGCCGCCGACCGCGGCATCGACCATGCCGAGCACGGTCGTCGGGACGGCGATCCAGCGCACTCCGCGCAGCCAGGTCGCCGCGACGAACCCGGCGAGGTCCGTGGTGGCGCCGCCGCCGACGCCGACGACGACGTCGGAGCGGGTGAAGTTGGACTGCCCGAGCGCCTTCCAGCAGTAGGCGGCGACCTCGGCGGTCTTCGCCTCCTCCGCGTTGGGCACCTGGATGGCGACGACCTCGAAGCCCTGCTCGGCCAGGTCGGCGCGGAGCGCGTCCCCGGTCTCGGCCAGCGCCTCGGGGTGCACGATGGCGACCCGCTTGACCCGGTCCCCGATCAACGAGCCCAGCTCGCCCAGGAGTTGGCGCCCGACCAGCACCTCGTACGGGTCGGTGCCGGCCGTGCCGCCGACCTGGATCCGGGTGATCTGTTCGGCGGCTTCGGACTGCTCGCTCATGCCTGCTTCAACTCCAGTGCGTCGAGGACGGCCTGGGCCACCTCGTCGGGACTACGGCCGTCGGTGGCCACGACCACCGTGGCCGCCTCGGTGTACAGATGCCGCCGCGCCTCCATCAGCTCCCGCCACTGCTTGCGGGGGTTGACGGCGAGCAGCGGCCGGGCCACGTTCAGGCCGGTCCGCTTGGCCGCCTCGTCGACGTCCATCGAGAGGTAGACGACACGGTGGCCGGCGAGCAGCGCCCGAGTGTCGGCGTCGAGGATCGCGCCGCCGCCCAGGGCGAGGACCCCGTCGTGCCCGGCGAGCGCCGCCGCGACGGCGGCCTTCTCCAGGGCCCGGAACCGGGCCTCGCCCTCGTCGACGAAGATCTCCGCGATGGTGCGGCCCTGCGCGGCCACGATGTCGTCGTCGGTGTCGCGGAAGACGGAGCCGAGGCGCTCGGCGAGCATGCCGCCCACCGTCGACTTGCCCACGCCCATCGGGCCGACGAGAACGACGTCCGGCCCGCTCACCGGATCTGGAGGTGGTCGAGGTACGAGGTCACGTTGCGCCGCGTCTCGGGCACGCTGTCACCGCCGAACTTCTCCGCCACCGCGTCCGCGAGGACCAGGGCGACCATGGCCTCGGCGACGATCCCGGCGGCCGGGACCGCGGAGACGTCGGAGCGCTGGTGGTGGGCCTGCGTGGCCTCGCCGGTGGCGACGTCCACGGTCTTCAGGGCGCGGGGCACGGTCGCGATCGGCTTCATCGCGGCACGGACCCGCAGCAGCTCACCGGTGGTCAGACCGCCCTCGGTGCCGCCCGCCCGGCCGGAGACCCGGCGGATGCCCTCCGGAGTCCGCACGATCTCGTCGTGCGCCTGCGAGCCGGGCACGCGCGCCAGGTCGAAGCCGTCCCCGATCTCGACGCCCTTGATGGCCTGGATACCCATGAGGGCACCGGCCAGGCGGGCGTCCAGCTTGCGGTCCCAGTGCACGTGCGAGCCGAGGCCCACGGGCACGCCGTAGGCCAGCACCTCGACGACGCCGCCGAGGGTGTCACCGTCCTTGTGGGCCTGGTCGACCTCCGCGACCATCGCCTTCGACGCGTCGGCGTCGAGGCAGCGCAGCGGGTCGGCGTCCAGCTTCGCCACGTCGGCCGGCGTCGGGTACACACCCTGCGGGGCCTTCACCGAGCACAGCTCGACGACGTGGCTGACGATCTCGATCCCGGCGGTCTCCTTCAGGTACGACCGGGCG
This sequence comes from Streptomyces sp. NPDC030991, assembly GCF_055571235.1. Lineage (NCBI taxonomy): Bacteria > Bacillati > Actinomycetota > Actinomycetes > Kitasatosporales > Streptomycetaceae > Streptomyces > Streptomyces sp. NPDC030991. Next base: position 113,672 of record NZ_JBVIFR010000011.1, read on the forward strand.
ATCGCGCCGAGCGCGACGCGGGCGGCGGTCTCCCGCGCCGAGGCCCGCTCCAGGATCGGCCGCGCCTCGTCGAAGCCGTACTTCTGCATGCCGGCGAGGTCCGCGTGGCCGGGCCGGGGGCGGGTCAGCGGCGCGTTGCGCGCAAGGCCCGCGAGGATCTCGGGGTCGACCGGGTCGGCGGCCATGACCTGCTCCCACTTCGGCCACTCGGTGTTGCCCACCATCACCGCGACCGGCGAGCCGAGGCTCAGCCCGTGCCGGACGCCGCCCAGGAAGGTGATCTCGTCGCGCTCGAACTTCATCCGCGCGCCGCGCCCATATCCAAGACGCCGCCTGGCCAGGTGGTCCGCCACCATCTCCGTGGTGATCGGAACGCCGGCGGGAAGCCCCTCCAGCGTCGCGACAAGTGCGGGTCCGTGCGACTCCCCCGCGGTCAGCCAGCGCAACCTGCTCAACGGTGCTCCCTCATGCTCGCGCTCTGCGTTACGGCTCGACGGGCGGGCATCGGGTGCGCGGCCCGCCCACCGTGTCTCCCCGATCCTCCCATGCCCCGCAGCTGGGCTGTCGCCCTGTCCGCCCTCCGGACGAGGCGTCCAGGGATCAGCCGAGCGCGCGCAGCCCCGCCTCGCGCATGGTGGCGAGCACCGGCCGCGTCTCGCCGGTGAACTGTTCGAACTGGGCGACGGCCTGGTGCACGAGCAGGTCAAGGCCGCTCAGCACCGGGCCTCCCCGCTGCTGCCAGGCCGCGGCGAGCGCCGTCGGCCAGGGCTCGTACACCACGTCGAACAAGGTCCCCACCCGTTCGGGCACCTCGTCCGTCAGGTGGTCCGTGCCGCCCTTGGGTGTCGTGGAGATCACCAGCGGCGCCTCGAAGGCCCGCGCCGCGTCCGCCCAGTCGGCGGTGCGCACCGCGACCCCGAGCCGCTCGCCCCAGCCGCGCATCTCCGCGGCCCGCCGGGCGCTGCGTACGTAGGCGACGACCTCACCGGAGCAGATACGGGAGAGCGCGGCGAGCGCCGAGGAGGCGGTGGCGCCCGCGCCGAGGATCGCGGCCGATTCGACCTTGTCGACGCCGCGCTCGTGGAGCGCGGCCACGAGCCCCGGGATGTCGGTGTTGTCGCCGGTCCGCCGCCCGTCGGGGTGGAACACCACGGTGTTCACCGCCTCCACGGACGCCGCGGTGTCGGTGACCGCGTCGAGCAGAGGGATGACGGCCCGTTTGAGGGGCATGGTCAGCGACAGTCCGGCCCACTGCGGCCCCAGCGCCGCGAGGAAACCGTCCAGGGCTGCCTCGTCGACGTCGAAACGGTCGTACGTCCAGTTGTCCAGACCCAGCGCCGCGTAGGCCGCGTTGTGCAGCTGCGGGGAGAGGGAGTGGGCGATGGGCGAGCCGAGTACGGCCGCCCTGCGCTCTGCTGACATCAGTCGTTGTTCCTCGACGCGTTCCACTGGTCGACCAGCTTCTGGTGGTCCGCGTTGGTCTTGGTGAACTTGCTGGTCTTGCCGTCCATCGAGATGAAGTAGTACCAACCGTCCCGGGTCGGGTCGAGAGCGCCCTTGAGCGCTTCCTCCCCGGGGTTCCCGATCGGTCCGGGCGGCAGGCCCTTGTAGAAGTACGTGTTGTAGCGGTTGTCGTACTTGCGCAGCTCACCGAGGGTGAGGTCGATCTTGCTCTGGTTCTTCACGTAGTTGTACGTGGAGTCGAACTCGAGCATGCCGTTGGTCTGCGCGTTGCCCGGCTTGAGGCGGTTGTAGACGACTTCGGCCATCTTGCGGTAATCGTCGTGGCTGGTGCCCTCGGCCTGCGCGAGGCTGGCCACGGTGAGCAGTTGCCACGGACCGTCGAGGCCGAGGCTGTCGGCCCGCTTCTCCAGGCCGAGCTCGGCGTACTTGTCGTTGGCCCGGGAGATCATGTCCTTCAGGACGTCCTCGGGCTTCATGCCCTGGGCGGCCGCGTAGCGCGAGGGGTAGAGGAAGCCTTCGAGCGGGTCCTTCACGCCGGGGTGGTTCGTCGCCCAGGCGGGCAGGCCGAGGCTCTTGTACTCCTTCTTCGCGACCGCGGCCGTCGTGCCCTTGGCCACCTTGAGCTGCTCGTCGATCTTCGCGTAGACCGTGGCGTTGCGCGTGCCCTCGGGGATCGTCAGGTTGGCCTGGCTCTTGGGGCTGAGCATCAGATCGACGGCGCTCGCCGCCGACATCTTCTTCTGCATCAGGTAGGCGCCGGCCTGGATCGTCTTGCCCTGGGCGTCCGCCGCCTGCGCGGCGACGAACGCGTCGACGCTCTGCACCACACCGGCCTTCTTCAGCTCCTGGCCGATGACCGTGCCCAGCGCGCCCTTGGGGATGACGACGGTGACCGTCTCGCCGTTCCCCTCGCCCTCGTAGTCGGGCGCCGAGCCGAACCGGTCCTGGTAGAACTGGTAGCCGAAGTAACCGACGCCGCCGACCCCGGCCGCGAAGACCACGGTCAGGACCAGGCAGGCACAGCCGCTGCGCCGCTTCTTCGGTTTCTTGCCGCCGCGTCCGCGCCGGCTGCTGCGGCTCTCCCGCTCGTCGTCGTCCTCGTCGCCCTCATCGCTGAAGAACGCGTGCTCACCCTGGTCGGGGCCCGCGTCCCACTCCGGTTCGGGTTCCGGTTCGGGCGCGCGGCGCCGGCCCGGCGGCTCGGGCGGCGGGTAGGCGCCGGGGGTGTTGTAGTAGTCCGGCTGTTCGCCGCCGTACGCGGCGGGCCGGCCCGTGTCGTAGGGGTCCATGGGGTCGGAGCCGTACGGGACCTGGCCGTGCGCGCCGGTGGCGTCCCAGCCGCCCTGCCCCTGCTGACCGCCGTACGCCTGCTGACCGTATCCGGGGTCCTGCCCGTAGTTCGGGTCCTGCTGTCCGTAGTTCGGGTCCTGGTGCCCATAGTTCGGGTCCTGCCCGTACGCCGGGCCCTGGCCGTACCCGGATTGGTGTCCCGTCCCCCAGTCACCTTCGTACGCCTGCTGCTGCGGCTGCTGCGGGTCGTACTGCCCCTGGCCGCCGTAGGCAGGCTGGCCGGCTCCGGCCTGCTGCCCCCACCCCTGGTCCCCGTACAACGGGTCCTCGGGGTGCCACGGTTCGGAGCCTTGGCCCCGGCCATACTCAGTCATCGATCCCCTACAAGCCGCGAGGCGGGGAGGAGCCCATGTCCGGATCGGTCAGGAGGGCAACCGTTCCGCCTCTTGATGCTGTGCGGCGGCTGTTCGAACACCGCCGGTCGCGCGGAACGTTACCGTATCGCGATCAGACAACCACTTCGACGCCCTCGCCCGGCGCAGTTCCTGACGCCCGTTCGGACTCCAGGGCCTGCTGGAGGATGATGACGGCGGCCGCCTGGTCGATGACAGAGCGGCCCTTTTTGGACTTGACGCCCGAGGCGCGCAGGCCCTGACTGGCCGTCACTGTGGTCATCCTCTCGTCCAGCAGTCGCACCGGGACGGGGGCGATGCCGCGCGCCAGCTCCGCCGTGAAACCGCGGACCTTGACGGCCGCCGGGCCCTCGCCCCCCTTGAGGGAGCGAGGGAGGCCGACGACGACCTCGATCGGCTCGTACTCCTCGACGAGCTGGCGCAGCCGCCGGTGGGCGGCCGGGACATCGCGTCCCGGCACCGTCTCGACAGGAGTCGCGAGGATCCCGTCGGGGTCGCAGGACGCGACCCCGATCCGGGCGTCCCCGACGTCGATCGCAAGCCGGCGGCCTCTGCGCATCAGTTGGCCGTCTCCCCGACGAGGCGCTCGACGGCGTCGATGGCGTCGCCGATGGCGGCCGGGTTCTGGCCGCCGCCCTGGGCGACGTCCGGCTTGCCGCCGCCACCGCCGCCGAGCGTCTTGGCGGCGGTGCGCACCAGGTCACCGGCCTTGAGGCCGCGGTCGCGCGCCGCGTCGTTCGTGGCGATGACCGTGAGCGGCTTGCCGCCCGCCGTGGTGAAGAGGGCGACGACCGCGGGGCGGCCGCCCTGGATGCGGCCACGGACGTCGAGGACCAGCTTGCGCAGGTCGTCGGCGGACGTGCCGTCCGGCACCTGGCCGGTGACGAGGGCGACGCCGCGGACGTCCTTGGCGGAGTCGACGAGCCCGCCGGCGGCCTGGAGGACCTTCTCCGCGCGGAACTTCTCGATCTCCTTCTCGGCGTCCTTGAGCTTGCCGAGCATCGAGGAGATCTTCTCGGGCAGCTCGTCGGCGCGGCCCTTGACCAGCTCCTGGAGCTGGGCGACGACCGTGTGCTCCTTGGCGAGGAAGTTGTACGCGTCGACGCCGACCAGGGCCTCGATCCGGCGCACACCGGAGCCGATCGACGATTCGCCGAGCAGCTTCACCAGGCCGAGCTGAGCCGTGTTGTGCACGTGGGTGCCGCCGCACAGCTCCTTGGAGAAGTCGCCGATGGTGACGACGCGCACGCGCTCGCCGTACTTCTCGCCGAACTCGGCGATGGCGCCCTGCTTCTTGGCGTCGTCGATCGACATGACCTCGGCCTGCACGTCGAGCTCGCGGGCCAGCACCTCGTTGATCTTCTGCTCGACGTCCGTCATCACGGCCGTGGGCACGGCGGACGGCGAACCGAAGTCGAAGCGGAAGCGGCCCGGCTGGTTCTCCGAACCGGCCTGGGCGGCCGTCGGGCCGAGCGCGTCGCGCAGCGCCTGGTGGGTGAGGTGCGTCGCGGAGTGGGCGCGGGCGATGGCGCGGCGGCGGTTCACGTCGATGACGGCCTGGGCCGGGGCGCCGACGGTCACCTCGCCGACCTGGACGACGCCCTTGTGGACGTAGACGCCGGGGACCGGCTTCTGGCAGTCGCGGATCTCGATGACCGCGCCGCTGTCCAGCTTGATGCGGCCGGTGTCGCCGATCTGGCCGCCGCCCTCGGCGTAGAAGGGGGTGCGGTCGAGGACGACCTCGACCTCGTCGCCCTCGGTGGCGGCGGGCGACGAGACGCCGTTCACCAGCAGGCCGACGACGGTGGACTCGCCGACGGTCGAGGAGTAGCCGATGAAGTCCGTGGCGCCGGCGGCGTCCGCGATCTCACGGTAGGCGCCCATGTCGGCGTGGCCGGTCTTCTTGGCCTGGGCGTCCGCCTTGGCGCGCTCCCGCTGCTCCTTCATCAGGCGCCGGAAGCCGTCCTCGTCCACCGAGAGGCCCTGCTCGGCGGCCATCTCCAGGGTGAGGTCGATCGGGAAGCCCCAGGTGTCGTGGAGCAGGAACGCCTGGTCACCGGCGAGGACCGTCTTCCCCGCGGCCTTGGTCTCGGAGACCGCGCTGTCGAGGATGTTCGTGCCGCCCTTGAGGGCCTTGAGGAACGCGGCCTCCTCGGCGAGGGCGACGGTCTCGATGCGCTTGCGGTCGGTGACCAGCTCCGGGTACTGCAGCCCCATCGTGTCGATGACGACGCCGATCAGGTCGTTCACGACCGGGCCGGTGGCGCCGAGGATGCGCATGTTGCGGATGGCGCGGCGCATGATGCGGCGCAGCACGTAACCGCGGCCCTCGTTGCCGGGGGTCACGCCGTCGCCGATGAGCATGGCGGAGGTGCGGATGTGGTCGGCGACGACGCGCAGCGAGACGTCCGTCTCGTGCTTGCCGCCGTAGCGGACGCCTGTCAGCTCGGTGGCCTTGTCCATGACGACGCGCAGGGTGTCCGTCTCGTACATGTTCTGTACGCCCTGGAGGATCATGGCGAGACGCTCGAGGCCCAGACCCGTGTCGATGTTCTGCGACGGCAGGTCACCGAGGATCTCGAAGTCCTCCTTGCCGATGCCCTGGCCGCGCTCGTACTGCATGAAGACCAGGTTCCAGATCTCCACGTACCGCTCGTCGTTGACGATCGGGCCGCCCTCTTCACCGAACTCGGGGCCGCGGTCGTAGTTGATCTCGGAGCAGGGGCCGCAGGGTCCGGGGACGCCCATGGACCAGAAGTTGTCCTTCTTGCCCAGGCGCTGGATGCGCTCCTTGGGCACGCCGACGACCTCGTGCCAGATCCGCTCGGCCTCGTCGTCGTCGAGGTAGACGGTGATCCAGAGCTTCTCCGGCTCCAGACCGTAACCACCCTTGTCCTGGGGCGTGGTGAGCAGCTCCCAGGCGTAGGTGATGGCGCCTTCCTTGAAGTAGTCACCGAACGAGAAGTTGCCGCACATCTGGAAGAACGTGCCGTGGCGGGTCGTCTTGCCGACCTCTTCGATGTCCGGCGTCCGCACGCACTTCTGCACGCTGGTGGCGCGCGGGGCGGGCGGCTTGACCTCGCCCAGGAAGTACGGCTTGAAGGGGACCATGCCCGCCGGCACGAGCAGCAGAGTCGGGTCGTCCGCGATGAGCGACGCCGAGGGCACGACCTTGTGGCCACGCTCCTCGAAGAAGCTCAGCCAGCGGCGACGGATTTCAGCCGACTCCATCAGTGGTCCTCATTCCGATTGTTCTCGATGTACTTGGGGGATGTCGTGGTGTGGTTCTCGACGATCGCGAAGCGGCGCGCGGGCGGTTCGGGATCGGCCGGGCCGCTGAGGCCCAGGGCGTCGCCGAGCTGGGCCTCGCGGTCGGCCATGTTGTCGCGGACGTCGAGAGCGAAGTCCTTGAGCCTGTGACCCGCCTCGACCGCCTTGTTGGCGGCCTGCGCGGCGAGGCTCTCGGGCGTCAGCTGCCTGATCTTGCGGTTGACCTTGGTGGTGGCCCACACGCCGGCGGCGGCGCCCGCGGTGAACCAGAAGGTACGGCGGAACATCGCTGGGTCAGTCCTTCTTATTCCGGTTGGCCCGCTCGGCCCGGCGCGCCTTCGCGACCGGGCGTCCCACGATCACGGTGCGACGGGTCTGCTTGACGGGCGCGTCCTTGGTGCGGCCGCCGATGGCCCGGCGCACCCCGTAACCGAACGCGGCCACCTTGACCAGCGGGCCCCCGAAGGTGGAGGCCACGGTGGAGGAGAGCGCCGACGCGTTCGACGTGACTTCCTGGACGTCCGAGGCGATGGCGTCGACCCGGTCGATCTGGGTCTGGGCGGAGCGCACCGCGGTGGAGGCGTCGGCGAGCAGCGGGACGGCCTGCTCGGTCACGTCCGCGACCAGCTTCGTGGTCGCCCTGAGCGTCTGGGCCAGCCTCGCGAGCGCCACCGCGAGGAAGGAGACCAGGATCGCCCAGAAGACAGCCACCAGGATCCCGGCCACCTCTCCACCGGACACTTGGCACCGCTCCCTAGCTCGTCACCGTCTGTTGCCGCTCCGCCGATGTCGCCGATCCGGCCGGCCGGACACCGCTGAGCATCGAAAAGTCGTCCCCCGAGCCTATCGCGACCCGCCGCGCTCTCCGTACCGTATTCCGGTTCCGCGCGGGGCCGGTCCGGCCGGAGCGATTGTACGGAGTGAGTACGGATGGGTACGCTCCGTGCTTCATGCGACGCATTCCGCGCCCCGCCGGCCCTTCGGCCGGGCCCCCGCGCCCCGGCAACCTGCCCCATGAGATGAACCGTTTCGTCGGTCGTGGGGCCGAACTCGGCGCGCTGCACAGGACGCTGAGGACCGCGCGTCTGGTGACGGTCACCGGCGCCGGTGGTGTCGGCAAGTCCCGGTTCGCGGCGCACGTCGCCGCCCGCACGCCGGAGCGGGTGCGCCGGGACGGTGTGTGGCGGGTGGAGCTGGCCGCGGTGCGCCGGCCGGAGCTCGTCGAGTACACGGTCCTGGAGGCGCTCGGCCTGACCGACCACACCACCCGGCCGCCGCGCCAGGTTCTGGTCGACCACCTCGCCGAGCGGCGGCTCCTGCTCGTCGTCGACGGGTTCGAACATCTGGTGGACGCGTGCGCCTCCCTCGTACGGGACCTGTTGCGGGCCGCGCCGGGGCTGCGGGTCCTCGCGGTCGGCCGCAGGCCACTGGCGCTGGAGGGCGAGCACCTGTTCCCGCTGGCGCCGCTGACGGCGCAGGACGCGGTGGAGCTCTTCACCGACCCGGCGGCGCTGCTGCCCGGCTTCGCCCTGGACGACGGCCACCTGTCGGACGTGCGCGAGGTGTGCCGGCGCCTGGACTGTCTGCCGCTGGCGGTGGAGCTGGCGGCGGGGCGGCTGCGGGCCCTGTCGCCGACCCAGCTGATGGAGCGCCTGGACGATCGGTTCCGGCTGCTGACGGGCGGCGGCCGGGACGCGCTGCCGCGCCACCAGACGCTGCGTACGGCGATCGGCTGGAGCCACGAGCTGTGCACCGCGCAGGAGCGGCTGCTGTGGGCGCGGCTCTCCGTCTTCTCCGGCCAGTTCGACCTGGAGGCGGCCGAGTACATCTGCGGCGGCGAGGGACTGCCCGGGGACGCGGTCCTGGACGTGCTGCACGAGTTGCTCGCGCAGTCCGTGGTGATCCGCGAGGAGTCGGCGGCCGGGGTGCGCTACCGGATGCTGGACACGGTGCGGGCGTACGGCGCCGAGTGGCTGGAGCAGATCGGCGACGGCTGCCGGATGCGGCGTCGGCACCGGGACTGGTACATGGGCCTGGCGACCTGGTGCGAGCTGGACTGGTTCTCGCCGCGGCAGGGCGAGGTGGCGGCGCGGATCGACGCGGAGCTGCCGAACCTGCGGACGGCTCTCGAGTTCTGCCTCACCGAGCCGGGCGAGACGCATCTGGGCCAGTATCTGGCGGGAACCCTGTGGTTCTACTGGGCCGGCTGCGGGCGGCTCACGGAGGGGCGGCACTGGCTGGAGCGCAGCGTCGAACCGGACGACCCCGCCGACGGGGACGGCGCCCTGGTGTACGGCTCCTCCCGCCTCAAGGCGCTGTGGGTGCTCGGGTACGTGGCGATCCTGCAGGGCGACACCGTGGCCGCCCTGGCGGCGCTCCAGGAGTGCCATGACGAGGCGGAGCGCGGCGGTGACGCGACGGCGCTCGCGTACGCGGTGCACCGCACCGGCTGCCTGGCCCTCGTGACGGACGACATGCCGCGCGCCGAGCGGCTGCTGCGGTCGGCGCTGGCCGGTTACCGCGAGATCGGCGAGCTCAACAGCAACGTGCTGATGGGACAGGTCGAGCTGGCGATGGCGGTGGCGTTCCAGGGAGATCTGGAGCAGGCCGTGGCGCTGTGCGAGGACGTGCGGCAGGTCTGTGCGGACCACGGGGAGCGCTGGACCATGGCGTACGCGCTCTATGTCCTGGCGTACGCGGCCTGGCACGGCGGCGATCTGGCCCGGGCCCGTGCGCTCCTGGAGGAGTGCCTGGCCATCGACCACGAGTTCCACGATCTGCTCGGCACGGTGCTGTCGATGGAGCTGCTCGCCCTGATCACGCTGACCGAGGGGGACGCCGCGGAGGCCGCGGTGCTGCAGGGCGCGGCGGGCGGGATCTGGCCGTCGGTCGGGCTGCCGCTGTTCGGCTCGGGCCATTACAACGAGCCGCACCAGCTCTGCGAGACGCGGGCCCGCGCGGACCTCGGCGATGTCCGCTTCGACGAACTGGCGCGGGCGGGCGAGCGGCTGGGGCACGACGAGGCGGTGGCCCGGGCGCTCGGCCGGGGCGAGCACCGGCGAGTGGCGGCGATGGCGCGTCCCGGCCGGGCGAGCGCCCCCGGAACGCGTGAACCCGCCGCCTCCCCCACCGCGAACGGCGGGGAGACGACGGGCTGAAACGCAGGGTGAGCTACGTCCGCTGGTGGTCAGCGGGCGTAGTACTCGACGACGAGCTGCTCGTCGCAGATCACGGGGATCTCCTTGCGGTTCGGGTCACGGTCCAGACGGAAGGCCAGGGCCTTCAGGTTGACCTGGAGGTAACGCGGGGTCTCGCCGTCGGGGGCGAAGCCACCCTCACGCGCGACCTGGAACAGCGGCTTCTCGCGGCTGCGCTCGCGGACCATCACGACGTCGTCGGGACGGACGCGGAACGACGGCTTGTCGACCTTGCCACCGTTGACCTCGATGTGGCCGTGGACGACCATCTGACGGGCCTGGTAGATCGTGCGGGCGATGCCCGAACGCAGCAGCAGGGCGTCGAGACGACGCTCCAGCTCGATGACCAGGGCCTCGCCGGTCTTGCCTTCGGCCTTCTTGGCGCGGTCGTAGGCGCGGGCCATCTGCTTCTCGCTGATGTCGTACTGCGCGCGCAGACGCTGCTTCTCCAGCAGACGGACCTTGTAGTCCGAGTTCTGCTTGCGGCCACGGCCGTGCTCGCCCGGCGGGTAGGGGCGGGCCTCGAAGTACTTGACGGCCTTCGGGGTCAGCGCGATACCGAGGGCACGCGACTTCTTGACCTTGGGGCGGGACTGGTTCGTCATGAACCAAACACCTCATGTTTTTCGATGCGAATACGGCTTCACCAGGGTTTGGGGAGGTCGCATCCGCAGCTCGGGAAACCCTGCGCGTCACAAGGACGGGCAAGGCAGCCGCTCCCGGGGCTGGGCACATACGTGCAGCACGCGAGTGGCCCACCGACCGGTCCCCGCAGTACGGGAGGGTGGTGGGCTGCCCGCGACACCTTCGACGGTGCGCGACGCTCCTGGATCCCCTTGCCTGACGGTGTGGGGGATCCGGCTGGATGTCCCGCTCTGGTGGTGCCGGTCTCCCTTTCGGGACACCGGGCGCGGGACGCAGCACTTCGCAGAAGTCTACCGGATGGACCGGGGGCGGATCGCCGGGCACCGGATCACGCGGATCATCCGCCCGATTCGCCGCGCAGCCGCTCCCTGACCCGCTCCACCACATCCGCGTACCGCGCCTCCGCACCGTACCGCGTCGGCTCGTAGTAGCGGCGCCCGGCGATGGCGTCCGGCGCGTACTGCTGCGCCGCGATGCCGCCGGGCACGTCGTGCGGGTACACATAGCCCTGCGCGTGGCCGAGCTTGGCGGCGCCCTTGTAGTGGCCGTCCCGCAGGTGCGGCGGGACCGGTCCTGCGAGCCCCTTGCGTACGTCCTCCATGGCGGCGCCGATGGCCGTCGTCGCCGCGTTCGACTTCGGGGCGAGGGCGAGGGCGATCGTGGTGTGGCTCAGGGTGAGGGCGGCCTCGGGGAAGCCGATCATCGCGACGGCCTGGGCCGCGGCGACCGCGAGGGGCAGCGCCGTCGGATCGGCGAGCCCGATGTCCTCGCTGGCCGAGATCATGAGACGGCGGGCGATGAAACGCGGGTCCTCACCGGCCTCGATCATGCGGGCCAGATAGTGCAGGGCCGCGTCCACGTCGGAGCCGCGGATCGACTTGATCAGGGCGCTCGCCACGTCGTAGTGCTGGTCGCCGTCGCGGTCGTACTTCACCGCCGCGCGGTCGACCGTCTCCTCGACGCTTTCGAGGGTGACGGACTCCTCGCCCTTGTCGAGGGCCGCGCCCGCCGCCGCTTCCAGGGCGGTCAGCGCGCGGCGCGCGTCGCCGCCCGCGACCCGCAGCAGGTGCTCCTCGGCGTCCGCGTCGAGCGTCAGGGCGGAGGCCAGGCCCCGCTCCTCGGTGAGCGCGCGGGCCAGCAGGCTCCGCAGGTCGTCGTCGGTGAGCGGTTCGAGGGTCAGCAGGAGGGAGCGGGAGAGCAGCGGGGAGATCACCGAGAAGTAGGGGTTCTCCGTGGTCGCCGCGATCAGCGTCACCCAGCGGTTCTCCACGGCGGGCAGCAGCGAGTCCTGCTGGGCCTTGCTGAAGCGGTGGATCTCGTCGAGGAAGAGGACGGTCTCCTTGCCGTGGCCGCCCATCGCGCGCCGGGCGCCCTCGATGACGGCGCGGACCTCCTTGACGCCCGAGGTGATCGCGGACAGCTCCACGAACCGCTTGTTCGTGGCCTTCGAGACGACGTACGCCAACGTCGTCTTGCCGGTGCCGGGCGGGCCCCACAGGATCACCGACGACACCCCGGCCGGGCCGCTGCCGCCCTCGCCGACCAGGCGGCGCAGCGGTGAGCCCTGCTTGAGCAGGTGCTGCTGCCCGACGACTTCGTCGAGGGTGCGCGGGCGCATCCGTACGGCCAGGGGGCTCGCGGACGGGTCCTTCTCCTGGCGGTCTTCGGCTGCGGCGGTGAACAGGTCGGGCTCCACGAGGAAAACCCTATGTCACGGCAGTGACAACGCCTTGGGCGGCGGTCAGGCCCAGAGCTTGTCGCCCCAGCGCGTGAGGATCAGCACGGCGATGATGCCGATGTGCACGACGGGCAGCGCCCAGGTGAAGTCCGCGAAGAACGTCTTGAGCCAGCGCGGCGCGGGCAGGAAGTCGTTGCGAATGTTGAACGACGTGACGTACCAGAACATCAGGATGGTGGCGACCCACGCCAGCGAGCACCACAGGCACAGCGCGTTGATCCGGTACAGGGACTGGAACTGGAGCCAGGTCACGAAGCCGACGCCGAAGAGGCAGCCCGCGTTGAAGACGAGCCAGTACCAGCGCGGGAAGCTCGCCCTCGCGAGCAGGCTCATGCCGACGCAGATCACGATGGCGTACGCCGCGAGTCCGAGCATCGGGTTCGGGAAGCCGAAAACCGACGCCTGGTCGCTCTTCATGATGCTGCCGCAGGAGATGACCGGGTTGATGGAGCAGCCCGGCGTGAAGTTCGGGTCCTCGAGGAGCTTGAACTTGTCGAGCGTGATGACCCATGCGGCGAGCACGCCCGCCGCCCCGGTGATCACCAGGAGCAGGGCGAACGCGCGACTGGCACCGACGGAACGCGGGGCGTCCCCGGCGCCGCTGTCGTGAGAGACGCTGTCGCTTGCTGACGGAGACTGGCTCGTCCTGCTCGTCTTGCTCATCACGCCGATCCGTAGGTGAGGGGTGGGGCCTGCGGGCAGGGTCATTGTGCCGTACGGGCCCCGCTCTTCACCGTTCGATCCGCATAAGCGGGGCCCGGGGCGCGCCCGGACCCCGCTGCCGGGAGGATCAGCCGAGCTTGTCCTTCAGGACGGTCACGATCTCCTCCACCGCGACCGCGCTCTGCTCGCCGGACTCCATGTCCTTGAGCTGCACGACGCCCTCGGCGAGATCCCGCTCACCGGCGACGATCGTGTAGCGGGCACCGGACCGGTTGGCGTTCTTCATGGCGCCCTTGAGCCCCTTGCCGCCGAACGAGAAGTCCGCCGAGACGCCGGCCTTGCGCAACTCGGTCACCTTGGCGAAGAGCACGCGGCGCGCCTCGTCGCCGAGCGGCACCGCGAAGACGCTGGTGGTGGCGGGCAGTTCGAGCGCGATGCCCTCCGCCTCCAGGGCGAGGACCGTGCGGTCGACGCCGAGGGCCCAGCCGACGGACGGCAGCGACGGGCCGCCGATCATCTCGGACAGGCCGTCGTAGCGGCCGCCGCCGCCCACCGCGGACTGCGAGCCGAGCCCGTCGTGGACGAACTCGAAGGTCGTACGGGTGTAGTAGTCCAGGCCCCGCACGAGCTTCTCGTCGTCCTCGAAGGCGACGCCCTCGGCGAGGAGCAGCTCACGCACCTGCTCGTGGTACGCCTTGCAGGCGTCGCACAGGTAGTCACGCAGCGAGGGGGCGCCCACGAGCTGCTTCTGCACGTCGGCCCGCTTGTCGTCGAGGACGCGCAGCGGGTTGATCTCGGCGCGGCGCAGCGTCTCCTCGTCGAGGTCGAGGCCGCGCAGGAAGTCCTGGAGGGCGGCCCGGTAGACGGGACGGCACTCCTTGTCGCCCAGCGAGTTGAGCAGGATGCGGAAGTCGCGCAGGCCGAGCGAGCGGTACGCCTGGTCGGCCAGGATGATCAACTCGGCGTCCAGCGCCGGGTCCTCGGCCCCGATCGCCTCGGCGCCGACCTGCGAGAAGTGGCGGTAGCGGCCCTTCTGGGGGCGCTCGTAGCGGTAGTACGAGCCCGAGTACCAGAGCTTGACCGGGAGGTTGCCCGCCTTGTGCAGGTTGGCCTCCAGGGCCGCGCGCAGCACGGACGCGGTGCCTTCGGGGCGCAGGGCGAGCTTGTCGCCGCCCTTGGTCTCGAAGGCGTACATCTCCTTGGTGACGATGTCGGTGGACTCGCCGACGCCGCGCGCGAACAGCTCGACGTTCTCGAAGCCGGGGGTCTCGATGTAGCCGTAGCCGGAGTTGCGCAGCGGCCCGGAGATCGCCTCGCGCACCGCGAGGTACTTGGCGGAGTCCGGCGGGATCAGGTCGTACGTGCCCTTGGGGGCCTGAAAGGTGCTCACGGGAGGTCTTCTCGTCACATTCCTCGTCGGGGAGCCTCGGTCGAGGGTCCCTGGCCGGCGGCGGCCACCTGCCGCAGATACGGGTTGGTGGCGCGCTCCTGGCCGATGGTGGTCTGGGAGCCGTGCCCGGAGAGGACCACGGTCGAGTCGTCGAGCGGCAGGCACACGCGGCCCAGCGATCCGAGCATGTCGTCCATGGAGCCGCCGGGCAGGTCGGTGCGGCCGATGGAGCCGGCGAAGAGCAGGTCGCCCGAGAAGAACACCGGCGGAACGTCCGCGGTCTCGGGCATCCGGAAGGTCACCGACCCCTTGGTATGGCCGGGCGCGTGCGCGACGGTGAAGTCGAGTCCCGCGAGCTTCAGGGCCGCGCCGTCGGACAGCTCCCGTACGTCGTCGGGCTCCCCCACGGTGAGCTCGCCCATCAGCTGCGCGCCGATCGAGCGGCCCAGCGCCTTCTCCGGGTCGCTCATCATGTAGCGGTCGGCGGGGTGGATCAACGCGGGCACGTCGTGCGCACCGCAGACCGGGACGACCGAGGCGACATGGTCGATGTGCCCGTGGGTGAGGACGACGGCGACCGGCTTGAGCCGGTGCTTCTTCAGCGCTTCCTCGACTCCCTGGGTGGCCTGGTGGCCCGGGTCGATGATCACGCACTCCTCACCCGCGGCGGGGGCAACCAGATAACAGTTGGTGCCCCAGGCCCCGGCGGGGAACCCGGCAATCAGCACGATCGTCCTTCGTATGTCGTCGGAATGTCGTCGGTATGCCGTCAGAACAACGGAATGCGGCGGATCAAAGCCTACCGGCGCTGCCGTTTCCACAGCGAACCCATATACGGTACGGGGCACCAACCGACGGTCCGACCCGCGAAGAACACGGTCACGAGACGTACGAGGAGAACACCCGGTGGTCACCAAGGATCAGCGGCAGCGTCAGCTCGCCCGGGAGAAGTTCCTGCGCCAGCAGCAGCGGCGGCAGAGCGCGCGACGCAAGGCGCGTACCCGTAACACCGTGATCGCCGCGGTGCTCGCGGTCGCCGTTCTGGGCACGGGCGGCGCCTACGCCGCCGGGGCCTTCAAGAGCGACGACAAGAAGTCGACGGCCGGCTCCGAGCCGAGTGCGAGCCCGTCGGCGTCGGCGTCGAAGGCCCCAGACCCGTGCGCGAAGCCCGCCGCGGGCAAGGCGAAGACGGCTACCTGGAAGAAGGAGCCGGCGATGACCATCGACAAGTCCGCGGACTACGCGATGAAGCTCGCCACGACCTGCGGCGACATCACCGTCGACCTGAAGGCGTCGGCCGCCCCGCACACGGTCAACTCGTTCAACTACCTGTTGGGCAAGGGCTTCCTGGACCACACCAAGTGCCACCGGCTCACCAGCGAGGGCATCTACGTCCTGCAGTGCGGTGACCCGACCGGCACCGGCCAGGGCGGCCCGGGGTACACGATCCCGGACGAGAACCTGAAGGACGCCTCCCTGAAGAAGGCGGAGAAGCAGCAGGGCACGCAGCTGTACACGTTCCCCGCGGGCACCATCGCGATGGCGAACACCGGCCAGAAGCACACGGGCGGAAGCCAGTTCTTCCTCGTCTACAAGGACAGCAAGCTCCCCGCGACGTACACCCCGTTCGGAACCATCTCCGACTCCGGCATGAAGGTTCTGGACAAGATCGCCAAGGCGGGGGCGCAGCCTGCCGACCAGACCACCGGCAACACCGCGCCGAACGCGACCGTGGTGATCAACAAGGGGACCGTGACCAAGTCCTGACCTGCCAGCTGCCAAACTTCGGTCGCACGGGATGCGGACAGCCGCCCCGCCGGTCGCCTATGTTGGCCGTGACGAAACTGTGGACGATGCCCGGGGGCCCACGAGTCCCCCGCAGGCATCATGTGGAGGAGGCGCTGTGAGCAGCGACCCGTGGGGCCGCGTCGACGAGACGGGGACCGTGTACGTGCGTTCGGCCGACGGCAGTGAGCGAGTCGTCGGCTCGTGGCAGGCAGGCTCTCCTGATGAGGCCCTGGCCTACTTCAAGCGCAAGTACGACGGTCTGGTCGTCGAGATCGGGCTCCTCGAGCGCCGGGTGCAGACGACCGACCTGTCGGCGAAGGACGCCTCGGCCGCCATCGAGCACCTGCGGGAGCAGGTCACGGACGCGCACGCGGTCGGCGACCTCGACGCGCTGGGCAAGCGGCTCGACAAGCTGGTGGAGTCGGTCGAGGCGCGCCGCGAGGAGCGCAAGGTCCAGAAGGCCAAGCAGTCCGACGAGGCGCGGCACTCCAAGGAGGCGCTGGTCGTCGAGGCGGAGGAGCTGGCCCAGTCCGAGCAGTGGCGGGCGGCCGGCGAGCGGCTGCGGGCCCTGGTGGACATCTGGAAGGGGCTGCCGCGGCTCGACCGCAAGTCGGACGACGAGCTGTGGCACCGCTTCTCGCACGCCCGGTCGGCGTTCTCCAAGCGCCGCAAGGCGCACTTCGCGGCGCTCGACGCGCAGCGCGAGGAGGCCCGCAAGGTGAAGGAGCAGCTGGTCGCCGAGGCCGAGGCGCTGTCGGGCTCGCAGGACTGGGGCGTCACGGCGGCCCGGTACCGCGAGCTGATGACGGACTGGAAGGCGGCGGGCCGCGCGCAGCGCGAGCACGAGGACGATCTGTGGAACCGCTTCCGCGGCGCCCAGGACGTGTTCTTCGCGGCCCGCAGTTCGGTCTTCGCGGAGCGCGACGCCGAGCAGGGCGAGAACCTCAAGCTCAAGGAGGAGCTGGCCGCGGAGGCGGAGAAGCTCCTGCCGGTCGGTGACCTGAAGTCGGCCCGCGCGGCGTTCCGCTCGCTCAACGAGCGCTGGGAGGCCATCGGCCACGTGCCGCGTGACGCCCGCCCGAAGGTCGAGGGCCGCATGCAGGCGGTGGAGCGCGCCCTCCAGGAGTCCGAGGAGACCGAGTGGCGCCGGACGAACCCGGAGGCACGTGCGCGTGCCGCGGGCCTCACCGGTCAGCTGCAGGCGGCGGTCGACAAGCTCACGGGCCAGATCGAGCAGGCCCGTGCGCAGAACAACAACGCGAAGGCGGACAAGCTCCAGCGGGAGCTGGACGGCCGTCAGGCGCTGCTGGATTCCGCGCTCAAGGGGCTCGAGGAGTTCGGGGGCTGAGTCCCAGCTGTGCATGAGCGGGCCCGGGCTACCGAAAGCCCGGGCCCGCTTCTGTGCGCCGTCGCGTCTGCCAGGTTCCGCCGTCGCGCGGGTGCGGACCGTCGGGTCTTCTCCGCGCGGTTCCCCGCGCCCCTGGCGGGGCGCGTCGTCCTCTGCGAGCGGACCGTTACGGGCGGCGTGCCGACGTGACGCGGTAGACGTCGTAGACGCCCTCCACCCCGCGGACCGCCTTGAGGACGTGGCCCAGGTGCTTGGGGTCGCCCATCTCGAAGGTGAAGCGGGACGTGGCCACCCGGTCGCGCGAGGTCTGCACGGCCGCGGACAGGATGTTGACGTGCTGGTCGGAGAGGACCCGGGTCACGTCGGAGAGCAGCCGCGAGCGGTCGAGGGCCTCGACCTGGATGGCGACCAGGAAGACCGACGACTGTGTGGGCGCCCACTCGACCTCCAGGATGCGCTCGGGCTCACGGGAGAGGGAGTCCACGTTGACGCAGTCGCTGCGGTGCACCGAGACGCCGCTGCCGCGGGTGACGAAGCCGATGATGGGGTCGCCGGGCACCGGCGTGCAGCAGCGCGCCAGCTTGACCCAGACGTCGTCGACGCCCTTGACCACGACGCCCGGATCGGCGTTCGCGCGGCGCTTGGAGCGGCCGCGGGAGGGCGGTGCGCTCTCGGCGATGTCCTCGTTGGCCGCTTCCTCGCCGCCGAGCGCCTGGACGAGCTTCTGCACGACGGACTGGGCCGTGACATGGCCCTCGCCGATGGCGGCGTAGAGCGACGAGATGTCGGGGTAGCGCATCTCGTGCGCGAGGGTGACGAGGGAGTCGCCCGTGAGGATCCGCTGGATCGGCAGGTTCTGCTTGCGCATGGCCCGCGCGATGGCGTCCTTGCCCTGCTCGATCGCCTCTTCGCGGCGCTCCTTGGAGAACCAGGCCCGGATCTTGTTGCGGGCACGGGGCGACTTGACGAAGCCCAGCCAGTCCCGGGAGGGTCCGGCTCCGGCCGCCTTGGAGGTGAAGACCTCCACCAGGTCGCCGTTGTCCAGGGTCGATTCGAGGGGCACGAGCCGCCCGTTGACCCGCGCTCCTATGGTCCGGTGGCCGACCTCGGTGTGGACCGCGTAGGAGAAGTCGACGGGGGTGGCGCCCGCGGGGAGCGCTATGACGTCGCCCTTCGGGGTGAAGACGAACACCTCGTTGCGCGAGAGGTCGAAGCGCAGGGACTCCAGGAACTCGCCCGGGTCCTCGGTCTCCTTCTGCCAGTCGAGCAGCTGGCGCAGCCACGCCATGTCGTTGAGGTGGTCGTCCTTGCCGGTGGTCCTCGGCTGGTCGGAGCGCACCTTGGACGCGCCGGCGACGGCCTCCTGCTTGTACTTCCAGTGCGCGGCGATGCCGTACTCGGCACGGCGGTGCATGTCGAACGTACGGATCTGGAGCTCGACGGGCTTGCCGTTGGGGCCGATCACCGTCGTGTGCAGCGACTGGTACATGTTGAACTTGGGCATCGCGATGTAGTCCTTGAACCGCCCCGGAACCGGGTTCCAGCGGGCGTGGACGGTGCCCAGTGCCGCATAGCAGTCGCGGACCGTGTCGACGAGGACGCGGATGCCCACCAGGTCGTAGATCTCCGCGAAGTCACGGCCGCGGACGATCATCTTCTGGTAGACGCTGTAGTAGTGCTTCGGGCGTCCTGTGACGGTGGCCTTGATGCGGGCCGCGCGCAGGTCGCTCTGCACCTCGTCGGTCACTATGGCCAGGTACTCGTCGCGCTTGGGCGCGCGCTCGGCCACGAGCCGCACGATCTCGTCGTACATCTTGGGGTAGAGGATCGCGAAGGCGAGGTCCTCCAGCTCCCACTTGATGGTGTTCATGCCCAGGCGGTGGGCGAGCGGCGCGTAGATCTCCAGGGTCTCGCGCGCCTTCTTCTCCTGCTTCTCGCGCTTGAGGTAGCGCATGGTGCGCATGTTGTGCAGGCGGTCGGCGAGCTTGATGACCAGGACGCGGGGGTCCTTGGCCATGGCGACGACCATCTTGCGCACGGTCTCGGCCTGCGCGGCCTCGCCGAACTTGACCTTGTCCAGCTTGGTCACGCCGTCGACGAGGAGGGCGACCTGGTCGCCGAAGTCGCGGCGCAGGGTGTCCAGGCCGTACTCGGTGTCCTCGACGGTGTCGTGCAGCAGGCCCGCCATGAGGGTGGCCGGGTCCATGCCGAGCTCGGCGAGGATCGTCGTCACGGCCAGCGGGTGCGTGATGTACGGATCGCCGCTTTTGCGCTTCTGGCCGCGGTGCCAGCGCTCCGCGACCTGGTAGGCGCGCTCGATCTGGCGCAGCGTCGACGTCTCGATCTTGGGGTCGTTGCCGCGCACGATCCGCAGCAGCGGCTCCAGGACCGGGTTGTACGGGTTCGAGCGCTGCACGCCGAGGCGGGCGAGGCGGGCCCGGACGCGGTTCGAGGAGCCGGAGCGGGCCGCCGGCTGGTGCGCGCCGGCGCGCACCGCGGGCGCCGGGGTGGCGCGCGAGGGCTCGGCGGAGGGCTTGGGACGTGGCTGCTCGGCCGCCTTGCCGTCCTGGGCGCCGGTGGGCTTCGTAGGGCTCTGCCCGCTCTTGGCGGGCGTGCCGGAGGAAGCCGCGGCCTGGTCGGCCGGCTGGTCGGCCTTGGCGGCGATGAGTGGCTTGGCCTCGTCTGGCAACGGCGCTCCTCGTGCGCGACGGGTCCCCGTACAGGTCCCGGAGAGTCCATGGTATCGACCCGGCGCCCGATGAACGCATTCGGCCGGTGGGGCGCCCTTGTACGGGAGAAACACCGGAGGCGGGCACCGGATTCCGCCGGGGCCGCCCGTCAGGCCCCGCTCTCCGCTCCTAGACGACCAGCAGGGCGTCGAGCGGAGCGCCGTCGAGTGCGGGCTCCACGCGCGCGCGGCCGGGCAGGAAACCCAGCTCCATGAGGACCGCGACACCGGCGACCTCGGCGCCGGCCCGGCGGATCAGGTGCAGGGCGGCCTCGGCGGTGCCGCCGGTGGCCAGTACGTCGTCGATGACCATGACACGGTCGCCCGCCGACAGGTCCTCGGCGTGCACCTCGATCTCCGCGGACCCGTATTCGAGGTCGTAGGACTGCGAGAGCGTCGCGCCGGGGAGCTTGCCCGCCTTGCGTACGGGGATGAAGCCGAGGCCCGCGCGGACGGCGACGGGGGCGCCCAGGATGAAGCCGCGCGCCTCCAGGCCGACGACCTTGGTGGCGCCGTGGCGTACGCACAGCTCGGCGAGCGCGTCGGTGAGGGCCGTGAAGGCCGCCGGGTCCGCGAGGAGCGGGGTGATGTCCTTGAACATCACGCCGGGCCGCGGGTAGTCGGGAACGTCCCGGATACGGCTGAGGAGCAGTTCCTTGATGTCGGTCATTTCTGCACCTCAGGGCGTGTGTGCGAGAGTCTCTCAGCAAGTTTTCGGTGGCTTTGCGCGGTCGAAACCCTAGCAGCCGTCCCTGGTGGGAACGCAGCGGGCGCCAGGGCCTCGACGGCTCCTGGCGCCCGTGTGACGCGATGCGGTGTCCGGGTCAGCGGCGCTTGCCCGAGGGGCGGCCGCGGCCGCGGTTGCGGGACGGCTGGTTGCGCGGGCCCGCACCGGCCGGGGCGACGTCCTCCGGCTCGTCCGCCGGCCGCGCGTCCGCCTGGTGGCCCACGACGGCGGCGTTCTCCGCCTGCGCCGCGGCGGAGGCCCGCTTGGCGAACACCCGCTTCTTGAGGGCCTTCATCCTCGGGTCGCGTTCCTTGAGGTCGGCGACGAGCGGAGTGGCGATGAAGATCGACGAGTACGCACCGGCGGCCAGGCCGACGAAGAGCGAAAGCGAGATGTCGTTCAGCATGCCGGCGCCGAGGAAGCCGCCGCCGATGAAGAGCAGGCCCGCGACGGGCAGGAGCGCCACGACCGTGGTGTTGATCGAGCGCACCAGGGTGCTGTTGATCGACCGGTTCGCGATGTCGCTGTAGGTCCAGCGGGTCTGCTTCTCGATGCCCTTCGTCTGCTCCTTGAGCGAGTCGAAGACGACGACCGTGTCGTAGAGCGAGTAACCGAGGATCGTGAGCAGCCCGATCACCGTGCCCGGCGTGACCTCGAAGCCCACCAGGGCGTAGATCCCGACGGTGATGGTGATGTCGTGGATGAGGGCGACGAGCGCCGCGAGCGCCATGCGCCACTCGAAGGCGATCGCCAGGTAGATCACGACCAGGACCATGAAGATGGCCAGGCCCTGCCAGGCCTTGTTGGCGATCGTGTCACCCCAGCTGGGGCCGACCAGATCGGCGTTGATCTTGTTGGCGTCGATGCCCATGTCCTTGGACAGCTCGTCCGAGATCTGGTCCGACTTGCCGGTGTCGACGCCCGCGATCTGGATGCGCAGGCCGCCCGTGCCGAGCTCCTGCACGATCGCGTCGTGGCCGGACGCCTTCTCCGCGTACTCCTCCGCCTTGGCGGCCGAGACGCTGGTCTTGGGCGTCGTGAAGACGGCGCCGCCCTCGAAGTCGATGCCCATGTTCAGGCCGCGCACCGCCAGGCCGAGGATGGCCGTGATGGTGATGAGGATGGAGACGCTGTACCAGATCTTGCGCTTGCCGATGAAGTCGTAGCCGACCTCACCGCGGTGGAGCCTGGCACCGAGATTGCCGAGCTTCGACATCTCACGCCTCCTTCGGGTCGACAGGGCCGGCGGCGGCAGCGGTGGCGCGGCGGGTGGAGCTCCGGCGCAGCGGAGGCTGGACACCGAGGCCCTTGGGGTCGAGACCCGACCACTTGTGTCCGCTGGAGAAGAACGTCCTTCGGGCCATGAGCGTCATCAGCGGCTTCGTGAAGAGGAAGACGACGACGACGTCGAGCAGGGTGGTCAGGCCGAGCGTGAACGCGAAGCCCTGGACCTTGCCGACGGTCACGATGTAGAGCACCGCGGCCGCGAGGAACGACACGAAGTCGGAGACGAGGATCGTGCGCCGGGCGCGCGGCCAGGCACGCTCGACGGCGGGCCGCACGGAGCGGCCCTCGCGGATCTCGTCCCGGATCCGTTCGAAGAACACGATGAACGAGTCAGCGGTGATACCGATGGCCACGATCGCGCCGCAGACGGCCGGCAGGTTCAGCGCGAAGCCGATGGCCGGGCCGAGCAGAGTCATGAGCGTGTACGTGAGGATGCCGGAGGCGACCAGGGAGGCGAGGGCGATGAACGACAGGCCCCGGTAGTAGAGCACCAGGTAGATGACGACCAGGGCGAGGCCGATGGCGCCCGCGATCAGACCGGCGTGCAGCTGCTCACCGCCGAGGGCGGCGGTCACCGTGGTGACGCTCTGCTCGTGGAAGGTGAGCGGCAGGGCGCCGTACGACAGCACGTTGGCCAGGTCCTGGGCGGACTCCTGGGTGAAGCTGCCGGAGATCTCGGCGTTGGCGCTCAGCGTCGAGCTGACGCTGGGGGCGGAGACCACGTCGCCGTCGAGCACGATGGCGAACTGGTTCATCGGGGACTGCTGGTCCTTGAGCTTGCCGGTCGTCGCGGCGAACTTCTTCGAGCCGCCGCCCGTGAAGTCCATGTTGACGACCCACTGGCCGGACTGCTGGTTGATGACCGCCTGGGCCTTCTTGACGTCCTTGCCGTTCACCTCGGACGCGCCGAGGATGTACTTCTCCCACTGGCCCTGCGAGTCCTTGCCGCACGCGACGATGGTGTCGGCCGGCTTGGCGCCCTCGTTGATCTTGGTACGCGCGGCGTTGTCGGTGCAGTCGAGGTCCGTGAACTTCTTCTGCAGCGCGGCGGTCGCCGGGTCGGTGGACGCGCTCGCGGACGGCGTCGGGGAGGCCTTGTCGTCGGTGCCACCGGTGGCACCGCTGTCGCCGGCCTTGCCGGTCGACGAGGCGCTCGGCGTGGCGTCGGCCTTCAGGGCCTCGCTGACGGCGCGGCCCTGCGAGGTGGCCGTGGCGGACGGCTTGGACGACGCCTTGTCGGTCGCCTTCTCCGTGGCCTTGTCGGTCGCCTTCTCCGTGGACGAGGCGCTCGGGGACGGGCTCGTCGTGGAGTTGCCCGTCGGGGCGCCGGCGGCCACCGTCAGTACGGGGCGGAAGTAGAGCTGAGCGGTCGTGCCGACCTGCTCGCGCGCCTGCTTCTGGTTCGTGCCCCGCGGGATGTTGACGATGATGTTGTTGTTGCCCTGCGTCTGGACCTCGGCCTCGGAGACACCCATGCCGTTGACACGGCGGTTGATGATGTCAGCCGCGGTGTCCATGTTGGTCTTGTTGATCGCGTTGGGCTGGCCCGGCTCGTTCTTGGCCTCCAGCGTGATGCTGGTGCCGCCCGCGAGGTCGATGCCGAGGCGCGGCGTGAACGTACCGGAGATGAACATCCCCCCGACGAGCGCCACCATGATGATCACGATCAGGCTCAGAGCACGCCCGGGCTTGCTCTGTGCGCCTGCCCCTCGGCTCTTTGTAGGTGTGGCCACCTTCTCGTACTCCCTCTCCATCCGCCCTGCATCGGGGTTCGTGCTCGGGCGGCCATGAAATGGTCGAGAATCCACGCGGGTCACGCACGAGGCGGAACCGCGGCGACGCAAGCGGTCGCCCCGCGGCTCCGGTCGTGACTACTTCGCGTCGGACTCGCCGTTGGTCTTCTTCGGCTCGGCGTCGGCGGCCTTCTCGGCCTCGGCGACATCGGTGGCGGGCTCGGCCGCTTCCTTGCTCTTGCCGAGGTCGACGCGCGAGTCGTCAGCGGCGGCGGTCTCGTCGGTGCCGGTGAGGGAGGACGCGTCGTCCGGCACGATGGCGGCGTCGGTCGCCCCGTCGTCCTCCGTGGCTTCCACGCCGTGCACGATGCGGTTGTACTCGTCGTCGGAGAGCACGGCACCGATCGCGTTCTTCGCGAACAGGAGGTGGACGCCGGGGCCGGCGTCCAGGAGGACCGTGTCCTCGTTGACCTCCTTGACCGTGGCGTACATGCCCCCGATCGTGCGGACGCCGGAACCGGGCTGCATGTCATTGCGCATCGATGCGGCCGCCTGCTGCTTCTTCTTGGCGGACCGGGTCATCAGGAACATGGCCCCGATGAGCACGATGAACGGGAGGAGGGTCACGAGACTCACGGGTGGGAACTTCCTTCAGGCGACCGCGTCGGAAAGCGGCCTTGTTTGGGTTCGGGGGTGCACCGGCGCCATAAAGGCGACCGTCGGCGGAGTCTAAGCGAGTCCGCACTGTGGGAACAACGCTCAGCATGGCACCGGGGTTCCAGGCCCGGCGAGCACCCGCGCCGTCACGCCCCGAAGAGGTCCCCTTGTCCGGTTGCGCCCGTTCTCCCCTGGGGTGGAGTGAGGCCCAGGTGGGCCCAGGCGGCGGGAGTGGCGACCCGGCCGCGGGGCGTTCGCGCCAGAAGTCCCTCGCGTACGAGGAAGGGCTCGGCGACCTCTTCGACCGTCTCGCGCTCCTCCCCCACCGCGACGGAGAGCGTCGACAGGCCGACCGGCCCGCCGCCGAACAGCTTGAGGAGCGCCTCCAGGACGGCACGGTCGAGACGGTCGAGGCCGCGGTCGTCCACCTCGTACACCGCGAGCGCGGCGGCGGCGATGTCCTGGGTGATGTACCCGTCGGCCTTGACCTGCGCGTAGTCGCGGACGCGGCGCAGCAGCCGGTTGGCGATGCGCGGGGTGCCGCGGGAGCGCCCGGCGATCTCCGCCGCCCCTACGGTGTCGATCTCCAGGTCGAGGAGGTGCGCGGAGCGGTGGATGACCCGCTCCAGCTCGGCCGGCTCGTAGAACTCCATGTGCGCGGTGAAGCCGAAGCGGTCGCGCAGCGGCGGCGGCAGCAGGCCCGCGCGCGTGGTGGCGCCGACGAGCGTGAAGGGGGGCAGTTCGAGCGGGATGGCGGTGGCGCCGGGGCCCTTGCCGACGATGACGTCGACGCGGAAGTCCTCCATCGCCATGTAGAGCATCTCCTCGGCGGGCCGGGACATGCGGTGGATCTCGTCGAGGAAGAGGACCTCGCCCTCCTGGAGGGAGGAGAGGATCGCGGCGAGGTCGCCCGCGTGCTGGATGGCGGGGCCCGACGTGATGCGGATCGGAGCGCCCATCTCCGCGGCGATGATCATGGAGAGGGTGGTCTTGCCGAGGCCGGGGGCGCCGGAGAGCAGGACGTGGTCGGCGGTGGCCCCCCGCGCGCGTGCGGCCCGCAGCACCAGATCGAGCTGCTCCCTGACCTTCTCCTGGCCGATGAACTCGCCCAGGTCCTTGGGGCGCAGGGCCGCCTCGACGGCCTGGTCCTCGCGGTCGGCGACGGAGTCCACCAGCCGCTCGGTGTCCGGCGCCGCTTCGGTCGGGTCGTCCCAGTTCATTACGTGTGCCTCGCGTTGCTGGTTCGATGAAGGGCTGTCGGGCGGTCGGCTAGCGGGTGCGGTTCAGGGTCTGCAGGGCCGCCTTGAGGAGCTGCCCCACCTGCGGGGTGGAGCCTGCCGCCTCGGCCTGCAGGGCGACCGCCGCGACCGCCTCGTCGGCCTCCCGGGTCGCGTACCCGAGGCCGATGAGCGCGGCGTGCAGCTGCTCGCGCCAGCCGCTGGTGACGGCGGTGCCGATGGCGGGGCCGCCGGTGCCGAGGGGCTCGCCGAGGCGGTCCTTCAGTTCGAGGAGCAGCTTCTGGGCGCCCTTCTTGCCGATGCCGGGGACCGCGGTGAGCGTCTTCTCGTCGCCGGTGGAGACGGCGCGGCGCAGGGCGTCGGGGCTGTGCACGGCGAGCATGGCCTGGGCCAGGCGCGGGCCGACCCCGCTGGCGGTCTGGAGCAGCTCGAACGTCTGCTTCTCGTCGTCGTCCGCGAAGCCGTACAGGGTGAGCGAGTCCTCCCGGACGACGAGGGAGGTGGCGAGCTTGGCCTGCTGTCCGACGCGGAGCGTGGAGAGCGTGTTCGGCGTGCACTGGACGGCCATGCCGACGCCGCCGACCTCGACCACCGCGGCGTCGGGGGCGAGGGCGGCGACGGAGCCGCTGACGAAGGCGATCATGCGGTACGGCCTTTCGATGCGTGCAGCGCTACGGCTTGCTGGAGTCTGTTCTGCGCGGGGGCGCGCCAGATGTGGCAGATGGCGAGGGCGAGTGCGTCGGCGGCGTCGGCCGGCTTGGGCGGCGCGTCGAGCCGGAGCAGCCGGGTCACCATGGCGCCGACCTGGGCCTTGTCCGCGCGGCCGCTGCCGGTGACGGCGGCCTTGACCTCGCTGGGGGTGTGCAGGGCGACGGGGATGCCGCGGCGTGCGGCGCAGAGCATGGCGACGGCGCTGGCCTGGGCCGTCCCCATCACCGTCCGCACGTTGTGCTGGCTGAACACCCGCTCCACGGCGAGGAGTTCGGGCCGGTACTCGTCGAGCCACTGCTCGATGCCCTGCTCGATGGCGACCAGGCGGTGGCCCAGCTCGGCGTCCGCGGGCGTGCGTACGACGCCGACGCCGTGCATCGTCAGGGGTCTGCCCGCGACTCCCTCGACCACGCCGACACCGCACCGGGTCAGCCCCGGGTCCACGCCCAGTACGCGCACGCCGCTCCCCCACCTTCGATCGCCTGTTCCCGCAGGCTATCGGCTGTCACTGACAAAGCGGGGGGGGGGGGGGGGGGGGGGGGGGGGGGGGGGGGGGGGGGGGGGGGGGGGGGGGGGGGGGGGGGGGGGGGGGTGGGGGGGGGGGGGGGGGGGGGGGGGGGGGGGGGGGGGGGGGGGGGGGGGGGGGGGGGGGTGGGGGGGGGGGGAAAACCC
>NZ_JBVIFR010000011.1:140640-340297 GCF_055571235.1 Streptomyces sp. NPDC030991
CCCATACTTTGTTGGCGGCAGATTCAGAGGTCGCGGAACAAACAGAGAAAGAAGGGGGGGGGGGGGGTTGTTTTCCCCCCCCCCCCCCCCCCGCTGCTGTCACGTCAGGCGTCGACCTTCTCCATGACCTCGTCGGAGATGTCGAAGTTGGCGAAGACGTTCTGCACGTCGTCGCTGTCCTCGAGGGCGTCGATCAGCTTGAAGATCTTGCGCGCGCCCTCTTCGTCCAGCTCGACCTGCATGGTCGGGACGAAGTTGGCGTCGGCCGAGTCGTAGTCGATGCCGGCTTCCTGGAGGGCGGTGCGGACCGCGACCAGGTCGGTGGCCTCGGAGAGCACCTCGAAGGACTCGCCCAGGTCGTTGACCTCCTCGGCGCCCGCGTCGAGCACGGCGCCCAGGACGTCGTCCTCGCCCAGCTCACCCTTGGGGACGACCACGACGCCCTTGCGGTGGAACAGGTACGACACCGAACCCGGGTCCGCCATGTTCCCGCCGTTGCGGGTCATGGCGACGCGCACGTCGGAGGCGGCGCGGTTGCGGTTGTCGGTGAGGCACTCGATGAGCACCGCGACACCGTTGGGACCGTAGCCCTCGTACATGATCGTCTCGTAGTCGGCGCCACCGGCTTCGAGACCGGCGCCGCGCTTGACCGCGGAGTCGATGTTCTTGTTCGGGACCGAGCTCTTCTTGGCCTTCTGGATGGCGTCGAAGAGGGTCGGGTTACCCGAGATGTCGGCGCCGCCGGTGCGGGCCGCCACCTCGATGTTTTTGATCATCTTCGCGAAGAGCTTGCCGCGCTTGGCGTCGATCACGGCCTTCTTGTGCTTCGTCGTAGCCCATTTAGAGTGGCCGGACATCTGCCTGTCTCCTTCGCGTAACCAACCTCAGTACGAACGCACAGATCCTACAAGGAACCCGAAGCGCCCTTCGCCCGCACCATGTCCACGAAAAGACCGTGGAGCCGGTGGTCCCCCGTGAGCTCGGGGTGGAAGGACGTCGCGAGCGCGCTGCCCTGTCGTACGGCGACGATGTGCCCTTCGTGCTCGGCCAGCACCTCCACCGCGGCTCCCACGGACTCCACCCAGGGGGCGCGGATGAAGACGCCCTCCACAGGATCGCCCTCCACGCCCTGTACGTCGACCGTCGCTTCGAAAGATTCGTTCTGTCGCCCGAAGGCGTTACGGCGCACGATCATGTCGATGCCGCCGATGGTCTCCTGGCCCGAGCGCGGATCGAGGATCTTGTCGGCGAGCATGATCATTCCGGCGCAGGTGCCGTAGACCGGCAGACCGGCGCGCACGCGCGCGCGGAGCGGTTCCATCAGGCCGAACAGTTCGGCCAGCTTGGAGATGGTGGTCGACTCGCCGCCGGGGATGACCAGGCCGTCGACCTCGGCCAGTTCTTCGGGGCGCCGCACCGGCCTGGCCACGGCGTCGGCCGTGGCCAGGGCGATGAGGTGCTCCCGTACGTCGCCCTGGAGAGCCAGGACGCCGATGACGGGGGTGGTGCTCATGGGGCTTACCAGCCCCGGTTCGCGTAGCGCTCGGCCTCGGGCAGAGTGTCGCAGTTGATGCCGACCATGGCCTCGCCCAGGTTGCGGGACGCGTCCGCGATGATCTTGGGGTCGTCGTAGAAAGTGGTGGCCTTCACGATGGCGGCGGCGCGCTTGGCCGGGTCGCCCGACTTGAAGATGCCGGAGCCGACGAAGACGCCCTCCGCGCCGAGCTGGCGCATGAGCGCGGCGTCGGCCGGGGTGGCGACGCCACCGGCGGAGAAGAGGACCACCGGCAGCTTGCCCAGCTCGGAGACCTCCTTGACCAGCTCGTAGGGGGCGCGCAGGTCCTTGGCGGCGGCGTACAGCTCGTTGTTGTCGAAGCCGCGCAGGCGGGCGATCTCGTTCTTGATCTGGCGCAGGTGGCGGACCGCCTCGACGACGTTGCCGGTGCCGGCCTCGCCCTTGGAGCGGATCATGGCCGCGCCCTCGGCGATGCGGCGCAAGGCCTCGCCCAGGTTGGTGGCGCCGCAGACGAACGGGGTGGTGAAGGCGAACTTGTCGCTGTGGTTGACCTCGTCGGCCGGGGTCAGGACCTCGGACTCGTCGATGTAGTCGACGCCGAGGGACTGCAGGACCTGGGCCTCGACGAAGTGGCCGATGCGCGACTTCGCCATGACCGGGATGGAGACGGCGCCGATGATCTCTTCGATCATGTTCGGGTCGGACATCCGGGCCACGCCGCCGTCCTTGCGGATGTCGGCCGGGACCCGCTCCAGGGCCATGACGGCGACGGCGCCTGCGTCCTCGGCGATCTTCGCCTGCTCGGCGTTGACCACGTCCATGATGACGCCGCCCTTGAGCTGCTCGGCCATGCCGCGCTTGACGCGGGCGGTGCCGGTGGCGGGATCGACGGGGGAGGCGGCGGACTGCGGGGTGCTGGTGGACACGGATGACCTCATTCGATGACGAAGGCTTGATGCACCCCCGAGGAAACCCCTGCCGACCAGGCCACTACAAGAGCCAATGACTACGCGGTGGCTCTTTTCGCCGTGTGCCCGTCCGCCGGGCGCGCGTCCTACGCGGTGGCGCGGTCGGCGAGGGCCGCCGGAGGCTCGTCGTCCATCTCGAAGGCCAGCGGGAACGGGGCATGGCCGGCCAGCCGGAACCAGCGGACCGTGCGGTGGCGGCGCAGGGCGCGGGCGGCGCGGACGGAGTCGTTGTGGAAGCGGCGGGCCATGGGCACACGGCGCACCGCCTGGGCGAGTTCCTCGGCGGCCTCCTCGCCGCCGGGCGCCTCCCGCACGGCCTCGACCTGGTCGGCCTCGCCGAAGACCGCTCTGAGCGCCTGGCTCAGCTCGCTCTCGGCGACCTCGCGGTGGTCCTCCTCGGCCTGCCGGGCGGCGTGCGCGGCCTCGTAGAGCACGATCGAGGCGGCCGGGTCGAGGACGCCGGACGTGGCCAGTTCCTGGGCGACGGAGGCCCGGCGCAGGAGTTGGGCGTCGAGGGCGGCGCGGGCCGCGTCGATGCGGGCGTGCAGGCGGTCGAGGCGCCCCGCGGTCCAGCTCAGATAGAGGCCGATCGCGAAGAGGGCTACGGCGATCCAGATCAGGGTGGCGGTCACGGGCGGCAACGTTACCGGTGGTGGACCGCGGCCCCGCGCCCGCTCAGTCCCTGGCCGCCAGGCCGAACCGGGCCCGCAGCCCCGTCCGCTCGTCGGCGGCCACCACCGTCGCCCCGTGCGTCACCGTCTCGTAGACCGAGAGGATGTCGGCCCCGACGGTCGACCAGTCGAAGCGGCGGACGTGCTTGCTGCCGTGCTCGCGCAGCTCCGCCCGGCGCTCGGGGTCGGCGAGGAGGCGCAGCACCGCCTCGGCGAGAGCGTCGGCGTCCTCGTTCGTGAAGAGTTCGCCGGCCGCGCCCTGGTCGAGGACCTGGGCGAAGGCGTCCAGGTCGGAGGCGAGCACCGGGGCGCCCGCGGACATCGCCTCGACCAGGATGATCCCGAAGCTCTCGCCGCCGGTGTTCGGGGCGACGTACACATCGACGCTGCGCAGCAGCCGCGCCTTGTCCACGTCGCTGACCATGCCGAGGAACTCGACGCGCTCGCGCATCTCCTTCGGCAGCGACTCGACGGCCTCCACCTCGTCGCCGCGCCCCGCCACGAGCAGCCGGGTGTCCGGACGCTCCGCGAGGATCTTCGGCAGCGCCTTGATCAGGACGGGCAGGCCCTTGCGGGGTTCGTCGATCCGCCCGATGAAGCCGATCGTGCCCCCTTGCCACTCGGCCTTGGGCTCGGCCCGCGCGAAGAAGTCGACATCGACCCCGTTCGGGATGACCACCGCGTCGCCGCCCAGGTGTTCCACGAGGGTGCGGCGCGCGTACTCGCTGACCGCGATGCGGGCGCTGATCTTCTCCAGGGCGGGCTGCAGGATCGGATACGCGGCGATCATGGCGCGCGAGCGGGGGTTGGAGGTGTGGAAGGTGGCGACGATGGGGCCCTGCGCCGCCCAGCAGGCGAGCAGGCCGAGGGAGGGCGACGCCGGTTCGTGGATGTGGATGACGTCGAACGTCCCGTCGTGCAGCCATCGGCGTACGCGCGCCGCGCTCAGGAAACCGAAGTTGAGGCGCGCGACCGAGCCGTTGTACGGCACGGGGACCGCGCGGCCCGCCGACACGACGTACGGCGGCAGGGGGGTCTCGTCGTCCGCCGGGGCGAGGACGGAGACCTCGTGGCCGAGGGCGATGAGGTGCTCCGCCAGATCGCGGATGTGGAACTGGACGCCGCCCGGCACGTCCCATGAGTACGGGCAGACGATTCCGATCCTCACGCGGACCGCTCCTCGACATGCTTCAGGTCAGCGAGCCACAGACGTTGCAGCATGTGCCAGTCCTCCGGATGGTCCGCGATTCCCGTGGCGAAGGCGTCGGCCAGCGCCTGCGTCATGACAGACGTCTTCTCGGCCCGCGTACCTGTCTCGGGGACGTCGACGGGCGGGTGCACGCGGCCTCGCATGGTCGTCGGCGAGTCGTACCAGAGGGTGACGGGCAGAAGCAACGCGCCCGTCTGCTGGGCGAGCAGCGCGGGTCCTGCGGGCATCCGCGTCGTCTCGCCGAAGAACTTGACCTCGACACCTGAGGACGACAGGTCGCGGTCGGCGACGAGGCAGACGAGGCCGCCCCCGCGCAGCCGGCGGGCCAGGGCGCCGAAGGCGGAGCCGCCGGTGTGCGGGATCACCTCCATGCCGAGGCCCTCGCGGTACGCGACGAAACGGTCGTACAGCGTCTCGGGCCTGAGCCGCTCGGCGACCGTCGTGAACGAGGTCTCCAGCCTGGTGGTGACCCAGGCGCCCGCGTGGTCGTAGTTGCCCATGTGGGGCAGGGCGAGGACGACGCCCTTGCCCGCGTCCAGGCCCTCGGTGAGCTGGTGCAGGCCCTGGATGGTGAGACCGTCCTTGATGCGCTGCCTGCTCCAGGTGGGCAGCCGGAAGGATTCCATCCAGTAGCGCAGGTAGGAGCGCATGCCCGCCCGGGAGAGTTCGGCGAGCCTCTGGGGCGTCGCGTCCGGCACCACCCGGGCCAGATTCGCCTCCAGGCGGAGCACGCCCTTGCCGCGCCGCTTCCACACGGCGTCGGCGATGGTCCTGCCCAGGCGCGTCGCGACCGGTTCGGGGAGCTTCTTCACCGTGGACCAGCCGAGCCCGTACAGCGCGTCGGCGATCCGTTCCTGCGCGCCGCTCACGAGGCGGTCTCCTCCTGGGCTGCCGCGGCGTCGGCCTCGGCGGATTCGCGGCGGACGGTCACCACGCGCTGGATCAGCGTGACGAGGCTGCCGACGGCGACGATCCACAGGGCGACGGGCAGCAGGTACTGAATGCCGGGCACGCCGAACGTGTGCAGCCCTGCGAAGCCGGCGGCGACCAGGGAGATGACGAGCCGCTCGGCACGCTCCACCAGGCCGTTGACGGCGACGGGCAGGCCGATCGCCTCACCGCGGGCCTTCGTGTAGGAGACGACCTGGCCACTGGCGAGGCAGAAGATCGACACCGCGCACAGGACGTTGTCGTTCCCCGAACCCGCGTACCAGAGGGCCAGGCCACCGAAGATGGCGCTGTCCGCGACCCGGTCGAGCGTGGAGTCGAGGAACGCGCCCCAGCGGCTGGAGCGCCCGAGCTGGCGCGCCATGTTGCCGTCCACGAGGTCCGAGAAGACGAACAGCGTGATGACGACCGTGCCCCAGAAGAACTCTCCGCGCGGGTAGAAGACCAGCGCTCCCGCCACGACTCCGGCGGTGCCGAGGAACGTGACCGTGTCGGGGCTGACCCCGCGACGGATGAGAAACGCGGCGAACGGTGTGAGGACACGCGTGAAGAATGCACGCGCGTACTTGTTCAGCATGGCCTTCCCGAGGGTCGGTGCCGTGCGACCCCTCTGGCCACCGGCTGGCCCATCGTAGTCACGCGCGCACAGGAACGGCCGCCCGGCCACCTCGCGCGCGTGCGATCGCGTACGACGTATGGACGCACAGTGACCGGAGTGCAAAGCTCGGTGACACCGCGGGCGTCGCCGAAGCCGCCTCCGCACGCGGATTCGCGTGTCCGCGCCTCAGGGACCACCTCACCGTGGAACAACCGGGAGGCAAGGCATGGGCGACAAGGCGAACGGACACCCCGGAGCCGCCGGCAGGGCAGCGACGGCCGACCATCCCGCGTCCGTACGGAATGTGGTGCTGGTCGGCCACAGCGGATCGGGCAAGACGACTTTGGTGGAGGCCCTCGCGCTGACCGCGGGGGCGGTGAACCGGGCGGGCCGGGTCGAGGACGGCACCAGCGTCTCCGACTACGACGAGATCGAGCACCGCCAGCACCGCTCGGTCCAGCTCTCGCTCGTCCCGGTCGAATGGGGCGACTACAAGATCAACCTGCTGGACACCCCCGGCTACGCGGACTTCGTCGGGGAGCTGAGGGCCGGTCTGCGAGCGGCGGACGCGGCCCTCTTCGTCGTCTCGGCGGCGGAGAGCCCGGAAACCATGGCCGGCGCGACGCGCATGGTGTGGGAGGAGTGCGCGGCCGTCGGCATGCCCCGGGCGATCGTCGTCACGCACCTGGAGGCGGCGCGCTCGGACTTCGAGGAGATGACCCGCACGTGCGCGCGCGTGTTCGGCGGCGACGACCCCGACGCCGTACTCCCGTTGTACCTGCCGCTGCACGGGGCGGCGGGAGCGGACGGGCACGCGCCCGTGACGGGCCTGATCGGGCTGCTCTCGCAGCGCCTGTACGACTACGCCTCGGGCGAGCGCAAGGAGTCCGAACCCGGCGAGGAGCAGCTGCCAGGCCTCGATGAGGCCCGCAACCGGCTCATCGAGGGCATCATCTCGGAGAGCGAGGACGAGTCCCTGATGGACCGCTATCTGAGCGGCGGGACCATCGACTTCAAGACACTGGTGGAGGACCTGGAGCGGGCCGTCGCCCGCGGCGTCTTCCATCCGGTCCTCGCGGCCGCTCCGGCGGCCGACGGCGCACGGCAGGGCATCGGCACGGTCGAGCTCCTGGAACTGATCACGGGCGGTTTCCCCTCTCCCCTGGAGCGCGAGGCACCGGCGGTGAGCACGCCCGCGGGTGCGGCGCGGACGGTCGGCGGCTGTGATCCGGGCGGCCCGTTGGTGGCCGAGGTCGTGAAGACCGCCTCGGACCCGTACGTGGGCCGCATCTCCCTCGTACGGGTCTTCTCGGGCACCCTGCGCCCCGACGAGACGGTGCACGTGTCGGGGCACGGGCTCGTGGACCGGGCGCACGAGGCGCGCGCCCTGCACGAGTCGGACGAGCGGATCGGTGCGCTGTCGGCGCCGTTCGGCAAGCAGCAGCGCACTCTCACGCAGTGCATAGCCGGCGATCTGGCGTGCGTGGCGAAGCTGCACAGGGCGGAGACCGGCGACACCCTCTCGGCGAAGGAGGACCCGCTGCTGATGGCGCCGTGGGACCTGCCGGCGCCCTTGCTGCCGCTCGCCATCCAGGCACACAGCAAGGCCGACGAGGACAAGTTGTCGCAGGGCCTGTCGCGGCTCGTCGCGGAGGACCCGACGATGCGGCTGGAGCAGAACCCGGACACCCACCAGGTGGTGCTGTGGTGTCTGGGCGAGGCGCACGCGGACGTGGCCCTGGAGCGGCTGCGCAGCCGGTACGGGGTGCAGGTCGACGTGATCGGTCACAAGGTCTCGTTGCGGGAGACGTTCGCGGGGAGGTCCGCGGGGCGCGGCAGGCACGTGAAACAGTCCGGCGGGCACGGACAGTTCGCGATCTGCGAGATCGAGGTGGAGCCGCTGCCCGGCGGGTCCGGCATCGAGTTCGTCGACAAGGTCGTGGGCGGCGCGGTGCCGCGGCAGTTCATCCCGTCCGTCGAGAAGGGCGTACGCGCGCAGGCGGCGCGGGGCGTCGCGGCCGGGTATCCGCTCATCGACGTACGGGTGACGCTGCTGGACGGCAAGGCGCACTCGGTGGACTCCTCCGACGCCGCGTTCCAGACGGCGGGCGCGCTCGCCCTGCGCGAGGCGGCGTCCGACGCGAGGATCCATCTCCTGGAGCCGGTGGCCGAGGTACGGGTGCTGGTCGGCGACGACTACGTGGGGGCGGTGATGAGCGATCTGTCGGGGCGCCGCGGCCGGGTCGTCGGGACCGAACAGGCGCCGGGCGGGCGCACCCTCGTACGGGCCGAGGTGCCGGAGATCGAGATCGGGCGGTACGCGGTGGATCTGCGGTCGCTGTCGCACGGTACGGCCCGCTTCGACCGGGGCTACGCGCGGCACGAGCCGATGCCGCCGCAGCTGAGCGAGAGGATCCGCGAACAGGCGCAGGACACCGCGTAGTTCGGCCGCCGCCGTCCCCCTCGACCACCGGCATCCTCCTTGCCAGGGCGGATGTCGGTGGCGGCCGTTAGGCTGGTGCACGATCGGAGGGTTCAGGAAGATCAACTGATCAACAGGTGTGCGGGGCGCGGAAGTCGGGAAAAGCCGCAGCAGCGATGGTGCGCGGTGATGGGGGCGGCAGTGGCGGACGATGCATTCGATTTCAGGCCGGGGGCGCAGATCCCGCTCCAGGGGTCGGCGGGGCAGACCGCCGCGACCTTCGCCATCGCGTCGGCCGCGTACCGCGACGACAGAGCCTCGAAGATCGAGGACGCCAACAACGAGTGGCACAAGACCGAGGCGAAAGCGGGTACCTGGTCCCTGTTCGCGCCCAATCTGGGTGAGGCGTTCTCCCGGGCGGTGCAGGTGCGGATGCTGGGCGGCGGGCGCAAGGCCCTCATCCAGTCGTTCGGCACGGAGCCGCAGGTCGTCGTCGAGCACTGCCTGGCCGCCAACCGGATCAGGCGGCAGCGCGACAGCCTGCTGACCATGGTGACGCTGCTCTTCGGCGTCCTCTTCCTGCCCGGGTTCCTCCTGTGGCTGGCGGCGTTCCAGATCCGCCGTATGAACAACACGCGCGTGGAGCTGGCCGAGAAGATCGTCAAGGAGACCGAGGGCAAGTCCACCAAGGAGCGCAACGAGGCGAGGAAGAAGGAGCGCGCGGCCCGCGGCCGCGCCGCGGTGGCGATGGCGATCATGACCGTCGTCGGCGTCGGCCTCGTCATCCTGCTCATCCGGCTCCCCTTCGGCGGGCTGGGGGCCTGGTACCTGCGGGCCGCGTTCGTGGCCCCGGTCATCGGCGGCCTCTGGGCCCGGCAGATCTGCGAGCGCACCGCGAAGGACCTGCGGGACCGGTGGGACGGGCTGCTCTCCGGCGGCGGGGTCGCCGCGAAGATCCCGGAGGCGGTGCCCGGCAGCCCGGGCGAGACCGCGGCCGAGCAGCTGCGCCAGAACCTGGCCAAGCTCACGGCGGAGCAGCAGTCGAACACGGTCTTCTACGCGGGCCCCAAGGGCATCCTGGGCATGGGCACCCGCTGGGGCAGCTGGCAGCTCGCCGAGGACCTGGTGTCGGGCGAGGAGGGCAAGGAGATCCATCCGTTCCGCAGCTGGGACGTGATCCGCGCGATCCAGGACCAGCTCCGGCTCCTGGAGCGCGGCCCGCTGCACACGGGCGGCTTCCCGAAGCCGTTGGTGAAGGACTGGATCGTGACGCCGATCGGGGAGAACGCGAAGAGTGTGGCCCGCCCCACGGGTGAGGACGTCGCCGCGTTCCAGATCAAGCCGCACGAGATACAGCGGATCTGCAACGAGCAGCAGTTCGGCAGCGGCGACCGCCATTACCTGGGCGTGCAGTTCACGCTCTGGGACGGCCAGTTGGTGATCACCATGATGATCACGGTGACCGTGCTGCACCAGACGCTGCGCATCGAGGTGACGGGCCACGCCCTGGGCCCGGTGAACTCCCTGTTCACCTCGAAGCCCGACCCGAAGACCAAGGAAGTCGCCAAGTCGATACGGTTCTGGGAGACCACCCAGAAGTCGCTCCCGCTGGTCGACGCGGACGAGGCGGTCCGTGTCGCGGTCCGCGCCCCGCTCACCTGGTACCCGCCGCTCCTGGACCACCTGGGCGGCAAGATCGTCCTGCCCGAGCCGTTCGGTCTGCGCCATGCCTGGGCCGACCAGCCCTGGCGCCACCGGTTCATGGCGGACGACGCGCTGCGCACCGCGACTCCCGTGCTGCGGGTGGTCCACGCGGCGGCCATCAGGGTCCTGGAGGACCACGGCGTGGACACCGAGAAGTTCGGCAACCGCTCGGGGATGCTCAGCGGCCTGGTCCAGGATCCGACGCCGCGGAAGGCCGACGTGTACGACGCGTAGGCGCGGGGTCCCGGTCCGCCCGGTACCCGCACCGGGGCAGGCAGTACTGCGTGACGGCCCCGACCGTCACCGCGTACAGCACCGTGCCGGGGCCCACGGCTCCGCCCAGGAGCCAGCCCGCCGCCAGGACGACGACCTCGATGCCGGTGCGCACGAGACGCAGGGAGCGGCCCGTGGCGGCCGTGAGTCCGGTCATCAGGCCGTCGCGGGGGCCGGGGCCGCAGCGCGCGCCCACGTAGACGGCGATCGAGGCGCCGTTGAGGAGGATGCCGGCGGCGAGCAGGGCGGCGC
Source organism: Streptomyces sp. NPDC030991 (assembly GCF_055571235.1). Taxonomy (NCBI): domain Bacteria; kingdom Bacillati; phylum Actinomycetota; class Actinomycetes; order Kitasatosporales; family Streptomycetaceae; genus Streptomyces; species Streptomyces sp. NPDC030991. The sequence goes on from NZ_JBVIFR010000011.1 coordinate 151,203, forward strand.
GGGCCGGCGCCGTGGGATGGCCGGGGAGCAGCCACAGACCGGTATCCGATGACCAGCCGACCAGGGCGATGTTGGCGAACGTGCCGAGGGTCGGCCGCTGGCGCAGCGGGATCCACAGCAGCAGGACGGCCGCCCCGACCAGCGTCGTGAGCGTGCCGAAGCTGAGCGCGGTGTGCCGGGCGAGGCCGTCGTTGAGGACGCTCCAGGGGGCGAGTCCGAGGCCCGAGCGGACCATCAGGGCGAGGCTGAACCCGTACAGGGCCAGGCCGGCGGCGAGCTGCGGCAGCCGGCGTGCGGGGCGTTCGCGCAGCGGGACGTAGGTGAGCGGCATCGGGGCGACTCCGGGGGACGTGCGCCCCGTCCGGGGCGCTTACCAGGCCAATGCCGTCACTCTGTAGAGTGATCGGCCCGCTATACACAGCCAATTCCCGGAGAGTGGTTCTGTGGAGGTCGCCCCCGGTCACCGCGACCGGACACCCCGCACCGTGGGCAGCCGTCAGCTCGCCGCACTGCTCCCCGACCCCGCGCAGGCGCGCCCCGCCTACCGTCATCTCGCGCACGCCATCGGCGAGTTGATCCTCGACGGACGGCTCGCCCTGCACGTCCGACTGCCCGCCGAGCGGGAGCTGGCCACCGCGCTCGGCACCAGCCGCACCACGGTCACCGCCCTGTACGACCTGCTGCGCGAGAACGGGTTCGCGCACAGCCGCCGGGGCTCGGGGACCTGGACGTCCCTGCCGCAGGGCCGCGCCGCCAACGGCGTGAGCCGGCTGCTCGCCCCGCAGGACGCCGCGATCGACCTGGCCCGGGCCGCGCCGACGCTGCCCGGGCCCGTCCTCGCCCGGGCGCTCGCCGAGGTGGCCCCGCTGCTGGCCGAGCAGACCGGTACGCCGGGCTACCACCCTTACGGGCTCCCTGAGTTGAGGGCGGCGGTCGCCGACCACTTCACCGCCCGGGGCCTCGCCACGACCCCGGAGCAGATCCTGGTGACCGCCGGCGCGCAGCACGCGCTCAGCCTGGTCCTCGGCCTGCTGTCCCGCCCGGGTGAGCGGATCATGGTCGAGAACCCGTCGTACCCGAACGCCCTGGAGGCGATGCGCCGCGCCCGGCTGCGCCCCGTCTCCGTGCCGGTGACGGACGACACCGGCTGGGATCTCGGGATCATGGAGTCCACACTGCGCCACTCGGTGCCCCGGCTCGCCTATCTGATCCCGGACTTCCACAACCCGACGGGGTGCGTGATGCCCGCCGCCGAGCGGGCCGGCGTCCTGCGCGCGGCGAGCCGCTCCGGCACCTGGGTGGTCGTCGACGAGACCCTCGCCGAGCTCGCTCTGGACACGGCTCCGCCGCGGCCGTTCGCCGCGCACGGCCCGGCCGAGCAGGTCATCACGGTCGGCTCGATGAGCAAGACGTACTGGGCGGGCCTGCGTATCGGCTGGCTGCGCGCTCCCGCCCGAATGGTCACGGAGCTCGCGGCGCAGCGCGTGGCCAACGACATGGGCGGGTCCGTGGTGGACCAGCTCCTGGCCCTGGCCCTGCTCGCCCGGGACGACCTGCCGACCGCCCGTCTCGCCTCGCTGCGCTCCCGGCGCACCGCGCTCACCGAGGCGCTGAGCCGGCACGCTCCGCACTGGACGTGGCGGACCCCGCCCGGCGGCCTGTCCCTCTGGGTCGACCTGGGCGCGCCCGTCGCGTCGGACCTCGCCGAACGGGCGCTCGGCCAGGGCGTACGCATCGAGAGCGGCGCCTGCTTCGGCGCGGACCCCGGCCTGTTCGAGCACCGGCTGCGCATCCCGTACACGCTGCCCGAGGAGACGCTGCGCGAGGCGGTGCAGCGGATGGCCCGCGCCGAGGCCGAGGCCCCCCGCCGCCCGGCCGGGGGCACGCGCCCGCGCTGGATCGCCTGACGAGCGCCCGCCGGCCACCGGTCACCAGCTACCAGCCACCAGCCACCAGCCACCGGCTACCGGCTACCGGCTACCGGCTACCGGCTACCGGCTACCGGCCGTCGAACGAGCCCTCAGGCGTCCGGCCACGCCTTGGCCAGTGCGGTACGCGTGTCACCGAGCAGCTGCGGCAGCACCTTCGTGTGGCCGACGACCGGCATGAAGTTCGTGTCGCCGCCCCAGCGCGGGACGATGTGCTGGTGCAGATGGGCGGCGATGCCCGCCCCGGCGACAGCGCCCTGGTTCATGCCGATGTTGAAGCCGTGCGCCCCGGAGGCGGAGCGCAGCGCGGTCATGGCCAGCTTGGTGAAGGCGGCCAGCTCGGCGGTCTCCGCCTCGTCGAGGTCGGTGTAGTCGGCGACGTGCCGGTAGGGCAGCACCATCATGTGCCCGCCGTTGTACGGGTACAGGTTGAGGATCGCGTAGACGTGCTCGCCGCGCGCCACGATCAGGGCGTCCTCGTCGGTCTTGCCGGGAGCGGCGCAGAAGGGACAGCCGTCGTCGGCACCGGGGCCCGTCGGCTTGCCCTCACCCTGGATGTAGGCGATGCGGTGCGGGGTCCACAGACGCCCGAACCCGTCCGGTTCACCCACAGGACCGCTCTGCTGCTCCGGCTCACTCGTCATGAAGTGCAGCATATGGCGTCACCTCGGCATGGCGTGTCGGCGGGTGTCGCCCCCGCCCGGCAGGCGCGATGCTGTCCGGATGACCGACAGTCCCCTCGCCCGCTGGGAGCGGTACGACAGCGCCGTCCTCGCCGTGGCGTCGCTGCTCTTCCTCACCTCGTACGCGATCCGGGTCCTCGGCGAGGACCTGCCCGGCGTGGTGCGCGACCTGTGTCTGGCGGTGACGCTCGGATGCTGGGCCGTGTTCCTCGTGGACTACGTGGCACGCCGCGGGCTGAGCGGACAGCGCTGGCCCCACTTCGTGCGCACGCACAAGCTGGACACGCTCGTCCTGCTTCTGCCGCTGCTGCGGCCGCTGCAGATCGTGCAGACCTACGAGCGGGTGCAGCACCTCCGTAGGCGGCCACGCCTGCCGCTCTACGCGCGCGTGATGTCCTACGCCGGCGTCTCGGCGGCGCTGCTCGGCTTCGCGGCGTCGCTCGCCGTGTACCAGCAGGAGCACGCGGCGCGCGGGGCGACGATCCGTACGTACGGGGACTCGGTGTGGTGGACCTGCTCGACGCTGTCGACCGTCGGCTACGGCGACCTGGCGCCGGTGACCCCGCTCGGCCGGATCGTCGCGGTGGCCCTGATGATTTGCGGCCTGGCGCTGTTCGGCGCGATCACCGGCTCGTTCTCCTCGTGGCTCGTCCAGGTCTTCGCCCGGGAGGACGAGACACGGCCGGGGCCCCCGGGAAGCAACTCCCCGGGGGCCCCGGCACGCGACTGAGCCGGCTGTGGCCGGATCCGTCCGGTCAGACCTGCGCCCGCTCCTCGACGACCTTGGCGATCTTCGCGATGGCCTCGTCGACCGGGATGCCGTTCTCCTGCGAGCCGTCGCGGTAGCGGAAGGAGACCGAACCGGCGTTCATGTCCTCGTCGCCCGCGATAACCATGAAGGGCACCTTGGCCTTCTGCTGGTTGCGGATCTTCTTCTGCATGCGGTCCGAGGACGAGTCGACCTCGACGCGCAGGCCCTGGGCGCGCGCCTTCTCGGCGAACTCCTCCAGGTACGACACGTGCGCGTCGCCGATCGGGATACCGACGGCCTGCACGGGCGCGAGCCACGCCGGGAAGGCGCCCGCGTAGTGCTCGAGGAGCACGCCGAAGAACCGCTCGATGGAGCCGAACAGGGCGCGGTGCAGCATGACGGGCTGCTGACGCGAACCGTCGGCCGCGGTGTACTCCAGGTTGAACCGCTTCGGCTGGTTGAAGTCGACCTGGAGGGTCGACATCTGCCAGGAGCGGCCGATGGCGTCCTTGGCCTGCACGGAGATCTTCGGGCCGTAGTACGCGGCGCCGCCCGGGTCGGGCACGAGCGGCAGGCCCTGCTTCTCGGCGGCCAGCCGCAGCGCCTCGGTCGCCTCCGCCCAGTCCGCGTCCTCACCGATGAACTTGTCGGAGTCGTCGCGGGTGGACAGCTCCAGCTCGAACTCGGTCAGGCCGTAGTCGCGCAGCAGGTCGAGCACGAAGGTGAGGAGCGTGTCGAGCTCCTCGGGCATCTGCTCCTTGGTGCAGTAGATGTGCGAGTCGTCCTGGGTGAAGCCGCGCGAGCGGGTCAGGCCGTGCACGACGCCCGACTTCTCGTACCGGTACACGGTGCCGAACTCGAAGAGACGCAGGGGCAGTTCACGGTAGGAACGGCCACGGGACTTGAAGATCAGGTTGTGCATCGGGCAGTTCATCGCCTTGAGGCGGTAGTTCTGCTCGTCGAACTCGATGGGCGGGAACATGCCCTCCGAGTAGTGCGGCAGGTGCCCGGAGATCTCGAAGAGCTTCTCCTTCGAGATGTGCGGGGTGTTCACGAACTCGTAGCCGGAGACCTCGTGGCGGCGCCGCGAGTAGTCCTCCATGACCTTGCGGACCACGCCGCCCTTGGGGTGGAAGACCGCGAGGCCCGGGCCGAGCTCCTCCGGGAAGGAGAACAGGTCGAGCTCCGCGCCCAGCTTGCGGTGGTCGCGCTTCTCGGCCTCGGCGAGGAAGTCGAGGTACGCCTTGAGCTCGTCCTTGGACGGCCACGCGGTGCCGTAGATCCGCTGGAGCTGCGGGTTCTTCTCACTGCCCCGCCAGTACGCGGCGGCCGAGCGCATCAGCTTGAACGCCGGGATGTTCCGGGTGGTGGGCAGGTGCGGGCCGCGGCAGAGGTCCTTCCAGCACAGCTCGCCGGTCTTGGCGTCGAGGTTGTCGTAGATGGTCAGCTCGCCGCCGCCCACCTCGGCGTCGGCGCCGTCGGCGGCCTGGGCCGCATTGCCCTTGAGGCCGATCAGCTCCAGCTTGTAGGGCTCGTCGGCGAGCTCGGCGCGGGCGTCCTCGTCGTTGGTCAGGCGCCGGGAGAAGCGCTGCCCCCGCTTCTGGATCTCCTGCATCTTCTTCTCGATGCGCTTGACGTCCTCGGGGGTGAACGGCTCCTTGACGTCGAAGTCGTAGTAGAAGCCGTCCTTGATGGGCGGGCCGATACCGAGCTTGGCCTCGGGGAAGAGCTCCTGGACGGCCTGGGCCATCACGTGCGCGGTGGAGTGCCGCAGGATGTTGAGACCGTCCTCGGAGGAGATCTCGACGGGTTCGACGGTGTCGCCGTCGGCCACGGTGTACGCGAGGTCCTTCAGCTCACCGCCCACACGGGCCGCGACGATGCTGCGCTCACCGGCGAAGAGCTCGGCGGCCGTGGTGCCCGTCGTCACCACGCGCTCGTCCCGCTCGGAATCGCGTTGGATGACTACACGGACGTCTGACACCGGTCTCTCCTGCCTGAAGGTGGTACGCCACGTCAGTACCTGTGACGCGCGCACTGAGGATCGTACCGAGTCGCCGGGGTCCCTCGCGAAGCGGTTGTCCGCGGGCGGGGGCGCCGCCGGTCACTCCTCCCCCGCGCACGCCTCCTCGAAGAAGTCCAGATTCTCCTGGAGGGACTTCATCAGGCGGTCCCGTTCGGCCTCCTCCACCTGTACGGGCACGACGCCCCGGGCGCCGGTGAGACGGCGGAAGCCGCCTCGGCTCTCCAGGCGTCCGTGCACCCGGATCGGCAGGCCGACGAGGTGGGCGTGGCCCGCTGTGCGGTACGCCTCCTCGTCGAGGGTCATGCGGACGTGCGGGACGTCGGCGCCCGCGATGACGTGCAGCCGCACTGTGCCCTCGCCGTACGGCCCCGACCTGCGCAGACGGACGACGGTGCCGGTGATGCGGACGGGGACGGCGGGCTCGGTGTGCCGGTAGCGGGCGCCGGCCGCGCGCAGCACGTCCAGGTCGCCGGGGGAGAACTCGACGGGCGCGTCCCCGTCCGTGCACTCCCCGGGCACCCCGGCGGCGGGCGCCCAGGCGACGCCGACCCGCGCGCCCTCGGTGCCGCACACCAGCGCGACGAGCGCTTCGGTCAGCTCGTGGCTGACCCCCGCCTCGATCGCCCCGTCGAAGGCGTCCATGCCGCCGGTGGCGCGCCGGTAGTCGATGGCCTCGCGTGCCGCGTAGAGCGCCTGGTGCAGCCGGACGGCGAGGGGGCGGCCCGTGGCGACGGGCACGAAGGCGGTGAGCCGGTGGCCGCCGGGCGCCGTCTGCACCAGCACGTTCTCCAGGGCCGCCGCGGCGGGCCGCCGGTGCCGGGCCCCGTAGTACCCGGCGCGGCCGCGCGCGGCGAGGGCCCCGGCGAGCAGCATCCGCCGCGCGGCGGATCGCAGTTGTTCCTCCGCGGTCCAGGTGGGCGCGGTGCCCGGGCTCTCGGGCCCGTCCCGCCACCAGCGGACCTCGTCGCTCGGCACGGCGAGGGAGACGAGGATCTCCCGGGCGGAGGGGGCGCCGCTGCGCTCCAGCGCGAGGAGTGCTTCGCCGAGCAGTTCCTCGCTGTCCGGGAAGGCCCGGCTCTCCGGTACGAGCAGGCTGGTGCGGGTACCGGGCCCCGGCAGCGTCCAGCGGGCGTACCGTCCGGCCGCACCGCCGCGCCGCCGCCAGCCGTGCCGGTCGAGCAGGGCGCTGAGGACGGCCGGGTCGACGTGGGCGGGTTCGGGCCCCGCGACGTCGGCGGGGTGGGCGCGGTCCGCGCCGAGGGAACGTACGGGCTCGTCGGTCGAGCGGTGCTGCATCTCGTGCCTCCCTTCCGGGCCCGGCGCTCCGGCCGGGTACCGGCGGCCCGTCAGGGCCGTCCGCCCGTCCCGACGCGGGTCATGATCTCGCAGAGCGCGCGGTCGTCGAAGATCCGCGCGGTCGGGACGCGGACGGTGGTCCTGCGCCGGCCGGTGACCGGATGGCCGGCGAGGTTGGTCCAGTAGCAGCAGTGCCGCAGGTCGAGCCCGTCGTGGGCGGCGCGCAGCCAGTCGTCCTGGGAGCGCGGTACGAGCATCACGACGAGGATCTTGTGCACCGAGACCGGGGTCCGGGCGAGCTTCTCCAGGTGTGCGTTGTCGAGCGTGAAGGAGAAGGAGGGGCCTGGCGGGTTCGGTGGGATCTGGTAGGTCGCTTTGAGCTGGACCTTGATGGTGACCTCGTCGTCGACCGTGTGCCCGGGGGCGCTGTGGCTGACGTGCCAGTCGATGCCGTTGTCGGGGAAGGGCTGCGAGAGCGAGCATCCGGCGGCCGCGGCCACCGCGTGCAGGTAACCCACCTGGAGGGTCTCCATGCAGGCGGTGGTGGCGAGTGTGCCGCGCGGCGGTGCGATCCGCTCGGGCAGCAGCCCGCCCTGTTCGGGCTGCGCGAGCGCCATGTCCAACTGGCCTTTCGGGAGGGTGGATGCACGCGGAGATCAGTGACGTGCCGGAGCCGAGTCGATGGCACCCCGCTGAACTGCCATGACGCGTAACTGTGTTGTCACCGCTCCGCGTACGACGCAAACGGCCCGGGTATCACCGGGATGGCGGCGCACGCGAATCGACGGGACGTCAGCCGCCGTGCGGGAGCAGGGAGTTGCATTGTCATGACGTGCTGGTACGAAGGACCGCTCGCCGCCTTCGACACGGAGACGACCGGTGTGGACGTGGAGAGCGACCGCATCGTGTCGGCGGCGATCGTGGTGCAGGACGCGCCGGGTACGCGGCCGAAGGTGACGCGCTGGCTGGTCAATCCGGGGGTGCCGGTGCCGCCCGGGGCGACGGAGGTGCACGGTCTGACCGACCTGCATCTGCAGCGCAACGGCCGCTGGCCGGCGCCGGTGATGGAGGAGATAGGCCGCGAGCTGGCGGATCAGGCGGCGGCCGGCCGGCCTCTGGTGATCATGAACGCTCCGTTCGATCTGACCATGCTGGACCGGGAGTTGAAGCGGCACCGCGCCTCGTCGCTGGCTCGCTATCTGGACGGCTCGCCGCTGCGTGTGCTGGATCCGCGGGTCCTCGACAAGCATCTGGACCGCTATCGCAAGGGCCGTCGTACGCTGACGGATCTGTGCGCGCACTACGAGGTGGAGCTGGCGGAGGCGCACGACGCGGCGGCGGACGCGCTGGCCGCGCTGGACGTGGCGCGTGCGGTGGGCCGGCGGTTCGCGAGCCGGCTGGAGCGCCTCTCCCCCGCCGAGCTCCACACGCTCCAGGAGTTCTGGCACGCGGCACAGGCGCGCGGCCTCCAGGCGTGGTTCGCGCGCAGCGGCACGCCCGAGGTGGTCGACACGGCGTGGCCGCTGCGCCCGGAACTTCCGGCGGCGGCCTGAGCGTTCCCCCGCTGGGGGCCCGACAAGCAGAAACGAAAAACCGGCCCGTCGACTGACGGACCGGCTCTCCCGGGGTGGGCGATACTGGGTTCGAACCAGTGACCTCTTCGGTGTGAACGAAGCGCTCTCCCACTGAGCTAATCGCCCGGGAACGGGTTGAACCATACAGGGCGCGGCGGGCTGTGTTCAAACCGGTCGCAGGTCGGCGCGGAGTCCGCGTCGTCCGCCGCGCATCATCCACGCGTGGTTGGCGAGGAACACGGGCCTGCCCAGCAGGGCGAGGCGGCGCATCAGCGGCTTGCCGACCTCGACCTGCTGGTCGTAGACCGCGCGGGTGCCGCTGCCCCGGGCGGTCAGCGTCCAGCGCGCCCAGCCGTCGAGGTCCCCGCTCATGGCGATCTCCAGGACCCCGGCGGCCGGGTCGCGGCGCTGTTCCCGGGCCGTGACCGTGAGCTCGTAGGGGAGGAAGGACCGGAAGACGGCGACGCCGCTGGTCTCGTCCAGCGACGTCACCGACCGCACCTGCGGCCACCACCGCGGGTACTCCTCGGCCCGCTCCAGCACGGCGAACACGGCGGCCGGGGGTGCGGGCAGATCCCAGACGCTGCGGAAGCGGTAACGGCTGAGCGCGTTCCAGTCCATGGCCCGAGTCTGCCCGCGGATCGCTCCCCGCGGCGGGACGTCAGGGCATCTTGTCCCCGACCAGGGCCAGATTCTCGATGGCGGCGAGACCGTACAGGGCCGTGTCGTTGGTGTAGACCCAGTTCGCCTCGGTGCCCGCGACCAGCGTGACCGGGCCGCCGACCTTCTCGGTCCGCCATGGTGAGGACTCGGTGTAGCCGTCGCTCTTGTAGAACTTCTCCCACGCGCGCGTGGCGAGTTTGGCGTCGCCGGTCCGCACGGCGGCGTACGCGTCGAGCCGGGAGTGGCCCTGGAAGAGCAGCAGGGAGCCGAAGTCGCTGCCGTAGCGCGCCTTCTGTTCCGCCTTGGTGGCGTTGAAGTAGCGGCAGTAGTCGTAGTACGCCTCCTCGAACTCCGGCATGTCGACGAGGTCGATGAGTTCCGCGCACAGTTCGTTGAGGCCGAAGACGGCCGACAGGTGGGAGACGCCGACGGCCGGTTTGTCGGCGATGGCGAACTTGCCGGTGTCGAGGTCGTAGAGGCCGCTGCCCTGCACGAAGCCGTTGGGCTGTGCGGCGATGGTCTCCATGGTGGACAGGACGCGGGCCCTGGCCTTCTCCCACGCGGGCCCGCGCCGCTCCCATTCGGTGAGCCAGGCGGAGACGAGGCCGCTCCAGTCGGTGCCGAAGCCGATGGACAGTGCGTGCGGGTCGGGCCGGTAGTCGGGGTCGGGGCGGACCTTGCGCTGCGGGTCGAGGACGAGGAAGGTCTCGTCGGAGTCGACGTTGGCGTGCATCAGGTCGCCGACGCGTTCGTCGCCGGTGAGGAAGTAGTAGTAGCGGCGGTACGTGGTGTTGGCGATGCGCTGCTGCTTCGCGGAGTCGGCGTAGTGCTGGACGCCGTGGCGGGTGCCGAGCCCGGCCCACTTGCCGAGGTGGTAGACGTCGACCTCGCCGGTGTGGCGGGTCATGGCCTCGGCGAAGCGGAAGATGTCGGCGCGGCCGCTGCGCAGGTAGGCGAACCAGAGCCACAGGTCGGGCGAGAGTTCGGAGTTGTCCCAGGCGTAGCCGCCGACGTCGTACCGCCACTGGTGGCGGACCGGGTCGTAGGAGTGCATCACGTCCCCGTAGTCCCAGAAGCCGTACCAGCGCCGCATCTCCACCTGGTCCTTGTAGTAGGTGAAGAGGAAGTCGAGGTGGTCCTCGATCTTGGCCTTGGCGGGGGTGGAGCGGTCGGGTTCGGAGTAGAGGCCGGGCCCGAAGACGCCTGCCTCGATCAGCTGCCTCGGCGGGGCGGCGAGCTGGGGCAGGACGCGGACGGCCCGCACCTGTTCGGCCAGGACCTCGGGCTTCGGAGTGGCCTCGTTGGCCCAGAACAGCAGCTCGCTGGTGCGCGCGATGCCGTAGGGCGTCCCGAACCCGGGCTCGTAGTCCTCGTAGGTGATGTTGAGACCTTCGAGCTGTTCCGCGTAGGTGTCCTGGCCCATGCCGTCGTGGTAGAAGCGCAGGTCCATCGGCTGGGCCTCCGGTGACCAGAGCCAGAGGGTGACCTCGGCCTCGTCGGTCGCCGCGTCGCGGATGTCGAGTCCGGCCGGGTGCTTCTCCCAGAAGTCGCGCAGGCCGAAGGAGAAGCCGCCGCTGGGGCCGCCCACGTAGCCGAAGCCGCTGGCCCGCCGACCGCCGCCGGCACCGATCCAGCCGTGGCCCTTCTTCGTCCGCTTGCGCAGGGTGAAGCCGTCGGCCGAGAGCTGGGAGAGGGTGTAGTCGCCCCATTGGGGGATGTACTGGAGTCGGGTGGTGACGCGCTGGTCCCAGGTCGAGGGGTCGGGTAGTTTCTCGCCCGCGAACTGGGCGGCCTGGACGGCGGCGCCGGGGTCGCGGCGCAGGCCGGTGATGCCCTGGACGGCTTCCCTGAGCAGGCCGGTGTCCTCGCCGCCGATGCGGATGTGCCGGTCGTACGCGGCGTCGCGCAGGGGGACGGTGAAGCGGACGCCGAGCCCGCGGACGAAGTCGCCGGACGCCTTGCCGGGTTCCTGGGTCCCGTCGAACGTGATCGTGTGGACCATGCGGAACGAGTCGGCGCCCGCGTAGAAGTAGAGGCGGACCGAGAAGGGCAGCCAACTCCTCTTGCCCTTGCGGTGTTTGCCGTCGATCCGGACGACGGCGCGGACGGGTCCGTCCTGTTCGACCTCCGTCTCGCCGATGACGCTCTCGAACCGTTCGTACGTCTGGCTCCCCTGGTCGCCGTCCTCGATCTCGCCCTGGCGCAGGAGGACGAGCCGGCCGTCCTTGGCGATCTCGGTGGAGCCGCGGGTGACGGACTTGACGAGGGTCGAGCCGCTCTTGCCGAGCTCGGCGACGATGACGCCGGTGTCGACGGTGACGGCGCCGCCCTTCGTCGAGACGCTCACCTTCTTCTCGGGCGCGGTGGCGTCCCCGGCGGTCAGGGTGAGCTTCCCGGCACCGGCTCCGGGGCCGACGGCGTGCGCGGTCCACTTCAGGGAACCGTCCGGCCACTGCGCCAACGGCCAGGTCTGTACGGGGACTTGAGCGCCACCGGCGTCCGTGAGGGCGAACTCCTGGCCCTTCTCGTACGCGCCCTTCGGCCAGGGCACGCCGACGGTGGAGCCGGGTGCGGCGCCGAGGCCGCCGTCCTCCAGCCAGCCCAGGGTGACGGGTTCGGCGTCGGCGGTCTCGGTCTTCGGCGCGGCCTGCGCGTTCCTGCTGCCGAGCACCCAGCTGAACTGGGCGGCGGCGCCGGCGACGGCCGCGGCCTTGAGAAGGGATCTGCGGGGCGGGCCGGCGGGGACTGGGGACATCGTCGTTCCTTTCCGTGCATGCCAGACGTGCTGTACGAGAAGGGGGTCGGGGGTGCCGGGGCCGGGGTTCAGCGGGCCCGGCCGCGCTCCTCCACGGCGACGGCCGCCGCGGCGAGGATGCCGAGCACGGGCACGGCGAGCGGCGCGAGGAACCCGGCGCACAGGACCACGACCGCGAGGCCGCAGACGAGGAGGAAGGAGCCGGCGGGCGCCCGGACGGTGCGCCGGGCGGCGTCGGCGAGCAGGGGGCGCCAGCGCGCTCCGGGCTCCCAGACGGCGGCGGCCCGCAGGACGGTGACGGCGGCGCCGAGCAGGGCGAAGATGCCGACGGCGGCGGCGAGCTGTCCGCCGGGGAGTCCGGAGCGGGCGACGCGCAGGTCGATCCATACGGCGGTGCCGGCCGCGATCCCGGCGAGCCCGACGAGCCAGCCGTGCCGGGCCGCGTCCCGGAAGTCGGCCGTGAACTCCCGCCAGCCGCCGAGGCGTTGGCCCAGGTGCCGGCGCAGGTGGCGGGAGCCCGCGGCGAACGCGGCCGGCGCGGTGACGACGGGCACGGAGGCGAGCGCGATCCACACCCCGGTCAGCAGGCATTCGGCGAAGACGCCGAAGCCGACGCGTCGGCGGGACTCCACCGGTGGCGCGCTCATCCCTTGAGCCCGGAGGTCGCCATGCCGTCGATGAGATAGCGCTGGAAGGCGAGGAAGAAGGCGATGACGGGGATCAGCGCCACCATCGACATGGCGATCATGCCGCCGTAGTTGGAGATGCCCTCCTGGTCGCGGAACATCATCAGGCCGAGCGAAACGGTGTACTTGGAGGGGCTGTTGAGGTAGATCAGCGGACCCATGAAGTCGTTCCAGGCGTTGATGAAGGTGAAGATGGCGCTGGTGATGATCGCGGGGCGGCTCAGCGGCAGGACGATGGACCAGTACGTCCTCAGGTGTCCGCAGCCGTCGAGCTTGGCCGCCTCGTCGAGTTCCCTGGGCAGTCCGCGCATGAACTGCACCATCAGGAAGACGAAGAACGCCTCGGTGGCGAGGAACTTCCCGGCGACGAGCGGCACGAGGGTGTCGATGTAGCCGAGGTTGCGGAACAGCACGTACTGCGGGATGAGCAGCACGTGGTACGGCAGCAGCAGGGTGCCGATCATCAGCGTGAAGAGCAGGTTGCGGCCTGCGAACCGGATCTTGGCGAAGGCGTAGGCGGTCAGCGAGCTGGAGAGCACGACACCGACCACGGCGAGGACCGCGTACATCAGCGAGTTGGTGAAGAAGCTGCTGATGGAGATCCCGGAGATGCCGTCGGCGAGTCCGGAGAAGTTCGACCAGACCGGCTCGGCCGGGAGCAGGCCGAGGCTGCCGACGATGTCCTTGCTGGGTTTGACGGAGGCGCCGATCACCCAGATCACGGGGTAGAGGACGACGGCGAGCACGAGGAGCGCGCTCACGTGCCAAAGGACGGATCCGGTACGCCGCCGCTCGCGCGCGGTGCCGGCAACAGGGCTGGTGGCGCTGGTCACTTGGCGGCCTCCGTGCTGTCGTCGCTGTTGGCGTAGTGCACCCATTTCTTCTGCGACCAGAAGAGGACCGCCGTGACGAGCGCGACCGCGATCACGAGCGTCCAGGCCATCGCGGAGGCGAAGCCCATTTGGGACTCCTTGAAGCCCTTCTGGTAGAGGTAACAGGTGTAGACGAGCGTGGCGTCGGCGGGTCCGCACCGGGTGTCGGAGACGACGTAGGCGGAGCCGAACACCTGGAAGGCGTGGATCGATTCGAGCAGCACGTTGAAGAAGAGCACCGGCGAGATCATCGGCAGGGTGATGTTCCAGAACCGGCGCAGCGGTCCCGCGCCGTCGACCTCGGCGGCCTCGTACAGCTCCTGCGGCACCTGTTTGAGGCCGGCCAGGAAGATGACCATGGGTGCGCCGAACTGCCAGATGCTGAGGGCCACCAGGGCGTACAGGACGTAGTCCGGGTTGCCGATCCAGCCGCCCACGTCGACGCCGAAGATCTTCTGTGTACGGTCCACGACGGCGTCGTCGGAGAACAGGGCGCGCCAGACGAAGCCGACCGAGACGCTGGCGCCGATGAGCGAGGGCAGGTAGAACGCGGCCCGGTACAGGGCCTGGCCGCGGCGTCTCTGCGCGAGCAGCATCGCGACGCCGAGCGCGAGCAGCAGTTTCAGGGGGGTGGCGACGACGACGTATTTGAGGGTGACCTGCACCGACTTCTGCCAGCGCGGGTCCTGGAACATCGTGGTGAAGTTGTCGAGCCCCACCCATTGCGGCGGTGTGAAGAGGTTGTAGCTGGTGAAGGCGTAGTACAGCGAGGCGATCATGGGTCCTGCGGTGAGCAGCAGGAACCCGGCGAGCCACGGCGACATGAAGAGGTAGCCGGCGAGGTTCTCGCGGCGCCGCCCGCGGCGCCCGGGGCCGGGAGCGGCGGGCCGCGCCTTCCCCAGGGTCGCGGGCGCATCCTTGACGAGCGTCATGACGTACGTCCCCTCAGCCCGCGAACGCGGCCTTGGCCTCGTCGAAGAACTGCTTGGCGGCTGCGGCCGGTTTGTTCTTGCCCTGGGCGACCTCGCCGCCGATGCGCAGGAACGCGGCCTCGATGACGTCGGCCCCGGACGGATGCGGGGTGATCTTGCCGAGCACTCCGGCGGCGGCGACCTCGTCCTCGTAGGCCGCGACGCCCTTGTTGTTGGCGTCGGCCGGCTTGTACGCGGCGTACTGCTCGGTGGTGGCGAGGATGCCCCGGTCGTAGCCCATGATCTTGCCGACCTCGGGGTCGTGGACCATGAAGTCGATGAACTGGGCCACTTCCTTCGGGTGCTTGGTGCCGGTGAAGGCGCTGAGCATCAGCGAGCCGAGGTACTGGCCGGTGTCCTTGCCGTCGGTGGTCGGGATCGGTGCGAGCCCGTAGTCGGACTCGCCCTCGCCCGCGTAGCGGATGGAGAAGTTGTCCCAGGTGAATTCGGACGCGGCGAGCCCTGCCGAAAGCCCGGACTTCGGCTTGACCTGCTCGATCTTCTTCGGGTCGGCGACGAGGCCGGACTTCACGCGCTTGTAGCCGTCGGTCCACCACTGCGTCAGGTCGGCCTCGGTGAACCCGAGTTCGGTGTCGGTGAAGAACGCCTTGCCGTTCTGACGGAGGTACAGGTCGTAGAGGTACATGATGGTGAAGTAGCCGGTGTCGCCCGCGACTTTCTGGGTGTCCTGGATCTTCTGCAGCGCGTCGAAGTAGTCGTCCCAGGTCCAGCCCATTTCGGGCGTGATGCCCGCCTTTTTGAAGACCTTGAGGTCGACGACGAGCGACATGGTGTTGGCGCCCACCGGTATGCCGACCTGTTTGCTCTCGACCTGACCGACCGTCAATACGCCGTTGCGGAAGTTCTTGAGGTTCAAATTCCCGGCGTCCGCCTGCGACTTGAGGTCCATGAGGACACCGCGCTTGTCGTACTTGCGGAGAAAGGCGACGGAATTCTGGAAAACGTCCGGCGGATTCCCGCCGGAGGCCTGTGTCTGGAACTTCTCCCAGAAGGACTCGTAGTCGGTGAATTCGGGCTTGATCTTGATCTTCGGGTACTTCTTCTCGAAGAGCGCGATGGTCTTCTTGATCGCGATCGTCCGCGGCTCCCCGCCCCACCATGCGTACCGGAGGGTCACCGGGCCGTCGCCCGAGCCGCTTCCGCCACCACAGCCGGCCGCCGTCAGACCGAGCGCCGCGAGCGACCCTCCGACGACCTTCAACAGGCCGCGCCGGTCAAGATCCCTGTTCGTAGGCACAGTTCGCCCCTCCACCCTGCGCATTGAATCGTTTTAGGAAAGCGCTTGCCGGGCAAAGGTAGAGACGGGGCGAGGGCACGTCAACGGTTCGGGCAGAATTTGAATCGAAGCGCTTCGAATGAGCAGCTCAGCGCCGTGACC
Organism: Streptomyces sp. NPDC030991; assembly: GCF_055571235.1. Lineage (NCBI taxonomy): Bacteria > Bacillati > Actinomycetota > Actinomycetes > Kitasatosporales > Streptomycetaceae > Streptomyces > Streptomyces sp. NPDC030991. The sequence continues at coordinate 166,807 of NZ_JBVIFR010000011.1, forward strand.
GAACCGGTGTCGGCGGCGTCCGGCCCGTCGGACGCGCACGCGGGAACGCCGAAGGCCCCGGAGACTGATGTCTCCGGGGCCTTCGATCCGGGTGGGCGATACTGGGTTCGAACCAGTGACCTCTTCGGTGTGAACGAAGCGCTCTCCCACTGAGCTAATCGCCCGGGCGCAGGAAGAACATTACCCCATGTCAGACGGTGCCTGGGACCATCCCGCGCCCCGCCGTCACTGCGTGATGTTCCACGGCATCTCAAGGCCGAACTTCCATACGTAGACCGCGACCAGCACCGCGATGATCACCAGGCCGACCGTGGTCAGGATGATGTTCCGCCGCCGCACCCTGGGGTCGAGGGCGCGCTGGGTGGCCTCCGTGACCTTGCGTTTCGTCCAGCGCAGCACCAGCTGGGCCCAGACGAACTCCGTCGCCCAGATCGCCATGCCGCCGAAGATCACCAGCCAGCCGGGGCCCGGCAGCGGCAGCATCACGATGCCCGCGCCCACCACCGCGAGGCCCACGACGAAGACGCCGACCTGCCAGCTCAGATGCAGCGCCCTGCGTTCTTGGATGAAGCCCGGCGCCCGCGAGCCCAACGGCTTCGCCTCGGACCCGGTCTCGTCAGCACCGGCGACCGGGCCGGCCGCCTCGTCACTCCCCGTATTCATGGCACAAACCTACCCGACTCATTCGCGTCACCGGAATGGCCGTTACCGACCGGATAAGACTCGGCCGTACGAGCTACGTAAAGCCGCCCAAAACACTCAGAGGGGTTTACAACGGCACCGTAGGTGGCATGTCGATTTCGCCGACGTGCGAATCCCCGAGCGCACACTGAGCGAAAGGCCCTGGCGCTTATGAACACCACGGTCAGCTGCGAGCTGCACCTGCGCCTCGTTGTGTCGAGCGAGTCCTCACTGCCTGTACCGGCAGGACTGCGGTATGACACGGCCGATCCGTATGCCGTGCACGCCACCTTCCATACCGGAGCGGAGGAGACCGTCGAGTGGGTTTTCGCCCGCGATCTCCTCGCCGAAGGCCTTCACCGGCCGACCGGCACCGGCGACGTCCGAGTCTGGCCGTCCCGCAGTCATGGTCAGGGCGTCGTCTGCATCGCCCTGAGCTCTCCAGAGGGTGAGGCTCTGCTCGAGGCCCCGGCGCGGGCCCTGGAGTCGTTCCTGAAGCGGACCGACGCCGCCGTGCCACCCGGCACGGAGCACCGTCACTTCGATCTCGATCAGGAGCTCTCGCACATCCTCGCGGAAAGCTAGTCGCGCAGGAGGCCCGCGCCGGCAGCCAGTCGGCGTGAGCGGAGCGAGGGCGCCTCGCGTTGTCCACTCGGGGAGACAGCGCGGCCAGCAGGTGTGGAACAACCGCATAGGGCAGACACCGGCGTCGCCGCCGTGGGACCTTCCACGGGGGCGGCGCCGTTGCGTGCGCGCGACTCCCCCCGCACCGGAAGGACGCTAGGCTCGGCCAGCATCGGCGGGCGCGGGCCCGCCCCCAGGCCAGGGAGCGAATCGTGCTGATCACCCACGACACCCGATGCGCGCTCGACACCGTGGTGGATCTGGTGAACACCGCACCGGACAGCCACGGCGGCTCCGGGGTGACCGACGGCCTCGCAAATGTGGCGGCGCTGGCCGATTTCGTAGGAAAGCACGACATCAGCGATGTGGGGGTGCTCGCGGAGCGTGACCTCGCCATGGTGCGCGCGATCCGGACAAAATTCGCACAGGTGTTCGCAGCGCCGGATCCGCGGAGCGCCGCGACGGTGATCAACGACTTGGTCGCCGCCGCCGGCACCACCCCGCGCCTGACCGATCACGACGGCTACGACTGGCACGTGCACTACTTCGCCCCCGGCGCCTCCGTCGCGGACCACCTGGCCGCCGACTGCGGCATGGCGCTGGCCTTCTTCGTGGTCGCCGGGGAGCAGGACCGGCTGCGCCGCTGCGAGGCGCCGGACTGCCGGTACGCGTTCGTCGACCTGTCCCGCAATCGCTCGCGCCGCTACTGCGACAGCCGCACCTGTGGGAACCGGCTGCACGTGGCCGCCTACCGGGCGCGCCGCAAGGAGGCCGCGGGCTGAGCGCCGACGCGCTCACAGCAGCAGCAGGTCGTGCAGGGCTGCCAGCAGGAGCAGGCTGCCGATCACTCCCAGGAAGATCATCAGGGGTGGCTGGGAGAGGGCGAAGAGGCAGCCTCGCGGGGTCTCGGTTCGCGGGGTCTCGGCTTCCTGCGGATCGGCCCGGTGTGGGGCGAGGGGCGCGGGCGTGGGCGGCGCGGGCTCGTCGAGCGGCGCCTTCCCCTGATCGGCGTCCAGCTGGTCGGCCAGCTGCGGTGTGTCGAGCATCTCGCCGTGATGATGTCGCACGCCGCGGGTGACGGCTGCTCAGAATGCCTGCTCGACAGGGCAGTTCGCCGGATTACGTGACCTTGGACCGGGCACCTGCGCGATAACTCAGGCGCTTCTCGTACAGGCGTACAGGCGCACGGGAGCGGGATGAGGACGGGAGGCGCCGGGCGGGATCAGATGCCGTGCTTCTTCAGGATCGCCTCGATGTCGCTGAAGTCGTCGGCCGCGCCCGACTTCGGCTTCGGCTGTGCCTGCGCTCGCGGCTGTGGCTCGGCGACCGGCGCGGGGCGCGAGCCCGGTCCGAACGAGGGGGCCGAGGCGGCGGGGGCCACGGCCTCGCGCCGCGCCGCCTTCGCCGCGGCCCTGCGCTCCTTGCGGGTGCCGCCACCGCGCCGCTCGACCGCGCGGGTCCCCAGGAACATCAGCCAGGCCACCCCGAGCACCCCGAAACCGGCCCACGCGGTCGGGCTGAACGCGGTGTCCACGACCCAGCCGACGGCGCCGGTCATCACCAGGCCCAGCGGGACCAGGGAGTAGGCGGCGGTGCGGGCGGCCGCGAGGAACCGCTTGCGGTAGGCGGTGACCGCGGCGATGCCCAGGCCCGCCACGGACACGGCGGAGCAGACGGTCTCGGCAATCATCCGGTCTCCTTCGTTCGGGCTGGGCTCGGGCCGTGTCGACGGCGGTCGAGGTGTTCCGTCCCCTTCCATCCTGCACCGCGGGGGCGGCCCGGGGCCACGGTCCGGGCGGACCTCAGGGAGATCTCGGGGTCGCCCCTCCTCCGCAGGTCCAGGTCGGGAGCGGCGGGACGGCCTGGAAGACTGGCCCCATGAACACCCCGAAACCCCTTCTTGACGTGTGGTGCGAGCTGCAGTGCCCCGACTGCCGCTCGGCCCTTGACGACGTACGCGCGCTGCGTGAGCGGTACGGCGACCGGCTCGACCTGCGGCTGCGGCACTTTCCGCTGGAGAAGCACAAGCACTCCTTCGCCGGCGCGCAGGCCGCCGAGGAGGCGTTCGAGCAGGGCAAGGGGTGGCCCTACGTCGAGGCAGTACTGGGCCGGGTCGAGGAGTTCGACCGCGCGGGCGAGCCGTTCCTCGTCGAGGTCGCGGCCGAACTCGGCCTGGACGCAGAGGAGTTCGACACCGCGCTGATCGACGGCCGGCACATCCTGATCGTCGACGCCGACCAGGCCGAGGGCAAGGCGATCGGCGTGACGGGCACCCCGACGTACGTCATCGGCGGCGAGCGGATCGACGGCGGCAAGAGCCAGGAGGGCCTGCGCGCGCGCATCGAGGAGATCGCCGACCGGCTCCTCGCCGCACAGCCGTGAGCGGGCCCGTCCCGTCCCGGCCCCGTCAGAGCAGCTGCTTGTACAGGTGGTACGCGGTCGGCTCGTAGCCCAGCGACTCGTACAGGCGCAGCGCCGGGGCGTTGCCCGCGAACACGTTGAGGCCGATCCGGGCGGCGCCCGCGGCGATCGAGTCGGCCTCGGCCAGCACCATCAGGGAGCGCCCGTGGCCCCGGCCCCGGTGGTCGGGCGCCACCTCCACGTCGTAGACGTACGCTCCGTCGGCGCGCTGGGCCAGCCACAGGGTGCCGACCGGCTCCGCTCCGTGTTCCAGGACGCTGATCAGGACGTCCGGGGTGGCGATGCCCTCGGGCAGCAGCAGTGCGTGATCGCGCTCGGCCTTCTCGCGGGCTTCTTCCGGCGTGGCACCGCGCTCGACCACGGTGCGCGCGTAGCGCTCCTTGGCCCGCGCCAGCCACGGCCCGAACTCGGCCTCCGTCATGCGCCGCCCGGCGCTGTGCGCGGGGAGCGGCGGCGCCGGCTCGGTCAGCGGCTTCGCCAGGTTCCGGTTGCGCTCCACGTAGCCGAGCGCGGCCGCGAGCCGGAGCAGGGCTCCTTGGTGCGCGGGCACCGACGCCTCGATGCGGCGGCAGTTCCAGGAGCGGGCCACCTCCTCGGCGGCGAGCGCGGCGACGGTGCCGCGGCCGCGGCCCCGGTCCGGCTCGTCGATGCGCAGGTCGAGGAGGTGGGCGACGGTCGGGCCGAACACGGGGTGCGTGGCGAGATGGAGTGTGCCGGCGGGTCGGCTGTTCACACACACCGTGTAGTGGCGCGAGCGGGACCCGTCGGCCGTGCGCTGGAGCGGCTCGGTCGGCCGCAGAGTCGTGGTCATCACGGGTGTTCTACCCGCCCGTGCTCCGCGGACGACAGTGGATCTACGGGTCGAGGTGGTCCGCGGCCCGCTCGTCCCAGACGCGCATCGCCTTCGCGGTGACCGGGCCGGGTGCGCCGGGCAGGTCGCGGTCGTCGATCCGGTGCACGGCCTGGACGTCACGGAGCGTCGAGGTCAGGAACACCTCGTCGGCCCGGGTGAGCACCGACAGCGGCAGATCCGTCTCCTTGGCGCCGGTCCATTCGACGGCGAGGGCGCGCGTGATGCCCGCCAGGCAGCCGGAGGCGACCGGCGGGGTGTGGATCTCGCCGTCCAGGACGACGAAGACGTTCGAGCCGGTGCCCTCGCACAGCCGGCCGAGCGTGTTCGCGAACAGGGCCTCGGAGGCGCCGAGTTCACGGGCGCGGGCCAGGGCCACGACGTTCTCCGCGTACGAGGTGGTCTTCAGGCCGGCCAGGGCGCCGCGCTCGTTCCGGGTCCACGGCACGGTGATGGCCGCTGTGGTGTCGGGGCGTCGGACGGCCTCGCCGAGCGCGACGACGAGCGTGGTGCCCGCGTCGCCGCGGTCGGAGCCGAGCGGGGAGAGGCCGCCGGTGTAGGTGATGCGCAGGCGGCCCAGTGCCAGCGGGTTGGCCTCGATGACGGCGGCGCAGGCCCTGCACACCTCGTCCAGGTCCGGCTCGGGCAGGCCGAGGCCGCGCGCCGAGCGGGTCAGCCGGTCCAGGTGCCGGGTGAGTGCGAACGGCTTGCCGTCGACCGTCTTCACGGTCTCGAAGATGCCGTCGCCCACGGTGAGCCCGTGGTCGAGGACGGAGACGCGTGCCTCCTCGGTGTCCTGCAGCCGGCCGTCGAGCCAGATCTTCACGTGAGGTCCCTCCACCTTGCCCGGAGTACTGAGTACGGAGTACGGACCGCGCGTCACGGACCGTGATCGCGAATCGCGGATCGCGGTCATGAACCGGTCGCTTGCCCGTCGTACCCCTCCGACGCTACCGCGAGCAGCCGCGACGCCTTCAGCTCGGTCTCCCGCCACTCCCCCTCCGGGTCGGAGCCCCAGGTGATCCCGGCGCCGGTACCGAAGCGCAGGACGGCTCCCGCGTCGCTTCGCTCGATCCAGAACGTGCGGATGCCGACGGCCAGTTCACCCGTCCCCCGGTCCGCGTCGACCCAGCCGATGCCGCCGCAGTACGGGCCGCGGGGCGCCGTCTCCAGGGCGTCGATGATGCGCAGCGCGCTGGACTTGGGCGCCCCGGTCACCGAGCCGGGCGGGAAGGCGGCGCCGAGCAGACCGGCCCAGCCGGTCCCCGGGCGCAGTTCGCCGCGCACCAGCGACACGAGGTGGACGAGGCCCGGGTGCTTCTCGACGACGCACAGGTCGGGGACGGTCACGGTGCCGGGCGCGCAGACGCGGCCGAGGTCGTTGCGGACCAGGTCGACGATCATGACGTTCTCGGTGTGGTCCTTCTCCAGGAGGTCCGCCTCGGTCCGGCCGGTGCCCTTGATGGGGCCCGACTCGACGACCGCGCCGCGGCGCCGCAGGAAGAGCTCGGGCGAGGCCGTCGCGATCTCGACGCCGTGGCCGGGCAGCCGGACGGTGCCGGCGTACGGCGCCGGGTTCCCGCGGGCGAGGAGCGCGGTGAGCGCGTCGATGTCGGCCTCGGCGGGTATCGGCGCGGACAGGACCCGGCAGAGATTGGCCTGGTAGACGTCGCCGGTCGCGATGTACCCGCGTATCCGCCGCACCCCTTCCGTGTACGCCTCGTGGTCGAGTGAGGACGTCCAGTGCGCGGTCGCCGGGCCGCGCCAGGCGCCGGGGCGCGGGAGGGGCACCGCCTCCTTGCGTACGTCGCCGAAGCGGGCGCAGACCAGGCGCCCCTCGAAGTCGGCGGTGACCGCCCAGAAGCCGGTGGAGTCCAGGGCCGCGGGGTCACTGGTCACGTCGCGTAGATCGGTCGCGAGGAGTTCACCGAAGCGGGCGAGGGGAGGGAGGCCGGTCACAGTGCCGAGTCTAGAGCGGGTATCGGGGCGGTGACCTGGAGTGGAGGTTCCGTTGTCGCTTCGCCGGTCGCACCTCAGCACGCTGCGCAAACGCGTTTTTGTACTGGCCCGGGAATCCGCTAGAGTTCAACACGTCGCCGGGACGCGCAAGCGGATCGGAAGGACACGCGAACGTAGCTCAGTTGGTAGAGCGCAACCTTGCCAAGGTTGAGGTCGCCGGTTCGAACCCGGTCGTTCGCTCGATGTGGGGGATCTTCCCGAACCCCTACGCTCCTGGTGGAGTGGCCGAGAGGCGAGGCAACGGCCTGCAAAGCCGTCTACACGGGTTCAAATCCCGTCTCCACCTCCATGCGCGATTAGCTCAGCGGGAGAGCGCTTCCCTGACACGGAAGAGGTCACTGGTTCAATCCCAGTATCGCGCACTGGATCTTCGGACTCCGGTTCGTATGTCATCCGTCCCGCGCGATTAGCTCAGCGGGAGAGCGCTTCCCTGACACGGAAGAGGTCACTGGTTCAATCCCAGTATCGCGCACGCAGTACACCGTGCGGTATACGGCGGTGCCCCTCGCGGAGCCTGATAGAGTCTGGCCCGTTCCCGCGCGATTAGCTCAGCGGGAGAGCGCTTCCCTGACACGGAAGAGGTCACTGGTTCAATCCCAGTATCGCGCACCAGCGAGAAGCCCCCGGTCCTCGGACCGGGGGCTTCTTTTGTGCCCGGGGGCCGCGGGTGCTCAGGACGAGAAGAGCATCCGGCCGAAGCCCTTGTTGTGGTGGCCGTGGTGCCCCTGGTGACCGCCGTGGTGCGGAGCGCCCCACGCCGGGGCCGGGGCTGCGGGGTACGCCTGCGGGGCGGGCGGCGCCGGCGGGACCTGCTGCTGCCACTGCGACTCCAGGCGGGTCAGCGACTCCAGCTCGCCGTAGTCGAGGAAGATCCCGCGGCAACCGCTGCACTGCTCGATCTGGACGCCGTTGCGGTTGTACGTGTGCATGGGTGCGTGACACTTGGGACACTGCATGGTCGGGTCAACTCCTCGCCGTTCGGCACTGCTTCGCCGGAACACTTCCCGGCTTCCGTCCTGCGCACCCTACTTGGCGGGGTCCCGGCCCAAGTGGGGCGGTACGCGCACCATTCGGTCGCAGGCGTCGACCACGGCGACCTCCACGTCGTCGAGGGGGCGGCCCGCCTCCGTGGCCTTGGCCACGGCGAGGGCGGCCGTCTGCACGGTCAGGGCGCGGGCCGGCACGTCCAGGGCGGGCCAGGGGTCGGGGGCGGCCGGCCCCCGCGCGCCGCCCGCCATCCGGTACGCGCCGAGGAAGCGGGCCCAGTCGTCGGCGGGCAGCAGGCCGCAGGCGAACCAGGCCGCGGGCCGGGCCAGGTCCCAGGCGGGGTCGCCGACCCCCAGGTCGTCGACGTCGATGAGGTGCCAGGGCCCCGAACCGGCCGGGCTGCGGACCAGCTGGCCCAGGTGCAGGTCGCCGTGGCACAACGCGCGGGCGTGCGCGTAGGGCGCTTCGGCGCGGGCCCACGGCGGGAGCGTGCCCCATGCCTGGCGCACGGGCCGGGCGGCGGGGTGCTCCGGCGCGGCGGCGTTCAGCCGGGCCAGGGCGCGGGCCGCCTTGAGCGGGCCTCGCATCGGCGGCAGGCCGCGCGGGAGCTGCTGGACTGGTGTCGTGTGGAGGCGGGCCAGGAGGGTGGCGGCGGCTTCCCAGGGGGCGTGTTCCGGGTGGTCGGGGTCGACCGGGGTGCCGTGCGGCCAGAAGGTGACGGGGCGGTCGTCGAGGGGCGTCGCCGCGGCGTGCAGGGGAGGCAGCAGCACGCCGGCCAGGGCGGGGTGGGCGGCCACGGCGAGGCGCAGTCGCAGTTCGCCGGGGTCCGTGCCGGGGGCGTGGACCTTGGCGACGGTGTCACCGTGCCGGACGACCGTGCCGTCGGGCCGGTCGGCGAGCGTGGCCGCGTCGCAGCCGCAGGGGGCCGGTTCCGGGTCCTGGTGGAGGGCGTCGCGGGCGGTGGCCTGGAGCGCGGGCGCGATGGACGGTGTCACGGCCCCGAGCGTACGGGTCGGGGCGGCCCGGGTTCGTCGGCCGGGCGCGTTCCGGCGGGCCTGGGCGCACGCCGCGGGGGTGCGCGCTCGTGCCCGCGGCTGCCGTCCGCCCCCGCGCCGGAGAGTGCGGGAAAGGCAATGCCGCGTGCAGCTCCCCAGCTGCACGCGGCATTTGTGCCGTCCGCCGCACCCCCGTCCCCACGGGGTTTCCTGGTCGGATGTCCCCGCCCGGACCGCTCATCCGGGCCTGGAGGCGCCGCTCAGCGCCCCAGCATCACGCCCACGGACGACGCTTGTGTGACCATCGCGTCCCAGCCGCCGAAGACGACGACGAGAAGGGCCGCGAGAGGGAGAACCATGGCCGTCGCCACCAGCGGGTGACGGCGGCCGGTCGCGGGGCTGCCAAAAGACACAGTCCTGCGGGCCCACGTGCTGCGGAACGCTGTCGTCCGCGGTGTCGTGTCCGCCATGGTCCTCTCCCGGTCGAGTTCTCGGTTCCCGCCGGACAGGTCCGGGGGATCTTCAGTTGTCGGCAGCGGCGGGTACCTGACCTCGGGGGACGAGTGCTGCACCCGCCGCTTGACCTCAAATCTATGGGCGGCGGCCCCCGGGCACGTCATGCCCTCGTACCGAATGCCGGGCCTCCCGGAGGATGAGCGCTCCCACCCCGCGTACTCCCCTGGGTGGAGACGGAGTCCCAGGTCTCGGGGTCTTCCCCGAGGGGACGGCGTCCGAGCACGGCGCCGCCCTCCGCGCGCAAGGGCCGCCGACGGAGATCAGGAGTGACATCACTCACTTCCGCACCCCCCGCGCACACCGCGGCCACCGCTCCGCGGACCGCCCGGCCGGTGACCACCTCGTACGTGCGGATCGGGCCCCCGGCCGCCGCGGCCGCCCCGGCCCTGCCACCCTTCGGGGAGTCAACCGCCCTTGTCGGGCCGGATGTTGGCATTCGGGCCGGTAGCAAGCCGCTTACCCGGTACGGTCCCTGACCGACTTTCACCCCTCCCGCCCGGCGGCCGCAAACGAATCCGGAGTGAGGGCGCGGCCTGAGCGCACAGTCGGCCGCGTAAACGTAAGCTGTCGCTCGTCAGACGAGACCGGGCAGCAGCGGGGATGAACATGGCGATGATGCGCCTGAGGCGCGAGGACCCGCGCGTCGTCGGCTCGTTCAGGCTTCACAGACGGCTCGGGGCCGGCGGGATGGGCGTCGTCTATCTCGGCTCCGACCGGCGTGGGCAGCGGGTCGCGCTCAAGGTGATCAGGCCGGACCTGGCGGAGGATCAGGAGTTCCGGTCGCGCTTCGCGCGCGAGGTCTCCGCCGCGCGCCGGATCCGCGGCGGCTGCACCGCGCGGCTCGTCGCCGCCGACCTGGAGGCGGACCGGCCGTGGTTCGCCACGCAGTACGTGCCGGGCCCCTCGCTGCACGACAAGGTCGCCGAGGAGGGCCCGCTCGCGGCCTCCGACGTGGCCGCCGTCGGCGCCGCGCTCTCCGAGGGGCTCGTCGCCGTGCACGAGGCCGGGGTCGTCCACCGCGACCTCAAGCCGTCCAACATCCTGCTGTCCCCCAAGGGGCCGCGGATCATCGACTTCGGCATCGCCTGGGCCACCGGCGCCTCGACGCTGACCCATGTCGGGACCGCCGTGGGCTCCCCCGGGTTCCTCGCGCCGGAGCAGGTGCGCGGCGCGGCCGTCACCCCGGCCACCGACGTGTTCTCCCTCGGGGCCACCCTCGCCTACACGGCCACGGGTGACTCGCCCTTCGGGCACGGCAGTTCCGAGGTCATGCTCTACCGCGTGGTGCACGAGGAGGCGCAGCTGCGCGGAGTGCCGGACGCGCTCGCGCCGCTGCTGCGCGCGTGCCTCGCCAAGGACCCGGAGGAGCGGCCCAGCACGCTCCAACTGTCAATGCGGCTCAAGGAGATCGCGGCCCGCGAGGCCCAGGGCCTCGGTGCGGTGCGGCCCCCGGCGCCACGCTCCGAGGCCGACCGGCCGACGGGACGGCTCGCGGAGAGCTACGTGGACCAGCGCACCCAGCGGCGTACCCAGCCGGGCACGCCCGCGCCGCGGCCCGGCACCGGCCGGACGGGCGGTGGTTCGGGGCCCCGCTCCACCACGTCCCGGTCGGGGAACAGGCCCGCGCCGCGCAGTGGCACCGGGCGTCCCGGGCCTCGTACGAACGGGACGGGGACCGGCAAGAAGCTGCGGCCCGCCAATCCGCGGCTGCTGCGGCAGCGGCTGTTCGTGTTCGTGGTGGTGACGCTGCTGGTGGCGCTGGTGATCGCGGCGGCCCAGAGCCTCTGACGGACCGCGTCGAAGTAGCCGTGCGCGGGGCGGCCCGCGTCAGGGTCCCGAGGGCGGGGCGGCCCGCATCGGGGTTTCAGTGCGCGGGGCGGACCGCGTCAGGGTGTCAGAGTTCGGGGCGGCCCGTCGCCACCGCGTAGAAGGCGACGGCCGCCGCCGCGCCCACGTTGAGCGAGTCGACTCCGTGGGCCATCGGGATGCGGACCCATTCGTCGGCCGCCATGAGCGCCTTGGTCGACAGCCCCTCGCCCTCCGCGCCGAGCAGCAGCGCGACGCGGTCCATGCGGTGCGGGGCCACCTCGTCCAGGGACTTGGCCTTCTCGGCCGGGGTGAGCGCGAGCAGGTTGAAGCCCGCTTCGCGGACGGTCTGCAGCGATTTCGGCCAGGCGTCCAGACGGGCGTAGGGGACGGCGAAGACCGCGCCCATGGAGACCTTCACCGAGCGGCGGTAGAGCGGGTCCGCGCAGTCGGGCGAGAGCAGGACCGCGTCCATGCCGAGGGCGGCGGCCGAGCGGAAGATCGCGCCGATGTTGGTGTGGTCGTTGACCGACTCCATGATCACGATGCGGCGGGCCGTGGTGAGGAGGTCGTCCGCGGTCGGCAGCGGTTTGCGCTGCATGGAGGCGAGGGCGCCGCGGTGCACGTGGTAGCCCGTGACCTTTTCGGCGAGGTCCGGGGCCACGGCGTAGACCGGGGCCGGGACCTCGTCGATGACATCGCGCATGACGTCGACCCACTTCGCGGAGAGCAGCATCGAGCGCATCTCGTAGCCCGCCAGCTTGGCGCGGCGGATCACCTTCTCGCCCTCGGCGATGAACAGGCCCTCGGCCGGTTCCCGCTTCCGGCGCAGCTCGACGTCGGTCAGGCCCGTGTAGTCGCGCAGGCGCGGGTCGTCGGGGTCTTCGATGGTGAGGAGACCTTGAGGTTCAGCCACGGGTCGATACTGCCTTGTCCTGGGAGTGGTGCCAACGGTTGAGCACGGCACTTGTTACCGCTGGTTACGGGTGGGGCTCTCGTGCACCACGGGGCCGATGACGATGACCGCCGGGGGCTTGACGCCCTCGGCCGCCGCCTTCTCACCGACCGTGGCGAGCGTCGCGTCGACCCGGCGCTGGGCGGCGGTGGTGCCCTCCTGGACCAGCGCGACGGGGGTGTCGGGGGCTTTGCCGTACGAGACCAGGGCCTCGGCGATCTTCCCGATCTTGTCGACGCCCATCAGGATCACGAGGGTGCCGGTCAGCTTGGCGAGCGCGGCCCAGTCGACCAGGGAGCGCTCGTCGTCCGGCGCCACATGGCCGCTGACCACGGTGAACTCGTGCGCCACACCCCGGTGGGTGACCGGGATGCCGGCCGCGCCGGGGACCGAGATCGAGCTGGAGATGCCGGGGACGACGGTGACCGGGATGCCCTCGGCGGCCAGCGCCTGGGCCTCTTCCATGCCGCGGCCGAAGACGAACGGGTCGCCGCCCTTGAGCCGGACGACGGCCTTGCCCTGCTTGGCGTGCTCGATCAGCGCGTTGTTGATCGCCTCCTGGGCCATGAAGCGGCCGTACGGGATCTTCGCGGCGTCGATCACCTGGACGTGCGGGGGCAGTTCGTCGAGCAGGTCGCGCGGGCCCAGGCGGTCGGCGATGACGACGTCGGCCTCGGCGAGCAGGCGCCGGCCGCGCACGGTGATCAGGTCCGGGTCGCCGGGGCCGCCGCCGACCAGGGCGACGCCCGGGGTGCGGGTCCGCTCGGTGCTGACGGTGCCGTCGCGCAGGGCCTCCACGAGGGCGTCGCGGACGGCGGCGGTACGGCGCGGGTCGCGGTCGGCGGCCTCGGTGGACAGGACGGCGATCGTCACGCCCTCGGTGCGGCCGGTGGCCGGGGTCCAGGCGGTGGCCGCCTCGGCGTCGTCGGAGCGCACGCACCAGATGCGGGCCGCTTCCGCCTCGGCGGAGACCCGCTCGTTCGCGGTGCGGTCGCCGGTGGCGACGAGCACGTACCAGGCGCCTTCGAGGTCGCCCTCCTCGTAGCGGCGCCTGACCCAGGTGAGTTCGCCCGCGTCCGCCATGGCTTCCACCGAAGGGGTGGCCGACGGAGAGATCAGGGTGAGGTCCGCGCCGGCCGCTATGAGCGCGGGCAGGCGGCGCTGGGCGACCTGGCCGCCGCCTACGACGACGGTCTTGCGGCCAGTGAGGCGGAGTCCTACGGGGTACGCGGGGTGCTGTGCGGCGGGCATGTCGTGCGGCTCCTGGGGCGACGGGCTGTTGGGCTGCGACAGTGGAGCCCTGTGACGTGCGGGATCTGCGAGGTCAGCTTATGCGGGGCCCCTCTGACCAGGCTGCCCGGCGCTGACGCGCTGTGCCCACCCGTTCCTCCCCCGGACCCCGGACTCCGTCCGGGGGGACCCCCGGCGGAACGCCTGCGCCGCATCAGTGGCGCAGGCGCTCCGTCATGGTGCGCGGCTACTTCTCGGTGACGCCCGCCGAGTCGAACGTGGCGACCTCGTGCATGGCGCGGGCCGCGCTCTGCACGATCGGCAGGGCGAGCAGGGCGCCGGTGCCCTCGCCGAGCCGCAGGTCCAGGTCGACCAGGGGGCGCAGGCCCAGCTTGTTCAGGGCGGCGACGTGGCCGGGCTCGGCGCTGCGGTGGCCCGCGATGCAGGCGGCAAGCACCTCGGGGGCGACGGCGCGGGCGACCAGAGCCGCGGCGCCCGCGCTGACGCCGTCGAGGATGACCGGCGTACGCAGTGAGGCACCGCCGAGGAGGAGGCCGACCAGCGCCGCGTGCTCCAGGCCGCCGACCGCGGCGAGGACGCCGATGGGGTCGGCCGGGTCGGGCTGGTGCAGGTCGAGGGCGCGGCGGACGACCTCGACCTTGCGGGCGTGCGTCTCGTCGTTGATGCCGGTGCCGCGGCCGGTGACCTCGGCGGGGTCGGCCTCGGTGTAGACGGAGATCAGCGCGGCGGACGCGGTGGTGTTCGCGATACCCATCTCGCCCGTGAGCAGCGCCTTGTTGCCCGCCGCCACGAGGTCGCGGGCCGTCTCGATGCCGACCTCGATGGCCGCCTTGACCTCTTCGCGGCTCAGGGCGGGGCCGGTCGTCATGTCGGCCGTGCCCGCGCGGACCTTGCGGGGCAACAGGCCGGGGGTGGCCGGGAGTTCGCCGGCCACGCCCACGTCGATGACGCAGACCTCGGCGCCGACCTGGTTGGCGAACGCGTTGCAGACCGCGCCGCCGCCCAGGAAGTTGGCGACCATCTGACCCGTGACCTCCTGCGGCCAGGGGGTGACGCCCTGGGCGTGCACACCGTGGTCACCGGCGAAGATCGCGACGGCCGCGGGCTCCGGGATCGGCGGCGGGCACTGGCGCGAGAGGCCGGAGAGCTGCGCGGAGATGATCTCCAGCATGCCGAGCGCGCCCGCGGGCTTGGTCATCCGCTTCTGCCGCTCCCACGCCTCGCCGAGCGCCTTGGCGTCCAGCGGGCGGATGTTGGAGATGGTCTCGGCGAGCAGGTCGTGCGGGTCCTCGCCGGGCAGCGCGCGGCGCCCGTACGTCTCCTCGTGCACGACCCAGGAGAGCGGGCGGCGCTTGGACCAGCCCGCCTGGATCAGCTCGGGCTCCTCGGGGAACTCGTCGACGTAGCCCACGCACAGGTACGCGACGACTTCGAGGTGCTCGGGCAGGCCGAGGGTGCGGACCATCTCGCGCTCGTCGAAGAAGCTGACCCAGCCGACGCCGAGTCCCTCGGCGCGGGCCGCGAGCCAGAGGTTCTCCACCGCGAGGGCGGAGGAGTACGGGGCCATCTGCGGCTGCGTGTGACGGCCCAGGGTGTGGCGGCCGCCGCGGGTCGGGTCGGCGGTGACCACGATGTTCACCGGGGTGTCGAGGATGGCCTCGATCTTCAGTTCCTTGAACTGCTTCGCGCGGCCCTTGGGGAGCGACTTGGCGTACGCGTCCTTCTGGCGCATCGCCAGTTCGTGCATGGTGCGGCGGGTCTCCGCGGAGCGGATGACGACGAAGTCCCAGGGCTGCGAGTGGCCCACGGACGGCGCCGTGTGGGCGGCCTCCAGGACGCGGAGCAGCACCTCGTGCGGGATGGGGTCGCTGCGGAAGCCCTTGCGGATGTCGCGGCGCTCGCGCATGACGCGCAGCACGGCGTCGCGCTCGGCGTCCTCGTAGCCGGAGGCCGCGGCGGGGCCCGGCTCGGGGCCCGCGGCCACCGGAAGCGGTTCCGGCTCGGCCGGCGGCTGCTCGGCGGCGGCCGGCTCGTCGGCGGGGGGCGCCGGCGGGGACACGGGCTCCGGGGCGACCTCGATCAGCTCGGGTTCATCGGACTCGTAGGACTCGAACGGCTCGGCCTGCACCGCCTCTTCGGCCTGTTCGGGCGCGGGCGGTGCGAGGGGTTCGCCGTCACGGGGCGCGGGCACGGCAGCCACGGGCTCGGGGGCGGGGTCTGCCGCGGGCTCCTCGACGGGGGCCTCGGCGACGGGGGCCGCGACGACCTGGACCTCGACGGGCGGGGCCTCCTGCGCCGGCTCGTCGGCAGGCGTGGTCTCGACCGGCGCGGTCTCGACCGGCGCGGTCTCGACGGGGGCGGCCTCGGGCTCGGCCTCGACGAACTGGGGCGGCAGGGGCTCGGCGGGCTGCTCGGCCACCGGCTCCGCCGGGGCCACCTGCTCCGCGGGGAGTACGGGCTCCGCGTGGACCACCGGCTCCACGAGATCCGGCTGCTCCGTGAACTCCTGCTCCGCGACCGGCTGCGGCTCGGCGAAGTGCGGCTGCTCGACGACGGCGACCGGCTCCTGCGGGGCCTCGGGGAGCTGCTCGGTTCTCTCGGGGGCCGCCGGTTCCTCGGGCGCCGGCTCGGGCAGCGGCGGGACGACCATGGGCTGCGGCGGGGTCGGCGCCAGGTGCGGGGTCGTGGGCACCGTGCCCTCGACGGGCACGAACCGGCCGAGGGGCTGCTCCGGCGCGACCTCCTGCGGGAAGGCGTACGGCTGCGGCTCGTGCGCGGCGTACTGGTCCGGCTGCTCGGCGTACGCGGCCGGTTCGGCGGCGGGCGCGAACTCCTGGGCGCCGTCCTGCGTGTGCGCGGACGGGAACCGCGGGGGCTGCTCGGCGTAGAAGGCCGGCTGCTCCGGAGCGGCCGCTTCCGCGGGGGCCGACGGCGCTTGCGCGGCTTCGGCGGGCTGCCAGGGGGCGCCGCCCTGCGGCGGGATGTCGAGGTACTCGGGGCCGGTGGTGGGCGGGCCCGACCGGCGCACCGGCATGGGGTGGGGCGGGGTCTGCTGGGCGGGGCCGCGGTCGGCGAGCGAGCGCACCGGGCCGGCGCCGGTCTCCGGCGTGGGCGGGCCCATGTGCAGGGGGCGGCGGCCTGGGACCTGACCGCCCTGGGTGGGCTGCGCCGGGCCGGGCGCCTGCATCGCGCCCATGTCGTGGTGGCCGCTGTCGCGGCCGGCCATCTCGTGCGGGCCCGGCTCGTGCACGGCGGGCGCCTGCGGATACTCCTGGTACTGCTGCGGCGCGGGCATCGCGGCCGGCGGCTCGCCCCAGGCGCCCTGGGAGCCGGGCATGAGGAGCATCTCGTCGTCCTCGACGGGGGCCTCGGGGTCGAGGTAGGTGTACGCACCGGGGGCGGGAGCGCCCGGCTGTCCCACCGCGCCTGCGTTCTCCGGCAGCCCTTCGCCCGGAACCTGACCGGTGTCGGTCATGCCTACCCCTCGCCCATCGATGAGAACTTCCCTGGCCGCTCCCGGCCGTCCGCCGGTGATGCGAGCCCCTTCGAGCCACTGACCGGAGTGGCACGTCGTCCGTTCTCCGTGAAGAACGAGCCCGCGCGCCGCGCGGCACGAACCGCTCCGGACAACAGGTATTGTCCCGGCCGGACCGCGACCGTGGCACCTGGATCGGCCACGGCCTTCTGTGGGCTGCGCCACGTTGCGCGTCCACCGGTCGCCGCCGTACCACAAGCGCTCCAAAAGTGGCGCGTTTCCCGGACATTGGCCGACGAACCGGCGCATGTCCTGGTGCGGTACAACGATCGGCCAGCCTACAGCGCGCGCTCGGCCGTCAGGGTCACGGGTTGCGGTCGGGAAGCCTGCCGGAGAGCAGGAACCCCACGGTCCGCTCCTTCTCCGTCCAGGCGCGCGTGTCCAGTTCGACGGATTGCAGCAGGGCGCACTCGACGTCGTAACCGTGCTCCGTCAGGTCCCTGCCGACGAGTTCGGCGGCGTCGCGTGTCGCGGCGTGCGTGACGATGCGCGCGGGCCGCCGGTCGGCGACGGCCGAGACGACCGCCGCTCCCCCGCCCCCGACGCGTACGACGTCGGGTTCGGGCAGATCCTCCAGGATGTGCGGGGCGGTGCCGTGCACGATCTGGGTCTGGACGCCGAAGCGGCGGGCCGTGGCGAGGGTGCGGGCGCAGGCGTCGGCGTCGCGGTCGACGGCGATGACGGCGGCGCCGAACCGGCCCGCCTCGGCCGTGAACGCGCCGCTGGCGCAGCCGATGTCCCACACGAGGTCGCCGACGCGCGGCCCGAGCCGGGCCAGTTGGGCGGCGCGCAGCTGCTCGCTCTCGCCCTCGCCGAAGGGGCCCGCGTACTCGGTGGCGGGCAGCGCCCAGCCGCGCGGGACGGTGTCGGGGTCGCCGCCGGCCAGCCAGCCGCCGTTCTCCGGGACGGCGACGGTGACCGGGCCGCCGATGACGATGACGACGTTCGGGTCGCGCCAGGCGTGGTCGGCGGCCTTGTCGGAGGTGACGACGGTGACCTGTTCGCGGTCGGTGCCGAGCTCCTCGCAGATGACGAAGGTGCGGTGGACGCCTTCGAGGAGGAGGCCGAGTTCGGCGGGGCCCGCGCCGGGTGAGGTGAGGACGGCGACCTTGGGGTGGGCGCGGCAGACGTTGACCGCGCGGCGCAGGGTGCGCCGGTGGGCGAAGACCACCTGGGCGTCGTCCCAGGGCATGCCGGCGCGGGCGAAGGCCTGGGCGACGGAGGAGACGGCGGGCACGACCTCGACCTCGAGTCCGTACTGCGGGGCGCGCAGGGTGCGGACGACGCCGAAGAAGCCGGGGTCGCCGTCGGCGAGGACGACGGCGGTGCCGCGGTGTCCCGCGATGCGGCGGGCGGCGAGCGCCACGCTGCCCAGCCGGATCCGCTCGGCGCGCGGGGGCACCTCGGGCAGCGCCAGGTGGTGGGCGGCTCCTGCCACCAGGGTGGCCGCGGCGAGCGCGGAGCGGGCTGCCTCGGTCGGCGGCGAGCCGTCCCAGCCGATCACCGTGACCCGGTCGGCCATCGTCGTCAGTCTCCAGGGGGTGCTCGGGTGCGTACGCGGTCGGGCGCGTACACGGGTCAGGGGGAAGCCGCCGGGTGGGGAGGGGGTCCGGGCGGGGCACCGAGAGCGTACCTGGTGGGTCCGGCTACTGCGCGTGGGGTCAGTTCCAGTCGGAGAAGGCCGTGAAGCCGCCGGCCTCGGCGAGCTGCTCGGTGACGCCTTCGATGTCCTCGGGCAGCAGGCTCCACACGATGAAGTCGGTGCGGACCTCGGCCCAGCCGCCGTCCTCGGTGCGCGTACGCGCTATGCAGGCGTTGCGCAGGACGCCCTCGCTGATGCAGCCGATCTTCTGGGCGACCTGCTGGGAGGCGGTGTTGTCGGCGGCGGTGCGCAGTTCGATGCGCTCCAGGCCCTGGTCGCCGAAGAGCCACTGGGCCATGGCGAGCGCGGCCTCGGAGGCGTATCCCTCACCGCGGGCCCAGGGGGCGATGATGTACGACAGTTCGGTGGCGCGGACGTGCCAGTTGGTCTTGGTCAGCTGGACGACACCGACGAGGCGCTGGGTGAGGAACTCCGTGACGGCGAGGTCGAGTCCGGTCCCCGCGGCGCGCTCCTGGGGTGCGTGGCCGGTGATCCACTCACGTGCGCCGTCCTCGGTGAAGGGCTGCGGCACGGAGGTCCAGGCGGCGACGAGCTCGTCGTTCATCATCTCGGCCAGAGCGGGGGCGTCGTCCTCGTCGAGCGGGCGCAGCACCAGGCGTTCCGTGCTGATGGAGATGTCGGGGAAGGTGTTCGTCATACGCCGCTCCGTAACCTTCGTGGCCGCCTTCAAAGCATCGCGTCGGCCGGGTGAAGTGCCCAGCATGCAGCATGAAGGCACGTAACTGCACACAGGGGCCGCGCCCGTCGCCGGGGGCGGCCCCTGTGTGCGGTGCGCGGTTCAGGCCCCGGTGACCGGGAGGACGGAGCCCTTGTACTTGTCCTCGATGAACTTCTTCACCTCGGGTGAAGTCAGCAGTTCTGCCAGCTTCTTCACGCGCGGGTCGTCCTCGTCGCCCTTCTTGACGGCAAGGACGTTGTTGTACGGGTTGTTCTTCGCGCTCTCCAGGAGGATGGCGTCCTTCTCGGGGCTCAGGCCCGCGTCGAGCGCGAAGTTGTTGTTGACGGCGGCCACGTCGACGTCGTCCAGCGAGCGCGGCAACTGGGCCGCTTCGAGCTCCTTGAAGGTGAGGTGCTTGGGGTTCTTGGCGATGTCCTTGGGAGTCGCGTTCACCCCGGCGCCCTTCTTGAGCTCGATCACCCCCTGCGAGGCGAGGAGTTCGAGTGCTCTCGCCTCGTTGGTCGCGTCGTTGGGGAGTGCGACGGTCGCCCCGGCGCGCACGTCGGTGACGTCGCGGGTCTTCTTGGAGTAGAAGCCCAGCGGCGGCAGGTAGACCTGTGCGACGGCGGTCAGGGTCGTGCCCTTGGACTTGTTGAAGTCGTCCAGGTACGGCTTGTGCTGGAACAGGTTGGCGTCGAGCTCGCCCTGCTGGAGCGCGGTGTTCGGCAGGACGTACTCCGTGAACTCCTTGATCTCCAGGTCGAGTCCGGCCTTCTTCGCCAGGTTCTGCCGTACGTAGGTGAGGACTTCACCGGCCGGGGTCGGGGTGGCGCCGACGACGAGCTTGCCGCTCTTGCCGTCGGCGCCGGAGCCCGTACCGCCGGAGCCGCAGGCGGTCAGAGCGAGCGCGAGGGCTCCGGTGACGACCGCGGCGGGAACGTTGAGCGTGCGCATCTGGGTCCCAGAGCTCCGAGGGGCGCGGCTCAGAAGGAGGGGAGGACGGAGCCGGCGTACTTGTCCTCGATGAACTTCTTCACCTCGGGGGAGGTCAGCAGCTTCGCGAGCTTCTTCACGCGCGGGTCGTCCTCGTTGCCCTTGGTCACGGCGAGGACGTTGTTGTACGCGTTGTTCTTCGTGGACTCCAGGGCGAGGGCGTCCTTGGCGGGCTTGAGGCCGGCGCCGATCGCGTAGTTGCCGTTGATCACCGCGGCGTCGACGTCCTCCAGGGAGCGGGGCGTCTGGGCCGCCTCGACCTCCTTGAACGTCAGGTTCTTCGGGTTCTTCTCGACGTCCTGCGGGGTCGCGTCGCTCTCCGAGCCGGCCTTGAGCGTGATGAGCTTGCTGGCGGCGAGGAACCGCAGGGCGCGGCTCTCGTTGTCGGCGTCGTTCGGGAGGGCGATGGTGGCGCCCTTCTTCAGGTCGGCGGCCTTCTTGGTCTTCTCGGAGTAGAGGCCGAGGGGCTCCAGGTGGACCGTGGCGACCGACTGGAGGTGCGTGCCCTTCTTCTCGTTGAAGTCTTCCAGGTAGGGCTGGGTCTGGAAGTAGTTGGCGTCGACGGACCCGTCCTCGGTCGCCGTGTTCGGCGTGACGTAGTCGGTGAACTCCTTGACCTCGAGGTTGAGGCCCGCCTTCTTCGCCAGGTGGTCCTTGACGTACTCGAGGATCTCGGCGTGCGGCACGGGGGTCGCGGCGACGACGAGCGGGTCGGACGCCTTGGCCTTGGAGTCGCCCTTGTCGGAGCCGCAGGCGGTCAGGCCCAGGGTGAGGGCGCCGGTGGCGAGGACAGCTGCGGTGATCTTGGTGGTGTTACGCACGAAAAGTGCCTTTCTCCATGGGTGGTGCAACCCGCCGGGTGAGGCGGGGAGTCCAGGGGCGGTGGGGGTGCGGGGTCAGCGGTTCTTGGAGGGCCCGGGCGTGGCCGCGGCCGGGCCGCCGGGCAGGAAGCCGCCGAGGACGCGGAAGCGGAGCGGTTCGCCGCCCTTGCCCGCGCGGCGGTGCAGGACGCGGGCACCGCTGTCGCCCGCGAACTGGATGAGGGCGATGACGACCGCGAGGACCGCCACGATGATCCACATCATCGCGGTCTCGAACCGCTGGTAGCCGTAGCGGATCGCGAGGTCGCCGAGGCCGCCCGCGCCGACCGTGCCGGCCATGGCGGAGTAGCCGATGATGGCGACGATCGTGGTGGTGGTCGCCGAGATCAGCGACGGCAGGGACTCGGGGACGAGCGCCTTGCGGACGACGGTCCAGGTGTTGCCGCCCATCGACTGCACGGCCTCGACGAGTCCGCCGTCGACCTCGCGCACGGACGTCTCGACGAGCCGCGCGAAGAAGGGGATGGCGCCGACGGCGAGCGGCACGATGGCGGCCTCGCGGCCGATGGTGGTGCCGACGATCCAGCGCGTGAAGGTCATCAGGGCGACCATCAGGATGATGAAGGGCATCGAGCGGACGATGTTCACGATCTGCCCGATGACCTTGTTCGCCACGACGTTCTGGAGCAGCCCGCCACGGTCGGTGAGGACGAGCAGGACGCCGAGCGGCAGGCCCGCGACGACGGCGATCAGCGTGGACCAGCCGACCATGTAGAAGGTGTCCCAACACGCCTGGGACAGCAGGGGCTGCATCTCCGACCAGGTCACTTGGTGACACCTTCCTTCAGCAGTGCGGACGCGCGGTCCTCGTGGGCGGCGCCGGCGACGAGTTCGACCTGGAGGCCCTGCTCGCGCAGGAATCCGATGGGGACGACGTTCTCCTCGTAGCGGCCGGGCAGTTCGATGCGCATGCGGCCGACCTGCTTGCCCGCGACGGTGTCCATGGCGGCGCCGAGGATCGAGATGTCGATGTTGTACGTGCGGGACAGCTGCGAGATGACCGGCTGGGTCGTGGACTCGCCGTGGAAGGTGATGTCGATGACGGTGCGGTCCTCGCCGGAGGCGTCGCCGCTGACCGGGAAGAGCGCGGCGGCGAGCTCCGAGCCGGGCGTCGCGAGCAGTTCGCTGACGGTGCCCGACTCGACGATCTGGCCGCGCTCCATCAGGGCGGCGGAGTCGCAGACGGTCTTGACGACGTCCATCTCGTGCGTGATGAGCAGGACGGTGAGGCCGAGCTGCCGGTTGAGGTCGCGCAGGAGCTGGAGGATGGAGCGGGTGGTCTCGGGGTCGAGGGCGCTGGTCGCCTCGTCGGAGAGCAGTACCTTCGGGTCGCCGGCGAGGGCGCGGGCGATGCCGACGCGCTGCTTCTGGCCGCCGGAGAGCTGGGCCGGGTAGGACTTGGCCTTGTCGGCGAGGCCGACGAGGTCGAGCAGTTCCAGCGCCTTGGTGGAACGTTCCTTCCCCGACTTGCCGAGGATTTCGAGCGGCAGCTCGATGTTGTCCTGCACGGTGCGCGAGGAGAGCAGGTTGAAGTGCTGGAAGACCATGCCGATGCGGCTGCGCGCCTCGCGGAGCTCCTTGCCGGCGCGCGGTCCGCGCCCGACGAGAGCCGTGAGGTCCTGGCCGGCGACGGTCACGGTGCCGGAGGTGGGCCGCTCCAGGAGGTTGACGCAGCGGATCAGCGAGGACTTGCCGGCGCCTGACTGGCCGATGACGCCGTACACCTCGCCTTCGCGAACGTGCAGATCGACGCCGTCGAGGGCGGTGATCTCGCGGCCGCGCGAGCGGTAGACCTTTGTGAGGCCCTGAGTGGTGATCACGTGGGTTTCCGTCACTGTCGAGTGCGCGGCACGGGTGGCGCCGGGCACGGGGCAAACTTCTCGGGAACGTGCGGAGTTACCGGGCGCGGCAGGCTCTCGCTCCGGACGCGGAGCGGTACTGGCATCAGTACGGGAATCTGTGCGCGGGGCAGGCCCGGTCACGCAGGCGGACTAGCTTCTCCCTGCGGAGTCACTCCCTACGGGACGGACGTGCGGGCACTCGCTTCGGGGCGCGAGTACAGGCAGTGCGGGGGCCCTCAGAAGGCGCACATTCGACACATACAACGAGCACCGGGCGTCATCGTCGCCTCGGTCGCAAGGGTGCGGCTGCTCGTCGTGGTCATGCGGGCAAGTAAAGCAGAAGTGCGGAGCGGCCCGGCCTCTGTTGTCCGAATAGCGGACAACGCTGGACGGGTGTGCCCGGGCGCCCGCGCCTCGGCGACGGTCCGCACCACGCCCCCGGTGACCAGCGCTGCCACGGCCGTCGCCTCCTCCACCAGGGGGTCCGCGGTGAGTTCCCCGGCCCGATGCGTTGTGGTCAACGCCACGGTCCTCGCTGCGCTCGCGGGGAGCGTGCGTGCCAGGCGTCGCGGGGCTGGGGGCACCTCCCGGCCGGAGGCTGGGGGAGGGAATTGTCAGACAGGCCCTAGCAGCCCCGGGGGCGAGCGCGTCGGGTCTTTTGGGCCGTAATAGGGTCTGCCCATGCTTGATGCCCTGACCCTGGTGACGGGTCTCGCCGCGCTCGCGCTCGCCGCGTGGTGCGGTTTCGCCTCCTACCGCGACCAGCCGACCAAGGACTGGCATTTCATCGGCATGGCGGTGGTCTCGGTCCTCGCGCTGGCGCAGCTGGTGATCGGGGTCGTGCAGCTGGCGCGCGGGGAGAAGCCGGCGCAGGGCGCGACGATCTTCGTCGCGTATCTGATCGGGGCGTTCGCCTGCGTGCCGGCGGCGGGGTTCATGTCGCTGGCGGAGCGCACGCGCTGGGGTTCGGTCACGGTCGCCGCGGGCGGCGTGGTCCTCGCCGTCCTCGAAGTACGGCTCTTTGACATCTGGGGAGGATGAGGTGGCTGTGACCTCGCAGAACGCGTCGAGGCGACTGACCAGCGGGCCCGGCACGCTGCTCGTATGGCTGTACGGGGTGATGGTCGTGGGCGCCGTGTCCCGTTCGGTGTTCCAGATCGCGACGGACTTCGGCAGGGCGCCGCTCGCGTACACGCTCTCCGCCGTGGCGGGCGTCGTCTACGGCTTCATCACGTACTCGCTCGTGCGGGGCGGGGAGGGTGCCCGCAAGGCGGCGCAGGTGTGCTGCGCCGCCGAGCTCGTCGGGGTGCTGGCCGTCGGTACCTGGACGCTGGTGGAGCCCTCGGCGTTCGCGGACTCCACCGTCTGGTCGGACTACGGCATGGAGTACCTGTTCATCCCGGTGCTCCTGCCGGTCTCCGCCCTGTTCTGGCTGCGCCGGGCGCGGGCCGTTACGCGCTAGCCGCCAGCGCCCGGGCGGCGGCCGGGGCCGCAGCGCCCGCAGCGTCCTTGGCCAGCGTCACCACGGTCAGCCGGTCGTCCACCCGCTTCGTCGACACCGCCGCGTAGCCGTGCTTGCGGTACAGGCGCAGGTTGTGCTCGCTGCGGTGGCCCGTGGAGAGTTCGAAGCGCTTGGCCGCGCCCGGCGCGCCGAGGGCGGTCTCGACGGCGGAGAGCAGGCGGCCGCCGAGGCCGTGGCGCTGCATCCGCGGGTGCACGATGAGTTTGCCGATCCGGGCGGTGCCGTCGGCGTCGACCGTGCCGCGCACGGACGCCACCACTTCGTCACCGAGGCGGGCCACCAGGACGGTGCCGCCCCTCAGCTCGGCCCTGACCGAGTCCAGGGACTGGGTGAGCGGCTCGATCGCGTAGTCGCCGTAGAGCTGCGCCTCGCTCTGGTAGCAGAGGTACTGGAGTTTGAGTATCTGCTCGGTGTCCGCTTCGGTCGCCGCAGAGATGGTCACGCTCATGCCCATGTGTGCATGCCTCCCGCTCACCTGTCCGCTGTTGTCCCTCACCCTTTTCCCCTGCGGGCTGTGGGCGCAACCTCGGAGGCGAGGATTCTGCGCAGGCATCCCAGACATCTGGAACGTTCCGGCCCAAGACTGCCCTGTGAGATACCCAACTCACCTGCGATTTCACGGTACGTGAGGTCTTTCGGGGACAGCAGCGCACCGATGAGGCGGGGGCAGCGTCCGGGGAGCCTGCGGATCGCGGCATGCAGCGCCCGGTCGCGTTCCCGGTCCAGGGTGCGGTGTTCGGGGTCCGAGCCGACCGTCCCGTCGGCGGGTTCGGCGACGTACGGCAGTTCGCGCAGGGCCTGTCCGCGCTGGCGGCTCGCCTCCGCGCGGACCGTCGCGGTGAGCCAGGCCGCCGGGTCCGCCGGCGGGCCCTGGGTGCCGAGGCGCTCCAACAGGCGGACCCAGACGGCCTGTTCGAGGTCGCGGGGTTCGGCGGCGCCGGGGAGTTCGGCGCGGACCTCGGCCGCGAGCAGGGGCCGCAGGGTCTCGATCACCGTGTCGTACGTCATGCCCGGCGGGACGCGGCCGCCCGGGCCCCTGGTTGCCGGGGCGGCCGTGTCTCACTCCAACCGGCGCCCGCGGGTCAGCGGTTGACGAAGTCCTCGCGGGCGAGGAGGGCGGTGTCGCAGTTGTCGGAGAAGATCCCGTCGATACCGGTGGCGAAGTACGCCTGGAAGGCGCCGAACGCGTCGCCGTAGGCGTTCGGGTCCGTGCCCTTCTTGAAGTCGGTCGGCAGGAAGGTGTTCTCGTTGCGCATGGTGTACGGGTGCAGGATCAGCCCGGCCGCGTGCGCGTCCTTGACGAGGGTGGTCGGGGCGAGGAGCCTGCCCGCCGCGTCCTTGGGGATGACCAGGTCCAGGGTCGGACCGATGCCCTGCGCGTACGTCACGATCTCCCTGAGCCCCTTGGGGGTGATGAGGTCGGCGACGGTGCGCGGGTCGCCGATGTCGACGAAGTCCGCCGGGCGGGAGTTCGCGGTGGAGAGCAGGACCACCAGGGGGTTGCCGACCAGCTTGTTCAGCCGCTGGATGCTCGTCGGCTCGAAGGACTGGAGGAAGGCGGGCGAGTTCTTCCGGTCGAGCTTGTGGGCGCGCAGCAGTTTGGCCAGGCGCTCCTCCAGGCCCAGGCCGAGCTTGCGGAAGTAGGTGGGGTGCTTGGTCTCGACGTGGATCCACACCTCGCGGCCGCGCTTGCGGCTCTGCGCCGCGCGCCATTCGAGGACCTCTTCGAAGGTGGGGATCTCCCAGCGGCCGTCGTAGAGGGTGTTGTGCTGGCGGGTGCCGGGGATGCGCTCCTTGGCGCGCAGCGTCTTCAGCTCGGCGAGTGTGAAGTCCTCGGTGAACCAGCCGGTCGTGGAGACCCCGTCGATGATCTTCGTCGTCCTGCGGGACGCGAACTCGGGGTGCGCCGAGACATCGGTGGTACCGCCGATCTCCGGCTCGTGACGGCAGACGAGGTGGCCGTCCTTGGTCGGGACGACGTCGCCTGCCTCGATGACGTGCGCGCCCATGTCGAGCGCCAACTGGTACGAGCCCAGGGTGTGCTCGGGGCGGTAACCGCTGGTGCCGCGGTGCGCGACGATCGTCGGCACGGGCAGGCTCCGGTACCCCTGTCCGGAGTGATTCCGGTCACTGTCGCGGGTGGCGGCTCTCGCGGCGCCGGGTGCGGCGAGGGTCGCGGCGCCCGCGCTCAGCACCGCGGCGCCGAGCAGCGAGCGTCGACCCAACGCCCCTTCCTCCCGCGCCTCCTGTGCGTTCTGCGCCGTCTGTGACTTCTTGTTCCCCATGAAGCACTCCTCCCGCCGGGTCCCGCCTCGTGCCTGTCAAAGCGCGTCGATCGTAGGTGGGCGGGAGTGACGAGTGGGAGACCCAGGACAGAACGTCGGGGTGACGCCGGATGACTCCTCGGGGTCGCTCCGGCACAGACTCGGGGGTCGCTCCGGCACAAAATGGGGCGCACAATCACGTCAACTCCGCGTATCAAGTCCGTGAACCCGATGTGCGAGGGGTACCCGCCCGCGAGTATCGTCCTCACCTGCACAGACCCCATCATCCATTCCTTGACACCGGAGGGCCCGTTGTCCCGCTTCGCGTTCATCAAGGCAGTGCTCGGTCCGATCATGCGCCTGATGTTCCGCACGCGTGTGGAAGGCGCCGAGAACATTCCGGGCACCGGCCCCGTCATCCTGGCGGGCAACCATCTGACGTTCATCGACTCGATGATCCTCCCGCTGGTCTGCGACCGGCAGGTCTGCTTCATCGGCAAGGACGAGTACGTCACCGGAAAGAGTTTCAAGGGCCGCCTGATGGCCTGGTTCTTCACCGGCGTCGGCATGGTCCCGGTCGACCGGGACGGCGCCAACGGCGGTGTGGCCGCGCTGATGACCGGCCGCCGGATCCTGGAGGACGGCGACATCTTCGGGATCTACCCGGAGGGCACGCGCTCCCCCGACGGCCGGCTCTACCGCGGCCGCACCGGCATCGCGCGCCTCACCCTCATGACCGGTGCGCCCGTCGTCCCGTTCGCGATGATCGGCACGGACAAGCTGCAGCCGGGTGGCTCGGGGATGCCGCGGCCTGGGCGGGTGACCGTCCGGTTCGGTGAGCCGATGGAGTTCTCCCGGTACGACGGGATGGGCCGCGACCGTTACGTGCTGCGCGCCGTGACCGACTCCGTGATGGCGGAGGTCATGCGGCTGTCGGGGCAGGAGTACGTGGACATGTACGCCACCAAGGCGAAGGCCGCGTAGCCACGTGACGGGCCGGGGGGGGGGGGGGGGGGGGGGGGTTGGGGGGGGGGGGGGGGGGGGGGGGGGGGGGGGGGGGGGGGGGGGGGGGGGGGGGTCCCCCCCCCCCCCCCCCCCCCCCCCCCCCCGGGGCTGTACGTGTCAGCCGACGGCCTTCTTGATGCGCTCGTCAGTGGTCTGCCACGCCTTGGCGGGAGCCGTGCCGTTCTCGACCAGTTGGAGGCCCTGCGAGAAGGCGTCCTTGATGGTGCCGTCCTTACGGCCGAGCACTTGCTCGGCGGGGATCTCGTTGGCCGCCGCTCCGAAGATCCGGCCGGTCGGGGCTCCGGAGAAGTACTCCGACGTGGCCTGCTTGACCTTCGGGTCCTCGAGCGCGGTCTTGGAGGACGGGAAGTTGCCCAGCTTCTCGAAGAGATAGGCCTGCTGCTCGGGAGCAGTCAGCCATGCCACGAGCTTCTTGGCCTCGTCCTTCACCGGGCTCTTCTCCGTGACGCCGAGGAAGGAGCCGCCCCAGTTGGCGCCCTTGGGGGCCTTCGCCACATCCCACTTGCCCTTGTTGGCGTCCCCGGCCTTGTCGGTGATGTGCGCGAGCATCCAGGCCGGGCAGACCGTGGTGGCGAAGGTGCCGTTGGCGAGACCCGGGTCCCAACCCGGCTGGAACTGCGGCAACTTGGCGGTGAGGTTCTTCTTGGCGGCTTCGGACGACAGGTTCCAGGCCTCCTTGACCGCCGGATTGGTCTGGTAGATCAGCTCGCCCGACTTGTCGTAGTACTGCTCGGAGCTGCCGAAGATCATGGCGTTGAACAGGCCGGAGGCCGCGTCCAGGTACGAGACCTTCTTGTCCTTGTTGCCCTTGGCGAACTTCTCGCCCGTCTCGACGTACTTGCCCCAGTCACCCGCCCACAGTTTGCCGACCTCCTCGCGGTCCGTGGGCAGTCCGGCCCGCTCGAACAGGTCCTTGCGGTAGCAGACCGCCATCGGCCCTGTGTCCGTACCGAGGCCCAGGACCTTGCCGTCCTTGGTCGTGATCTGGGCCTGCTTCCAGGGCAGGAAGTGGTCGGTACCCTTCGTGCCCGCGAAGTCGGTGAACTTGTCGGCCTGCGTCTCGGTTATCTCCTTCGCCCGCCCGATCTCGATGCCCTGGACGTCCTTGAGTCCGGAACCGCTGGCGAGGTGGGTCTGCAGGGCGGTGTAGTACGTCTGCTCGTCGCCGGCCGCCTCGACCTTGACGGTGACGTCCGGGTTCTCCTTCTCGTACTTCTCGATCAGGCCGGTCTCCTTGAAGCCCATCACGCCGTACAAACCCATAGTGATGGTGACCTTGCCGTCCTTGACGCCACCGCCGGTGGCGCTCGCACCGTCTCCGCCGCAGCCCGACAGCAGGGCTGCCGCCGCCGTACAGGCCAGCATGGCTGTCATTCTTGTACGCAATTCTCGCTCGACCTTGAGCATGAACGTCCTCCCTGAGACGGCGCCGACGCACCCCACGGCGCGAGTCGGCCCGGCATGCGGCCGCCCGCGGCAGATCTGGCCAAGTCCCCAGCTCAGAGCGGGTTTTCCGGAGGCCGACGAATATGATTCGCGGCCTATGGCGGACCTGCTGAGAGGTTGGTGGGAACGTGCCCACTAGATGGAGGAAGACTGTCGGCCCGACAACTCCCGTGTCAAGAAGTCGAATTCAGCTTGTTTCCGCTCCGTCATCACCGAAAATTTTCGGAAGGCGCCGGGGAGCGGGGCGGAGCCAGATCGAGAACTGGCAGAATGCGCAGGCCGGAAGGGCGAGCACCCAACTGGGCGGCCTTGGGGGCGAAGGGGAGGATCCGGGACGATGAGCGGCGACACCACACGAGAAGTTCTGGGCCGGGGGCGGGGCGGAAGCCGGGAACAGCGGACGGGAAGCCGCGAGCCGCGAAGCGACAGCCGGCCGCAGGGCACACGCCCGGAGCGCGAGCAAGGCGAGGCGGCAGGCTCCCGGCCGACCATCAAGACCGTGGCGGCCCGGGCCGGCGTCGGACGCACTACCGTCTCCCGCGTGGTGAACGGATCGGAACTGGTCAGCGAGAAGGCGCGGGCCGCCGTACTCGACGCCATCGCGGAACTGGGCTACGTCCCCAACTCGGTCGCCCGCGGCCTGGTCACCCGCCGCACCAACGCCGTCGCCCTGGTCATCCCCGAGTCCGAGAGCCGGCTCGGCTCGGAACCCTACTTCTCGGCGGTGATCCGCGGGGTGAGCGCCGCCCTCGCCGACACGCGCACCCAGCTCCAGCTGATGCTCGTCCGCGACCAGGCCGAACGCGACCAGCTCAGCCAGTCCGTCGCCGAACGGCGGGTCGATGGCGTGCTCTTGGTCTCCATTCACGAACAGGACGCCCTGCCGAACCTGTTGGAGTCCGCCGGTCTGCCGACAGTTCTCGCGGGCCGCCGCCACGAGGACGACCCGCTCAGTTATGTCTGCGCCGACAACCGCGGCGGGGCCGCCGCCGCCGTGCGCCACCTCCTGGACCGCGGTCGGCGTCACATCGCCACCGTCGCGGGCCCCCAGGACATGGAGGTCGGCCGCAGCCGGTTGCTCGGTTGCCGGGAAGCACTCGTCGAGGCCGGTGTCCCAGCTCGGGAACACCTGGTCGCGGTCGGGGACTTCACCGAAGAAGGAGCCCGCGCGGCGATGCGTTCGCTACTTGAACGTGCCCCGGATCTGGATGCGGTCTTCGCCGCCTCCGATCTGATGGCCGCGGGCATCCTGCTCGAACTGCGCGCACAGGGACGCCGCGTGCCGGAGGACGTCTCGGTCGTCGGCTTCGAGGACTCCTATCTCGCCCGCCACACCAACCCGCCGCTCACGACGGTCCGCCAGCCCACCGAAGAGATCGGCGGCACCATCGCGCGAACCCTCCTGCGCGAGATCGCGAACCCCGCCGCCCCTCGCACGCGGCTCGTGCTCGGCACGGAGCTGGTGGTGCGGGAGTCGTCCTAGGGCCTGTCTGAAAATTCCCTCCCCCAGCCTCCGGCCGGGGGCCCCAGAGCACGCAGCAGACGCCGCGGGGCCGCCCTTCGGGCGACGACGGGAATTATCAGCCAGGCCCTAGCCCGAGCGGGCCGCGCCCAGAGGGCGTCTGAGAAGCCGGTCAGTGGGTTGGTCTTGCGAGGCGTCGCACGAGGAACATGGCCATGGTGAGGTGGATGACGTTCTCCGAACACACACCTAGGTACTCGCAGTCCTTCGACAGACGGCGGCACCGTCCCGGCCAGGCGATCGTCCGTTCTACCACCCACCGTCACGGGGCCACCCGCGAAGGGGGGCACGGTCGGAGGCGGTCTCCCTGTCTTCGCCCAAGTTGGGCGGAATCCGCCGTCGCGGCGCTGCATGACCTGCAC
The DNA here is from genome assembly GCF_055571235.1 of Streptomyces sp. NPDC030991. Classification (NCBI taxonomy): domain Bacteria; kingdom Bacillati; phylum Actinomycetota; class Actinomycetes; order Kitasatosporales; family Streptomycetaceae; genus Streptomyces; species Streptomyces sp. NPDC030991. The sequence goes on from NZ_JBVIFR010000011.1 coordinate 197,625, forward strand.
GATGATGCGTGTGGCGTCCCGGGCCCAGGCATGGAAGTCGGCGCCGCGGTAAGAGCCCATCTTCGAACTCACGAGCCGATGCTGCGCAGGTGGTCGGTTCATGGGGTGGCGCGACGGAGCAGAGTGCGTAGTCTCCTCTGCCATCGCCGGTGTCGGGCCGTGGCCGTGGGCGGCGGAGGAGACTCCGGGAAAACGGCTATCACATAAGTCTCGCCCACAACGGCGTAGAAGGGGCCCTGGAACAGGCGCTGGCGCGTACTGCTGACGTAAGGATGCGGCATGGATCCAGGCTGGTCGGCGGCTTCTGGACGCGTCCAACACCTGTTCCCGTGGAGTTGACGCAGTTCTGTTGTAGAGCCAGGTCAGTTGCTGACAATGGGAGGGTGCGAGAGGACATCAACCCGCGACTGCTGCGTGCGTTCGTGACCGTGGCCGAAGAACTGCACTTCACCCGGGCTGCCGCTCGGCTCTTCGTTGCGCAGCAGGCATTGAGCCGGGACATCCGGAATCTGGAGCAGGGCTGGGGCAGGACCCTCTTCGACCGGGACACCCAGCAGGTGAGGCTGACGCCCGAGGGGCATCGCCTCCTCCCGGTCGTGCGCCAGGTGCTGGCCACCCACGAACTGTTGGGAGAAGAGCTGCGGCGGACGTCCGGTCTGACCGGCGATCGTCCCCTCATCGTGGATGTTGCGCTCCACGGTTCCACCGGACCTGCGGTGCTGGCTGCGGCTCGTGAGGCAGCCCCGCACTTGGAATTCGTTCCACGATTCCATAGCGGCCTCGCGCGGGCAACGACCGAGATCCGTGACGGACGGCTCGATGTCTCCTTCGGCCGGGTGGCAGGTCTGTCGACTCTTGTCCGCACCGGCCTGCGCCATCAGCTGATCCGCTACGACCACCTCGCTGTGCACCTTGCCCCTGACCACCCTCTGGCCGCGCTAGCGCAGGTGCCTCTTGCAGCACTGGCCGGTGAGACCGTATATGCGGCCGCCGGCAACGAGGACACCAGCGAGTGGACGGACTACGCCCGCAGCTTGTTCGCCGGCCGGGGTATCCATCTGGCGCCGCCCTTCCCGAAAATCGAGGGCGAGACCGAGTTCAGACGGATCATGCACAAGCACCGCTGGTCGGTCCTGGCCAACGTCGATTTCCCCGACGTCCCGGAAATGGCACAGCGGCCGTTGATCAGCCCGATACCCCTCGCCCCAGTGTCCATGGTCTGGCGTCACAGCCTGAGCCACCCAGGAGTGCAAGCCCTGCTCGACGCAGCCCGCACCCTCGGTGCAATCCAGGGCTGGCTCGAACGCCCATCTGGAACTTGGCTGCCAGAGACCGACCGTGCCCTTCTCGGGGCTTGAGCCTCCGCCAACTTTAAGTCGTAGGCCAGCAGTCTGGCGTGACCGGCTCTCGCCGTGCTCACGCTGGTCATGGGTGGCTGCCTGCGGAGTAGATCATCTGACGGAGTTGGACGTTTCGCTGGTTCCTGCTCGCTGGGGTCAGACGGCGGGTCATGGGTGTGATCGCGGCGAGGGGGTACAGGCTGCCCGTCTGGGCTCGCGGGCAGGCCCACAACAAGGTTCGCTCCCAGCCCAGAGAGTTCTACCCTGGAATCCTCGACGCCTTCGCCCAGCACAAGCACGGTCTGTGCTCGAGGGAAGCCCGAACCATCCTGGCCGCAACACCGACTCCCACCATGGCTGCGAAGCTGATACGACGACGCCTGCAGACACTGCACTACCACGAGATCTGGGGTTGATCAGTGTGAAGAAGAAGATGCGCGCCGCCGCCCTCTCCATGGCCGGCCTAGCCATCGCCGTGGCCAGCTTCACCGTGCTCCAGGCCGCTGTCAGCGACTCCGGAGACGGAACGGTCCAAGACAACTTGATGGCCACGGACTTGTCCAAGGACGAGTACGTTTCCTACGCCTCAAGCGATGTCTTCTACGGCCAGGTGGTGAAGAAGGTCAGCGAGAACAAGACCGACCAGTCAGGCGAGTTGGAACAGCAGTGGGAAGTCTCTGTCAAGAAGGCCTTCAAGGGAGCCGCCACAGGAACGGTGGTGGTGAACACCGTCGCGTACGAGCGTTCCGACGGCACCAACTGGCCGGGCGAAGGCAGCGTGGCGATGGAACCGAGCAAGCGGTACGTCTTCGCCGGGCATTACGACACCGAGAACCAGCGCTATGAACCCTACGGCGGCCAGACCGGCGTCCGGCCTGAGTCTGGCCTCCAGGCGCCGGCCAAGAGCGCCAGCAACGCCTCGTCCACCGAGTCGGTTGAGGAGCACTGGACTCAGGCGGTCACCAATGAATGTCAGGGACCGTCTGATGTGGCCTCTCCCAGCGGCGACATTGTTGACGACGGCACTGAGCCCACTCCCTAACTGGCCGTTCTCTATCCGTTCGTGTGGTCGGTGAGGCTTCGAACGGCGTCCTGGTTCGGGTGAGTTGCTCGGTGTGGAGGCATGCAAGAAGGGTCTCTTGGTAGCTCGCAGGTGTCGAGTCCAGCGAGAGGCAAGAGGCCCTGTTGTTGAAGTGCCGCATGGTCGTGGTCGCCGGGTCCACTTCGTCCACTCGTGGGTGTGACTGTCTCGCTCATAGATACGGGAACGCGGTGGAACGGCCGGATCGCCGGCCCCGGCACGGCGCGGACATGAGCGATGCCGAGTGGGCTCTGATCAGGGAACTATTGCCGGTTCCGGGCTGGTTGGCGGGCCGAGGCGGCGTCCGGAGGGCTACTGCCACCGGCTAGCGAGCAGGCAGGGCACGGACGGTCAGCGGAACAGGCGGAAAAAGCCGCGCACCTGCTTGACCAGCGACTCCGGCTGCTCCAGCGCGGCGAAGTGGCCACCATGGGGCAGCTCTTCGAACCAGCGCAGGTCGGTGAACCGCAGTTCGGCCTCCCGCCTCGACGGGCGGGTTATGTCGCGCGGGTAGACCGCAAGCCCGGAGGGCGCGGTCACCTTGTCCCGGAAGTCGGCGAAGCTCTCCCAGTACAGGCGCGCCGACGAGGTGGCCGATGCGGTGAACCAATAGACCGAGATCTCGTCGAGGATCGTCTGCCGCGACAACGCGTCTTCGGGATGGCCGTCGTTGTCCGTCCACGCCCAGAACTTCTCGGCGATCCAGGCGGCCTGCCCCGCCGGAGAGTCGGTGAGGCCGTAGCCGAGCGTCTGCGGCCGGGTGGCCTGGATCGCCGAGTATCCCCGGCCAGTGCGCCGCATCTCCTTCTCGGCTTCAAGGTTCGCCCGCTCTGCGGGCGTGGGGTCGTCGAACGTGCCCGCCGCTACGGATCCCAGGTTCAGGTGCACGCCGGCGACCCGCTCGGGCGCCACCTCGCCAAGTGCCCCGGACACTGCCGAACCCCAGTCACCGCCCTGTGCGCCATATCGTTCGTAACCCAGCGAGACCATCAAGGTGTCCCATGCGCGCGCGGTGCGAGTGATGCCCCACCCGGTCGTCGACGGCTTGTCACTCCAGCCGTACCCGGGCAACGATGGCGCGACCACGTGGAACGCGTCCGCCGGGTCACCGCCGTGCGTGCGCGGGTCGGTGAGCGGGCCGAGGACCTCCAGGAACTCGAGCACCGAACCGGGCCACCCGTGCGTGAGCACGAGCGGGAACGCGTCCGGCTCCGGCGAGCGGACGTGCAGGAAGTGGATGCCCAGCCCGTCGATCGTCTCCCGGTACTGCGGGAACACGTTCAACCGCTCGGCGAACCCGAAGTCGTACTCCTCGGCCCAGCTGCGGCAGAGCTCTTGCGCATACACCAGCGGCAAACCCTGGGACCAGTCGTCCACCGGCTCGCGCTCGGGCCACCGTGTCCGCCGCAATCGTTCACGCAGGTCCGCGATCTCGGCTTCGGTGAGGGTAACCTCGAATGGCTCGGCGGACATGGCACGGCTCCTTACTGCCAGCTTCCAATGGGCCACCGCCCGTGGCCTTCTCGATCAAGTCTCGCGCGCATAGGCAATCCGTTCCGCGTTCATACAACCTTCATGCGACATCGCCGGTCTGAGCCGGTGATCGGAACGCTTTCGATCACCGACCTCTGAAGGAGCGCCATGCCGTTGAGACCCCAGCCCCGCTACGCACTGCGCGTCGGCGCCGTCGCCCTCACGGCGGGGTTGCTGGCGCTCGGTGCGGCCCCCGCCGGGCAGGCGGCCGACGGCGACCCTCCACTGGAGTTCAGCTTCGGTGGGGGCAGTGACGCGGTGGAGGTCCAGCCGTTCTCCATCAACACCGCAGACGAGATCACCCTCGAAGGGCGCAACACCAGCGCACAGGAGCTGAAGAACGTCGAGGTGACGATCGACGCGACCGCGCTCAAGGGCCAGTTGCGATGGGCCCTGCCCTATGGGTGCGAGGAGAAGCAGAAAGGGATCGTCGTCTGCCGGACGAAGAAGCCGGTCGAGCCGGGAGCGTCCTTCGCGACGACCTGGACCTGGGCCGCTCTGCCGGGAGCCGAGCCCGCCCGCACCGGCGAGGTCCGGATCTCCGCCGCCGCGGGGGGCGTCGCCGTCGGCGAGACGACGATGAAGGCGACCGTGGCGGACATCGGCTTGCTCGCCGCCAACGAGAACGGCGATACGTCGCCGAAGCCCGGCGAAACGGTCGAACCCGTCACGGCCATCAGGAACTTCAGCACCCGCACTGTGCAGGACGTGTACGTCTCGCTCTATCTCACCCAGGGCCTGTCCTTCGTCGAGGAGTTCAGCAACTGCGTATACGGCTCCGCGTCCGCGTACCGCGCCGGGGACACGCGGATGAAGTGCCGCGTCAAGGGGCCCGTCGAGCCAGGCGCCACCTATGACCTGGACATGTCCGCACTGAAGGTCGGAGCCAGCGCACAGAACGAGACGTGGACGGGCGCTGCCGAGGAGCGGGACACCGCCGAGGACCCCGTCTCCCCGCACCGCGGAGCCGGACGGGAGATGAAGCTCGCGAAGCGTACTGCCGGTCCCGGATCGCTGCAGCGGGGTCTGTACGGCGAGGCCACGGTGTCATCCTCCGCGGACCTCGAAGCGGTGGGGGCCACCGTCGACGGCAAGGCCGGACAGGTGGTGAAAGCGGAGCTGGGCGTACGCAACAACGGGCCCGCCACGATCGTGAACTGGGGCAGCGAACCGGGCGACTCCCCCTCCTCCGAAGTCTTCGTGACCATTCCGCCGGGCACGACGGCGGTCAAGGCACCGGCCGATTGCCGCCCGACTGAGTTCCCCCTCCCCGAGGGGGCCGACGCCAGGGAGTACTTCTGCCATCAGGACCTCGGGGAGTACTACTTCAAAGCGGGCCAACTCGCGCCGTTCGTCTTCGACCTGCGCATCGACAAGCCTGCCGCGCTCGCTCAAGGCTCGATCAAGCTGACGCACAGTGGGGACAGCAAGCCCAAGAACAACACCGCGCCCATCACCGTGACCGTCGACGGCAAGCTGGGCGACGGCTCCACCCCTCCCACGGCCGGTACTGGCTCGACTTCGGGCGGCTCCACGGCGACCCCGGGCACCGGTGACGCCTCTGCCTCCCCGGGCAACGGTGGCTCCGCCAGCGCGGGATCGGCCGGCACCGGGACCGGCCCCATGGCCGACACCGGCGCGGGGGCCCTGCCGTGGTGCGCGGCCGCCGCGGCGGTGACCCTGGCCGCGGGCACCGTGCTGTTCACGGTCGCCCGCCGCCGCGCCGGCCGGGCCTGAGTCCGCCGGGAAGAGGACAGGCTCGTGTCGCTTGCCTGCCGGTCGATCTTGCCGATCATGCCCCAGTCGATGAGAAGGGCCTGGATCTCGCCCGTACTGCCCGGCCGCGCGCACGACCTGAAGGTGCGCCCCCACCCGGCCTCCACCGGGTGGGGGCGCACCGAACAGTCGGTCAGGTCATCGCAAGCCGGCCGTCATCTCTCGAGTGCGTATACATGGCGCTGATGAGCCTGGATCCGACCGGCAAGGGCCGCCGCCGCTGGACGATGCGCTGGAAGGCGCCACTGAACGCCTTCCAGATCGCCTTCGAAGGACGCCTCGCGCCTCAGCTCATCCTGTCCCATCGCTATCGGTCAACCGCGCACGTGCAGTCCGAAACCCGTGCGGCCCGCCGGTTCCAGGCCCTCCTTCAGGTGCAGTGAGGGGATCTCGTAGTCGCCGAAGTTCTGCCGCCGGAACGCGATCGGCTCGGTCGACTCCAGGGTGAGCAGGCGCTGTTCCCATGCCTTGGCGATGTCCGGGTAGTCCTCGGTGGTCGTCCGGTCGGCGCCGTACAGCACGAACGGCGGCAGCACCTCGATACCCGGGTAGTAGAGGATGCCGTGCTGGATCGGGAACAGCAGATCGTCGATGGGCCCGCCGATCCCACGAGCGGCGTAGTGCGACTCCGGGCCGCCGACGGTCACCGACAGCAGAGCCTTCCGGCCCGCGAGGGTGCCTTCGCCGAAGCGCTCGCCGTACTTCGTGTCGCTGTGCTCGCCGACGCCGTACGCGAAGTGGAAGGTGAACACCCGGTCCACCCAGCCCTTGAGGATCGCGGGCATCGTGTACCACCACAGCGGGAACTGGAAGATGATCGTGTCGGCCCAGAGCAGCTTCTCCTGCTCGGCGCGAACGTCCCGGGTGAGCGTCCCGGCGTCGAAGGCCCGGCCCGAGTCCCGGGCGACCTTCAGCGGGTTCGATGCGTCGGGGCCGTAGTCCGTGGCGTCCACGACCGCCTTCCAGTTCATCGCGTACAGATCGCTCACCCGCACCTCGTGCCCGGCGCTCTCCAGCGTGGACACCGCGAGATCCTTCAGCGTGCCGTTGAGCGACTTCGGCTCCGGGTGGGCGTAGACGATCAGCGTCTTCATGGGAACTCCTTCGGATCGGATGTCTCCGATCCTGGACGTCCCGCCGTCCGGCATTCAGGGGCTCCTCATCCATCGGAGGGGACTTCCTGGTATCGGCAGGACCACCCTCACGGGCTCCTGCCGAAGCCATACTGGGCACATGGACGATCTCGCGGGTTTCCTGCGAACCCGGCGTTCCCGGGTCGACCCGGCGGCCGCCGGCATCCTTACCGACAGCCGCCGCCGGGTCGAAGGGCTGCGCCGCGAAGAGGTCGCGCACCTGTCCGGAGTCAGCGTCGACTACTACGTACGCCTGGAGCAGGGCCGCGCGACCCAGCCCTCCGAGCAGGTCCTCGACGCACTCGCCCGCGTCCTCGACCTCGACGAGACCGAACGCGGGCACCTCTACCGGCTTGTCCGACAGCGCCGCCACCCCGCGAAGGCACCGAGCGGGCGGGTCCGCCCCGAGCTGCTGCGCGTCCTGGACCTGGTAGCCGACGCACCCGCGCTGATCATGAACCACCGCATGGACGTACTCGCCGGGAACCGCCTCGCCGGACTCCTCTACGGCCGCCCGATGCCGGGCCTGAACACCGCCCGGCACATCTTCCTCGAGGAAGCCGAGCGCGGCCTGTACGCGGGCTGGGAGAACTGCACCCTCGACGCGGTCGGGCACCTGCGCCTGGCCGCCGGCAAATACCCCGAGGATCCCCACCTGGCCTCACTCATCGGCGAACTGGCGATGGGCAGTGAACGTTTCCGTCGCCTCTGGGCCCGCGCGGACGTGCGCGCCCGCACCCATGGACGCAAGACGTACCGGCACCCTCTGGTCGGACTGCTGGAACTGCACCATGAGAACTTCGCGCTGCCGAACGAATCAGGCATCGAGCTACTGGTGCTGCAGGCGGCCCCCGCCAGCCCCGCCGAGGACGGACTACGCCTGCTCGCGAACCTGGGCACGGACAACGACAACGCACATCCCCCAGTGCGCGCGCAGATCCGCGAGTAACTCAATGCCCCCGCCGGCGGTGCACGTCCGGGGCCGCCAGCTCTGCCGAATCACGCGGAATGGAGTCGGACTCATGCGTACGGGGACCCCGGTTCCGATGCCAACTACGGGTCTCACACCAGGCTCCGCCGCAGGCACCGCCACCAGCGGCGTCACGTGACATCAAAATGAGAAGCCCGACCGACTTCAAGCTGAGTCATCGCACCGGCGGACGTCGACGGCCCGGAAGGCGCGGAGCCGATCGAGTCGGTGAGTGCAGGGGGCGCGGGAGTCGCTGAAGTTCCCCAGTCCGCGGGACCCGGTGGAGCTCGCGCGGTTTGTGCAGCCGCGGGTCTTGAAGCCGGAAGGCTCGTACTGCGCGGCATCGATGCCGCGGCCCGGTATGTGAAGGAGCACGGCGACGGGCAACTGGCGGCCCCGTACGCCTTCGTGACGCCCGAGGACTGGACACCTGAGACACCGGCTGGCAACGCTGCCTGCGGCTCGTCCACGGCCGCCCCCATCCGCAGCCCTCGCCGCCACGTACCCGGACCGCCCGCAGCGGCCGGCCGAACTGATCGACCCGCGACCCCGTGAACGTCTCCGCCCACACCCGATCGGCCCTGATCGGCAGGGATCGATACTGTCTTGTCCTGCGCGGAGAGGGCTCTTCAGAGTTCAAGTACGAGACGCGGGCAGGCCGCGCGTGAGACACAGATGAGCATTGTCTCGTTACTCGCCCGTTCCTCGGGAGTCGCGTCCCTGCCCTCGGCCCGGCCGTTGGAGCTCGACCTGTGGTTGCCGCCGACGACGCAGGTCCCCGTACCGGTCGTCGTGTTCCTGCACGGCGGCGGTTGGCGGCTGGGCAGTCGGCACCGGATCGGCCCAGCCTTCGCCGAGACCGCGTTCGAGCAGTTGGTCCAGGCCGGCATCGCCGTGGCCAGCGTCGACTACCGCCTATCCGGAGAGGCGCGGTGGCCGGCGCAGCTCCATGACGCCAAGGCCGCGGTCCGTTGGCTGCGGGCCCGGGCCGGTGAGCTCGGGATCGATCCCGAGCTCGTCGCCGCCTGGGGAGAGTCCGCCGGCGGCCATCTAGCCGCGTTGCTCGGCCTCGCCTCCGAGGACCCCGCTCTGGAGGGTGACGTGGGTGTCACCGGCCCGTCCAGCCGCGTCTGCGCCGTCGTCGCGTGGTACCCGCCGACCGATCTGCGCACGTTCGCCGAAGACGTCGGTATCGACCCACTGGACCCGCACTCCCGCGAAGCGGAATTGCTGGGAGCCCCGCCGTGTACGGTTCCGGCCGTGGCAGAGCAGGCCAGCCCAGCCGCACACGTCTCCGCGACCGCACCGCCGTTCCTGTTGATGCACGGCGCCGCCGACCGGTTCGTCCCGCTGGAGCAGAGCGAGCGTCTTCACAGCGCTCTGCGTGAAACAGGTGCCGACGTCGAGCTGCAGGTCTATGAGGACGCCGACCACATGTGGCTCGGGTCGCCTCCGGCCGCGCAGCAAGCGCTGGAGAGGACAGTCGACTTCTTCCGGCATCGATTGGTCTAGGTGTATTGCCCTGTGAGGTTGGGGACGCGGCCGGCGGGTGGTTGGCCCTTCAGCGCGGTGTGTCCGCGGTGGTGATTGTAGGTGTGTCGCCAGGTAGGGAACGCCTCGCGCCGTTCGGTCTCCGTCCGATAGGGACGGGCGTAGGCCCACTCGTTCAGCAGGATGCGGTTGAAGCGCTCGACCTTGCCGTTCGTTTGCGGCCGGTAGGGGCGGGTCCGCTTGTGGGTGATCCCAGCTGCGGAGAGGGCATCGCGCCAGTTGCGTGAGCGGTAACAGGAGCCGTTGTCGGTCAGCACCCGTTGGACGGTGGTGCCGGCCTGGTCGAAGAAGGCCTGGGCCCGGCTCCAGAAGGCGGTTGCGGTTTCCTTCTTCTCGTCCTTCTCGTCGGCGAGGATCTCGCTGTGGGCAAGGCGGGAATGATCGTCGACGGCGTTGTACAGGTAGCTGTAGCCGCGCCTGCGCGGGTCCTGTGGTCGGCCTCGCGGACCAGGGTCTTGTGGCCACCGACGTCGGGGATTTTCCCGCGCTTCTTGCTGTCCACGTGCACCAACTCGCCCGGTGCGGACCGTTCGTAGCGGCGAATCGCCCGTCCGGTGGCGCGGTCGAGGTGAGCGAGACGGGCCAGCTCGAAGCGGGCCAGGAATCGGTGCACCGTGGAGGGGTTCAGTCGCAGCAGGTAGGCGACGTGGGCCGGCCCCCAGCGGCGCAGGAGGCGGACCTTAAGGGCCGCGTTCCCGATACGTCGGCCCGGTCGAGCTGAAGGCAGCGGTCTGGTCTGGCAGTGACGGGTGCCGGAGCAACTCGGTGGGAGTTCAACACCGTGCGCGAGAACGACTTCATCTGTGCTTCTGCCGTGGCGATCCCTCGGAGGCGTGGCACGGGTGGATCCAGCACGTTCCGGCACCGATCGACCTCGGCCATGAAATCCGCAGGCGGCTCACCATGCGCCTTTCGCAGGCAGTACCCCTCCCGCGATGTCCATCGCCTCGATGTAACGCGTGAGTGCGTCGCGGTTCTGCTCCAGGAAAGCGATGCGCTCGGTCATCTTGTCGCGCTGCGCGACGAGCATCTCGCGCAGCTCCGGGTCCGGATCGGTCACCACGATCTCCGGACCCTGGTTGAGGCAGGGCAGCATGTCGCCGATGATGCGGGTCGGTACGCCCGCATCGAGCAGCCCGCGGATCTTGTGTACGCGGTCGATGAGGTATTCGTCATACTCCCGGTACCCATTGTCGAGACGACCCGGTGTGATGAGCCCCTGCTCCTCGTAGTACCGCAGCATCCGAGTGGGGACCCCGGTCTTCTTGGACAATTCCCCGATGCGCATGACTCCTCCTCATCGAGATGGGCGTCAACGCCACCGCGCCCGGACTGCCGTGTACCTCATGCACCCGTCTCCGGGCCTTGTCCGTCAGCTGCACCGGATCGGTGGCGAGTGACACTGTGACGGATCCCATTTGACATTAACATGGGTGTGAAGGTTGGACCATGCGTCCCATGACGCAGACAACCACACCGTCCGTGACGTCGGCAGCGATGAGGCGCACACTCGCAGCCTTCGCCACGGGCCTGTCCGTCGTCGCCGCCGAGATCGACGGACAGATCGTCGGCATGCCGGCGAACTCGCTCACCTCGGTGTCGCTGGACCCCCCGCTCGTGTCCCTCGCGTTCGGGCACACGTCGACAACCTGGCCCATCCTGCGCCGCGCGCCGCGCTGGGGCATCAGCGTTCTCGGTGAGACGCAGGCACGGGTGCTCCAACACCTCCGGCGGCCCGCCACTGAACGTTTCGGCGGCGTCGAGATGCACATCTACGACGGTGCCGCGTTCGTCCAGGACGCTCTCGCGACGATCACCGTCACTCCCCGCACCGCCGTGGAGGCCGGCGACCACACGCTCGTGCTGCTCGAGGTGAAAGACCTGCACAGAGACGAAACGCAGCGTCCGCTGGTCTTCTTCGACAGCACGACCCACACACTCGCCCACTGAAAGGAACGCCCGCATGGCAGGCAAGAAGATGATCCTTGGCATGGCACTGACCGACGGCTACGGCAACCTCGCCGGAGCCTGGCGCGCACCCAATGTCGACGCCGACAACTACGCCAGGATCGAGGCGAACATCCGCTACGCGCAGGCCGCCGAGCGCGGCGGATTCACCTTCCTTTTCACCCCGGACTTCCCCGCCGTACGCGGCAATGACGAGCGCTCGACGCTCAGCAACATCATGGATCCGATGATGCAGCTGGCCGCCATCTCGCAGGCCACCTCCCGGATCGGCTTCGTCGCGACGGGTTCCACCACCTTCCAGGAGCCGTTCAACACCGCACGCCAGTTCAAGGCACTCGACGTGATGAGCCACGGCCGCGCCGGATGGAACGCCGTCACGACGAGCGATCCGGCCGTGTCGGCGAACTACGGCAGACCCGTCGTGGAGCGCGCCGTGCGTTACCAGCGCGCACATGAGTCGATCCAGGTCGTCGAGGCGCTCTGGGGCAGCTGGCAGGAGGGCGCCTGGATCAAGGACCAGACCTCCGGACGCTTCATCGACGCGTCGAAGCTTCGGCCCGTCAACCTGGAGGGCGAGTATGTCGCCTCGCGCGGGCCTCTCGCGATCCCGCCGTCGGAGCAGGGCCAGCCGGTGATCTTCACCTCCGGGGGGCCCAGCCCCCACCTGCTCCAACTCGCAGGCCGCTACGCGAGCGGCTTCATCGCCGAGGTGTGGACGATCGAGGAGGCCCGCGCACAGCGAGAGATGGTGCGCGACGCCGCGCGGGAGGCCGGACGCGACCCTGACGACATCAAGTACTTCGCGGGGCTGATGACGACGGTTGCCCCGACGGTGCGCGAGGGCCTCGACCGCCGCCTCGCCCTGGCCGGTGACGTCATCGAGGCGCGCCTGCCTCACCTTGGCGCGCTGCTGGGACTACACATCGAGCCGAGCCGATACGACGAGCCCCTCACCCCGGAGCAGCTAACCGCCGCTCACGCCTCCCCCATGGATCCGCGTTCCGGAATCGCCTTGACGGTCGCGCGGGGGGGGCTGGTCGCCCCGCGACATCCTCGCCCACGGTGTGATCGACTACCACCCCACGACGGTCGGCCCCGCAGAGGTGCACGCCGATCACCTGCAGGAGTGGTTCGAGGCGGGTGCCGTCGACGGGTTTTGGCTCTCCCCCGACATCTACGAGGACGGCGTTGACGCATTCGTCGACGCGGTCGTGCCCATTCTGCGCGCACGCGGCATCTACCCCGAGCACTACGTCGGTGCAACGTTGCGTGAGAACCTCGGCGTCCCCAGGCAGTACGGTCCTGACCCCCGCATCATGAAGGCTACGGCGGGGTAACGACCAGCCACCAGGGTCCCTCTTCGAACTGAGCTGGTTCCGCTTTGACGGACGCCTGAGTCAGGCAGCCGCTCGGCGGCCCCGACAGCGGCAACGGCGGGCGGGGCGACAATGTGATCCTCGTCGTCAATCAGGCTGTGACTACGCCGCGGACTACCACCACCCCCACTGCAAGGACCGCAAGGCCACGAACGGCCAGCCCGGCGCCGGTGACAACCGTTCCGGCAAGGACGGCCAGGACCTCGTCTTGCCCGTCCCGGACGGCACCGTAGTCCTCGACAAGGCCGGGAACATCCTCGCCGACCTGGTGGGCCAGGGCACCGCCTCCGTCGCGGGCCTGGGCGGCCGTGGCGGCCTCGGCAACGCGGCGCGCTGGCCTCCGCTCGCCGCAAGGGCGCCCGGCTTCGCGCTGCTCGGCGAGCCGGGAGAGAGCCGGGACATCGTCCTGGAGCTCAAGACCGCCGCCGACGTCGCGCTCGTGGGCTGCCCGAGCGCGGGCAAGTCCTCGCTGATCTCGGTGCTCTCCGCGGCCAAGCCGAAAATAGCGGACTACCCGTTCACGAGCCTCGTCCCCAACCTGGGCGTCGTCACCGCCGGTTCGACCGTCTACACGATGGCGGACGTCCCGGGCCTCATCCCGGGCGCCAGCCAGGGCCCGGGCCTCGGCCTGGAGTTCCTGCGGCACGTCGAGCGCTGCTCCGCCCTCGTGCACGCCCTTGACACCGCGACGCTGGAGTCGGACCGTGACCCCGTCTCGGACCTCGACATGATCGGGAAGGAACTGCGTCTGTACGGCGGACTCGAGAACCGCCCGCGCATCGTCGCCCTGAACAAGGTCGACATCCCGGACGGCCAGGACCTCGCCGACCGCCCGGACCTGGAGGCACGCGGTTACCGCGTCTTCGAGATCTCGGCCATCGCGCACAAGGACCCAACAACCTCTCATCCGCCCTCGCCGGGATCATCGCCGAAGCGCGGGCCACCAAGCCGACGGAGGAGTCGCCCCGGATCGTCATCCGCGCCAAGACCGTCGACGACGCCGGCTTCACCGTGACCGCCGAGGAGGACGGCATCTACCGCGTGCGCGGCGAGAAGCCCGAGCGCTGGATCCGATTGATGGCTGCGACCAGCGCCGTCGACCGTCCGAGGCCATGATCGTCCGGCTCGGTGTCGATCCCGCCGGGCGGCTCGCGCTGCAGATCCTTTTTGCGTGCGCCGACAGCATGCTGCTGGGCACGGCAGACAGTCGAATCCACGCTCACGTCCCAGGCGATCAGACCTGCGCATCGGCCTGGACCTGCAGCTGCTCCAGGATCCAGGAAGCCGACGACGCCGGCGGTGTGGTGGTGCGTCATGCCCTCGGAGGGCATGCCGGGGGCCTGCGGTGTCCAGAAGCCGCCGACCGCTCTGGGCTCCGTACAGGGGCTGAACCATTCGGACTTTTGTCACGCAAATGAATCGCCCCCATCCCGCTTCCGTCGACCACCTTCCTCTGCCCGCTTCCATAGCCCCAGGGTTCGACACCAGAAACAAGTCCTGCAGAGAGCTTCCGTCCGGTTGCCCGGCGCGTCTACGCTCACCGCCTATGGGAGCGCTCCCATAGGCGCAGCGTTATGCGCAGTATCGAGGGTCATCCAGTCAGTAGAGGCGCCTTGCCCATTGTGGAACCTGCTCTGAGGCCGGTCTCCCGCTGGGCGGTCCCATATGGAGTGATCGGTCATATACGTGCGTTGAGGGAGAGTGCGATGAGCATGCGAAGAGCCCTTCGGGCTTTCGGCGTTGTCGGAGTGCTTATGGCGGGTTCGGTGGCCGGATTCGGTGGCCCGACCTCGGCGGTCGCCTCACCGGCGGCCGGTCAGTCCGCCGCTGACGGCAAGGCGTCGGCGGTCGCCGCGGCGCCGGCACTGCACGTGTCGGGCAACCGCCTGGTCACCGGGTCCGATTCCACGTTCCGCCCACTGGGCGTCAACCGGTCCGGCGGGGAGTTCGGCTGTGTCCAGGGCAAGGAGATATTCGACGGGCCGACGGACCAGGCGGCCGTCGACGCGATGAAGGCATGGAAGATCAACACTGTCCGGATCCCGCTGAACGAGGAGTGCTGGCTGGGCACCGCGAACTTACCTCCGACAGCGCCCAGCGCGGCGGCGTACCAGCAGGCGGTCAAGGACTACGCGGACCTCCTGGTGACCAACGGCATCAACGTGATCCTCGACCTGCACTGGACCTGGGGCGAGTACACCGGCCCCGGCGGAGGCTGCCCGGACGTCGCGGCCACCTGTCAGAAGCCGATGCCGGACGCGCGCTACTCCCCCACGTTCTGGTCCGAGGTGGCCACGATGTTCAAGGGGAACGGAGCGGTCATCTTCGACCTGTTCAACGAGCCGTACCCGGACGCCGCCAACAACTGGTCCGACGCCACGGCCGCATGGACCTGTCTGCGTGACGGCGGCACCTGCGCCGGAATCACCTACCCCGTCGCCGGCATGCAGACCCTCGTCGACGCGGTACGCGCCACCGGTGCCACCAACGTGATCATGTCGGGCGGCCTGGAGTGGACCAACAACCTGAGTCGGTGGCTGGAATTCAAGCCGGCCGACCCCACCGGCAATCTGATGGCCTCATGGCACTCCTACAACTTCAACGGCTGCGTGACCACCTCGTGCTGGGACAGCACCATCGGAGCGGTCGCCGCCCAGGTGCCGGTCCAAGCCGGCGAGATCGGTCAGAACACCTGCGCCCATGACTATATCGACCAGGTGATGGCCTGGGCGGACGCCAACAAGGTCGGGTACACGGCCTGGACCTGGAACCCCTGGGGTTGCAGCGGTGGCAGTGTGCTCATCGAGGACTGGAACGGCACACCGACCAGCACCTACGGTGAGGGGTTCAAGGCGCACCTGCTCAGCCAGACCCCCGGTGATCCCGGCAGTGACACCGCCGCGCCCACCGCTCCGGGGACTCCCACCGCCTCCGAGGTGACGGCCACCTCCGCGACCTTGAGCTGGGCGGCCTCCACGGACGACGTGGGTGTCACCGGCTACGACATCGTCCGTGTCACCGGCGACACCGAGACGCGGGTGGCCGGCTCGGCGTCCAACCGGGCCACGGTCGCAGGGCTGTCCGGCAACACGGCCTACACCTTCGCCGTTTACGCCAAGGACGCGGCTGGCAACCGCTCCACCCGCTCGGCCACCGTCACCGTTACCACCACCGGCACCCCGGCGGGCGCCTGCTCCGTCGACTACCGCTTGGTGGGGGACTGGGGAAGCGGCTTCCAGAGCGAGATCACCATCCGCAACACCGGCGCCGCCGCTGTCAGCAACTGGAAGCTCGGTTTCACTTTCACCAACGGCCAGACCATCAACAACATGTGGGGCGGTACCCCCACCCAGACAGGCGGCTCCGTGAGCGTCATCCCCGCCTCCTACACCGACACCATCACCGCCGGCGGTTCCGTCACTCTTGGTTTCATCGCCAACAGGGGCGCCACGAACACTGCCCCGACCACCTTCACCCTCAGCGGCAGGACCTGCACCACAGCCTGACCACAGCCGCTTCCCCGCGACCGACATCAGTTGCGCCCCCCGCAGTTGCCCCACCGAAACTCCCGGAAACCCAGGCCCGGCGGTATCGGACAGGGAGCACCCGTCGGCCCGGCCACAACCGCCGGGCCGGCGGCCCTGTAGGGGACCGAAATCGCAGCACGGCCGGGACGTGCACCACCGCGCGCTGGGCCGGTTGCGGGACTCCGGCGAGTTCGGTTCTGCGCCGCGTCACCTCCGTGGCAACGGGCACTGTGCGGCGACGGCGGTGCGCGACCGGTGAAGAGCCGGGCGACGCTATCCGGCCCTTTGACGCGTTGATCGTTTCCGTCGATCCGGACGGCAACGCTTGCACAGAAAGAGCGTCAGAGGGATCGGACAATTGGCGCGGGTACCTGCTCGGGCGACATGATGCGGGTGAACTCCCGGCAGGAGCCCAGCCAGTGATGCCCGTCGTGCACGCGAACGCGCCCCCTGTACCCCTCGGGCGGGCCTTCGTAGTCGTCCAGGCCGGTGAGCACCCGACTGTCCGTCCCGACGGGCTGCCCCGAACTCTCCGCGTCCTCCAGCAGCCAGGCATCGCACGCCTCATCCCCCGGCACCGGCCACAGCTGCCGACCCAGCCGGACACGCCGGATCCCTCCTCCGGACCCAGCCGAACAACTCGTACGTCCCGCGCCGGCATTCTCCGAACAGCCCCTCCACCTCGGCACAGACGCCGGCCGTCTGGGCCCAGTGACACGTTCGAAGCCGCTGCCACCCACTCCATCAAGCGATTACGGGCGGGACTCGCGACGGTCACGGCGAACACCGCCTTCGCGAGGACCGGCCCGGCCGCCCAGGATGCGACCGGGCACAGGGGCGCCGGCCCGGTCACCGCCCACCCTCGCGCCGGCCCGCCCGGCGCGGGCAGGATCGGCTTCAAAGGCCGCCTGCCCCGAGCAACTGACACCTCAACATCCGTGATCAGCCTTTAAGTTGGCACGCAGTACTTACTGCAGGCCCTGAGCACTGGCCGACGTCAGAGCTCGTCGTGACCCCAGTTGCCCGAGTTTCCCTGATCCGGTACCGCGCTGATGCGGTACAGCATAATTGCAATGCGGGACGCCACGTCGCTCCAACTGTTCCAGGTGATACCTCCGGTGGAGGTGCGACCTGGGATGGTCGAGGAGTTGGTGACGTCGTAGCCGTACGCTGAACCAGCGCTCCAGCCGTTTTCGAGATTCTGCTGATAGGTAGTCAGCCCCCTGCTGCCGAATTGGCCGATCATCGTGGTCCTGAACACGCCGTTGATGTCGTAGAACCGTGCAGCCTCGGAGGTGAACTGAATCAGGAGCAGCAAGGACCGTGCGGTCCACTGCTGGTCGCTACCGTTAGCCTGGCCACCGGTCGGATTCGTGACAGTGGCCAGCTGTGTCACGGACCCGTAGATGTCGCCGTAATCATGCAAGAAGTTGCTGCGGGTCACGCCGGCGGACGCGGGAAGGCTCGAGTAGGCGCCGCCAAATAGAAGGGTCTGGACGCCACCGTTGGGCGTGAATCCGCCCTGCGCAAGTCGTTCGCTCAAGCTAATTCTGTTGTCATTGAACTGCCAGGTCTGGTTCGCTCTGTTCGAGAACCCGAGAACGTAGAGATCCGTGGGGTCGATCCAGAGGCTCATCTCGTTGTTGTCCCTGGTGGTATTCAGACTCAGACGGATGAGCCCCGCATCGGCGTACTGAGTGATATAGGTGTTCCCACGATAGGGGCCTGAGTTCTGCGCCGCCGCCCGTCGGAGGCTGTCTATCAGCCCCTGGTACTGACTTTGCTGCGATGCACTCCCCTGCGTGTCCAGGTTCATGTAGACGCGAGTGATGTTGCCGCGTCCAACGGCCGCCGAAGCTGAGTCGGCCCCTGTCGTCAGAGCGACGGCGAAGGCGAGAAGCAATGTGAGGGCGAATACGAGTAGGGCGCGCGCTCCGCGGCTCGCCCGGGAGTAAAGTGGCATTTTTTTGCAGACCTTTCGCGTAGTGATCGGGACCACTGTTCTCTGTCTTAAAAACCTTTCGAATCCGCAACGGATCCACGCTCCCACATGCCAAAGGTGTTCGTGGCAGCGGGACGTACGACAGTGGCCTTGGCCTCACTGTGCTCCAAGGCCTGACCCAGTGCATCAGTCATCTGACTGCCGAAGGCTGCAGTTACTTTGTTGAGTAACTGAATGTGAAGCTGTGCAGCTAGGACGGCGGGTTGGCAGCGTTGTCTGCGGCTCGTACGAGCCCACCTGGCCGACGGCGGAGACCTGCCAACGGCAGCCGGTGAAGTCGTCGCCCGGGGCGAAGACCTCGGCCGCTGGGTGCAGGCGCAATACCTGGAGTTCGCGCAGCTGCGGTCCGCGCAGCGGTGGCTGCTGGAGAACGCCCTTAATATCGAGGCGGCCGACAACCCGGCGCCGCTCGGCGGACTGTGAGGCACAACGGAACACTTCCTGGAGCTTGGAGTCCGCGGAGACCTTGACGCCGTAACCGGCCGCGATGGTCATCGCCTCACCCCTGAACGGGTTACGGCCTTACCCCGGCGGTCCGGTAGGTGCGCTCGAAGAACACGCAGCCGGGAACGGTTACCTTCTCGTCACCCTTGGCGACGATCTCGCTAAGCGTACGGGCGAACGCGGCCAGCACTGCGTCCGCGTCCTTCCGGCTCGCTACGGCACGCCGACTGCCTGGACAGCGCAGTATCAGGATCACGGCCGACCGGGTGCAGGACGGCGGCGAGGACGGCGCTGTACGCCTAGGCGCTTTTGTTTGCATCAACGGGCGGGCCGGAGGAAGACGCCCGCGATGTGGAGTCCGGCGAGGTAGATGGTTGCGGTCTTCTCATACCGGGTGGCGATACCGCGCCACTGCTTGACAGCCCAGTTGAGGTCCTGGTCCGCATCGGCCTGGGCTACCAGGGCGGTGAACACCCACTCCCACCTGCCGTCGACGGCCCACATCCGCAGCCGGTTGTAGACCCTTCGCCAGTTGCGGCACTTCTCCGGCAGGTGAACCCGCTGCGTGCCGGTCTGAAACTTGAAGGCGATCGCGTCGATCACCTCATGATGGTCCGCCAGCGGCCACCCCGCTTCGGCGTCCGGTCCGGGATCCATGGCTCAATCGATCCCGCCCGCGGCTGGGGCGACACCTGGGAGGAGATCCAGCCCAACTCCGTCAACGCCCTCATCCCCAACGACCAGGAGCGCTTCGGCGAGCCGGCCGAGAGCGCCGCAGCGGTGGCGTACCTGTGAAGCAACTACGCCCAGTACATCAGTGGGCGCCACCATCCGCGTCGACGGCGGGCTCATCCGCCCCGCCTTCTGGACTATTCGCTGGTGCCCTCCGCGCCGGCGAGGGACCCTGCCCCGCCCTCACGGGTGACCGGACGGAGCATGTCGGTGAGCAGGTCCGCGAGGCGTTCGTCGTCCACCGCTGCAAGCGCGGTGGTACCGACGATGCTGCGCAGCAGCCACGTGCCGGCCACCAGTGCGAGCCCGAGCTGGGCCCTGAGGTCCGCGTCGGACCCCTCTAGCAACCCGGCGAGCCGGGCACCGACATGTCTCTCGACGCCCCCTCGAACGATGTCGGTCGCCTCGGGGTCGGACGCCGAGCGCAGCAACAACAGGAACGGATCGAGCTGTGGGGCGTGCGGGGCCGTGCGTTCGGCCAGGGTGCGTGCTATCGAGCGGCTCAGGGGGGCGAGCCCGTCGCCGATGACGGTCGGCGGAGCGAAGGCCCGGTCGACGGTCTGAGCGAACAGGCCCTCCTTCGAGCCGAAGTAGCGGTTGATCATCATTGCCGTGACGCCCGCCCGCTCGGCGATCTGCCGCACCCCGGCCCCGGCGTACCCGTGCTCGGTGAACTCGATGACCGCAGCGGCGAGGATCGCCTCGCGCGTCGCGGCACCGTCGCGTCTGCGGGCGGGAAGGGCGGCACTCATGAGCACGAGCATAGGTCCTTGCCCCTTGCGCGAGCCCATCCCCCGGATCAGGCCGTCGACCGGGCTCCCGTGCGGTGAGGCGTTGCTTCGCCAAGCATCACCTCATGCCGACGGTTATGACCTTCGTGCTTTTCCCTGGCCTCCTTGCGGCAGGAGTCGGTGATCCTTGACTTCCACACACCGTCGGCCGGTACGGCGCAAGCACGACGGTGAACGTGTCGTGCGGTTCCGCGCCCAGCCCCACCGGAGGTCTTCGACCGGGAGCACTGTGTCGTCGGGGGTGACCGGTCGGATGACCTGGGCGCCGCCGCCGCTCCGACTCGTCCGGTGGAGTGACCGGTCCGGTGCGAAGCACGTGCTGGGTGCGCGGCGCGTGGCGGTGTCGCGCCTTACCGGTGCAGGACGCGGCGGAGCCAGCGGACGCGGGCCTCACGGGCGTCGCGGGCCACGGCGGTGTCAGGGGCGATCTGGTCGAAACCGTGGAATCCGCCCGACCAGACGTGGAGTTCGGCATCACCCCCGGCTCGCCAGATGCGGGTGGCGTAGGCGATGTTCTCATCGCGGTACGTCTCCGCCGCACCGACGTCGATGTAGGCCGGCGGCAAACCGGACAGGTCGGTGGCGCGGGCCGGTGCGGCGTACGCCGGAACCCGGTCGGTACCGCGGGCCGCGCCGAGCAGCGACGTCCAGCCGGCCTCGTTGGCGCTCCGGTCCCACACGCCGCGACCGGCCATCTGCCGTGCCGAGGGGGTGTCATTGCGGTCGTCGAGCATGGGGCACATGGCCAGCTGACCGATCAGACGTGGTCCGCCCCGGTCTCGCGCCATGAGCGCGACGGCCGCGGTCAACCCGCCACCCGCGCTGCCGCCCGCGACCACGATCCGCTCCGGATCGCCGCCGAACTGGGCGGCGTGCCGTGCCACCCACACCAGGCCCGCGTAGCAGTCCTCGATGCCTGCGGGGTAGGGGTGTTCGGGAGCCAGCCGGTAGTCGGCGGAGACCACGACCAGCCCGAGGGGCGCGGCCCACTCGCGCAGGATGCCGGGCATGCCGGTGCGGCAGGTGCCGCCGATCATGCCGCCGCCGTGCAGGTGGTAGATGACGGGCGCGTTGTCGGGCAGTCCCGCCGGGCGCGCGATCAGCAGCGGGACGTCCGGCGCTCCGGCGGGTCCCGGTACCGCGCGTTCCACCACCTCGAAGCGGCCGCCGTCACACAGTTCTTCCGGCGTGGGATCGGGGGCGGTGGCGGCGAGGTGTGCGCGCCACCGCGGCACGTCCGTGGGCGAGGCCGGCTCGGCGCCGCGCAGGTCGCCCAGCGCGTCCAGGACGGCCGCTGCTTGAGGGTCGAACGGCACCGGAGGGGGCGAGGCCTCTTCATCCGTTGGGGGTGTGTGAGCGTGTGGCATGGGGCGGGTGTACACGGTTCCTTCTCCGATCGATGCGGGCCGGATGTGGCAGGGGGAGACACGGGAGGGGCGACGGGTCACCAGGGAGCGCCCGAGGGAGCGCCCGAAGGAGGATCCGCTGGCCGTGCTGACGCCCAAGGAGCGGGAGGTACTGGCGCTGATGGCCGAGGGCCGCTCCAACACGGGGGGTCTCGGAGCAGCTCTTCGTGAGCGTCGCCGCCGTGGAGCGCCATGTGACCGGCATCTTCATGAAGTTGGGGCTCAGCCAGACGGCGTCCGGACAGCACCGGCGGGTGTCGGCGGTGCTGCGCCACCTCGGGCAGTAGGGTCCAGGCCCTCAGGGCACGGCGGGGGCGAACAGGCCGCGCAGGTCCGGGTCCACCAGGCGGTCCTTGGCGACGAAGGAGTCGATCCCGGCGTTCGCGAGCTGCTAGCGCGACCAGGGCGACTCGTCGGTGGAGGTCAGTACGATGCGGGGCGGGCGGTCCTCCTGACTCGGCAGCCGGGCCACAGCCACTCCGTCCAGATCGGGCAGGTGCAGATCCAGCAGCAGTCCGTCGGGGCGGTGTGCCCGCACCTCGGCGAGGGCCGAGGTGCCGTTCCCGGACTCCGCCACGACACACAGCCCTCGTGCCGTCAGGAGGGCAGTGGCGATGCGGCGGAAGCCGGGGTCGTCGTCGACGAGCACGATGTTGCTACACATGCTCCCAGCTTGCCCAACGCCCTGGTGAGCGGGCCATAGGGGGAGCCCTACGGTTTGTCCCCCGCGCCGGCCGGGGGACGCCTCCGGGGACCTCGTGCCGCCCGCGGCCGCAGCGGGCGGGCCGCAGGCCGTTGTGGGGTTGGCCCTACATCGACGGGCCGTGGCCGGAGGCGGTCTCCGGCCCTCTCCCTGCGCGGCGACGGTCACCGAGAACGTGCAAAGGGCAGGCTCTCAGCGGCTCGTGTCGAGCAGCAGCTTGCCCGAGGTACGCCGGGACTCGATGTCAGTATGGGCCTGCGCGGCCTCGCCCAGCGGGTAGCGCCCGGTGATGTCGACGCTCAGCCCGCCCTCGCGGATCTTGTCGAACAGGTCGCCGGCGTGCTGGAGCAGCAGTTCCCGGGTGTGGATGTGGTCCGCGAAGACCGCGTAGGTGAGCTTGATGCTCTTCGGCAGGTCGAACAGCCGCACCGTGGGGATCTCGCCGATCAGCGGGCCGAAGTAGACCAGCGTGCCGGAGCGCCTCAGGGCCTCGGTGGAGGGCCAGAACGTGCTCGCCCCGCTGCCGTCGAACACCGCGTGCACACCCTCGCCGCCGGTCAGCTCCTTGACGCGGTCGACGAAGTCACCGTTCTGGGAGACGAGGACCTCGTCCACGCCCGCGGACTTCGCGGCCGCGGCCTTCTCCTCGCGGGAGACCAGGCCGATCACCCGGACGCCGCGCAGTTTGAGCAGTTGGGTGAGCATGCGGCCCACACCGCCCGCGGCGGCGTGCACCAACGCGGTCTCGCCCTCGGCCAACGGCGCCGACTCGGTGACGAAATGGTGCGCGGTGATGCCCTGCATCATCGTCGCGGCGGCGATGTCGCTCGGGATGTCGTCCGGGACCGGGACGACCTCGGCGGAGGGGACCGCGATCTTCTCGGCGTAGCTGCCGAAGACCCGGAGCCAGGCGACCCGGTCGCCGATCGCGAAGCCGTCGACGCCCTCGCCGATCGCGGAGACCCGGCCGGCTCCCTCGACGCCGGGGATGAGAGGGAGTTCGCCGGGGAGCGAGAACCCGACGCGGGAGCCGGTGTCCATGAAGTTGACGCCTGCGAACTCGATGTCGACGACCAGTTCACCTGGTCCGGGCTCGGGGTCTGGCCAGTCCTGCAGCCGGAGCACCTCCGGGCCGCCCAGCTCGTTCAGAACCACAGCGCGCATGGGTCACACCTCTTTCTGTCCGATCAGGTTGGCGACGGTTGCGGTGGGGCCGCCGCCGTCGTCACGATCGTGAACGTAGGTCGCATTTTTTGTACGAGTGAGTCCAGATACGGCGAGCCGAAAGCCGGAGCCTCAGGTCGCGGCGGTGAGGTAGGCGCTGGTCGCGTACAGGCGCGCCTGTACGGTCTCCGCCCGGACCCCGCGATCCCTGGACATGCCGCGTTCGGCGCGGTGCTGCTGCTGGAGCGCCTCGATCGAGCTGTCGCCACCCCAGAGGGTCCAGCGCCTGCCGATACCTCGGTTCTTGCGTCCCATGATGCCCTCCGATGGAGCGTGCGCCGCGCAGGTTCGTCACCACTTTAACCGGTGACGACCGTCTCGGCAAGTCAGGTTCGGAGCACGCCCATAGACTCCGGAGAGATCCAGGTGTCCACCCCGGCAACGGGGGCCGTGGCGGCGACGTACACCTGGCCCGCGGGGACGGAGTACATGCTCAGCGGGGCCTGCGTGGAGGGGCTCAAGCCAGTCGGTTACTCGGTCGCGTCAGGGCAGTTGGTCCCGTAGACCGACACCGCGGCGGTGCCCGCGGGGCGGATCACCTGTACGCCGTGACTGATCTTCGTGTTCACCCCGTGGGGGTTGTGGACGACCTCGGCGACCTGCGGGTTGTCCAGCTCGGTCGCGTAGTTGACGATGCCGGCCGCCTTCATCTCCAGCTCGACGAAGTTCAGGGAGCCGTTGTTGAAGACCACGATCTTGGCGGGCAGACGGTTCTGGCGCAGCGTGAACAGTTCGCCGAGCAGCATGGTGCGGCCGCCGTCGCCGGACAGCGAGACCACCTGACGGCCCGGGTACGCCGCCTGCGCGCCCACGGCGTGCGGTAGGGCGTTGGCCATCGTGCCGTGATTGAACGAACCGATCAGCCGGCGCTGCCCGTCGAACGTCAGATAGCGGGCCGCCCACACCACCGGGGAGCCGACGTCCACGGTGAAGCCGGCGTCGTCGTCGGCGAGGCGGTCGAGGGTGCTCGCCACGAACTGCGGATGGACCGGGGCGCGTTCGCGGTCATTCACCGCGAGCGAGACCAGGGACTTATAGGTACGGGCGTAGTGGGCGAGGGCGTCGTCGAGGTGGCGTCGCGCGCTCCGCGCGGTCAGCAGTGGTCCCGCTCTCGGGGACGGTCTACGACGACCTCGTCATGATCCATCCGTCCGGCGTGCTCGACGCCCTCATAGAGCTCTACGAGGCCTACCGGGCCCGCACCGCGACCCGGCGCGTCGCCACCGTCCTGACCAAGCTCGGGGCGGACACCCGTTTCCAGACCGGGATCAGGGCAGCAGCTCGCGGGCTGATCTGCGCCACTCCCGGGCGGCCGGGCCGGTCACTTGGCCTGCAGGGGCCCCGCGAACGACTTGCGCAGGGAGCCAGGGGCGACCAGTGGGAGCAGCGAGGCGAGCACCTTGCCCTTGAAGGTGCCCGGCTGCCGGGTCAGTTCGACGTCGACCCGGGTGCCGTCGCCCTCGGGGGTCATGGTGAAGACCCAGCCGCCGCCCGCCCCGAAGAGCTTGGAGTCCAGCGTGGTGACCGTGACCGTGTCACCGGCCGGCTGCCACTCGTAGCGCGCCCGCTCCCAGGCCGCGGCGGTGCCTTCGGTGACCTCGGCCCAGGTGTCACCGAGGTCATGGACCTCGAAGTACTCGGCGTCGATGGTCGGCCAGGACTGCGCGCGGGAGGGGCCGAAATCAGTCAGCACCCCCAGCACGTCCTTGGGGGCGAGCTGGGAGACGAGCTGGAAACGGACGACTGCCATGGTTTTCCCTCATTCACAAAGTGACTGTCCTGGCGGGTGGCTTCACACTTGCACGCCACATAATCACCCGTCAAGACGGTTATCCGGGACTGCTTCTCCGGGGTGCTTGTCCGTTGAGACATGTGCTCAGCCCGTGTTCGCGGCGTTCTCGGCCTGGAACATCCAGCTGTGCTTCTCGAGGGCGGCGCTCAGGCGATCAACAGGTCCTGGGTCACGGCGTCCGCCGGACCGGTCTCGTCGATGCGCCGACGCACCCGTTCGATGACGGCGGAGAACGTGCGCGCCAGGGCTTCGATCACCTCGGTGTCCTTCGTCCAGCCCGCCGGGAAGGGCACCGCTGGTGGCGGTGATGGTGGTGGCCCGGCCGTCCGGGCTGACACCCAGCGCCGCGGCGTGTTCGGCCACCGTGTCGGCGAAGTCGCGCGCGGCGGTCACCACCTCGTCGAGCTGGAAGTGGACGGGGCGGAAGCGCGGTCCGTAGAGGTTCCGGTGCGCCTGCTTGGCCACCAGGGAGAGGTCGAGCAGGTCGACGAGCGTCGCCTGCAACGCGCCGCCCACGAGGGCGCGTTCGCTGTCCTGCAGGGGGCCGTTGATGACGGTCATGGGTTTGCGGGTCCTTTCCGGTTCTGCCACTGACAGCACCAGTCTCGAACTCGCCGGCCTCCCGCGAATCAGTCGTTTGACTGCCGCCCGGTCCGTCTGTCACACAGGCCGCCTCGCCCGTCACGAAGGCCCCGACGACCTCAAAAGGTACGGTCGAACAGCGCCAGCAGCTCCGTCCAGTGCCGCTCGGCCGCCCCGTGATCGTAGGCCGCGGTGTCGGACTGGGTGTAGCCGTGGTGGGCGCCCTGGTACACCTCGCAGCGGTGCTTGACGCCCGCGTCGCTCAACGCCCGCTCCAGGCGCAGGATCTGTTCCTCGGGCATCGAGTCGTCCTCGTCGGCGTGCGCGAAGTAGAGCTCGGCGGTGATCCGTCCGGCCAGCAGGTGAGGGCTGTCGGGTGCCTCGCTCGCCAGGTCACCGCCGTGGAAGCCGGCCGCCGCGGCTACCCGGTCCGGGTGGGTGCCCGCTGTGTAGAGGGCCAGCCTTGCCCCCATGCAGTAGCCCGCGACGCCCACCGGCCCGTCCGTGACCAGCGGCGACTGCGCGAACCATGCCAGGTAGGCCCCGGCATCGCGCTCCGTGTGTGCGGAGGTGAGCGCCGTCATGAGCGGGACGACCTTCTCCACGATGTCCGGACGGGCCCGCATGTCGATGAACTCGGGCAGCTCCACCACCGGGGCGCGCCCGGCCCGGTGGAAGACGTTGGGGACGAGCACCGTGTAGCCGGCGACGGCCAGCCGGTCGGCTATGGCCTTCAGGTGCGGGCGCACCCCGAAGGCGTCCTGGTACAAGAGCACCCCCGGGTGGGGGTCGCCGTCGATGGGGTGGACGAGGTAGGCGTCGGCGGCGCCGTCCGCGGTGGGGATGTCGATCAGCGTGCCGGTCACGGTGCTCATGAGGGTGCCTTTCTGGAGGCAAGAGAGGGTCCCGGTGCGTACGGACAACGGGACCGGGTGGTGCGGAGCTCACACCTGAGGATGGGTCGCGCGTCCGTCCGAGACGGTGGGCTGACACACCGACGGGAGACATATGCCGCTTCGCAGTATGACAGAAACACATGTTCTGGATCCGGGCTGTTCAGGCGGAGAGCCACCGCGACCACCCCGGCCGTCTCTTCAGGCGACCCGGTTCTGGCGGCGACGCTCGGGTACGACGAGAGGACAGGGAACTCTCCCGCCACGTACCGGGCGCCTCAAGGGAGGGCGACGAACACTGAGGTCAAGCGGACGGCGCTCGACTGGTTCACGGCCGAACAGCGCGCGATCACCGGGCTCAGCGACGACGTGTGGCAGCACGCGGGGTTGTCGTGGCGTGAGTCAAGCGGCAGATCGGCGCCCCGAAGTTCACCGACGCCGATCACACTCTGGCCAGGGCGGTGCAGAAGTCGCCGAGCAAGCCCGAGATAAGCATGCCGACCGGGCTGACTCCGCTCGCGCCTCCGGCGGCGGCCTTGCCACCGACGCCGTGGACATCAGCTGGCAGGTACCCACCGCGGTCCTGCTCTCCGCAGCCCTCTATCTGGCCGCGGGCGCGATCGACCTGATCGAGGTACGAGCCGCCCGCCGAGTTCCTGCGAGCGACCGGGCAGAGCTGGCCG
Source organism: Streptomyces sp. NPDC030991 (assembly GCF_055571235.1). Taxonomy (NCBI): domain Bacteria; kingdom Bacillati; phylum Actinomycetota; class Actinomycetes; order Kitasatosporales; family Streptomycetaceae; genus Streptomyces; species Streptomyces sp. NPDC030991. The sequence continues at coordinate 225,132 of NZ_JBVIFR010000011.1, forward strand.
CTGAAGGGATGACCCGGCCGGTGCCCCAGGTGGTGGCGCACGAACAGCTCGGCACGACCGGACCGAACCTGGCGCCCGTGACCTGAACCGGAGCGGCACGGCGTGGGCACCCTTCGACCGTCATGTGACCGATGTGCCGGGCTCATCCGCGGCGAAGAGTGGTAGGTGCAGACGCCGTCCGATGGAGGGGAACTCCTGTCATGCACCGTGATCAGTCGCCTCTGAGCGCGCGTTCGGCGCCCGAGCTCGTGCCGCCGCTTCACGTCGAACTCGACGAGTTGCTGGACGAGTTCACCCGGGTACCGGTCCGGGCGACGTTCCGCTTCGACCCGGGTACGCCCGCCGTGGTCACGTTCGAGCTCTTGGCGGCACGCGGGCCGAGCCTGATCTGGCATCTGAGCCGCGGGCTGCTCCACCGGGGACTGACGGCGATGAGCGGCGCCGGCGACGTGCGCATGTGGCCGACGCTGCCCGGCAAGCGGCCCTCGTCGTGGCTCATGCTCGCCTCGCACGAGGTGGAGGCCCTGTTCGAGTTACCCACGGAGCCGCTGGCCACCTGGCTCGACGCCACCTACCGCGTCGTCCCCTCCGACGCGGAGATGGCCGGACTGAACTGGGACGGTTTCCTGACGACGTTGCTCGACGGCCGGTGGCCGCCCTCCATGTGACGCCGCGTGCGTCGTGCACAGCACGCTGCGGCCCGCGCCTTTCGAGGCGCGGGCCGCAGTGTCTCCGGAAGGGGTACGACCGTCAGACGGACCGGGCGCACAGCTGGCGGGACTTCCAGCCCAGCAGCAGTGCCTGCAGGATGAACCACACCCCGCCGCCGGTGGCGTACACCGACAGCACGTCGAGCGAGGGTTGGTCACCCGCGGCCTGGACGTTGTAGGTGATGCCGACGAGGAAGGAGAGTCCGCCCGAGATCAGGGTCGGCCACTGCTTGCCGAACTCGGGACCGCGTCGCCGCACTCCGACGATCACCTGCGCGAGACCGGAGATGACGGCCCAGACGCCGAACACATGGAGCACCGGTGCCTCACCGCCGGCGCCGGCGACGCCGATGGCGATGGCGGCCACCGCGCTGAGCACCCCGTTGAATGCGGTGACCCGGCGCTCGGTCCCCTCGGGTGTGGCGCGGTGGTCGATCAGCGAGGAGACCGCGTCGATCAGCGGGTAGACGACCAGCAGCGTGATGGCCACCGCGTCGACGTCCTCATGGCCTCGGGCGAACGCCAGGGCCCACACCACGGCGAGAACACCGCGGCCGAGGTACAGCTTCAGCAGGGAGGAACGTTCGTCCGTGGCGGCCCGGATAGTCGCGGACGCTGCCCGGGTGGTCGCGGTCGCCGTCTGGGTGCTCATGGGTGTTCGGCCTTTCTCAGGTCAGGAGGTCGTCGCGGGCCCGGTCAGTGCCGGGGGAAGACGCAGCGGAAGCTGGAGGCGAAGGCGGGGTCGCCGTGGCCCTTGTAGCGGGATACCTCGGGGTAGGCGCACAGGTCGCGCTCGGCCTTCTCGCCGTTGGTGTCGATCAGCGTGGCGGGCAGGGTCCGGGGCGCCTTGCCGTGCTCGACCCAGGCGGTCAACGCGGCGAGGCCGTCGGCCGAACCGTCCTGGCCGTTGAGACCGCAGTGGGCGGTGTTCGGGGCGAGGAAAACGCGGTAGAAGTCGTCCACCCGCCCGGCGCTCAGCTCACGCTCGACCTGCCGGTGGTAGCGCACGGTGCCCTGCGCGGGGATGAACTGGTCGGTGTCGCCCTGCCAGGTGATCAGCTTGCCGCCGGAGCGGCGGAAGTCCACCAGGTCAGGGTCGTCGGTACCGATGACCTTGTCGTACTCGGCCTGAGACTGCTGGAACAGCTTCGTGAAGTCGCTGTAGGTGACCTTCGTGAGGTCGAAGGACGGGTCCTTCTTCAGGAAGAGCTGGGCCCAGAGGGCGGGAACCTGGAAGGGCTGCCCCACGGCTGGGCCGTCAGGCTCTGTCGGCGCGGAGTGGGCCAGGCCCGCCAGGTCGGCGCCGATCGGGACACCCGCCCACAGCTTCTGGCCGGAGGTGGTGCGGGGACCGTCCCAGATCTTGTGGACCACGGCCGCGTCGGCCGCTGTGATGGTGAGCTCCTTGCCGTCGCAGTCGACCTTGGTGCCGATCAGGCGGCGCGGGTCGTAGTCACACCGGGATGCGTCGTTGACAAGACCGTCCTTCACCCCGTCGAGCTTGTCGCAGGCCTTGATCGCGGCGTCGGTGAACGCCTTCAGCTCGCAGTCGCTCGGGTAAGTCTTCTCGTTGTTGAGGACCACCTGTGGCCAGAGGGTGGCGACCTCGAACTCGTCCCAGTTGATGGCGGGCGCGTCCGCGAGGATGCCGTCGTAGTCGTCGGGGTAGGCCTGGGCCTCCATGTACCCCTGACGGCCGCCGGTGGAGCAGCCGGTGAAGTAGGAGTAGGCGGCACGCTTGCCGTAGACGCCGCCCACCACCGCCTTCCCGACGGCGGCGGCCTCGTGCTGGGAGCGGGAGGCGAAGTTCTTCAGTGCCGTGCGGTTGACCTCGCCCTTGCCGTCGAGGACCCAGCTGGTGTCCAGTACGTCACCGACGCCGGCGTCCGTGGTGGTCACCGCGTAGCCGTTCTTGACCGCGCCGCCCAGGCCGACACCGTTGTCCCCGGCGCTGTAGGCGCTGCCGCCGATCGCCTGGAAGCGGCCGTTCCACTTCCGCTCGGGCAGCCAGGTCTGCACCGTGGCGTGGTCGCCCTCACCGGGGTGGGTGAGGGTGACCGTCACCTGGCAGAAGGCCGGGACGCCGGAGACCTCGCCGCCGAGCAACCCGGTGCCGTGGATGGTGCCTCCGGCCTGCCGGGCCGCCGTCACGGACTCCACCCGGGTGCCGGCCGGAGCCTTCACGGTCGGCGCCGCACAGGCGGCGGTGGTGGCGGTGGCGGGATTGCGCGTCTCGTCCGCCGAGGCGGTCGGCAGCCACACCGCCGCCGCGACCAGCGGCACGCCTGCCGCGAGTGCCGTCAGAGCCTTCTTCATTGTTCCCCATCCAAGTGGTAGGTGTGCGCCCATTGCGGCGACACATGTGCAGGTCGTACGACACGCTGCGAGCCGACCCGGAACATATCACCTGTTAGATCGGTGATAATTGAATCGAAGCGAGAATCAGCCGCTTGAACGGGCTCGACCGCCCGTCCGGCACCACTCTGCCCGTGTGCCCACAGCGGAGCCACAGTCATCTGACGGTCCACGCCCTGGATTGAGTGACTACGTCATTCGACGGTCGTCAGTGTGTGTCGGTTTTTGTCGACACATGTGAGCGCTGCTCGACATCGGCCGACGACCCCGCCCGCTCCTCGCCCAGCCACTTCGCGTGGTACCGCTGCGCCCAGGTGCTGCTGACGTATCCGGTGCGCATGCCGAGCAGCGCCTCCGGATCCTGCCGGGCCTTGCGCAGGTGTCCGAGGACGACGAGGGTGATCGCCCAGGCCATCAGGTCGTGGACGAAGATCGCGCTGGTGCGGGAGATGCAGGGCAGCAGCCCCATGAACCACATCAGCAGGCCCGTGAACATCATCACCAGTACGGCGCCGGCGATCCAGCCCGCGTAGAGCTTCTGGCCCGCGTTGAACTTGCCGGCCGGGCGCGCCCTGTGCGAGGTGCGGCGCCGGCGGACAGCACGCAGCCACTGGCGGTCGTATACCGCGAAGCGGTTGATCCGGCGCAGGTCGGCGCGGAAGGCGGGAGAGAGGAGCCCCAACAGGAAGGGCAGGGGCAGAGCGATGCCGGACCACTCGTGCAGGGCGACCATCAGGTGCCGTCGACCGACGAGTTGGGCCAGCGGCCCGAGGTACAGACAGGCGGCGGTGACCAGGCACACCAGCATCAGGTAGCCGGTGGTCCGGTGGATCCAGCGCTCGGCGGTGCTGAACCGCCGGACCCTGCCGGACGGTTCAGGCAGCATCGCCGTGCCGGTCGGCGCCGTCGAGCCAGCCGTCGACCGCATAACCGCGCTCCTCCCAGTAGCCGGGAACGACCTTGTCGGTGACCGAGATGCCGGACAGCCACTTGGCCGACTTGTAGAAGTACATGGGAGCTACGTAGAGGCGAACCGGCCCGCCGTGCTCGTGGGTGATCGGCTTGTCCTGCATCTTCAGCGCGACCAGGACGTCGGAGCGGCGAGCCTGCTCCAGGGTGAGGCTCTCGCTGTAGGCGCCGTCGAAACAGGTGAACCGGATCGCCGCGCCCGGGGAACGCACTCCGGCATCGTCGAGGATGTCCGCCAGTCGCACCCCGTCGAACGGGGTCTTCTCCACCCGCCATCCGTCGGTGCAGACGACGTCGTTCACGACCCGGCGCTGTGGCAGCGCGCGCAGCTGGTCGAGGGTGTAGCTCTTGGGGCGGTCCACCAGGCCGGTGACCCGCAGCCGATAGGTGGTCTCATCCTTGTGCGGGACCGAGCCGACGACGCTGTAGTACCGGAAGCCACCGGGGTTGGGCAGCAGTCCGGTCGCGCCGGTGGGGTCGAGCTGGGAGGCGGCGCCGAGGAAGCCTTCCCAGCCGCGCTGGAGGTAGGGGGCGGCGGCGAGCCCCGCGGCCCCGGCGGCGAGCACGCTCAGCATCGCGCGCCGCCCAACGGGTGCGCCTTCGGCGGCCGTCCGTTTCGGGTTCTCTGCCATGGTCAGTGCTCCTTCGAGGGACATCGCCACTCGTCGTCACCGGTTTAACTGGTTACGATCGTGGCATGGCTCTCCGTGACTGTCAACGACATGTCTGCCAGGGTGCCCAGAGGCGACCGGAGTGGCGGGACGACGCATACGCGATCACCTACGTCATTTGCACAGGTGTGCCAGACGAGTCCCAGAAGGCAGTGCTCTCGCGACAACGGCCTGACGGCGGATCGTTCAGCCGGGTCCGGTCCGGAGCCCGCGCACCCTTCCCCCCACATGCCGCTCTGCCACCACATACGTATGATCAGCGACCGCAGCCGGCCCTCGTTCTGGCCACGGGTCCGCGGGCACGCCGCCTTGATGTCGCCCGACATCCATCGCACCCCGGGTCGTCGAAGAAGAGCTGTCCTTTCCTCCGTGCTCGGGCACATCAGCCCTTATCGTGAGGAGCGAACATGCCGGGCGAACAGTGGAGCGTCGACACTTATCTGCATGGCCCCCTTGACATGGGTACCATGCACACGTCATTCATATCGAGGGAGAGAACGGTTGTGACCAGCCAGTCAGCCGCCGCGCTCCGATCGCGGTACGTCGATCAAGCCGCATCGGACCTGGAGGAGAACCGCCGCCTGCAGCAGGAGCTGCGGGAGAGGATCTCGATGTTGAAACAGGAGGAAGCCCTCCTGGGAGACATCATCAGCCTCGCCGAGCGGTACGAGGGTTTCACCGACGCGTCCCGGCTGCCCGAGCAGCTGCAGGACGAACGGACTGTCACGAGGCCGAAGCGGGCCACGGCCGGAGCCACTTCACGGCGTACGGCACCGTCGAGGACCGCGTCGGCGGACACCCCGGCGAAGGCCGGTGCGGAGGGGAAGCCGCGGCAGGCCCTGCTCGGGGACCTGCTCACCAAGCTGCTCGCCACGTACGACGAGCCGCGCCTGGCGAAGGAGCTGCGGGACGAGCTGCTGAAGAAGCACCCCGACCGCAACCCCACACCCCAGGTGGTGCGCAACACCCTGGAGTCGCTTGTGGCCAAGGGACGCATTCAGCGACACAAGCAGCAGCGCTCCGTCATGTACAGCCTGGTGAAGCAGGACGGCGCGGGCGCCGCCTGACACGTCGCCGGACGGTGCGGGCCCCGACAGGACCACATCCGCCATATGTGTCACATGAGCGTGGTTCCGACCGTCGGGAGCGCGCGCTTGCGCACACCGGTCACGCGTCTCGCCTCGACAGGCCGGTACTGCAGGGCGCCCGCGAGGTGGTCGACGACTTCGACGTCCCGGCCGGCCCGTTCGGTGTCCGCGACGGTCAGCCCCACAGTGGCGACTTCGGGGTCGGTGAAGGCGACGCCGGGCACGGCCTCAAGGTCGGCGGTGCTGCGGTGCGCGGCCCAGCGGTGGTGTCCAGCGGTTCCCCCGCGGCGCGGACGGCGATCACGGCTCCTGCGATACGTGCCTGGTACTTGCCCTGGGTGAAAAGGGCCTGGCGGTTGACGTCGCCGACGGCGTACAGCCAGGAACCCGGCACCTCGGTGACAGTCGCTGTCGTCCGTGGTGAGCCACTCCCCCGGGGCCGCCCCGACCGTGTCGAGCCCGATGTCCTCGGTACACGGGGCACGGCCGGTGGCGAAGAGGAGCTCGTCGGCGACGACCTCAGCGCCGTCCGACAGCGTGACGTGGGCCTCGCCCGCCACCCGGTGCACACCCTCGACGGAGGTGTCGAAGGGGACGCCCGACCCGGTCTCCCGCAAGCGCCCGGTGACCAGCTCCCCCGCGAACGGCTCCACCCTGGGGAGCAACCCGTCCCCTCGGGCGAGCGCGGTGACCCGGCTGCCCAGTGCCTGCCAGGCGGTGGCCATCTCCAACTCGTGCGGGCTTGACCCCAGGGCCTCGGGCCCGACGGCCGAGGACGCCCGTGAAGGTGTCGGTGCGGGTGCCCGCGGGGTGCACGGAGACGACGTTGACGCCGCTCGGGCCGAGTTCGTCGGCCAGGTTCTTCGACCGGGCGGTCACCGCGACATTGCGGAGCGAACCAACCACCGAGCCGCTCTGACGTGCCGCCAGTCCGCCGATGTTGATGATCCGGCCCCAGCCGCGCTCCGCCATGTCCGGAGCGAGGGCACGGGCACAGCGCAGGTAGCCGCGGACCTTCACATTGATCTCGGCCTCCAGGTCGTCCTCGGAGATGGAGCCGGAGTTGGTGGCGGCGGCGTTGTTCACCAGGATGTCCACGCCGCCGAGCCGCTCACGCACCACCCTGGCCATCTCCGTCACCGAGGCGTCGTCCCCGGTGACGGCCACGACGCCGATGACCTCGGCGGGGGTCTCCGCCCTGAGGGTCGCTGCCTGCTCCTCGACGTACGAGGCGGTCCTGGAGACCAGGGCGACGGACGCCCCCTCCTGGGCGAGGGCCCGCCCGGCGGCGAAGCCGATACCGCGGCTGCCGCCGGTGACGACAGCGCGCAGGCCCTTGAGCAGAAGATCCATGACGCACGGCTCCTTCAGAATTTCTCCGCCACAGGTGTGCCATGGAGAAGATACGCCGCTGCACCTCACACATATTTGTATCCACGACAGTACGTATCAGATACGTATCCTCGGCGGGTCCGCTGTGATCAGACGGTGATGGTCTTGTACTCGGTGTAGGTGCCGAGGCCGACCGCGCCGTACTCGCGGCCGATGCCGCTGGCCTTGAAGCCGCCGAAGGGGCCGTCGAAGGCGACGGAGGCGCCGTTGACGGTGAGGGTGCCGGTGCGGATGCGGCGGGCGACGGCGAGGGCGTGCTCCTCGTCGGCGGACCAGACGCCGCCGGAGAGGCCGTATTCGGAGTCGTTGGCGATCCGGACGGCGTCGTCCTCGTCCTCGTAGGCGATGACGACCAGGACCGGGCCGAAGATCTCCTCCTGCGCGATCCGCATGGAGTTGTCGACGTCAGCGAAGACGGTGGGTGTCACGTAGTTGCCCTTCTCCAGGCCCTCGGGGACGCCCGGTCCGCCGACGACGAGACGGGCGCCCTCCTCGATGCCGAGCTGGATGTAGTCGCGTACGCGCTGCTGCTGGTCGGGGCGGATCATCGGGCCGATGAAGGTGTCGGGGTCGTTGGGGTCGCCGACCTTCAGCGATCCGACCAGCTCTTTCAGGGCCGTCACGACCTCCTCGTACTTCGCGCGCGGGGCCAGCACCCGGGTCTGGGCGATGCACGACTCACCGTTGTTGAGCAGGGAGGCGAACTTCAGGCCCGCGACGGCCTTCTCGACGTCCGCGTCGGGCAGGATGACGGCCGCCGACTTGCCGCCCAGCTCCAGGCTGACCCGCTTGAGCTGCTCGCCCGCGATCGAGGCGATCCGGCGGCCGGCACGCGTGGAGCCGGTGAAGGCGATCTTGTCGACGTCCGGGTGCGACACCAGGTATTCGCTGGTCTCCCGGTCCGCGGGCAGCACGCTGATCACACCCTCGGGCAGGCCCGCCCGCTCGAGCAACTCGGCCAGGAAACCCATGCTCAGTGAGTTCTCCGGCGAGACCTTCAGGACCACGGAGTTGCCCGCGAGCAGCGAGGGGATGATCTTCGAGGTGGCCGAGGAGAAGGGCGAGTTCCACGGGATCACCGCGGCCACAACGCCGATCGCCTCACGGCGCACCACGCTGCGCGTCGGTGAGGCCGGGTCCGAGGGGACGAGTGTCTCCTCCCAGCCGAACTCCTCCGCGGCCTTCAGGTAGGCGTTCACCTGCCGGGTCAGACCCGGCTGTCCGGCCCGGGTGAACCAGCCCGCCGAGCCGTTCTCCAGGGAGATCAGGTGCGCGACCTGCTCCGCGTTCTCCTCGCGCAGCGCGTTGAACCGGCGCAGCAGTGCGATCCGCTCCGCCGGCGGGGTCAACCGCCACTCCCCCTTCTCGAACGAGGCGCGGGCCGCGGCGACCGCGCGGTCGATGTCCGCCGGGCGCGCCTGGGCCGCACGGCCGATCAGCGACTGGTCGTGCGGCGAGGCGATGTCCAGCAGCTCGCTCCCGCTCGGCTCGACCCAGGAACCGCCGATGTAGAGCTTGCCGTAGGTGATCATGCGCTTTCTCTCTCTCAGTGTTGTCGGTCCGTGAGGACGCGATCTACAAACGCCACTTCAATGTAGCACTTATCACTGTGAGTAGCTCGTAAAGATGTCTGTATCTTTTTCAAACTCCTCAGCATGGCTACCTTTGAGGGATGAGAGCCGACGCAGCACGCAATCTGGAAGCGGTCCTGACCACCAGGGCGCGCATCCTCGCCGCCGAGCCGGGTGCCACCATCGCGAGCATCGCCGCCGAGGCGGGTGTGGACCGGCGCACCGTCTACCGGCGCTTCGCCTCCCGCGAGGAACTCCTCGCCGCCATCCACACGGCCCGGGTGGAGGCCATCGAGGCGGCCATCGAGGACGCCCGGCTGCGCGAGGCGCCCATCGTCGTCGCCCTGCACCGCTACGTCGAGAACATCATCGGCGTCAATCGCCCCCGGCGAAGCGGCCGATCTCGCGGTCGATACGTTTCTACACGGCATCGGTGTCCCGCACGACAGTCGCATGACTTAGCGACTGTTCCGCGGTGTGTTCGGCGTCGTTGCCTCCGTCCTACCGTCAGATGACTGATGTAGTCGGATTCATGACAGACGAGAGTATGTGTCGCTGGTCCCGGTCCCGGAAGACGGCGGTCCCCACGTCTGCCGCCCGCTTCGCGGACACGGCCCATCGCCCACCATGCACACACGAGAGGGTTTGACATGATCAACAGGCGCACCTTCAGCAAGGCCGTCGGCCTGGGCACCGGCGCGGCCGCGGTCTCGCTGGCCGGCCTGCAGGGCTCCGCGTCCGCGGCGTCCGCGGCCCGCAAGCCGGGCGGCACGGCCGCCGCCACCGCCCCGACCGTGCCCACGATCACCCCCGGCACCCATGCCGGCTTCCCGAGGATCAAGCACGTCAGGGCGGGTGTCCTGAACATCGGCTACGCCGAACTCGGGCCCGCCCACGGCCCAGTCGTCCTCCTCCTGCACGGCTGGCCGTATGACATCCACAGCTACGTCGATGTCGCTCCGCTCCTCGCCGACCAGGGGTACCGGGTCCTCGTCCCCTACCTGCGCGGCCACGGCAGCACCACCTTCCTGTCCCGGCGCACCCCGCGCACGGCCGAGCAGTCCGCCGTCGCGCTCGACATCATCGCGTTCATGGACGCCCTGAAGATCCCGAAGGCGCTCCTCGCCGGCTTCGACTGGGGCTCGCGCACCGCGGACATCATCGCCGCTCTGTGGCCCGAGCGGGTCACCTCCATGGTCTCCACCAGCGGCTACCTGATCACTGACGTCAACGCGCAGGCCGAACCCCTCGCCCCGGCCGCGGAGCACAACTGGTGGTACCAGTGGTACTTCGCGAGCGAGCGAGGCAAGACGGCCATGGAGGACGAGAAGAAGCGCATCGCGCTGTGCCGTTACGTGTGGACGCTGGTCTCCCCGAACTGGAACTTCTCCGACGCCGTCTTCGAGCGCACCGCCGAGGCGTTCAAGAACCCCGACTACGCCGCCATCGTGCTCTTCAACTACCGCTGGCGCATCGGCCTCGTCAAGGGCGAGCCCCGCTACGACCGTTACGAGAAGCGACTGTGGGCCCAGCCCTCCATCACCGTGCCCACGGTCACCCTTGATGCGGCGCTCGACCCCTTCACCCCGCCGCCCGGCGACGGCTCCGGCTACCGCACCCACTTCACCGGCCCGTACCTGCACCGAACGATCGCGGACATCGGTCACAACCTGCCGCAGGAGGCGCCCACCGCCTTCGCCCAGGCCGTCGTCGACGCCGACCACCTCTGAGTTCCCGCACCCCCACCGGCCGATGCCCCGCACCGCGCCGACCGTCCAGGAGGAGCCTCCAATGAGCGAAGTCCAGTGGAACCGGCTGACCGCGGTCGAACTGCCCGCCCTTGCGGCGCGGGACGCGGTGGTGGTGCCCATCGGGGCCACCGAGCAGCACGGGCCCCATCTGCTCACCGGCGTCGACGACTTCCTCGCCACGGAGGTCTGCCACCGAGGGGGGGGCGGCCCCGGCCGCCGAGCGCACCGGGGTGGTGGTCACCCCCTCGATCCCCACGGGCCTGTCGGAGCACCACATGGCCTTCGGCGGCACCCTCACGCTCAGCCGCCGACGCTGCACGCGCTGCTGCGTGACATCTGTCGGTCCGTGATCCGGGCGGGTTTCTCCCGCATCCTGATCGTCAACGGGCACGGCGGGAACATGACCGCGCTGAACGCCCTGACCACCGAGCTGACCACGGAGCTGGCGACGCCGATCGCGTCCGCCAGCTACTTCGGGGCCGGCCGGGGGGTGCGCCGGACCCTGGAGACACAGGACGCCCTGATGCACGCGTGCGAGGGCGAGACGTCCATGATGATGGCGGCCCACCCCGCCCTGATCCACGCCGAACAGCTGGCGGCGGCGCACGGGCCCCGCATCACGCTGCCCGCGGAGTCCACCGCCCCGGTGTACCTGGCCGTGCCCTTCGACCGGATCACAGCGTCCGGGGTCGCGGGCGACGCCCGTACGGCGAAGCGCCGAGAAGGGCGAGCGGATGCTCGCCGGCTGCGCGACGGCGCTGGCGGACATCATCGTGCGCGATCCCTGGGCGAAGCAGTACGCCACCCCACATCACCCCCTTGACGGGTGACCTTCCACCTGACACGTTGATCACCGGTCAAGGAGGTGACGGTTCGTCGGCCGACTCCTGGCCCCCTACTCCACGTACCGAAGTGCTTGAGAGGAATTTGTCATGGTGAGCATCAAGGGTCGCCGCAAGCGACTGACCACGGGTGCGGTCGCGGTGGCCTCGGCGGGACTCGCGCTCGGCGCGATCGCCCTCAGCGGCACCGCCAGCGGCGCAACGGGGGCCGCCGACATCGGCCGGCACATCAAGCCGACCGTCGTCCTCGAGCACGGTGCCTTCGCCGACGGCTCCAGTTGGAACGGCGTCATCGCCGATCTGCGCGCCGACGGCTACCCGGTCGTCGCCGCCGCCAACCCGCTGCGCGGCCCGGCCTCCGACGCGGCCGCCCTGCGCACGGTCCTCGACCACGTCAAGGGCCCGAAGATCGTCGTCGGCCACTCCTACGGCGGCAACGTCATCAGCGAGGCCGCGACCGGCGACCCCGACGTCAAGGCGCTGGTCTACGTCGCGGCCTTCCTGCCCGCCCCCGGTGAGAGCGCGCTGGAGCTCACCAACAAGTACCCGGGCTCCACGCTCCCCGATGCCCTCGACCCGGTCACGTACCAGCAGGCCGACGGCTCCACCGCCACCGACCTCTACATCCAGCAGGACAAGTTCCGCCACCAGTTCGCCGCCGACGTGCCCGCGAAGCAGGCCGCTCTGATGGCCGCCGGGCAGCGCCCCGCCTCCCAGGCCGCCCTGGAGGAGAAGACCACCACGGCCGCCTGGAAGACCAAGCCCAGCTGGGCCGTCGTCACCACCGAGGACCTCAACATCCCGGTCGCCGTGCAGCGCTTCATGACCAAGCGCGCCCACGCGCACACCACGGAGGTCGCCGCCTCGCACTCGGTCGCCGTCTCCCACCACCGTCTGGTGGCCGACATGATCGAGCGGGCCGCACACGCCACCGTCCTCTGACGCCTCTCGAAGGGCGGCGGGGCTCCCAGCCCCGCCGCCCTCGGGGGGCACGCGGATCATCAGCGGCACACCTCACTCGTGTGCGGCCCGCGGGAGGACCCATGTCATGAACTCACCCTCGGACGCCCATGCCCTCGGGGACTTCCTCAGGGCCCGCCGGGCAGAGCGCGAACCGCACGAGTGCGGCCTGCCGCGGACGGGCTCCCGCCGGGTCGCCGGGCTGCGCCGCGAAGAGGTGTCCCAGCTCGCCCCGATCAGCGTCGACTACTACACCCGGCTCGAGCAAGGCCGTATGCGCGCCTCCGCCGCCGTCCTCGGCACCCTCTCCAGGGCCCTGCGCCTCGACGAGGACCAGCCGAGCTACCTCTACGAGGTGGCCGGGCGGACGGACGACCTGCCACGCCGTACGCGTCGCCCCGCCCAGCAGGTGCGGCCCGCCATGCACCGACTGCTGGGCCGGCTCACCGACACACCCGCGCTCGTCCTCGGCAGGCGCCTGGACATCCTGGCGTGAAACCGCTCCGCCGTCGCCCTGTACACGGACTTCGCCGCGATCCCGGCGGAGCGCCGCAACTATCTGCGTCTGATGTTCACCGACCCGGCCGTCCGGTCCCTGCACCGAGAATGGGCCCACGGTGCCAGGGACGCGGTCGCCGCGGTGCGCATGGAGGCCGGGGTCGGCCCCGACGACCCCGAACTCGCCCGGCCGGTCGGGGATCTGACCCTGCGGGACGCCGACTTCAACGCCTGGTGGGCCGAGCACCGCGTCATCAGCGCGACGTACGGCACCAAGCAGTACCGCCACCCCCTGGTAGGCGACCTCACCCTCGACTGCGACACCTGGGCCGCGTCCGACGACTCGGGCCAGCAGCTGATGGTGCTGACCGCCGAGCCCGGGGGCCCGTCCCACGACGCCCTGCGCATCCTCACGGCCTGGACCGCGGACCTGGCCGACACGGAGCCGACGGCGACCCGGACCCCGTGATGCCCCGCGCGAGCGGCTCCGAGGCGGCGGCCAGCGCGGGTCCCGGCCCCCGGTGCGGGGTCCGTGACCACCTCCAACAGCGAGGCCCGGAGCCGGGCGCCCCCTCCTGGGCGTAGGTCAGCGCGACGTCGCCGTCGTGCAGCGCCTCGCGCACGGTATGCGGGACGGCGGTCAGTAGAGTTCCTCGGCCGGGTACAGCGTGAACAGCCGCAGGATCTCCACGTAGAGCCAGGTCAAGGTCAGGGTGAGCCCGAACGCGGCCGTCCGGCACAGCTCGCGGGACGCGCCGCGCATGATTTCGTCCTCCACCTCGCATCAGCCACCTGACGGCGACGGAGCGTCGTGAACATCAGTCCACCCTCGGCCGCAGAGACGATCCGGCGGGCGGCGGACTTCACCGCGACCGCCGGCGACCGGTCACAGCCTCCGCTCGCAGATTTCCGTTTTGGTAGACACGTATGCTCCATCCTGGTCGCTCCTCGTTCGCACATGTCGAATGCTGACGTCGCTGCAACGGGCCGGGCATGGTCCGCAGCTCACACCGAGGCAGGAGTGAGCTCGTCGGGGTTTCCCGTCCGGTCGTCGGCGGGGCCGGAGCCCGGGTCGTCGGCGGAGGCCGGGTCGTCGCGCTTACGTGACGGCTTGAGGAAAAGGGCGAGGACGACCGCGACGGCGAGGGTGGGGGCGATCCAGAGGTAGCCCATGGCCGTGGCGTGGGCGAAGGCGTCCAGGGCGGTGTCGTGCAGGGCGGCGGGCAGGTGGCCGATGGTGTCGGGGCGGGCGGCGTCGAAGCCGCCGCCGGTCGGCAGGCTCTGCGCGCGGTCGGCGAAGCCGGTGTTCAGCAATGTGCCGAAAACGGCGACCCCGAAGGCCGCGCCGATGGAGCGGGAGAAGGTGACCACGGCGCTCGCGGCACCCAGGTCGGAGGCGGGCACGCTGTTCTGGACGGTGGTCAGCACGACCATGGGGACCATGCCGATGCCGACGCCGGTGATCAGGAAGTAGACGCTCAGCACCCAGGTGTTCGTGGCCGCGCCGATGGTGCCCAGCAGGAGCAGTCCCGCCAGGTTGGCGCCCAGGCCGGCGAGCAGGATCGTCCGCAGCCGCTCGATGTGTGCGGCCCAGCGCCCGGCCAGGGATTGGCTGATGACCAGACCGGCGACGAGCGGCAGCATGTAGATGCCGGACAGGGTGGCCGAGACGCCGTGCACGATCTGCAGGTAGGTCGGCAGGTAGACCAGGACGGCGAACATCGCGGCGTTGGCGAAAAAGCCGATCAGCGAGGAGAAGACCACGGTCCGCGACCCGAGCATGGCCGGCGGCAGGACCGGGGCGGTGGCGCGGCGCTCGACCGGGAGCAGTACCGCAGCCAGGGCGAGGGTGACGACGATCAATCCCACGATGGCCGGCGAACCCCAGCCCCAGCGCTCGCCGAAGGAGGTGATCAGGACCAGCCCGGTGGCGATGGCAGCCAGGACGGTGGCGCCCAGGACGTCGATGCGGGCCTTGGCGCCGCGGGCGGCGGCGGGCAGCGCGCGGGCGGCGATAGCCAGGGCGACGATGCCGACGGGCAGGTTGATCAGGAAGGCCCAGCGCCAGGAGAGCTGGTCGGTGAAGATGCCGCCCAGCAACGGGCCCACGATGCTGGCGACGCCGTAGACCGAGCCGAACATGCCCTGGTAGCGGCCGCGTTCGCTCGGGATGACGATGTCGCCGACGAGGGCGAAGGTCAGCACGATCATGCCGCCGCCGCCCACGCCCTGGAGCACGCGGGCGCCGATCAGTTCGGACAGGTTCTGCGCCAGGCCGCAGGTGACCGAAGCGGCCAGGAAGATCGTGGTGGAGGTCAGGTAGAGCCGCTTGCGGCCGAACATGTCCCCGAGCTTGCCCCACAGGGGGGTCACCGCCGTGGAGGCGAGCAGGTAGGCGGCGCTGACCCAGGCGATGTCGTCGAACCCGTTCAGGTCCTCTGCTATCCGGGGCAGCGCAGTGGAGACGATCGTCTGGTCCAGGGCGGCCAGGAGGACCGCGAGGATCAGCGCGCTCATGGCCGCGGCCACGCCCCCTGCCGCTGGGGGTGCGGACCGTTGTGTCTTGTGTGCCTTGAACATCGAAACGTGCCTTTCGGGAGTGACGCACCTGGGCGGTGCGCCGGTCGTATCGGACTATGCGACCCACATAAATGACACTCAATGAATCATATGTCACTTCACTGTAGCACTTAATGCCGACAGGTCTTCTGCTGTGTGGCGCTGGGGACCTCAGTCGTACGCCGAGGCCTTTCCAGGGCACGGAGATCGCGGCATACTCATCGGGTATCCAGCCCAGGCCGAAGCCGCCGACCAACGGGTTCATGTGGTTCTCGTAGGTGTGCGGCATCGCGCCGTCCACGCTCTGGCGTGAGGCGAAGGGGACCCGCGGGGCCAGGCCAAGGCACACATGTGTCTCCTCTGTGACGCGACACCTGCAGGTGTGACACGGACCATTCACACAACAAGAACTTTTTCGGCCATACGAGGTGACGAAATATTCTCCGGCCCTTAGTCTGCTGCGAGAGGTGGGGTGGGTCCGCTCAGGACAGGTCATGGGCTCGGCCGTCCTCCGGCGAAGAAGCACACCGCACACACGGCCATCGCCTCGTCGCCCGGTGCGCCTCTTCCGCGCGGACGCGAAAGCGCCTGGGCAGAGGGTGATTTCGGCGGTGAAGGAGTGGGGATCGTGCAGGCGCTCGACGGGACAATGATCGGCCGCGAGAGCGAGCAGGAGGTGCTGTCGGCATTCGTGGCCGACAGCGGGGGCCGCTCCCTCGTCCTGCGCGGTGACACAGGTGTGGGCAAGAGCGCGCTGCTGGAACATGTGGCCGACCTCGCGAAAGCTCAGGAGTACCGGGTCATCCGGGCCGCCGGGGTCGAGGCCGAGTCGGAGCTGCCGTTCGCCGGACTGCACCAGTTCCTGTATCCGCTGCTGTCCTCCATCGACCGCCTCGACGACGTGCACCGCACCGTCTTCGACGTCGTCTTCGGCCGGAGCGCGGGGACGCCCCCCTCGGTCATGACCCTCGGCATCGCCGTGCTCGACCTGCTCTCCCTCGCCGCGTCGGACCAACCCCTGCTGCTCGTGCTCGACGACGGCCAGTGGATGGACGAGTCCAGCACCGAGGTGTGCGGCTTCGTGGGCCGCCGGCTGACCGGCAGCTCGGTGAAGCTCGTCGTCGTGCTCCGCTCCGACCTGCGCTCGGGTTTCGACACCGCCGCGCTGCCGGAACTGCCGGTGACCACGCTGTCGGAGAAGGCCTCCGAGCAGCTCCTCGACGCCCGCCACCCGGGGCTCGCCCCCCGTATCCGCCGGCTCGTCCTCGACGAGGCGCAGGGCAACCCGCTGGCCCTGCTCGAACTGCCGCCGTACGTACGGCGGGCCGGACACGCCCCCGAGGAGGTGCTCGGCTACACCGGCATACCGCTCCCGGTGCGCCTGCAGCATGTGTACGGCGCCCGGATCGAGGCCCTCGACGACGGAGTGCGCGCGGAACTGCTGCGCGGCGCGCTGGACGGCGCCGGCGCAAGCGCCGGTCGCTCGCGAGGCACCCGCTACCGCATGACCGGGGCCGACGAGGCCGCGGACTGCGGCCTGCTGGACGTCGATCCGCTCACCGGCGACTTCGTCTTCCGCCACCCCTTGGTGCGCTCGACCGTAGTGCAGACGGCGACGCCCAACGAACGGCGGGCGGCCCACGCCCTGCTCGCGCAGGTGCACCGGGACGATCTGGAACGCCGCGCCACCCACCTGGCCGCCTCGACGATCGACCCCGACGAGGAGGCCGCGGCCGTGCTGGAGGCGGCCGCCGACTCCGCCACGGTGCGGGGCGGCGCGCAGGCCGCCGTCGCCTGGCTGACCCGGGCCGCGGAGCTGAGCGAGAGCCACGAGGCACGCTCCCGGCGCCTGGGCAGCGCGGCCTACATCGCCGGCCACTCCGGCCGCCTCGACCAGGCCCGCCAGCTGATCCGCTCGGGCAGCGGCTCCGGACCCGGCGCGTCACCGAGCTCGGTGGTCACCTCGGGGTACGTCGCGCTCTTCGAGGACGGGGACGTCCGCTCCTCTCACCGCCAGGTCTGCGCGGCGATCGAGAGCATGCGCGAGGCGGGGGTGCGCGAGCCGGACGTCATCCTCACCCGTCTCGTCGACCTGCTGCTGGCCATCAGCCAGTACGCGAGTGACGAGGCCGCCTGGGAGCGTACCCACGAACTCCTCGACAGCTTGGGCGACCTGGTGTCCTCACACTCGCGGATCTACCAGGACGCCTGGGGCGACGTGGTGCTCCGCGGCGCCGGTGTGCACGAGCGGGTGGAGCGCGCCTTCACCGGCCTCGCCGACCGGGAGCCGTGGGACGTCACCCGGCTGGGAGTCGCCGCGTACCACGTGGACATCCTCAGCCGGTACCGGTCTCATCTGCAGCGCACCGTGGACCGCGAGGTGGAGACGGGCGCGCTGGCCGACGGCATGACGATGCTGCACCTGATCATGCTCGGCCAGATCGCGTCCGGTGAGTGGGGTGAGGCGCAGCGCACCGGGGAGCGGTGTCTGGAGCTGACAACGGCCCACCAGCACGATCTGTTCACGTATCACACCCACGCCTATCTGGGGCAGATCGCCGCGCTGCGGGGCAACGTCGAACGGGCCCGGGAGCTACAGGCCGAGGTCGACACCTGGGCCCGGCCGCGCGGTGTCGGCTTCCTCACCCAGATCACCGACTCCATCGGCACCACCGCCGCCCTCGCCGAGGGCGACTACGAGGCCGCCTACCTCCACGCGATCGGCATCACACCCCCCGGCACCTTCAAGGCCTACGCCCACCAGGCCCCCCGCACCCTCCTCGACCTCGTCGAAGCGGCCCTGCACACCGGCCGGGCCGAGCAGGCCCGCACCCACGCCCTCGCGGCCGAAGCCGCCCGCCTCCCCGACCTCTCACCCCGCCTCGCCCTGATCACCTACGGCGCCCTCGCCATGACGACCACCGACCCCGCCGAGGCCGAGGCCCTTTACCACCGCGCCGAGACCCATCCGCACGCCGCCGACCACCCCTACGAACTCGCCCGCATCCATCTCGCGCACGGCATTTGGCTGCGCCACACCCGGGGGCGCAAGGCCGCCCGGCTGCCGCTCACCCTCGCCGCGGAGACCTTCGAGCGGCTCGGGACACCCACCTGGACCGAGCGCGCCCGGGCCGAGTTGCTGGCCACCGGCGCCTCCCCGCTCGCGCCCTCGGCCGACCTCACCGCCCTGACCTGGCAGGAGCGCCGGATCGCCGATCTCGCGGCCGGCGGGCTGACCAACAAGGAGATCGGCCAGCGGATGCACCTCTCGCCCCGCACCGTCAGTTCCCATCTGTACCGGGTCTTCCCCAAGCTCGGCATCACCTCCCGCGCCGCGCTGCGCGACGCCCTCGCCAAGGTGCCCGGCGAGCGAAACATGTGACCGCGGGCGGTCAGTACGGCCGGACGCCCTGGTCGTCGAGCCAGCCGAGCACGTGATCGGCGACGTAGCGCCAGCCGTTGTCCACGACGAGAGAGTGCGCACGGTCCGCGAACTGCTTGAGCTCCGTTATGGCCGTGGAGTCGCCGTAGGCCTTGTACGCGGCCCGGGTGACGGAGTCCGGGACGAGTCGGTCCTCCTGACCCGAGATGAGCAGCAGCGGTCCCCTGCCGGTGTTGGCCGTGTCGGCCTCGGCGGACGGGCCGCGCCCCGCGCCCGTGCCGTCCAGCTCGGTGAGGAGCTGGCGAGGGGCGGGCACCACGTACCGGTCGAAGAGCCGCTCGGCCTCCGCCGCGTCGAGCGTGTTCGCGAAGAGCGCCCGGAACCGCTCCGGGGAGAGCGACACCCGCGGGCCGGTTCCGCCCTCCTCTCCGGGCCACGGTCCGGGCCGGCCGCCGGGCAGCACGATGCCGTTGACGGGGGCGGGAGCGATGGCTACCGCGGCCCGGCCGAGGTCGACGCTGATCAGGTGCTGGGCGATGAGGCCGCCGACCGCGTGCCCGACAAGGACCGGCGCCGTATCGAAGGAGCGCACGATCCCCGCGTAGTGGTCCGTCAGAGCCTCCAGGCCGAGGTCACCGAAGGACGCGGGAGAGCGGCGCATCTCCACGGCGCCCGGCGCCTCCCCCGGCCAGCCGGGGGTGAGGACGAGGAACCCGCGGCCGGCGAAGCGGTCGGCCCATGACTCCCAGGAGAGCGCGTGCAGCCACTCACCATGGATGAAGACGACGGGCGTACGGTTCACGGTTGGCTCCTCCGAGCATGACGACCTTCCTGCGCACCGGCACGCGGGCGACGGTCCCAGCATCGTCGAGGCGCAGGTCAGGGACGACAGTCGAATGACTTAATGTCGGCGGCCGACCGGCCCGCACAAGCGGCGCCGGCCCGGCGCGAGAGCCGGTCCGGGGCGGGCGGGAGTCCTGTTTCGCGTCGCCGCCGACCGCACGCACCGTCGAAGCCGATGCATTACGACGGTCAACTTACTTATGTACGGCGATCACGCGCGGACGAGAGTGGGTCGAGTCAGTTTCCGCCCCACAGAAGGGCCTCTCGTCATGAGCGGCAACCATCCCGGTGTCCAGGCTCCCCAAACGGCCCCCTACGACCGCGGCCCCGAGCTGGTCCTGGACATCGAGCGGGTACTGGGCGTCTCGGCCCGGCAGGCGGTCAGGGCGGAGTTCGTATTCGATCCCGATGCGCCCCTGACCGTCCGCGTGGAGTTCCTCGTCGAGGACGGTCCTCGGGTGTCGTGGCAAATCGGCCGCGACCTGCTGTGGCAGGGGCTGTACTCGGCAAGCGGTCTCGGCGACGTACAGATCTGGCCGGCGTACGCGGCGCAGGACGCGACCATCGCCCGGTTGCTGCTGGCCTCCGGGGACATGGCCGCCCTGTTCGAGCTGCCCGTGTCGCCGCTGGCCCGGTGGCTGGAGTACACCTACGAGCTCGTCCCCGCCGGTGCGGAACTCTCCGCGGTCGACTGGGACCGGGCGAGCGCCGACCTGATCCGGCCGGGAGCGTGAACGCGCGGCGGGAGCGGTCCCGTCGCTCTGAAGAGGGACTCCTACGACCGGAGTGTTCACTGGCTGGTCCCGGCCGGCTCAGGGCGCGGCGGTCGATATCGCCGACTCGGCGGCGCGGCGGTACTCCTCGTTGATGCGCTGTGCCTCTTCGAGCTGGCCCCCGAGGCTGACGATCAGGGTGTCAGAGGTCCGTTCCGAGGTGCGTGGTGCAGAAGTCGGCGAGCTTGTCGAGGACACGGTCGATGTACTCCTTCTTGTCGTAGAGGTCGACGTGGCTTGCGCCCTCGATCCAGTGGAGTTCCTTTGGGCCGGTGGCCCGCTGGTGGACGTCGACGGCCATCCAGGAGGTGACGGCGCGGGCTCCGACGACCTGGAGCAGGGGGCGGGGGTCGATCAGTGGCACGGCGTGGAAGGCGTCGAAGAAGGCGAGCCTGTCGACGCTCTCCCAGGCGAGGGATTTCGCCGAACGCTCGTGCGCCCCGCGCGGCGTGCAGTAGTACTCGAAGCCCTCCACGCCGTGTTCCCCGCCGAGCGCGGCGGCCTGTTCGGCGGTCTCGGGGAACATCGTCAGCACGCCGGGGTCCTCGCCGCGGGCCGCGGCGGTGCGGGCCCGGGCCGCGGCGTCGAGCAGGCTCCGGAAGACGGCCGGGTCCTGGGTGCCGTCGGCGCCCAGCCGGAACTGGCGGGCGACATCCACGCCGCTGACGGTGGCGACGGCCCGGACGCGGTGGTCGCCACCGGCGGCGGCGAGCGCGTAGCCGCCGGAGGCGCAGATGCCCAGCAGGCCGATGCGGCCGGCGTCGACCTCGTCCCGAGTGGTGAGGAAGGAGACGGCGGCCTTGAAGTCCTCCACCCGCTGAGCGGGGTCCTCCAGCCCGCGCGGCAGGCCCTCGGACTCGCCCTGGTGGGCGGCGTCGAACGCGAGGGTGACGAAGCCGCGCTCGGCCATCCGCCGCGCGTAGGTGCCGGACGTCTGCTCCTTCACACCGGTGCCGGGATGACCGACCACGAGGGCCGGGCGCAGACCCACCGCCGGGGCGTCGGGGGTGTAGAGGTGTGCGGCGATCCGGAGGCCGGCGCTGTCGAAGGTGACGCTGGTGCGGGACATGGAATCTCCCTGAGGTGTGTGTGGGTTTCTCTCCGTGTCCGGGAACGTCTCTACGATTGCGCCGGATCGGCTGAGGGAAAGAACCAGGTTTCTGCCTGGGAGAGAACTTTCCCGCTCACCTCCGGATCGCCCGCAACGGTCGTCACAGGCCGAGATCGAGGGCGAAGCATGAGAAGTGCTGCCACTGTCCCTCGGGGTTGTACCCGCCGTTGACCTTGGCGTTCAGCCTGCTGTCCACGCCCTGGGTCGTGTCCTCGGCGCAGACGCGCTCGGGGAGCTTCCCGAATCGCGCGTGCCGCGCCGCCGCGGCGGCGTCGATGGTGGCTTTCTGATTCACGACCGTCCTCCACTTCGTGGATCGCGTCCGCATGTATCCCGGACAGCCACCAGTCTCCACACTCCCACGTAACCAGTCAAGGTGGTTACGAAGAACGGTCAGTCCACGCTGCCTGCGTCCAGGGCGAGCAGGCCGGTGACGGCCAGGCGCAGGGTGCGGGCGAGGCGCTCGGCGAAGTCGACCTTCGTGGCCGCGAGCTCCGGGTCCCGCTGGGCCTCGACGACGGCCGGAGAGGGGTGGGCGAAGGGCCAGAGGCCGGCGGTGCAGACGATGGCCAGGGAGACCACCTCGCGGGCGGCGGCCGGGTCCAGCGCGGGGATGTGCGCACGCAGCAGGCCGGCGAGCGTGCCCAGTAGCCGGGTGTGAGCCAGTTTGAAGTCACACACCGCCTCGGCGGAGATGTTCCGTTCGAGTTCGGAGCCCAGCGAGCCGATCAGTTCGCACAGCATGGTGCGACCGACCAGCGACCGGGCCACGGCCTCGGTCACGTCCTTGGGCTGCAGCGGTCCGGCCGCTCCGCCGGCCGCCAACTCAGTGGGCAACTCCTCGGTCCAGCGGGCGAGTTCACGGTTGAGAAGCTCGAAGAAGACCGCTTCCCGGGTCTCGAAGTAACGCACGACGTTGGTCTTCGAGACCCCCACCCGCCGGCTCAGCTCGCGCAGGCTGATGTCCCTGACATGATCGTTCCACAACTGGTAGGTTCACGGCCGTCCAAAGAGGGGCCTCGGAGGGTGCGGATGGACACAACGGCGTTCGGGCGGCTCCTTCGGGAGGCGCGGCAGCGTGCGCTGCTGACCCTGGAGAGCCTGGCCGAGGCGTCCGGCGTGAGTGTCCGCGCCATCAGCGACATGGAGCGGGGCCAGAGCCTTCCCCGCCATGCGACGTTGAGCGAGCTGATGGACGCCCTGGGGCTGGCCGAGGACGAGCGTCGGCGGTTCGTCGAGGCCTCCACGCAGCGCACCCGGCAGGTTCCGCGGCAGCTGCCGCCCGACCTCGCCGCGTTCCGCGGTCACGAACGCGCCCTGGCCGCAGTCGAGGAGCTCACCCGGGGCGCGGCCGGAGCCGGCCGGCATGTCGTCATCTCCGCGATCGGCGGCATGGCGGGGGTGGGCAAGACGACGCTCGCCGTGCACTGGGCCCACCGGGTGGCGGACCGCTTCCCGGACGGCCAGCTGTATGTGAACCTGCGCGGCTTCGACGACTCCGGGCTGCCGCTCGACCCCGGCGAGGCCCTGGGCGGGTTCCTCGACGCGCTCGGGGTGCCCAGCGCCGCCGTACCGCGCGGTACCGCGGAGCGCAGTGCCCTCTTCCAGGAGCGGACGGGGTCCCGGCGGCTGATCGTCGTCCTCGACAATGCGCGCAACGAGGAGCAGGTCAGGCCGCTCCTGCCGGCGTCCGCCGGGTGCCTGACCATCGTCACCTCGCGCAGCCGGCTCTCCGGTCTGGCCGTCGCCGAGGGCGCCTCGATGGTCGACCTGGACGTGTGGACCCGGCAGGAGGCGCTGGCGGCCCTGGCGGCCCGGATCGGCGAGGAACGGTGCCGCACCGAGCCCGCGGCCTGCTCGGACCTGGTGGAGCTGTGCGCGTACCTGCCGCTGGCCGTCGCCATCGTG
The DNA here is from genome assembly GCF_055571235.1 of Streptomyces sp. NPDC030991. NCBI lineage: Bacteria > Bacillati > Actinomycetota > Actinomycetes > Kitasatosporales > Streptomycetaceae > Streptomyces > Streptomyces sp. NPDC030991. Next base: position 248,515 of record NZ_JBVIFR010000011.1, read on the forward strand.
GGCGCCCAGCTGCGCGCCGATCCGCACGTCCCGCTCCACGTCGGCGTGCGCGAGCTGCGGGAGTCGCGCTCGCGCCTCGACGCTCTGTCCACCGACGAACGGCACGGTGACGTCCGCGCCGTCCTCTCCTGGTCGTACCGGGCGCTGGCGCCCGAGACGGCCCGCTTCTTCCGGTACCTGACGCTGCACCCCGGGCCGTCGGTCTCGGCGGAGGCCGCCGCCTCGCTCGCGGGCGTGGCGATGGCACAGGCCCGGCGGCACCTGCGGGAGCTGACCTCGGCGAACCTGCTGTCGCGCGACGCGGAGGGCCGGTACGTCCTGCACGATCTGCTGCGCGCCTACGGCGCCGAGCTCGTCGAACGGGAGAAGGACGACCGGTTCGGCGCCGAGATGCGGCTCCTGGACTATCTGCGGCACAACGCCAACGCGGCCACCGGGGTCCTCGACCGGCGCCCCGGACTCGAACCGACCGGTCCCCCGGCCGAGGGCGTGGTGCGGGTCGCCGTCGGCAGCCGCGAGGAAGCGCTGGAGTGGTTCGGCCAGGAGGAGTCGACCGTCGCGGCCGCCCTGCGTTCCATGGAGGACCCCCGGCTGCTGCGCTACCGGGTGGACCTCACGGACGACTGGGTGAGTTACTACTCCGTCCTGGGTCGCTGGGCCGACGAGATCGCGGCCAAGCGGATCGGTCTGGAGGCGGCCCTCGCACTGGACGACCCGGTCGCCGTCGTCCGCAACAGCTCCAGTCTGGCCCGCGCGCTCGCCGAGACGGGTCAGGTCGAGGAGGCCGAGGATCAAGTGAGCCTGATGCTGGCGCGGTTGGACCGCCTGCCGCGCGCGCTGCGGGCCACCACCGAGCGGAGCATCGGCTGGGTGCGCGGCCGGCAGGGGCGTCATTCCGAGGCCCTGGAGCACGCCCGGCGGGCCCTGGCGCTCTTCCGTGCACTCGGGGACCGCGGCAGCGCGGCCCGCGAACTCAACGCCGTCGGCTGGTACTTGACGCTGCTCGGTGAGCACCGACAGGCGATCGACATGTGCGAACAGGCACTGCCCATCCTGCGCGAGACCGGCAACCGCCGCAGCGAGGCGGCGACCTGGGACAGCATCGGCTACGCCCGGCACCGGCTGGGCGACCTGGACGCCGCGATCGCCGACTACCGCAGGTCTCTTCAGCTCTACGAAGAGGTCCTCGACGCCTACAACCAGGCCGACGTGCTGGATCACATCGCGTCGGCGCAACAGGAACGGGGCGACGTGGAACAGGCCCGGGCGAGCTGGACACGGGCCGCCGAGTTGCTGAGCGAGATCGGCAACCCGCGCGCCGCGGAGCTGCGGGCCAGAGCCGACGAACTCGCCGCGCCACATTGACATCAGCCGGTGGCGGGCGGCGCGCCCGGCGGGGGCAGGGCCGCCATCTTGGCGTGTATCTTCGCGGCGCCGGCGCTGCGCAGGGCGCCGAGCAGTTCGGCGGCCCGCGTCCAGCTCGCGCGCGCCTGTTCCACGTCCCCCAGTTCCAGGAGCGCCGTGGCCAGATGGTCGAGCACCCCGGCCTGGCTGTAGTCGTCGTGGAGCTGGGCGAAGAGGCCGCGCGACGTCTCGAAGCCGGCGACCGCCGCCTCCAGATCGCCCAGGCCCTTGCGGGCATAGCCGATCCCCTGCCAGGCGCCCGCCTCGAACCGCCGGTCGCCGACTGCGCGGAGCAGCGGGATGGCCTCCTCGCTCGTGTCGATGGCCTCCTGGTACTCGCCGAGCTGGGCCAGCACCCAACCGACGTTGCTCAGCGCGCTCGCGATGCCGCCCTGGCTGCCGAGCGCGCGGTTGATCGTCAGGGTCGAGCGGGCGTGCCGCAGGGCCTCGGCGAACCGGCCCTGACGGATGCGGAAGTAGCCGATCTCCCGCTCGGCGCGGGCCCGGTCCCGCTGCGGCAGCCGGTCCAGTCGACCGAGTATCTGCTCGATCACCGACTCGGCCCGGTCGTCCTGGCCCGTCTCCAGCAGGGTCCGGGCCAGGATCGAACGGATCCGGACGGTGGCGACCGGGTCGTCCAGGGCGAGAGCGGCGTCCAGGCCGGCGCGCGCGAGGGGGAGTTCCTCGGGCCAGCGGCCGGCGGCCATGTTGTAGCCGATCCACTCCAGGGTGAGGTTCACCAGGGGGCGCCGCAACGCGGGTTCGTCCCTGGTCCGCAGCGCGGCGCCGACGGCCGGCTCCTCCTGGCGGAACCAGCTCAGCGCCTCGTCGCGGTCGTCGAACGCCACCTCCACGACCCCCTCGACGGGCTGGATGTCGGGGCCGGGGTCCAGGTGCGTGACGAACACGTTGGCGTGGTGGGCGTTGTGGCGCAGGTAGTCGAGCAGGCGCGCCCGAGGCGCGACACGGTCGTCGTGCTCCTGGTCGAACAGCTCGGTGCCGTAGGCGCGGACCAGGTCGTGCAGGACGTAGCGGCCGTCGGCGTCCCGGGACAGCAGGCTGGCGGTGGTCAGCTCCCGCAGATGGCGGCGGGCGGCGGTCATGTCGACGCCGGCCAGAGAGGCGGCGGCCTCGGCGGACAGCGCGGGGCCGGGGTGCACGGACATGGAGCGGAAGAACCGAGCCGTGCCGGCGGTGAGCGCGCGGTAGGACCAGGAGAAGACGGCCCGTACGTCGACGCGCTGATCGTCGGTGGCGAGGGCGTCGAGCCGCGGCCGGGTCTGGCGCAGCTCGCGCACGCCCAGGCGCAGCGGCAGCCGCTGCTCGGCACCCAGCTGGGCCCCGACGACCGAGACGGCCAGGGGCAGGAAGCCGCACAGCTCGACCAGTTCGGCGGCGGCCTCTGGTTCGGCCCGGCACCGCTCCTCGCCGATCCGGGCCGCCAGGGCCGCCAGCGCCTCCTCGGGTGACCACACGTCGAGGCTGATCCGGGAGACGCCCTCCACGACCGCCAGGGCGGAGAGGTGGTCGCGGGAGGTGACGATGGTCAAGCAGTCGACGGCGGCGGGCAGCAGCGGTAGCACCTGCGCGGAGTCCCGCGCGTTGTCCAGGACCACGATCAGCCGCCGCGCCGTGGTCTGCCGACGGAACAGGGCGCCGCGCTCCTCGACGCCTGCGGGGATGTCGCTGCTGGGCACGCCGAGGGCCCGGAGGAACCCGCCGAGCGCCTCGCCGGGATCCAGGGGCTGCCCGGAGGGTTCGAAGCCGCGCAGGTTCGCGTACAGCTGACCGTCCGGGAAGCGGTCCGCCATCCGGTGCGCCCAGTGCACCGCCAGGGCGGTCTTGCCCACCCCGGCCATGCCGCCGACGGCGAAGACGAGGCGCCCGCCTTCCGCGGTGATCCGGTCGGTGATCGCCTGCGCGGCCTCCTGGGCCGCCTCATGACCGCGGAACACGGCGAGATCCGGCGGCAGTTGTTGTGGGACGGGGCGGTCGGGCGCGGGGCGCGTGGCCATCTGCACCAGCCGGCGCCGCTCGGCCTCGCCCAGTTCGAGCGCGTCCATCAGCTCGCCCAAGGTGGCCCGGCGGGGCAGGCTGTGCCCGCGTTCCATGTCGCTGATGGCCCGGACGCTCACGCCGGACGCCTCGGCCAGGCCCTCCAGCGTCAGTAACGAACGCTGCCGCTCCTCGCGCAGCAGCCGACCGAACGCGCTCTTGTTCATTCCCACCCAGCCAGCCAGTACGGGGCCCTTCCGCCGAGGTCCGCCGCCACGTCGACGGCGTAAAGATAGCAGTTCTGGATCGAGCAATCCGTTACAGGCGACTCTCCGACATCGCCCAGGGCCAGAAGGACTCCCAGGCCGAGAACATCGTCCGGGGCTGCCCCTGCTCTTGGGCAAGCTGCATGGGAACTGCCTGTTGTCGTGAACCGGTGTCCGGTGAGATGGGCTCAGGCATGAGAGCGCCCCGGGATCGGGAGGGGACCGCTCGATGTCCCGGACCAGGGGGCACTGATGAACACGCGGACCGAGGTCTCCGCCTTCTCCGTGGTGGAGAGCGGCCGCCACATACCCCGGCCCGGCAGCGGCGTGCTTCGCCGCCCGGTGGGGCGCAAGGGGCTCGTCGGCCGCGGTGCCGAGCTGCGCCGGCTGCGGGCGTTCGTCCGGGACGCGGCGGCGCACGGTGCGACCCGTGTCGTGTGCGCCGAGGCCGGGGCGGGCAAGTCGGAGTTCCTGGCGGCGGGTGTCGAGCTGGCGTCCACCGAGGGCATGTGTGTGCTGCGCTGCGCGGGCAGCCGGGACGGCACCCCCTACGAACTCTCCGGCCTGCTGCAGATCCTCTGGCCCCTGTTGGGGGATGCGCGCGTCCCGCTGGGCAGCAAGGACCTGTCCGCCCTGGAGATGCTGCTCGTCGACGGCGCCCCGGCCCACACGGACCGGGCCAGGCTGCCCTTCACCGTGCTGCGCGTGCTGGAGTCGGTCAGCGCCGAGCGACCCCTGCTGATCGCCGTCGACGACTGGGACACGCTGGACGCGCCCAGCGCGGAGGTGCTCGCGTTCGTCGCCCGCAGGACGGCAGGGCACCCGCTGGGCCTGCTGCTGACCACGCGGCCGCACCCCCGCCGTACGGCCCTGGCGGGGCTCCCCGAACTGCCGCTGCGCCCGCTGACACCGGCCGAGTCCGCCACGTTGCTGGCGATGCGGCGCCCAGGCCATGACGCGCACACCCTGCACGACTTGATGGCGACCGCGGCGGGCAACCCCCTCGCGCTGCTGGAGCTGCCCACCTGGACCGGGGACCGCGTCCCCTACCTGCCTGCGTCCTCCGACCGGCTGGCGGCTGCCCTTGCCCCCGGAGCCTCCCGGCTGCCCGCCGCGACCCGGAACCTGCTGCTCGTGGCGGCGCTGCATCCCACGGCGGATCTGCCGCTGCTGCTCGCGGCGGCCTCCCGGCTCGGGGAGCGCGCGACGAACTTCGCCGCCATGGAGCCCGCGGAACGCCAGGGCCTCGTCGTCTTCGACGGCGTACGCATGGTCTTCGGTCACCCCGCCATGGCCGGCGCCGTGGTCCGCGAGACCGGCCCCCGGCGCTGCCGCGCCGCACACGCGGCGCTCGCCGCGGAGCTGACCGAGGGCTCCGTCCGGCAGCTGTGGCACCTCTCCCAGGCGGCGGAGGAGGCCGACGCGGAGCTCGCCGGCCGCGTGGAGGACGCCCACCGCCTGGCCCTGCGGCAGGACGACCCGGCGCTGGCCCTGCGCCTGCTGCGGCGCGCGGCCGACCTCTACAGCGGGTCCGGGGACCGGGGACGGTGCCTGCTGCGGGCGGCCCAGCTCGCCGGGGACGCGGGCTGGGTCCGCACGGCGCGGGCTCTGTGCCGCAGGGCGCTGGCGCATCCCCTGGGACCGCTCGGCGCCCTGTACGCGCGGACGGTGACGGGGGGCGACAACCCGGCCGCCCGGCTGCTGACGGAGCCCGGCGGCTGGCCTCTGCCGGCCGACGCCGCCGAGGTCGACAGCGCCCTGGAACTGGCGGAGCTGACGGCACCGGCCGTCACCGCCGACACGGCGCGCGCAGACGCGCTCCTCACCTATCTCGACGCCCTGCCGTCGGACGCCTCGCACGACCCGCGGCTGTTGCACGCCGTGGCCACGGCGGCGCCGGTCCGCCGGGCCGCCACCGTCATCACCCGGCTGGCCGCGGCCGGCCGACGCGACAACGTTGCTCTGCGCGATCTCGAACGCCTCGGTGAGGCGGCCCTGCGCGGCGGCGCCCCGCTGCGGGCGCTGGAACTGCACCGGCAGGCGGAACGCCGCTGCCGCTTCCACGACCTTCCCGACCGGCTGCCCCTCATCCTGCTCCGACAGGGGCTGGCCCATCTGGTCACCGGCGACTGGGGGCAGGCCGAGACCACGTTCCGGCGCTGCGGCGAGCAGGCCGGGGAACGTGGGCTCACGAGCGAGTCAACGGCAGCGGATCTGCTCGAACGGCTCACGCGTGGCCTGCGGACCGGCACGGTGCCGGCGCCGGCCGACGCACATGACGTCGAGACCGCACGGCGGTCGGTGAGCGCGATGGACGAGATCCTTGCCGTGGGCACGGGCTGGGCCCAGGTGGAGAGCGGCGACGTCGCCGCGGGCTACGCCACCCTCGCGCGGCTGCTGGCCGATCCCGGGCGCTGCACTGCGGTCCTGTTCGCCCTGGTCCCCTTCGCGGAAGCGGCCGCGGCCGTGCAGGCGTCGGAGTCGGCGCGCGCCCGGCTGCGGCTGCTGGAGCGGGAGCTGGGCCCCGAGCGGGCCCCGCTCGTCGCGGTCGCCCTCGCCGTGGCCGAGGCCGTCCTGGCGGACGACCGGGACGCGGGTGCCCTCTACGAGCGGGCCCTGGCCATGGATGTGTCCCAGAGCCCGTTCCTGGAGGCGTCGTTGCGCCTCGCGCACGGGCGGCGGCTGCGCCGGTGGCACGAGTCCACCGACTCGCGCGTCACGCTGCGCCAGGCCGCGGCCACCTTCACCATGGTGGGCGCCGACGCCCGCGTCACACGGATCACCGAGGAGCTGCGGGCCTCCGGCGAACGGGCCGACACCGTCACCTCGGGCGCACCCCGGGCCGCCGGCGCTGCCGACGTGCTCAGCTCGCAGGAGCTGCGGATCGCCCGGCTGGCCGCGCGCGGCCTGTCCAACCGGCAGATCGGCGCGGAGCTGGGACTCTCCCCCCGCACGATCGGCGCCTATCTGTACCGGATCTTTCCCCGGCTGGGTGTGACGGCACGGGCGCAGCTGGCCTGTGTGCTGAGAACGGACGGCCAGGCTCTCGTCTGACGTACGTGTGACGGGCGCCCCCATCTGTCACACGTACGTCACCGCAGGTCCTTGCGCGCGGCGAGCTGTGCCCTGGAGGTGACGTCGAGCTTGGGGAAGATCTGGTAGAGGTGCGAGGCCACCGTGCGGGCCGACAGATGGAGCTGCTCGCCGATGGCCCGGTTCGTCAGGCCCCGGGCGGCGAGACGGGCGATGGTGAACTGCTGGGGGGAGAGCAGACGGGCCGCGGTGTTCCCGGCGGGCTCGGCCTCCTCGGCGTCCGGCCGGCCGGCCGCCCGCAGCTCCGAGGCCGCCAGTTCCGCGCGGGAGGCGGCCCCGAGGGCCAGGAAGAGCGCCTCGGCCGTGGCGAGCGGAGCACGGGACTCGACGACGCGGCGGCGGCGCCGGAGCCGGACCCCGTAGTTCAGGTGGGTCATCGCGTGCAGCAGCGGCCAGCGTACGGCGTCGTCACCGATGGCCTCGTGGTAGCGGGCCTCGGCCTCGTCGTCGGGGGCGAGCACCGCGTCGGCGTAGGCCAGGATGCGCCGGAGCATCGGCGCCCGGCCCGGGTGGGTGCGGCGCGCGACCTCCTCGACGACGGCCCGGGCGTCGTCCGTCTCACCCGCGGGCAGGGCGGCCTCGACGAGGAAGGCGAGACCCCAGAACTGCTGGAACGAGTACGGGGTCAGCAGTTCGGTGAACGATGAACGCAGCTGTGTGTACGCCTCCGCGTACCGCCCCGTGCCGGAGGCCGTCAGCACACGTGTGAGGGTGGCGAGGTTCAGGTGCTGGCCCTGGCCGAGGTGGCGGGATGCCTCCTCGATCGCCGCGGCGCGCTCCAGGGCCTTGTCGTGCCGGCCCTGGAGCGCCTCGATGACACCGAGGGCACCGACCGCCCGGGCCGCGTAGTCGGCGTGGCCGAGCTCGGCGGCGATCATCCTCGCCTCCGTCGCCCTCGCCTGCGCGGTCTGCCACTCGGTGCCCAGCCAGATCTCGCCCAGGGCTCTGGCCTCCAGGATCTGCGGCAGCCGGCCGGTGCGCCGACCCGCGCGCGCGAGCGCCTCGGCGCCGTCGAGGAAGTGCGCGGCCTGTTCGAGGTCGCCGGTGAGGTGGGCGGCCTGGCCGAGGAAGAGCCGCTCGTCCGGGGCGGGCGACTCGCGCAGCCGCAACAGTTCATGGCTGATCGACAGGGCGTCGGTCAGCGCCAGGGTGACGAGGTCGCGCGCGCTCCACGGCGGGCTCCGCAGCTCGTGCACGGTACGGACGACCAGCGCCCGTTCGGCGTCGTCGGTCTGCTGCCACCAGCACCGGCCCGCGGCGGTGTGCAGCAGTTTCTGCGCGAGTACGGGATGGGTGGCGGCGACGGACCGGGCCGCCGAGCAGAGCTGGGCGATGCGCTCGTGGCCGGTCGGGGAGCCGCCGGGCAGGAGGTCGTGCAGCCACAGGAGCATGGCGCGGCCGAGCTCGCCGAGTTCGGCGGGGTCGATGCCGCGGGCGTGCCGGCGGGCCTGGGCGTCCAGGCCGTGGTGGCAGGCCAGTTCGGCGGCGCGCAGCAGCCTGGCGGCCCGGCGCCGCGGGTCAGGGGAGAGGTGCGCGGCCCCTTCGAGCGCCGCGAGGGCGACCAGCAGCGTGGTGCCCGGCCAGGGGCCTTCGGCCAGCGTCTCCAGGCGCTGCGCGAGGTCCTCGTCGCTGCCCGCGGCGCACTGGGCCGCGTGCCAGGCCGCGTGCGTGGGGTCCGCGGCGCGGTCGCCGAGTGCCGCGTGCGCGGCCATGCGGCGGGCGGCCGGCTCCCGGTGCAGGACCGCCACGCGGATCAGCTGCTGGGGGAAGTGGGCACAGTGCTCGTGCGCGACGACGAGCCCGCGGGCGACGACCTCGTCAAGGCCGGCCCGCGCGTCCTGCTCACTGCCCAGCAGGCGCGTACCGGCGTCCAGGATCTCCTGGAGGACCGAGGAGACACTCAGGGCGGCGGTGAGCAGCACACCGGCGCCGTGGGCCGACAGTGCCTCCAGGTCCTCCTCGTACGCCTCGGCGAGCCGGGGGGAGGCGGGGAGCAGGCCGAGGCCGGCCGCCTCGCCGAAGCCGCGGCCGCTGCCGTTCGGTGACAGTTCCGTGAGCGCGAGCGGGTTGCCCCGGGCCACGGCGAGGACGAGCTCCTCCTCCGTGGGCGCCGCCGGGCGGCCGTCGCGCCGCAGGAGTGCGCGGGCCTCGGCGGTGGGGAGCGGTGAAAGGACGCTGGTGAACGCGGACGGCGGCAGCCAGTCGGCGGCGGCCCGTTCGGCGACGATCATGCGTACCTGGGTGTCGCCGCACAGGTGGGCCATCGCGCGCAGGACGACGCGGCTCTCACCGTCGAGACGGTCGAGGTCGTCGACGCGGAGGAGGACGGGGTCCGCGGGCATCCGCAGCAGGTGCAGCGCGGCCCGGGCGAGGCCGGCGGGCGCCGCTGCCGTGCGGTCCCCGCCGAAGGCCGATGCCAGCAACTCCCGTTCTTGGTGCGGCAGGTCGCCGAGGCGGGACAGGCGGGGGCGGAGCAGCCCGTGCAGGGCAGCGTGCGGCAGGTCCCTCTCGGCCGGGGCCCAGGACGTCGACAGGACGGGGATGTCCGCTTGGGCCGCGGTGAGTGCGGCGTACCGCAGGACGGCGCTCTTCCCGGCCCCCGGGCCGCCGCCGACGTGCAGGACCCGGCTTCCGCCGGGCGGGTCGGCGAGGAGGGCGGCCACCAGCTCGCGTTCGTGCGCGCGGCCGATCAGCGCACGGTCGTCGGACCGCATGTGCGCACTCATGTCGTTCTCCCCCGCTAGGCCCGGCACGTCTTCACGGGCCACATGTGCGCCCAGGCCGGTCGACCGTCCGGACCGGGCCCGGAAACAGGTACTTTAACATTCAGGTTTCTCCGCCACGCTCTGTCGCTGTCGCCGGGCTCCGTTGGGGGCCCGGGACCCGCCCGCCGGCGTGCCCAACCTGCGCGTACAGGGCGCTGATGCTGACGGCGGAGCCGTGTTCGAGCCGACGGAACACCCAGTCGATCGGCGAACACCGCCCGGCGCCCGGCATCTCCACGACCAGGGGCACGGCCCCGTGCGCGGCCGGAGCGTGGCACCAGACCCCTCCGCCATGCCGGATCAGGACCTCCCCGACGTAACACCCAAAGGAAACGAGCGACTCGGCCACCTCGCCGCCGGTGACCCCGTCGCTGCGGAACCCGTCGACGATGTCCTCCACGAGGCCGATGCTGCCCGGGCTGTAGTCCAGCTCCGCGTCGCTGATGTCGGATGCGGCCGCGACGACATCGGCCGCGAGCCAGGGCGCACTGGCCGGCTCCAGCAGATATTTCATGTGCAGCTGCATGATCGTCCTCGGACCGCTCGTGCCATCGACGCTGTCGAGGCTAGCCGCAGAACCCCGGCCGCACAGGCTCTCGAACATAAGCATTTGGTCACTGCCCGCGCGGCACACGCGCCTGCCGGCCGGATCCCACGCTTCGGGGGCCCTGCTCCCGCGGTCGACCGTGCAGTCGATCGACTCATGCCTGCGGCCCGCGGGCCTGCGACAGTCTCCACACGTGCGAACCCCAGAAAGGGACATACCCATGGCGCGCCCTCGGGCATTCAACACGGACGTGGCAGTGGAGCGGGCCACCCGCCTGTTCGCCAAGCAGGGGTACGGCGCCACACCGATGCCCCAGCTGACGGCTCGGCTGAACATCGGCAGCGGCAGCCTGTACGCGGCGTTCGGCTCCAAGGAGGGCCTCTACGCCCGCGCTCTCGGCCACTACTGTGAAGAACTGGTACACACCCTCGGAGAACGGATGGCTGCCACCACCGATGTGCGGGCCGCGCTGCGGAAACTGCTGCTCGCCCTGGCCGCGGCCGATGTCGCGGACCCGGAACGGGGCTGCCTGCTGGTCAACGCGGCGACCGAGCGCGCCGCCCACACGGCCACGGTCGAGCGGGTGAAGGCGACCATGGCGGCGGTGGAGTCGGTGCTCGTCGACGCGTTGGAGCGGGCCCGGGCCAGCGGTGAACTGCGGCCCGGACACGAACCGGTGGAGCTGGCCCGCTTCCTCACCACGTTCATCCAGGGGCTGCACGTCATGGGCAACGCGCGGGCGGACCGCGTCTTTCTGGAGGCCGCCGTGTCCGGCGCGCTCCGCGTGCTGGACTGACGGTTCCGGCCATGCCGGGGCGAGGTGTGCGCACTCCGGCGAACTCCGCGACCACCCCCTGTCGTTCACCAGGAGCGGCACAATCTCGCACACGCGACGACCTGAGGAGTTCTGATGCATGCGCTCGCCGACTCGATCGAATCGATGGAACAACTCTCCGTGGTCTGGCGCGCCATGGTGCTCGACCGTGACCCGGACGCCGACGTCCGCGACCTGCCCGGCATCGCCGTCCGGTGGGCCGACTGCCGTTTCCCCTTCTGGAACTGCCTCACGCTGACCGAGGTGGGAGCGGACACCGCGCTGGTGAGCCGCCGTCTCGACGAGGCCGCGGAGATCATGCGGTCGAAGAGGCAGCCCGGTTTCCTGTGGGTCTTCGACGACCTCCTCCAGGAGGACGCGGCCGCCGCGCTGGACGCGGCGGCCGGGCGCGCCGGGCTCGTGTTCGCCTTTCCCGGCACGGGGATGGCGGGAGACTTCCTGCCTCTACCCGAGCCATCCCACGCCGAGTTGACGTTCGTCCGGGTGACGACCGACGCACACCTGCTGGCGTACGCGGACATCAACTCCCGTGCCTACGGATTCCAGGTGGAGGACGGGCGCGACGGCATCGCCGGCTCCACGATGTGGCGCGACCAGGTGCATGCCTATCTCGGCGTGCGGGACGGCGTGCCGGTGACCTGCGCCGCCACCGTAGAGGCCGAGGGGCGCCTGTTCGTCGCGCTCGTCGCCACCGATCCGGCCTGGGAGCGCCGCGGTTACGGCGAGGCGGTCACCCGCAAGGCGCTGTACGAAGGGGCGCGGGCCACCGGAGCGCGCCGGGCGACCTTGCACGCGACGGTCGCCGGGGCGCCGGTCTACCCGCGGATCGGTTTCGAGCCGAACTCGCCGATGCGCTTCTACGCCCTGCAGGACTGAGCGGGCCCTGCCCCGTCGCCCCGGTTGCGCCGGGCTCAGCCCATGTCGTGGACCTCCTGGATCGCGGAGACGAAGGCGTCCGGACGCTCCTGGGGCAGGTTGTGGCCCGCCCCGGGGACCACGTGGTGGGCGAAGGGCCCGGTGTAGTGCGGCTTGTAGGTACTGCCGTCGGTCCAGGGCGTCACGCCGTCGGCCTTGCCGTCCAGCGTGACGGTGGGGGCGGGGATCGTCGGCTGTTCGAGCAGGCGGCGCTCCAGCTTCTCGTAGCGGGGCGCGCCCGGGGCGGCGGCGAGGCGGTGGCGGTAGCTGTGCAGCGTGACCGCGACGTAGTCGGGGTTGGTCCACAACGACGCGGTCTGCGCGAACTCCGCCTCCGTGAACTGCCATTCGGGCGAGTTGCGCTGCCAGACGACGCGGCCCAGGTCCTCCCTGTCGCGCTCCAGCCCCTTGGCCCCGCGCTCGGTGAGGAAGTAGAAGAAGTACCAGAAGCCCAGTTCGAGGGCGGGTGCCAGTGGCTCCTGGGCGCGGGCGATGTTCTGGATGAGGTAGCCGTTGACGGAGACCAGGCCGGTGCAGCGGTGGGGCCACAGGGCCGCGGCCACGTTGGCGGCGCGCCCGCCCCAGTCGTACCCGGCGTACAGGGCCCGCCGGATGCCGAGCGCATCCATGAACTCGATCAGGTCGGCGCCGATGGCAGCCTGCTGTCCGGAGCGGAAGGTGTCCCGATGGCGGAACCTGGTCTCACCGTGGCCGCGCAGATAGGGGATGTAGCACCGGAAACCGCGGTCGGCGAGGGGCGGTGCCACCTCCGCGTAGGAACCGACCGGGCTGAACGGCCAGCCGTGCAGCAGGATGACCGGTACGCCATCCGCCGGGCCGACAGCGTGGTAGGCGATGTCCAGGGCGTCGGTGCGCACGTGCCGCAGTGGGCCGAGCCCTTGGTATGCCCCGGACGCGGCGGAGGCCGTCCTCTGCGCGGCGGCGACGGCCTGGCCCGCTCCGGGGAGCCCGACCGTGCCGGCCGCCGTCGCCACCGCCTGGGACACCCTGCGTCTGCTGATCACGTCGTTCCTCTCGTCACCCGGCGGAACATACGTGTCGCACACCCGCCGCACTCAAAGTCACCATATTGACTGGTGATAAGACTCCTCCCCCCTTGCATACATGTCAAGGAGGAAAAGTGTGGATCGGACACGCCAAGGTGTGCGACCTGAGACCGCTACGGCTACGGTGTCCGTTCCAGCGCCCGGTGGCCGCGGATTCCGGGCGGGGCCTCCGGGCCGCTCTGCCGCAGGTCACAGAGGCGCAGGAACGCGTTGGCGTACGGGGAGGGCGGTCAGTTGTCGCCCTGGAGAATCGACAGGAACTGGAGCGCCTGGAGGTAGATCCACACCAGGGTGGTGGTGAGGCCAAAGGCCACGAACCAGGCCTCGTTCCGCGGGGCGCCGTACGTGATGCCGTCCTCGACCTGCTTGAAGTCAAGGGCCAGGAAGGCCGCGCCGAGCGCGATGCCGACGATGCCGAACACGATGCCGAGGGCACCGCTCCGGAAGCCCAGGCCGTTGCCCGCGCCGAACGCGGAGAACAGCAGGTCCGCCACGAGCAGCAGCAGGAATCCGGTCGCCGCGGCGAGGACGAAACCCTGGAAGCGCCGGTCGACACATATCCAGCGGCGCTGGTAGGCGATCAGCACACCCGCGGACACCGCCATGGTACCCAGCACCGCCTGGACGACGACGCCGGGCGCGATCCACACCGAGGTGGCGCTGGAGACCGTGCCGAGGAAAACACCTTCGAAGGCCGCGTAGCCGAGAATCAGCGCCGGAAAGGGTGTGCGCTTGAAGCTCTGCACCATGGACAGGGCGAACGCGACGAGGGCGGCGGCGAAGGCGATGCCGTAGGACCGACCGATCCCGGTGCTGTCGACGGGGAGCAGGATCCAGGAGAGGGCGGCGGTGAGCACGACCGTGCCGAGCGTGGCGGCGGTGCGCACGACAACGTCATCGATGGTCATCGCCGTCCCGGCGGTGCTCCGGGTGCCCTGCGCGGTGGACGGGCCGGCGGTTGCGCCATAGGGGTTGGTCAGGGCCGGGACGGCCGGGTCCGCCCCGGCCGCCGCGCCGACGGGCACGGGTTCGAGCCGCTGGATCGTGCGGTCGACGCAGCCGTCGCCACTGCCGCGGCCCCACCGGGAGAAGACCGGATTACTACTGCGCATGACGTTCCCTCCGGGGCCGCGGTGGTGCGCGGCCGCAGCCTCCCTGGCAATCGGCGCGACGCGCAGGCGCCCACGGCATGGATAGACCCATACATGAGGTGTTTGGTGTGCCCAAACGCCCACTCACGTGCCACTTCACGGGGGTATATTCACAAGATTCGATTACACTGACGTCTATGAGGGCCGACGCCGCACGCAATCTCGAAGCCGTCCTGACCACGGGTGCACGCATGCTCGCCGCCGATCCGGGCGCGAGCATCGCGAGCATCGCCGCGGAGGCCGGTGTGGACCGCAGGACCGTCTACCGGCGGTTCGACACTCGTGAGGAACTACTCGCGGCGATCTACGTGTCCCGGCTGGAAGCCATCGAGCGGGCGATCGCCGACGCGCGCCTGCGCGAGGCCCCCGTGGCGGTGGCCCTGCACCGCTACGTGGAGAACATCATCGCGGTGAACCGCACCTGGCCGGTCGATCTCACCCGCATGCTCGCCGACGACGCGATCCGCGAGCGGCGGGACGCCTCGGTCCGGGAGGTCGACGCGTTCGTGCAACGCGCCGTCGAGGAGGGGACGTTCAGGGCCGGGGTGCCGGACGGCTGGGCGCAGGCGCTGCTGCCCGAGCTGATGCATCTCGTGGTCCGGCGCCTGCCCGAGCTGACCGACGGGCAGGCGGCGGACCTCGTCGTCGACACCTTGCTGAAGGGCCTCGGACCTGCCTGACCGGCCGGGTGCGGCACAGGTCTTGCGCAACGCCCTCGAATCACTGGTGGCCAAGGGAAAGAGCCGACGCCGAGTCCGTCAACACCCGTCCCTCATCCGTCAGCCGCGGCACCCCTTCGGCCGCCCTCTTTCGTGTCCTCGTCGGCCCGACGGAGAGACGGCACCTGCGCACCATGTCGGTGTCGGCGCAGTCTCACACCACACGCGGAGGCCGCCATGGCCCTCTCCTCCGGCACCCACTCCTTCATCCTCAGCGGCGTCCGACGTCCGGCGGCCTGGCTGACCGCACGGCGCACGTGTGCGGTCGGCCCGGTGTTCAGTCGCGCAGTGACCTGAAGGCGGTGCGCAGCTCCTGGGCCAGCAACTGGGGCTGCTCCCAGGCGGCGAAGTGGCCTCCCTTGTCGACCTCGTTCCAGTGGATGAGGTTGCCGTAGGCCCGCTCGCCCCAGCTCCGCGGCGCGGGATAGATCTCGCGGGGGAACACGGTGACCGCCACCGGGACATCGGGGATGTCGACCGCGTTGAACGGCCCGCCTCCGGTCTGCGTGCCCTCCCAGTAGAGGCGGGAGGAGGACGCCCCGGTGTTGGTAAGCCAGTACAGCGAGATGGCGTCGAGGATCTCGTCGTAGGTGAGGACCTTCTCGGGTTCGCCGCCGGAGTCGGTCCACTCCGCGATCTTGTCGTAGTAGTACGCCGCCATCGCCAGGGGCGAGTCGGCGAGGGCGTAACCGATGGTCTGCGGGCTCTCGTTCATCATCGCCGCGTAACCGAAACCGTCACGGTAGAAGTGCAGCAGCCGGTGGTAGGCGAGCTTCTCGCGGGCGGAGAGGGTCGAGGGCGCAGCGTCGAAGTTGCGCAGGTGGCGCAGGACGTCCGGGGGCACGGTGCCCGGCATGTTGACGTGGATGCCGAGCAGACCCTCCATCCGCTGCGTGGCCTGGATCTGCGCGATGATCGAACCGTGGTCGCCGCCCTGGGAGACGTACCGCTGATAGCCGAGGCGGTGCATGAGCCGGTGGAGCGCGGTCGCCATGCGGGCGGGGTTCCACCCGGTCGTCCTCGGCTTTCCGGACCAGCCGTGGCCGGGCAACGTCGGCAACACGAGGTGGAAGGCGTCCTCGGCGCGCCCGCCGTGTGCCGTCGGGTTGGTCAACGGGTCGATGATTTTCAGGAGTTCGATGATCGAGCCCGGCCAGCCGTGTGTCATGAGCATCGGCAGGGCGTCGGGGTGCGGTGAGCGGATGTGGGCGAACTGGATGTCCACGCCGTCGATCTCGGTGATGAACTGCGGCAGCGCGTTGAGTCTTGCCTCGACCTTGCGCCAGTCGTACCCGCTCTCCCAGTACTCGACCAACGGACGGACCTTCGCCAACTGGGCGCCCTGGGATCGGTCGCGGACGAGCTCACGGTCCGGCCAGCGGATCGCCCGCAGGCGCTGGCGCAGGTCACGGAGGTCCTGCTGCGGAACCCCGATGCGGAACGGGCGGACTCCGGGGGGCAGGTCTGCGGTGCCGGGGGCAGACACCGTGGCAGGGGTGGCCGGACCCGCTGTCGCGGCCTGCGCCCCGCCGGCCAGCCCCAGTTGCGTGGCGGCGACGGCGCCCGCGGCGAGCCCCATGAAGCGGCGGCGGCCCGTGGTGCTGCCCGCGTCTGCGGTCGTATCCATGTGGGGGCTCCTTGGATCGGGGGTGCTGAGCCGGCCCATGCAGATACCGGTTCAGGCGGTGACCTATTCACACATGGTGATCATACGTATCTCAAAGTGCCAGTCAAGTTGCTTACGCTTCATACGTGTGAGCAGCCGTTCGGCCGGATGGAAGGCAACATGCGCGGAACGACGAATGGGCCCTACAGGCATGGCAGCCTGAGGGCCCATCGGACGGGGCGGGCGTCAGCCCTGGGTGCTGTTCTGGCGGGCCCGGTAGGTGGCGGCCTTGACCCGGTTGCCGCAGGTCCGCATCGCGCACCATTCCCGGCGATGGCCGCGGGAGCGGTCGAGGTAGGTCTGGGTGCACTCGGGGCGGGCACACTCACGCAGCAGGTCCCCGTCCGGACCGCCGAGGATCTCGACCGCCTCCCGGGCGAGGGCCGCGAGCCCCTGCGAGACCGAACCGGTGCGGGTCGTACCGTCGGGACCGAGCCGCAGTGTGACGGGCATGCCCGACGCGTGGAGGTTCAGCTCGGCGACCGCGTCGGCGGGCAGCGGCTTGCCGTCCATCCGTGCGACGGCCAGATCGTAGATGGATTCACGCAGGTCGATGGCGATGGCGAGGTCCACCTCGCTCGCGCCCGGCGCCAGATCGAGCATCCCGGACTCCACGAACCAGTCGTCGAGCAGCTCGGGGGTGGCGAGCTTCTCCGTCGGCAGGTCGTTGCGTCGTGCGCGCAGCGTGCCCACGAAGTCGAGAGGGAGCGTCCCACAGGGAAAGGCATGATTCACGTAACCATTCTGAACAGTTAGCGGCCGGAATGCAACCCCATGAAACGGTGACTTCCTCCGGCATCACGCGTCCCCTTCGCCGCCAGGGCCGTCGGCCGGGCGTTCCCCGTCGCCGAACAGCCCCGCCAGGAAGGTGTCCAAATCCAGGGCGTCCACCTCGGCCTCCGCCGGGACCAGCCGGTACGTGGCCTGGATCCAGTCGGCCAGGGGCGGGACCGGCAGTTCGAAGACGGCGCTGCGACGCTCGGAGTCGAGTATCAGCCACACCATCCCCTCGTCGTACTGCGTCGGCCAGAGCTGCACATCGCCGTCACCGACGTCCTCGGACAGGCCGCGGTGGAGCAGTTCCCGGCCGATGCGCCAGGTGACGGACGACCAGCCGTGGGTGAACGTGGCGGACACGATCAGGGGCATGCCCGGGTCGAAGCGGAACTCCGCGCACACCGGCACACGTAGGTCCTCGTCCAGGACCCGCTCTATGACCAGAGGCAGCACGGGCAGGGCCTCGGCCTGGATGGGGCGGTCCCGCCGGCCGGATTGTTCGCCGTTCATGATGACGGGTTCTCCCCTTCATGGTGGGTGGTTGGGGTCGTCGACTCCCCCATGGTGACCGTGTCCGGCTGCCGGGCCATCAGTCACTTGACGGTGAATGACTCACACTCCCTTGACTTGGACTCTGTCTAATATAGGGTGTTTTCCAGATATCCCGCAGGGACGCACACTCGTACTGCGGACACTCATAAGGAGCGCGCCTTGCCCGAGAACAACCAGAAGCCGCTGACCACGGTCGCCGGCGCACCGGTGCCCGACAACCAGAACTCCGTAACCGCCGGAGCGCGCGGGCCGATGCTCCTGCAGGATGTGTGGTTTCTCGAGAAGCTCGCCCACTTCGACCGTGAGGTCATCCCGGAGCGCCGGATGCACGCCAAGGGCTCCGGCGCGTTCGGCACCTTCACGGTGACCCACGACATCTCGCGGTACACCAGCGCGAAGATCTTCTCCGAGATCGGCAAGCAGACCGAGATGTTCGCCCGCTTCTCCACCGTGGCGGGCGAGCGCGGTGCCGCCGACGCGGAGCGGGACATCCGCGGCTTCGCCCTCAAGTTCTACACGGACGAGGGCAACTGGGACCTGGTCGGGAACAACACGCCGGTGTTCTTCTTCCGCGACCCGCTGAAGTTCCCGGACCTCAACCACGCGGTGAAGCGCGACCCGCGCACCAACCTGCGCGACCCCGAGAACAACTGGGACTTCTGGACCAACCTCCCCGAGGCGCTGCACCAGGTCACGATCGTGATGTCCGAGCGCGGCATCCCGGCCTCCTACCGGCACATGCACGGCTTCGGCTCGCACACCTACAGCCTCATCAACGCCGAGGGCGAGCGGTTCTGGGTCAAGTTCCACCACCGCACCCAGCAGGGTATCAAGAACCTCACCGACGCCGAGGCCGAGGCGCTCGTCGGCAAGGACCGCGAGTCCCACCAGCGTGACCTCTTCGACGCGATCGAGACCGGTGACTTCCCGAAGTGGAAGCTGTTCATCCAGGTCATGCCGGAGGCCGACGCGAACCACTACCGCTTCCACCCCTTCGACCTCACCAAGGTGTGGTCGAAGAAGGACTACCCGCTGATCGAGGTCGGCGAGTGGGAGCTGAACCGCAACCCCGCCAACTACTTCGCCGACGTGGAGCAGGCCGCGTTCACCCCTGCCAACGTGGTCCCGGGCATCAGCTACTCCCCCGACCGAATGCTGCAGGGCCGACTCTTCTCCTACGGTGACGCCCAGCGCTACCGCCTCGGTGTGAACCACCACCAGATACCGGTCAACGCCCCGAAGAACCCGGTGAACTCCTACCACCGCGACGGCGCCATGCGCGTGGACGGCAACCAGGGCGCGACCCCGGGCATCGAGCCGAACTCGTACGGCCGCTGGCAGGAGCAGCCGGCCTACCGCGAGCCGAGCCAGGCCGTGGGCGCCGTCGCCGACCGGTTCGACTTCCGCGAGGACGACGACAACTACTTCGAGCAGCCCGGCAATCTGTTCCGGCTGATGAGCCCCGAGCAGCAGCAAGTGCTCTTCGAGAACACCGCCCGCGCGATCGACGGCGCGTCCCCGCAGACCATCGAACGTCACATCGGCAACTGCACGCAGGCCGACCCGGCCTACGGTGAGGGCGTCCGCAAGGCGATCGAGGCGCTGGCCGCCGGCCGGCTCTGACCGCAGGAAGCCCCGCGGACGGGTGCGCCCCGCACACTCCACGGGTGTGCGGGGCGCACCCCGCGAGCCATATGTACGGATGCCGAGGAGAGAGAGTATGACCCCGCTGACCGCCGAGCAGACGGAGCGCGTCGTCGCCGTCGCCATGGAGCTGGCCCGCGCCGGGGAGACCGCGCAGCTGACGGAGTTCGTGGCGCACGGGCTGCCTGTGGACACGGCCGACGCGCAGTCCAACACGTTGCTGATGCTTGCCGCCTACCACGGTCACGCGGAGACGGTACGGGCCCTGCTGCGGCTCGGCGCCGACCCGGATCTGCCCAACGCCCGCGGTCAGGTCGCCCTGGCCGGCGCGCTGTTCAAGGGTGCGGACGACGTCAGCACCGTCCTGGTCGAGGCGGGCGCGGACCTCGACACGGGGACGCCGACGGCCCGCGCGGCGGCTGCCCTGTTCGGCCGCGGCCACCTGCTGCACGGCCGTTAGGCCCGGCTCCGGCGCACCTGCGCTCAATAGGTCGTCACCAGCGGCTCGTCGGCGTCGACCACGCAAGGGGGCTGTTTCGTCACATGTATGTCTCAGCAGGCATCGTCGCCCTCCCGGACGAGTGTGAGCAGCCGGACCGTCTCCACGTAGAGCCACACCAGCGTCAGTACGAGGCCGAAAGCCGCCGTCCAGGCCTGCTCGGCGGGGACGCGGGCGGCGACGGCGCCCTCGACCTGCCGCAGGTGCAGGGAGAGGAACGCGGCCGCCAAGCCGACACCGAGGACGCCGAGGACGATGCCGAGCATGCCGCTGCGGAAGCCGACCCCCGCGCCCTCGGTGAGGAGGGTGAGCGGCACGTCCACCACCTCGAGCAGGACCAGTCCGGCCACGGCCGCCCCCGCGAAGGCCCGGACGCGGTGCGTCGCGCGCAACAGGCCGCGCCGTGACGCCGACAGGACGACGGCGAAGACCGCGAGGGTGCCCAGGACCGTCTGGCTCAGCACACCGGGCGAGAAGTGCGTGGAGACGGTGGTGGCGAGGGTGCCGAGGAGGAAGCCCTGGAAGGCCGCGAAGGCGAGGATCAGTGCTGGTGAAGGCCGGCGCCGGAGGTACTGGGCCGTCCCCAGGGCGAGGGCGGTCAGGCCGGCCCCGCCGGCCAGGGCGTACGAGGCCCCGAGGTCACCGGGGTCGACCGGTGGGGCCGCCAGGGCCCAGACGGCGGCGAGCGCGGCGGCGCCGAACGCGGCGGCCGTCCGGCCGAGGACGGCGTTCACCGTCAGGACGGAGCCGGATCTCTCGTATGCGGGGGCGGCTTCGGCGCCGCCGCGCCTCGGGGGCAGGCGCCGCGACAGCACCGGGTTGCTGCTGGTGAAGGAACGCTCCTCCATGAGCCACGCCCGGTGAGCCTCCGCTGCCTCGTTCGCGGCGGCCTGGCTCTCCTGGGCCGGCCCCTCGTGGTCCTGCTTCCGCCCGATCTGCTTCTTGTAGGTCTGCACGCGTTCGCCCGCTTCGGTGTGGTTGTTCCTGGTGGGAGTCTCAGCTTCACACGAGGCCAGTAACCCGTCAAGGCAGTTACTAAAGGTAGGTAACCATCTTGACGGGTTACGCACGCAAGAGCATGCTGAAGCAGCCACCCCGGAACGGAACACACCCACCAGACAGGCAGGCGTCACCATGTCTTCCCCACTCACCACGGAGTCCGACCGGGCGACCGAGCCCCTTCTCCGTCCCGGTGCGGCGCAGAGCGGTCTGCCGCCGCAGCCGACCGCCGGAGCATGGCCCGACACCGCCCACGTGTGGTCGTGGTCCCAGTCCGTGGCCCTGTTCGGGTACGGCCCCGCGAGCAGCGCTTTCCTCTGAGATCACGCATCGGCCTACGCAGACGTGGTTCGCGCACCGCCCCCGCCCTACGGGCCGTCCCGTCAGGAAGCGGCCGCGTCCTCTTCGAGCTCCGGACGACGGTCGTGCTCGCCGTGTGCCGTCTCCAGGAGAGGGCGCCAGGAGGGGACGGCCGAGCGACGGGCGCAGCAGGGCGCGGCGCTCGCTCGGTCATGCCGCCCCACACGCCGTGCTCGATCCGCTGGTCCAGGACATGGGAGAGGCACTCAGCCCTCACCGCGCACACGGCGCCGATCCCCCTTTCATACGGGAGACTCTCACCACCCGGTACGCCGCGGCGTAAGGTGCCGCCGGAACCGGGTCGTATCCCGTGAGAAACGCGGCCCTTTCTCTGCGCGCACTCGGAGCGTGGCTTGCGCGGCCGCGCCCCGCGAGGAAGTGCCCCAGTCCAGGGCGCCAGTCTTCGCCGCGGCCGCCGCATTTCGGTAGGCGGTCCCACCGCGCCCCCGACCATTGGGACGGAAAGTTCGAAGACCGCGCTCGTGACCCCCGACCGCGGACAGCGCGCGGGCCCGACAGCGATCCTCGTTCGGTCAGGTGCAGCTCAGGAGGCTGCCGGTAGCGGCCATCCCGGTCGGTCACTGTCCCGAGGGCGGCCACCACCGCCGCCTGGCCAGGAAGAGCAGCCCGTGCAGGGAGCCGTGGCGTCAGGGCACTGGTCCTCCACTTGGCGAGGCGTCAGTTCTGCCGCGCGGACTCGGTCCCGCGCCACGCATCGCTGCGTACGAGCGCGGTGAGTTGGGTGAGGCTCAGTACCGGCGTGCGACGTGTTCCGGGGAGTTGGTAGGCGCGGGCGTTGACTTCGGTGGCCAGTACGCGGAGCCCGTCGGAGCTCAGGGAGTCGGCCCGCCATTCGATCGCGCCCTTGCCGCCGTTCGTCGCCGGGCCGGTGCCGGTCGTGACAAGTGTGCCGTCGGCGAGTCTGCGCGCCTTGCCGAAGATCTTGCCGATGGTCGGGTCGGCCGGTTTCCAGCGCTGCACCGTGACGGCTATGAGGCACTTGCCGTGTCCGTCGTCGACGGTGAGGTGGCCGTAACCGGGCTGCCCACTCTGGTCGGCCACCCGCACTTCCCGGGGCAGCGTGTCGACGATGACACGTGTGATGTGGTCGGCCGGTACGGACTGGTCGATGCTCGGTGCGGGCCTGTGTACCGGCGCGGGCAGCATGGCCAGGATCGGCTTCCATGTGGGCGATCCGGCGATGTCGGCGAGTTCTTGCTGTGTCAGCGGCAGAGACGGACTTCGGTGAGGCAAGTTCGGCTCTGACGGGGTCGGCAGGGCCGCCGGGGCGTTCGACACCGAGATCACGAGCTGACGGCCGTTCTGGTACGTGAGAACGGCGGTGAGTCGTCGGGCGGCAGCGGGGCGGGATTCATCGACCGGAGAATTTTCGGAAACCAGTGTCCCCCCGCGATAACTCACCGTCGTGCATGCGCTGTGCGGGTGCAGCGCACTGTCCGGGCAGCTCAGGGCCGCCGGGTCGACGGGAGTCGGGAGGCGGCTCGCCGATACGACTACGCGCCCCTCGGCCCCGTTTCTCTTGAGAGCCAGAGAGGCAGCATTCGAGGGAATTCTCTGGCGGTCCTGCGTTTCTGATACGTGGAATTTCCCTCCCTTCGGAAGAAGCGTTTTCAAGGTTTGCGCGAGGGGGGTCCGGGCTCCTTGGGTGGCTGGCTCTTTCGGAGCTCCGCAACCTGACGCGAATACGGCGCCGGCCACCAGTACGGGCATTGCCAGTACCACGCGATCACGGATCGTCTTCACCGTTCCTGACTCAGCGGGGAGAGTTGTGGGCGGGCCGCCGTCCGTGCCGGATCGTCGGCCCGCCGTGGACAGCTCTGGGTCAGCAGGGGCGACCGGAGGAGATGGAGTCGTTGTAGGGGTAACTGAGCGTGTTCCACGTGTAGTTGTTCTGGAACACGCCCTGGATCCCGCCGTAGTTGTTATCCGTGAAGAGGCACCATGTCCGCCCCGAGTAGTTACTGATGTAGGAGACGCTGTCCTGGAAGTTTCCGTCGCTGCCGTTGCTCAGGTTCGAGAAGGCGTCGTACTCGTAGTCGCAGCGGTTCGTGGAATTGTAGGAGTCCTGGCACAGCTTGATGGCGCTTGCCGCGGGGGCGGCCGACGCGGGGGCCGTTGTCACGGATGCGATCAGGGCACCCGCCGTCATCGCGATACCGGCACTCGCCATGGCCTTTTTCGACAGCTTCATGATAACTCCTCCACCCGAAAGGGTTTCGTTGGATTTCAGGGGACCGGTCAAACCGGATATGCAGTACGACCTCGACGTGGTCGAGGTGGGTCCACAACTGTGCGGTCTGCGCGAACTCGGCGTCGGTGAACTGCCATTCGGGCGAGTTGCGCTGTCAGACGACCCAGGCCAGGTCGTCCCTGTTGCGGCTGTTCTACGTGCCTTGCCGCAGGGCGACGGCACGGCGTTCCGGAGCTCTGGCTACGGAGCCTCGCTGAGCACACGGTAGCTACGGAATCCTGAGGCGATCTCGGTGCCGCTCTGCCTGAGGCCGTCCAGCCGGAGCACGGCGTCGGTGTAGGGGGAGTCGGGCACGCCCGGCGTGCAGTCGGCTTTGTAGTACACGTCCACGTACTGGGTGAGAGAGAAGTTCTGCACCGAGTACATGGCCTGCGACAGGTTGTGGCACTCGTAGTTCGCGAGGTCGGCACGCACTTCCGTACCGCTGAAGTCGTGGGTCGAGTAGAAGGCGATTCCTCCGACCTCGACGGCCGAAGCGGGTGCGGACAGACCGGCGCCCGCGAGCACCGCCCCTCCGCATATAACGGCTGACGTTCCTACGAGACGGCGTTTCCACACTCTGCTCATGTGCACTCCTGGTATGTGTCGCTCGGGCTCGCTGCCTGCAGCGGAGTCGAGGTGTGCGCTACACATTTGCGGGTTCAACGAACACGCGTAAGTACTGATTCGGACATCGACGTCGCCACGAAGATGATCGCTGCCAGCGCTTCATGGTCACCAGACCACCGCCGGCCACCGCCCTGCGCACGCATGACCGCCGTCGGCGCCACCACTCGTCTGAACAACGCCCACCATCATGTCCTAGTACGTCGTCACCAGCGGCTCGTCCTCGTCGACGACATAAGTGGAGAGCATCATCGTCGTCACCTTGCCGACGTTGACGGCGTTGTGGATGACCCCGGAAGGGATGAAGAAGGGATCTCCCGTACGCAGCCGGATCGAAGGCCTGTCGTCGAACTTCATGAGGACGTCACCACGGATGATGTAGCCGACCTCCACTCCGGGGTGACTGTGCCGACCCGACTCCTTGTGCCGAGGGATCTGCACCAGCGTCTGCACCGTCTCCCAGCCCTCGGCCGGGGATGGGTGCTCCTGCAGCAAGGTCCTGGTCACACCGTCGGTCGAACCGGGGTCGGCCGGGTGCGGGCCGTGGGCCAGGTCGGCGGCCCGAGCGGTCGAGGAGAGAGCGGCGGCACCGAGGGCGCCGGCGGCCGCGACACCGCTGGTACGGAGAAGGGAGCGTCGATCGATCGTCACAGGTTCTCCCTGTAGGTGGCAGTAGCCAAACTGGACAGGATGGCTGTTCCTTCGGCCCTGCCAACATATCGACCGTCAGCGAGACACACAAGGTGCACACTCAGCCACATGTGTGTGCGTTGACCGACCGCAATGTGTGGCAACAGGTTTGACAGGGACAGACAGGCAGGCAGAACATGTCCATCCGGAACGACGTTGACGAGTCCCTCAAGTTGCTCCATCCTCTGTGCGGCGAACTCGCCCGGCGGCAGGGGCGTTGCAGGTCGTGGTACGGATCCGGTCCCATTCGCAAGCCGTGTACATGTTCGGTCTGCATACGGGCGGCAGCGCCTTTTTCCCTGCGCCATTCCTCGAAACGATTGGGTGACCATGCTTCTGCGAACCATCACCACACTGGCTGTCGGCGCGGCAGGGGCGTTGGCCTTCTGCATCACACCTGCGACCGCGGCCCCCTCCGCTTCTTGCGACGGTGCGCTCGTGCTCTGGGACAACGTCAACTACAGCGGCAAGAACGGCTGCCTGGGCTATTGGCAGGACACCGAGAACCTGTCGGGCTTCGATCTCCAAGACAAGGTGTCGTCCATACAGAACTTCACCGGCACCCCGTTCTGCCTGTACGTGGACAACGGTTTCGGCGGTGACAGATTCGAGATCGCCCCTCACACGTCGATCGCCGACATGAGGAACCCCGACCCCTACTGGAACGACAGGATCAGTTCGGTCAAACACAACGGCTGCTGACCACGAGCCCGGCGCAGAGGCGCGAGCTGAACTTCGGCCGGGCCGCCGAGCGGCTCAGGATTGCCGGCCCCTCACTCTCCCAGCAGATCAAGGCCCTCGAACGGGATCTGGGCGCCCGACTGTTCGACCGGGACCGCCGCTCGGTCTCCCTCACCCCGGCCGGCGCGGCCCTGCTCCCGGACACTCGTGCCCTGCCGGGCCGGGCCGATGACCTCAAGCGCCGGGCCGGCCGACTGTCGGGCTCGGAATCGGTACGGCTCGGCTACGTCAGTTGGCTCCCGCCGGACCTGACGTCGCGGACGGCAGCAGTGGCTCAGGTGCACGTCGATGCGTGGATCGCGCCCTCGCACACACAGGCTGCCCGGGTTGCTGACGGCAGTCTGGACCTGGCCGTCTGCTGGGTGCGGACCACGGACCTCGACCGGCTCGGGGTGCGGGCCCGGCTGCTCGGGGCCGACCGGCTGCACGCCGTCGCAAAGGGACGGCGACAGCGACGACGTACCGGTCGTGGCGGCCCGGGACACCGATGTCCTGATCGATGACGACTTCACCTCCTGGGCCTCCTGGAACGTGTACGCCGAGGAGCTGTCGCAAGCCACCGGGGCCCGCACCGTACGCATCTCCGACGGCGCCATCACCGGCCCCGCCTTCTTCGACCACGTCCGCCGGTGCCACCGTCCGGTCCTCAACTCCCCCAAGGGCCGGCAGACTCCGCTCCCCCAGGATCTGGTCCGCCGCGAGATCGTCACACCGAAGCCGTACTGGACCTGGTCGCTTGTCTGGCGGGAGAACGAAGAGCGGGCCGGGGTCCTCGCCACCGTCGACGCGCTGTGCGACGGCGTCGGAGACCTCGGGATCCATGCCCCGGACGCCTGGCTGCCGGCCGACGATCCCCACGCCCTGCGCGGCTGACCTGTGCTGCGAGCCTGAGCCTCGCAGACAGGAGGAAACGGGTCACGCCAAATCCCCTTACGGCCTTTGACGTTGCTGTCGCGTCGATCTGCCGTCCAATTAACCGACCGGTCGTCTAGTGATCGGTCATCTTCTTCGGAACGGGTCATCATGAGCACTCGGAGTCAGAAGGTCGCAGTCATCACCGGAGCGTCGCAGGGCATCGGCGCCGCCCTCGTCGACGCCTACCGCAAGCTCGGGTACGCCGTCGTCGCCACCTCGCGCACCATTGCCCCGGCCGACGACGCCGATGTCCTCACCGTGCAGGGCGACCTCGCCGATCCGGGCACCGCGGAGCGAGTGGTCGCCGCCGCCGTCGAACGGTTCGGCCGGATCGACACCCTGGTCAACAACGCGGGCATCTTCGTCGCCAAGCCGTTCACCGACTACACGGCTGAGGACTACGCGACGGTGACGGGTATCAATGTCGCCGGCTTTTTCCACATCACCCAGAAAGCCGTCCCGCACCTCCTCGCCCAGGGTGGCGGACACATCATCAACATCACGACCAGTCTCGTAGACAACGCGGACGCCAACGTCCCCTCGGTCCTGGCCTCGTTGACGAAGGGCGGCCTGCAGTCCGCCACCAAGTCCCTCGCCATCGAGTACGCGACCCGGGGTGTCCGTGTCAACGCCGTCTCGCCCGGCACCATCAAGACCCCGATGCACGGCGAGGAGGCCCATGAGTTCCTCGCCGCACTGCACCCGGTGGGGCGGATGGGCGAAGTGAGCGACATCGTGGATGCGGTGCTCTACCTGGAGACAGCTCCGTTCGTCACCGGCGAGATCCTGCACGTCGACGGTGGTATGAGCGCCAGACACTGACAAGCACACAGAGCACGGCCCGAGGAGCACGCCATGAACACCACACCGGACGACAAGGCCGTCCTGAGCTCGGTCCTCGACAAGTGGAAGGCCGCCGTCGACGCCCATCAGCCCGAGCACGTCGCCTCCCTCTTCACCGAGGACGCCGTCTTCCAGGGGCTGCAGCCCTACAGCGTCGGACGGCAGGGCGTCGCCGCGTACTACGGCTCCCAGCCCCCCGGGCTGAAGGCGGAGTACCGCATCCTGGAGACCAGGCGCCTTGCCGACGGCGTCCTCCTCGGTTACCTGGACGTCGAGTTCTCCTTCACCGACCGGCCCACGCTGGACGCCAGACTCTCGGTCCTCGCATCTCGCGTGGGCGACGCCTGGTACCTCAGTCACTACCAGGTCTCCCGCCTCACCTGAGGCCCGGCGCCTCGTCGTCGTACAGCATGCCTGTGGGCCCGCGATGATGATCAACCGTTACCGCGATTCGAAGGACCGGCTGTTCGCCCAGGCCGTGAACCAGGCCTTCGGGCCGCGAACCGTGGTGGTGACGAGCGCCGTGATCTGTCGGGCGCGATGGCACGATCCTCCGCCGAGCGGGGCGGGGTCGCTGGAGGGTCTCGAGGCGCAGGCACGCGCTCACC
This sequence comes from Streptomyces sp. NPDC030991, assembly GCF_055571235.1. Lineage (NCBI taxonomy): Bacteria > Bacillati > Actinomycetota > Actinomycetes > Kitasatosporales > Streptomycetaceae > Streptomyces > Streptomyces sp. NPDC030991. Next base: position 276,444 of record NZ_JBVIFR010000011.1, read on the forward strand.
TCGGGCCGGCCCTGGCCGCTGGGACCTTGCAGTTGCGGACCCTCGCCGGCACCACCGCACTCGCCGAGGCCGGCAGCGATGGCCTCGCGGGTCCGCTGACAGCCATGCTCCCGCCTCTTACCCGAGAAGCAGGTCACGGAGGCGGACCTGTCGCCGGCGCGGAGGGCACCAGCGAATAGTTCAGAAGGCGGAGCGGATGAGCCCGCCGTCGACACGAATGGTGGCGCCGCTGATGTACGGGGCGTAGTCGCTGCACAGGTAGGCCACGGCCCCGGCGATCTCCTCCGGCTCGCCGAAGCGTTCCTGGTCGTTGGGGATGAGAGCCTCGACGGCATTGGGCCGGATCTCCTCCCAGGTGTCGCCCCAGCCGCGGGCGGGACCGATGTGGCTAACGAGCTCCCTGGTGGCCTCGACAAGGACGGCCCCGGGCGAGACCACGTTGGAGGTGACGCCGGTGCCCTTCAGGTCACGGGCCAGCGACACGGCGAGATTGTGCCGGGCCGCCAGGGTGGCGTTGTACTGCGGGTGGGTGTTCATCGGCTGGGAGGCGAGGCCGCCGCCGATGGTGATCACCCGGCCCCAGCCGCGTTCGCGCATCGCAGGGACCAGGTGCCGGATCATCCGCACCCCCGACACCACGTTGACGTTGTAGGTGTCACGCCATTCGTCGGGGGTCGCCTCCGCCCATGACAGATGCCGGTAGAAGCCGGCGTTGTTGACGAGGATGTCGACAGGACCGTCCGCGGTGGCCGCCCGGGCGACCTCGGCCGCGGCCCCGTCGTCGGCCAGGTCACCCAGGACCGTGGTGGCGCTCCCGCCCGCCGCCCGGACCTCACGGGCGACCTTCTCCGTACGCTCCTTGTCCCGACCGTGGACCACGATCGCGGCACCCTCGGCCGCCAGCAGCTTCACCGTGGCCTCGCCGAGTCCCCCGCTCGATCCCGTGACAAGCGCGCGCTTTCCGGTCAGATGCAGGTCCATGTCTACGTCCTTCGCTTGAGCTTCCAGCCCGGGCCGTTGCGGCCGAAAGAGTGTGCCATCTCCAACAAGTATACGTCTGTAGACTTCTTGCACTGAACAGTGAGCCCGCGACTGCACCGGAGAGTCACAGATGGGGGCGTGTGACCTTGGGTTCACAGCCCCAGATCCAGGGCCGGGCGCGAGTAGTAGTTCCACGCACCCGCCCTACGTCACCGTCTTGACTGGTGACGCCATGGTGTGTCAAAGTCGACGGCACCGGACACGCCAATCGCCCTGACGTGGACGTACACCTATCCCGCGGAGAACGACGTACGGAAGGTCTCACATGATCGACAGGCGCACTTCCGGCAAGGCGATGGGCCTGGCCACAGGCGCCTCCGCACTCGGCCCTACGACATCCATAGCTGCGTCGACGTCGGCTCGACCTCGCGGAGGGCGAACGCCGCTACCGACCCCCGCGCCGTGTCAGCGCGGCAGCTTCCGCACGCCCCCACCCAGCGCCTCACACCCCACGGAGATCGCCATGAGCACCCTCGCTCACCCGGACGCCGGCCCGCTCTCCCCCGGCACCCACACCTTCAGGATCGGCGGTGTCGCCCAGCGCTACCACGTGTACGGCGACGGCCCCGTCTGCGTGGCGCACTCCGGCGGTCCTGGCATCTTCTGGGAGTACATGCGCATGCCGCTTCTGGAACGACACCTGACCATGGTCTACGTGGAGCCTGTCGGCACGGGGGACTCAGGGCGGCTGCCGTCCCATCCGCACGGCTACACCCGGGACCGCTACAGCCGCTTCCTGGAAGTGCTGATCAACCGTCTGGAGGTGCCGACGGTGCATCTACTGGGCCACTCCCACGGCGCCCTCGTCGCGGCCTACCACGCCCTGTACCGCGCCGACCGGCTGTCGGGCGTCATCCTGTACGGGGGTGCGCCGGTGACCGGACCGGAGCACGGCGAGGAAGCGAGCGTCAGGGTACGGGCGTTCGCCGCCGCGCACGCCGGTCACCCCGGGCTGCCCGCCGTGCTCGACGCGTTCGGCGCGATGGGCGACATCACCGACGACGCCTCGACCCTGGCCGTCGCCCGGGGTGTTCTGCCGTCGTACTTTGCGGACTACTGGGGTGATGAGGAGCGTTACTCACCGGTCCGTGACGCGCTGCGGGCCACGTACGTCTCAGGATTCGACGAGAACCTCTCCCCCGACCTCATCGACGACCGTGCCGCCCTCAAGGAACTGGCGGTGCCGGCGCTGGTGATGGTGGGCCGGCACGACGTGATCTGCGGACCGCGCTGGTCCCGGGAGCTCGATGAACTGATCCCCGATTCCCGGCTGGTGGTGCTGGAGCACAGCGGTCATCTGGGCCACATCGAAGAGCCCGAGACCTTCAGTGCCGAGGTTCTCGGGTTCGTACGGGATACCACCACCGGAGCGGGCGGCACCGGAGCGTAGGGGAAGGGAACGGGAGGGCAGGCGGGCGGACCGAGGAGGCGGCCCGCCTGCCTCGGTGAGCGGAAGTCGACGGCCCGGCCGGCGCGCGGCGTGCTCTTCCGGGGTGTCGGTGCTCGGGATCGGCGTGCGCTGCCGTACGGATCGGAGGACAAGGCCAGCCCTTCCGGGCAGGCAGGGCCGACCGGTTGCACGGCCCACCAGGCGAACAGGCACAGGCCCGCGGCCGCGCCCATGGTGGCGAACTGGCGGCGCGGGGTACATATGGCCGTCGACCCGGTCGGCGCCGGTTGGCATGACCCGGTCCACTTCCTGTGCCGACAGGGTAGGGCCGAGCACCTGGCGGACCCGCAGCTGCCAGTTCGCGGCGCGCTCGGACGGGCAGCTGTGCACGACCCGCGCGACCAGCCGGGCGCCCTCCGCAGTCGGCCTGTCGGCCGACGGGCCACCGGTCGTCAACCCTGAGCCGAGTCAGCCGTCCCCGAGTCGTTCCAGCACCCGCCGCATCGCCTCCCGCACGGCCCTGCGCGCGTGGTCGGTGTGGTCGAGGCCTTCGAAGCCGTGGTGTCCGTCGGGCACATCCAGCACGTCGAGCGGGGCGCCGCCCGTCTCGGCCGCCGCGACGAACTCGGCCACGGTCGCCGCGATCGCGGAGGTTTCCAGACCCGCCCGGACCAGGATGAACGGCAGTTCGCCGCCGCGCGCCACGATCTCCGCGGGCCGGAATCGGGGGTCGTCCACGCCCCAGCCCGGGAGCGGCGACATGATCGGGTAACAGGCGGCCAGGCAGCGCAGCCACGGTTGCGGCTCGCTCAGCCACGGGGCCGTCATCGGCCCGCTGCCGGAGAAGAACCACAGCGCGATCCGTTCCGCGTCGACGCGGGGGTCGGCGCGCACCTGGGCCACCGCGGCGGCCAGGTCCCCGGCGGCCGTCGGATAGGCGCCGACGTCGTGCAGCCTGTGGTCGAGCGTCACCCCGATCACGCCCTGCTCCGCCGCGTAGCGCCCGTACGAGACGAACGTCGTCCAGTCCCGGGGAGTGGGCTCGACCGCGGCCGGCACCGGGCCGCCGTGCACGAACACGATCGCGGGCCGCGGCCCCGTCGCCATGCCCTCAGGTACGTACAGATCGATCGTGCCGCGGCGTTCGCGCGGAATCCGCGGCACGTCGAAGAGGAAGGGGCGCAGATAGCCGGGCGTCTCCGGTTCCTCCTGCGGTGTCATGAGGCCGGTCCCTTCTCCCGCGGCGGCCGCGAGCAGCACATCGGCGAGGTCCCCGGAGCACGACAGCATCGGCCAATGTCCGGTGGGCAGTTCGAAGAAGGTGACATCGGGCCTGGCCAGGGCCTTGAGCACGGGATCGCCGAACTGCGTCAGCATGCGGACGGTGGCGATGGTCGCGCCGCTCTCCGTGCAGAGCACACCGGTGCTCGGAAGGGAATCCGATGCGCCGGACAGCCGCAACGGCTGGGTCAGCGTGCCGAGCGGCTGGGCCGCGGCGGAGGCGGTCAGCAGGTCGAGGTCGTCGTCGGACAGGCCCGCCGTGCTTCCCCAGTGCTGCCACTCCTCCCGTGTGGGCGGCGGCAGTTCACCTGTCGTGTCCTCGGTGGCGGCGAGCCGCTCGCGGACCTCGTGGTGGGAGAGGGCCGTCAGCGCCGGCGTCCCGTCCTGTGCGGGAGCCGTGTCGACGTAGACGGTCCGCATGACCCGGTCCGCGCGCCGGTCTGCCGCGCCCACCGCCGGGTACATGCCGTAGTCGTGCCCCACCAGGACGATGTCCCGCGCACCGCCTGCCCCACCGATCGCGTCGACGGTCTCGACCACACGGGCGATATGTGTCTCCAGATCGGCGGCCGGGCCGAGGTCCACGAGGTGTGTCTTCGCTCCTCGGGCGATGAGATGCTCAGCCGTGGCCCGCCACACCCGCGGGCCGGTGAACGGCCCGGGAACCAGCACGAATTCCGTCATTACCCACACTCCTCGGGACTCCGTCGTCGGCGGCTGGTCCAGCCGCCCGCCGCGGTGGCGCTAGATTAGGAACTCCCCCTGAGGGAGATTCAATTGCCGCTGCCACCCGAGCCCCGTTCCGAGCCCGATTCCGACCCCGGGTCCGGCTCCGCGTCGACGACCGACGATCTATGGACCATCGGCGAGCTCGCCGAGCGGGCGGGCACCACCGTGAAGACCGTCCGCTTCTACTCCGACAACGGTCTGCTGCCACAGCACGGGCGCAGCGCCGGCGGGCACCGCCGCTACGCCCCCCAAGCCCTTGAGCGGCTCGCGTTCATCCGCTCCCTGCGCAACCTGGGCCTATCCGTCCCGGAGGTAGGCCGCATCGTCGACGAACGGGCCGGTTCGCACGGGGTACTGGAGGACGCCGTGGCGGGACAGCTGCGCACGCTCGGCTCGCGGATGAGCGCGCTGCGCTGGCAGGAGTCCGCATTGCGGCTGGTCCAGGAGTCCGCCCCGACCGAGCGCGCGGAGCGGCTGCGGCTCGTGGGCGCGCTGGGCACGCCGCCGAACACGGCGCCGCTGGCCGGCTTCTGGCGGGCCTGGCTGCCCCCGCGGATGCCACGGAAGGCGCGGGCCGCCTTCCTCGACGCCGCTGTCCCGCAGCCCCCCGACGCCCCGTCACCGGCGCAGGTGCTCGCCTTCGCCCAGCTGTGCGCCCTGGTCACGCGCCCCTGCCCGCCCGGCCCGGCGGCACGCCCCACCCAGCCCGCCGCGCACCGGGCCGCGGGCGCGCGGGAGTCCGCACTGCTCTACGCCGGGCTCGCAGAGGCCTACGACCTGGCCGCCCCGAGGATGCGCGCGGGCGCGGACCCCGAGGCGGGCGACGCACTGGACTGTTTCGTGACGACGTACGCGAGGGTGCACGGCAGCCGCGACACGCCGTCGTTCCGCCGCGAACTGGCCCGGCAACTGTCGGCCGACCCACGGCTCGACGGCTACTGGGAGCTGGTGGCGGTCCTGCACACCCCGCAGGGCGGCCGCCCGGAACCGACCCCTGGCACCGCGCACGACTGGCTGCTCGCGGCACTGAACCCGCGACTCGCGGCCTGAGCTCGAGTTCTCACCCTCAGCTTGTCGTTTAACCTCGGCTCTCGATGAGACGGGCGAGTGATTCTGTGGGCCAGCAGAGCCACTGCAGAACTGGGTTGATGACCACGAAGTAGTGGGCGCTGACCCGACCTCGCTCCTTGTCCAGGATCTGCGGGGCCTCATCGCGGTAGACGTAGCGGAGATAGCGGCGGCGGAACGGTGCTCCTGCTATCAGCAGCACTGGTGAGGCGACAAGGACGGCCAGCGGGACCAGGACTTTCACGACTGTGAGCTTGGCTCTCTCCTCATAGCGCATGCGCTCAGTGTGCTGGCCCTCTGTGTCACTCGTCAGCCTGTTCTGCGAGGTTTGGTGCCCACCTTGTGGTGGGCGGGACGGCTGTATGCCTCGCCGGTGGCGAGGACGCGTCCCACGTCATGACGGATAGCCGGATAGCGGTTCTTCGAGCCGGGCGGTCGGCCTGGGCCGGGACGGGAGGGTTTCGGTGCGCCGACGGGTGAGCCGGTCTTCGCGTGCAGGTTTCTGAACCCTCTGCGGACGCGGCCGGGTGTCATTTTGTTCGGCTCGGTCGGCTTTTCCCAGGGCCTGCGAAGGTCGGTGGCCAGCGGGCGGGCGATCCGGAGCTGGGCATAGGCGGCGATGACGAGCCAGGTCCACCGGTCGGCCGCTTCCGAGCTGCGGAGCCGGGGCTTGGTCCACCCGAGGGTCTGCTTGAACAGGCGGAATGTGTGCTCGATGTCGAAGCGGCGGAGGAAGGACTGCCAGCAGCGGTCGACGTCCGCTTCGGTGGCGCCGATTCGCGACCACCACAGCCAGACCGGCCTGTTGACTCCGCCGCTGGGCAGCTTCTCCACGGCCAGGCGGATGACGGTGCCCTCGATGATGGGCAGCGGCCCGTTGTGGTCGAGCCATGCGGCCCGGTGGGTAAGCCGCGGGTGCAGCCGGTCCCATGCCTGCGCGGTCGCCTTCCCGTAGAGCCGGGTTTCCGTGGCCGTCACGGCCTGCTCGGTGTTCCAGGTCGTGGGGTCGCCGAAGACGAACTCGCCGCCGTGCTTGGGCGGCCGGCCGCCCTTGGGGTTGGCCAGGTGGAACTCTTCGCGGGAGGGTGTCGGACGCCGCATCACCCGGTCTGAACGGAGTCGGCCGAGGATCTCGACGGGCAGGTCACTCAGCAGGTGGGCGATGCGCGGGGCGTCGTATCCGGCGTCCAGCACGACCAGGACCTCCGGGTCACCCGGTCGCCACTGGCCGGCGGTGACTAGCCGCTCGACGACCTCGCGGATCTGCACCGTGGTCACGGCGGCGACGTCGGCGCCGGGCTCCAGGCGGACAGCGTCCAGCACCGCCGTCCAGGACGTGCGGCCGGTCTCCAGCGCAGCCACCACCGAGTACGGCCAGCCCGGCACCATCTGATGCTTGCCCTCGCCCCGGCCGAAGGTGTGGCAAAAGGCACGGTTGGCAGAGGTGTTGGCGTCCGGTCGCAGCCACGGCGAGACATCGACGGCTAGTACGAGCCGACCGTCCGCCGCCCTCGGCAGCGGCACCTCGGTCACGGCACGACGCAGCCGTGCGACGTCGATCCGGCCCTGGTTGAGTCCGCCGTACAGAGCCCCGTGACCTCGGCGGTGTTCGGGCGCGAGCGCGAGATCAACCAGCGTCCGCACCGGCCCGTCCGTGCACAGCAGCGCGTCGCACAACTCGAACAACGCGTCGCCCCGCGCGGTCAGACACGCATACAACTCCGACCGGAAGCGTGACACTTCCGCGAGCGCATCCCGCAGGACGCCCTGATGCACCAAACTCACGACCACGGCCTTCGCGCTGATCCACTCTGTGACGGAGCACAGGATCAGACGAAGGCCGCTTACACGTCCGCCGAACTGCGAGAACGCTGATCAAGTTCGAGCCGCGTTCGACGCTGGACGTTAAACGACAAGCTCAGAGCCTGTCTTTGAACCCCCGTCTGCGCCCCGACGCCCGGCACGCACGCTCACCGCACGGCGTCCCAGGACAGGTGGCTCCGCCACATGACCTGGGACGCCGCACGCCGATCGCACGCACCGACCGCCGCTGCGCCCGCGCTACGCGCGGACGACGGGGGTTCAAAGACAGGCTCTCAGTCCGTGCGGATCCCGCCATGGCATCGTGAGGTTGTGCAGCCATCGAGGGACGAGTGAGCCGTGCGAGGGCGAGCGCAGCGATGAGGTACTGCAGTGGTGTACCGCTCTGAGCAGCCAGTACGGCCAGGCGCAGGCGTACTGCTTCGGTGCGCAGGGCGACGGTTCAGCCTGGCTCTTCGCTGAACACGGTTCCGTTGCACGCCGGTACTGCGAAACGGTCGGGGCGACATCACTTCGTCGAGTTCAGAATGCGGTCGAGTGTCCGGCGCCCCAGTTTGCTCATCGTTGGATTGCTCTCGACGTAGTACCAGACAAGACCCATCGCCTGTTCGAACGCCCAGGCTTTGCCGCGTTCCCACTCCAGATCGTCGCAGGCCAACGCCCGTCGGAGCACTTCTCGCGGGCCTGGCTGCAACAGATGCCAGGCGCTGACCAGATCCAGCGCGGGGTCAGCCGGGCCGAAGCCGCCGGTGTCGAGTACGCCGCTGAGCCGGTCCCCCGAGACCAGTACATTGCCGGGAATCAAGTCACCATGGCTCATGACGTCGGCGCCCGTGCGCGGCAACTCCCGAAGGTGGCTCCATATCTGGCGCAGCCGGGGCACATCGAGCAACTCATGGCTCTCCTCGAAGCACTTCTCCATCCAGTCGTCGTGGTGAGCGAGAACGCCGCCACGGTTTTCACCGCTGAAATGCCGCCCCCGCGTCTCGGCGTCCCGCAGGGCCGCGATGAAGGTCGCAAGGTCCTCGGCAAAAGCGTCGGATGCACTCGGGTCGGCCTCAGAGGCGGCCGTTCCCGGCAGCCAGGTCTGGACCGACCACGGCATGGGGTAACTCGCTCCAGGCTTTCCCAGGGCGACGGGTTCCGGGGCGGGGAACCGAGACACCTGCGCCAGCTCCGCGCTTGCCCGGGCTTCCTGTTCCAGAACCGCCAGCGCCTCGGCGGCATCGGCCAGACGCAGTGGGAAACGCGCGGAGAGGTCGTTCCCGATGCGGAAGATGGCGTTGACCGTCCCGGTGGACGACACGAGTCGGATCGCCTTGCCGCTCCACTGCGGGAACTGTTCTTGGATCAAGGTCGCAACGATTTCGGTGGTCACGACCACTTGGTCCTCGTGCATGGTCATTCTCGCCGGTCCTTCCACCAGTCCAATGCGCAACGCCCGAGACCGTATTCCAGATCTACTGCGATGCCAGCCACGCGGTGTACCAGTCGTGGAAGTCCGGTCCTGGGGTCAGGCCGCCCCAGGACCGGTCGTCGAACCAGACCTGTCCGGCGTTTGTGCCCGTGATGACGAGGCGGGAGAAGGTGCCGCAGCCGATCTCGCTGAGGACCAGAGTCCCCGCGACCGAGTAGTCGGCGTCGCCTCCCCTGCCCGGTCCCGGCCGGTCCGTGGTGTGCGGGAACGGGGTGGCCAGGAAGCCGGCTCGTAGGCACTCGGTCCGAAGGTCGTGCAGGGTCTCTTCGTCATCCACTTCCTCTGCCAGGCCCAGCAGTCCGTAATGAGGTCCCGCTCCACCTCCGGCGACCGTGCCCAGGAAGCGCCGGTAGGACGCGGGGAGGGTGACGCCGTGCAGTTGCTCGAAGGAGCGGATCGTTTCCTCCGACAGGAGCGGTTGAAGCCGGTATTCGTGGTGCGAGGCACCGAAGCGGCGACGCTCGGGATCCTCCAGGGCCATCGCGGCAACACGAGAGCGCACCGAGGAGCCGTTCCAGGCCCCGCTCGGGGCGGCAGCATCAGCGGTCACGCCCGAACCGTACCCTCGTCCGGTCCCACCTGGAGGATGACCTAGTTCGGGTCGTTCGGGCTGCTCTGCGCCCACCTGCCCGGCCTGATAAAGGTCTTTCGTGCCCGGATTCCCGCTGGCACTGGCTGAGCTGCCCGGCGGGGCCGCCCCGGTGCTGTACAGGAGGGCGGCTCGGACGGTACGCACCGTACGGCGGCCCCGGCCAAGGGCACCGGTACCGCGCAGGCGGGCACCCAGTCCTGGCCGGAGCCGACTCGGTATCGACCAGCCACCCACGTCGTCGAATCACGCAGCCCGGACAGCCGCACCGCCCGCCTGACGTTGGACCTGTGCTCAGGAGCCACAGAACTCGGCGTCGACGACCCGCTGTTCGTGGACGTTCCAGTCGCCGTTGAAGTTGAGCGACAGCACGTGCCCACCGTCGGCCGTGGCCATGGACTGCGAAATGGAGCCCTGGATACCGCCGTTGTGCCCCCATATCTCGGTGCCGCACGACAGCGTCATCTTCATCAGCCCCAGGCCGTAGGAGAAGTTCGGCAGGTCCTTGGGCGAGACGGTCGTCATCATCTCCTTCAGCTGAGGCGCCTTCAGGAGCCGGCCGGAGAACAGGGCCCGATAGAACCGGTTGAGGTCGTGGTTGTCGGAGATCATCTCTCCGGCGGCGCCCGCGAAGGAGGGGTTGAGTTCGGTGACGTCGTAGGTCACGCCGTTCGGCTCCCCCGGTCCGGCCAGTTCCCCGGTCAGCTTGGAGTAGGCGCGTCCGCTGGGTCCCGCGACGCGAGCGCGGGTGCCCGGCACCGTGGTGGAGTCCAGGTGCAGGGGGCGCAGGATCCGCTGCTCGATCTCATGGGCGTACGACTGTCCGGTGGCCTTCTGGATCACCATGGAGGCGATGACGTAATTGGTGTCGCTGTAGCTCCACTTGTCGCCGTCGCCGGTGGGGGCGAAGACGGGCTCGTGCTTCATGGCCAGTTGGACGATCTGGCGGGGCGTCCAGGTGTCGTACCGGTGCTTGAGGAAGTCGGTGCCGAACTCCTTGCGCTTGAAGTCCCCGTCGTCGGTGTAGCTGTAGATCCCGCTGGTGTGATTGAGGAGCTGCCGTATCTTGATCTTGCTGCCGTCGTGCCCGTTGCCCCGCACCAGGCCCGGCAACCAGTGGTCCACCGTGTCGTCCAGGCTCAGCCTCCCCTCCTCCGCCAGCTGGAGCATCACCGTCGCCACGAACGTCTTGGTGATCGAGCCGATCCGGAAGCGGTCGTCGGCCCGCGGCTTGCGGCCGGTCGTCAGATCCGCGGTTCCCGCACGTCCCGCCCAGGTGTCGTTCCCCAGCTCGGCAAGCACGATCCCCCCGGGCACCCCGTCCTGGACCACCGACTCCAGGGCCGCCCGGGTGGCCTCGTGCCCGTCCCGCGCCGCCGAGGCGTCCGCGGTACCGGCAGCCGTGGCCGGCAGGGTGAGACCGGCGCTCAGCACGACCGTGGCGACCATCCCGACGGCAGCGGCCCGCAGCCTGCGCTCCCCTCGCGGGCGGCCACTCTCCGCGGACGTACGTGAACCGTTGGCAGCGTGCGGGAACTCGTACACGAGAGATTCCTGTCTCTGGTTGGTGACGTCCTGATGTGAGCCCAGTATTTTCGATCAAGGTCCGGGCCCGGGATACCGCCAACCACCCGCTTGAAGGTGGGGCTACCCCCCGGCCCGGCCGTGGGCGACGGGAAGCTTCAGGCTGCCGGGTCACTGCTATACGGGTACAGCCGCAGCTCCCGGGGCACGACGGCTCCGGGGGCTGCGGCTGCTGGGTTCGGGGGCGCCGACCGACCGGCGCCGGTTTCAGCTCAGGGGTACGTCGAGGCGGGCGCGGCGGTGGCTGAACGTGGCGATCGAGTGGGGGCCGTGGTAATTGCCCATGCCGCTTTCGCCGACGCCGCCGAACGGCAGCTCGGGTACGCGGAGATGGGCCATCGGGAGGCCGAAGCCGAGGCCGCCCGACGAGGTCTCCGAGGCGAGGCGCTGACGGGTGGTCTCGTTCTCGGTGAAACCGTAAAGGGCCAGCGGCTTGTCACGGCCGTTGATGAAGGTGATGGCTTCGTCCAGGTCCGCGACCTCCACGATGGGCAGGATCGGGCCGAAGATCTCCTCCTGCATCACGGGGTCGTCGCCCTTGACCCCGGTCAGGACGGTCGGCGCGATGTATACGTCGTCGCGGTCGCTCTGCCCGCCGAACGCCGTGGTTCCGGAGTCGAGCAGCGCGGCCACGCGGTCGAAGTGCCGTTGGTTCACCATGCGCCCGTACGCGGCCGAGGACTGGGGGTCCGGGCCGAACAGGTTCCGCACCGCCTCGGCGAGGGCGCTTTCCAGGGCGCGGGCGGTGGCCGGGTCGGTGAGGACGTAGTCGGGCGCCACGCAGGTCTGCCCGGAGTTGCGGAACTTGGCGTCCGCGAGGCGGGCGGCCACCGCGGTGACGTCCGTGTCCCGGTCCACGAAGACGGGCGACTTGCCGCCCAGTTCCAGCGTGACGGGGGTGAGGTGTTCGGCGGCGGCCCGCATCACGATGCGGCCGACCGTGCCGTTGCCGGTGTAGAAGATGTGGTCGAAGCGCTGGGCGAGCAGCTCGGTGGTGCGGGGCACGTCGCCCTCGACGACGGCGACCGCCTCCTGGTCGAGGTACTGCGGCAGCAACCGGGCCATCAGCGTCGATGTGGCCGGGGCGACCTCGCTCGGCTTGAGGACGACGGCGTTGCCAGCCGCGAGCGCGCCCGCGACCGGCACCAGGGAGAGCTGGACCGGGTAGTTCCAGGGGGCGATGACCAGGACGGTGCCCAGCGGTTCGTACAGGGTGGCGGCCGTGGTCCCTTCGGGCAGTCCGGCCAGCGCGGCCCGGTCCAGGGGCTGCGGCTCCAGCCACGCCTTGAGGTGGGCCAGCGTGTGGTCGATCTCCCGCACGGGGAAGTCGACCTCGGCGGCGGATGCCTCGGGGCGGGGCTTGCGCAGGTCGCTGTAGAGCGCGTCGGTAACGGCATCGCGGTTCTCGGTGAGCAGCGCGCGCAGCCGGGTGAGCTGCTTCTCGCGCCAGGCCAGCGGCCGGGTGCGGCCGGTGGCGAACGTGGCGCGGAGTCGGGCGACGAGGGCCGGGATGTCCTCGGTGGTGGTACCAGTGGTGCCGGTGGTGCTCATGGCGCTGTTCCTTCGGTGGTGGGGGGTTGGGGGGTGGTACGGCCGGTGCCGAGCAGACCCGCGGCAAGGGCGGTGGTCGCCGGGCGCAGCAGTTCGCGGGCGCCGGGCACGGACTCCAGACCGACGACGAGTGCGACGCAGATGTCCGCGGCCTCCTGCGGCGCTACGCCCTGGGCGGTGCCCGCCTCGTCGAACAGGGCCTTCAGGAGGTCTCGCAGGTCGGTGGTGAACGACGTACAGATGGTGCCGAACAGGCGGGCTCTGTCGTCGAGGAGTTCAGCGGCGTGCGGGGAGTCCTGGCTGAGGCGCAGGACCAGGTCGAGCTTGGCGGCCAGAATGCCGTGCAGCCGTTCTTCGGCGGGCGCGTCGGCCGCGGCTGCCGCTCCGGCCCGGCGGAGCGCCTGCTCATGGAGGCGTCCGGCGAGCCGGCGGAACGCGTCGTCCTTGTTGCGGACGTACTGGTAGACCGCTGACCGGGACACGCCCATGGACGCGGCGATGTCGTCCATCGTGGTGCGACGTACGCCGTACCGCCTCAGGCAGTCGTAGGCGGCGTCGAGGACCTCGTCGAGCCGGTCGGTGGCCACGGCTCAGGCCAGCTTCTTCAGGAGCTCGGCGGCGAGCGGGCCGGAGGACGCGGGGTTCTGGCCGGTGACGAGGTTGCGGTCGACGACCACCTTCGGCGCCCACGGCTCGCCCTCCTGGAAGTCGGCGCCGATCTCGACGAGGCGGTCCTGGAGCAGCCACCTGGCCTTGTCGGCGAGGCCGGCCTGCGTCTCTTCGGCGTTGGTGAAGCCGGTCAGGCGGTACCCGGCGAAGGCGTTGGAGCCGTCGTCCTTGGTGGCGGCGAGCAGGGCGGCCGGGGCGTGGCAGACGACACCGAGTGGCATGCCGCTCTCCAGGGCCGTGGTGAGGAGCCTGCCGGAGTCGGCGTCGACGGCGAGGTCCTCCATCGGGCCGTGTCCGCCGGGGTAGAAGACGGCGGCGTAGTCGGCGAGGTCCACGTCGGCGAGGTCGCGGGGGTGCTCGAGCTCGGTGAAAGCGGCGAGTGAGGCGGCCACCTCGTCGGCGGCTTCCTGACCGCCGTTCGCCTCGGGGGCGAGCGAGCCGCGGTCGACGGTGGGCACCACGGCGCCGGGGGTGGCGACGACGACCTCGTGACCTGCGGCTTTGAACGCCTCGTACGGGGCGACGGCCTCCTCGGCCCAGAAGCCGGTCGGGTGTTTGCTGCCGTCCGCCAGCGTCCACTGGTCGGCGCCGGTGACTACGAAAAGGATCTTCGACATGTGCGTTCTCCGATGGGACCGCTAGGTGGGATGACGGCGAGAGAGGTGTTCCGGTCCCCTCTCCCCAGCTTCCTGTTCTCCGGCTTTCTGACATTCCATGCACAGATTGTCAGTGCGTAGATATCCCGAGTGTAGACCCTTCGGACATAGGTATCCAATGCGGCCAGGGAGGGAGGTACCCACCTCAGGCGTCCAGGAAGAGCAGCGCGTCTACCCCGATCCGAATCGAACACCAGGGGGCGCCGGAGCTGATCCTCCCCGTCTCACTCCGTGCCGTATCCATCCGTCTTCGGGGGGTGGGAGGTTGCGCGTCGACGGGCCGTCACGTCGTGTGCGGTCGCTGCCGCTCGTGGGACGTGACGGCCCGCCGGGCGCCGAGATCAGCGCGGGGGGATCGTGGTGCAGGATTTGCCGTTCAGGCGGAAGACGCGGGGGTCGGTGACGAGTCCGGTGGACTGTCCGTTGAAGCCGAAGCGGACGGTGGCGCCGGGCGCCAGGGTCGTGTTCCAGCTCAGGGCCTTCGCGGTGACCCGCGGACCGATCTGCTCGACGTCCGCTCCCCAGGGGTCGGCCACCTTCTGCCGGTCGGCGAACGTCCAGTCGAGCGTCCAGGGCTTGATCGCGGCCGTCCCGGTGTTCTTCACCACGGCCTGGGTGGTGAAGCCGCCGCCCCAGCGCACCGAGGTGTAGGTGACCTCGCAGGCCGGATCGGTGGCGCGGCCGCCGCCGAGGTCGTCGACGTAGGACGCCGCCCAGGCGAGCGGGGCGTTCCAGTTGACGGTGACCTCGTTCGTGGACCAGGACTCGATGTCGTCGAGGTAGCACATCGCCGGCGCGCAGCCCTTGAGTTTGGCCTGGGCGACTGGGTCCTCGATGCCGGCGTTCGGTCCGCCGGCCAGCGAGCCGGGGGCGGGGTTCGGCAGCGTCGGGTCGAGTTGGTGGGCCCAGAAGCGGTGGTGCTGGTTGTGCGAGTCGCGTTCACCGTAGCCGGTGACGTAGGACTGGTTGAGGGGGTTGCGGCCCAGCAGGTAGTCGAGGCCGCGCAGGACGGCGTCGCGGTAGACGGTCCTGCCGGTGAGGTCGTGCGCCGTGCCCAGGACGACCATGTTGTTGGCGACCTGGCTGTTGGAGCCCCAGGTGTAGTGGCCGCCGTCGGGGGCGTAGGGCAGGCCGTAGGCGGCCTTCGCCGAGTCGGCCGCGTATCCGTCGGCCGCGCCCGTCACCATGGCGCGTACGGCGGTGAGTTCGGCGGCGGTGAGCTTGCTCGGAACGGTCGCGAGGTCCAGGGCGCCCAGTCCGGCGGTGCTCCCCCAGGACAAGCCGCCGCGCGGGAAGACCGCGTCGGTGACGCCGTGCAGGGGTGAGCGCAGGACGTCCTGGCGGTAGCCGTCCTCGCCGGTGGTGAGGAAGAGTTCGGCGGCGGCCCAGTAGAACTCGTCGCGCACGTCGTCGTCGGTGTAGGTGCCGCCGCCGGTGCCGTCGGCCGGGTCGGCCAGGATGGCGGGGTGGGCCTTGGCCGCGGCATACGCGGACCGGGCGGCTGTGCGGCAGCGGTCGGCGAACGCCGTGTCGTAGACCTGGAACAGCCGGGCGCACTGGGCGGCGGTGGCCGCCAGGTTGAGGGTGGCCGCGGTGGTCGGCGGGTGCAGCTCGCGCGGCTGCGGGTCGCGGTCGGGGCGGGTGGGCAGTCCCGTCCACGCCTGGTCGTGCAGCTTGTGGTGCGCCATCCCGGCCAGCGGCTGCCCGGCGGGCACCTGCATCCGCATGAGGAACTCCAGCTCCCAGCGGGCCTCGTCGAGGATGTCGGGGGTGGCGTTGCCGTGTTCGGGCACGCGCAGCCGGCCGTCGCCGAGCGGGTTCGCGTCGGCGTTCTCCTCGTACAGGGTCCGCTCGAAGGAGGACATCAACTGGGCGACGGATATGCCGCCGTTGACGACGTACTTGCCGTGGTCGCCGGCGTCGTACCAGCCGCCCGCCGCGTCCAGGCGGTAGTCGCACACGCCCGGTTGGCAGGGGACGTCGTTGTCGCCCTGGTTGGGGCCGACGTTGACGTGGCCCGCGGGGCGCGCGTACTCCTCGCCGACCAGGTCGGCGTCGATCTCGATGCCGCTGCGGTTGTGGTAGAAGTACGCGAGCGCGTCCGTGCGCAGCGAGCCGTACAGGTCGTCGCCGATGGCGAAGGGTTCGCTGCGCTGTCCGGCGACCGTGACGGTGTAGTCCGTGCCCGGTGCGGTCACCGCGCCGAAGTCGAAGGTGTGGGTGCGCTGTCCGGAGGAGGCGTCCAGGCCCGCGGGGACGGTGGTGCCGCCGGCCACGCGCGTGCCGTCCGCCGCGTTCAGCGTCCAGGGCTGCGGGTCGGTCTCGTCAGTGACGAAGGTGCCGCTCTTGGGGCCGTTGGTGAGGTAGCCGACCTGGTTGACGCGCACGGGTGAGCCGGTGTCCGGCTCGTAGGGCGGCGGCGGGGTCCCGCCGGCCAGGGAGACGTCGTCGAGGCAGAAAGTGAGGGCCTGGGCGTTGCCGCCGATCTGGAAGGCGAGTTGCGCGGCGTCGTGGTCGGCGCCCGCGGTGAAGGTCTGGGTGACGCGCTCAGGGGTTTCGGTGACGTGCTGGACGGTGCCGAGTTCGGTGGTCCACGGGTCCGTCGCCATCTGCACGTTGGTGCGGATGGTGGTCGGCACGGTGGACGTCGCCGTGTAGGCGAGCACGTAGGTCTCACCGGCGGTGAGGGCGAGGTCGTTCTGGCCGATGATGGCGTCCCAGGCGTTGGCGGTGCCGGCGGGGACGTCGGCGCACAGGCGGCCGTCGACGACGGCGGCGGGGCTGTTGGCGGTGGACCACCAGGGCGCGGTGCCGGCGGAGAAGTCGCCGTTGACGACGAGTTCGGGGACGTCGGCGGCGGGCGGCGGGTCCGCGGGCACGCCCGCCGTGGCGGGCCACACCGACGCGGCGGCCAGGACGCAGGCGGTGGTCATGCCGCCCAGGAACGCCCCGACGCGTCCGGACCGGGCCGTGCGGCGCGGTCTCGGCGCGTGCGGGGAGCAGGTGGGATCGGGGGACAGGTGTCGCGGCACGCTGAAGTCCTTCGAACGGAGGGAGGGTGCTCGGAAACGGGGGACGCGCGGCAAACGGAGTGCTTCATGCGACATGGGAGCGCTCCCAATTTCGGGGTCGGACGGCATGTCGTCAAGGTGTCGAACGGATTTCGGGCAAGACGCAGGAGCGCTCCTGTGTCTCTTGCGCACGGGCCGGCCCGGCGCACGGGGTGCGGGACCATCGCCGACGACTTCGGTCAACACGGTGAGAAGCGGGCGAGCGCGGTGCTTCGATGGGAGCGTCCTCGGGCCGACGAGCGGCCCGGGAGCGGATTCTTCCTGGAGGTCGGCCGCGATCCTGCGTGCGTCTGCACGCGCACGTCGCCAGCGACCACCTCACCGGCAGTCTCGACCCGCACGACAGCGCCTGAAAGCCCGGCTCACCGGTGGGGCCGCGTGATGAACGCCCCTTCGTTCAGCTGGACTCGCGGACCACGAGTTCGTTCGGCATGATCACCGGCTTCCTGGGGCCGCCCTCGATGAGCGCCAGCAGCAGACGCACCGTCGCGGTGGCCTGGTCTGCCATGGAACTGCGGACCGAGGTGAGCGCGGGAGTGGTGTAGGCGGCGGCCTCGATGTCGTCGAACCCGACCACGGCCACGTCGTCGGGGACCCGGCGGCCCGCCTGGTGCAGGGTGCGCAGCGCCCCGATGGCCATGAGGTCGTTGGCCGCGAACACCGCGTCGACGTCCGGGTCGTCCTCGATGAGTTGCCGCATGGCCTCAGCGCCCGACACCCGCGTGAAGTCGCCCAGCGCGACGATCGAGCGGCGGCCGGTGTCCCGCAGGGTCGCGCGGTACCCCTCGAGCCGTTCGCGGGACTCGTACAGGTCCAGCGGCCCGGTGATCGTGGCGATCCGGCGTCTGCCCCGCTCCAGGAGGTGCCGTACGGCCAGCTCCGCACCGCCCGCGTTGTCCAGCGCCACGTACGGGACGTCCGTCGCGGCGGTGCGGTTGAAGGACGCGACGGGCAGGCCCATGCGGGCGAGCGCGGCCGGCAGGGGATCGGCGCCGTGCAGGGCGACGAGCATCACGCCGTCCACGTGGCCCCCCGCCACGTAGCGCTCCACCCGGGTCCGGCTCTCGTCGGACTCGGCGAGGATCAGCACCACGCGTCTGCCGACCGCCTCCAGCTCCCGGCTGACGGTGCGCACCACGGTGGAGAACAGCGGGTCGTCGGAGACCACACCCTTGGGCGGATCGGACACGACCACGGCCACGGCGTCCGTGCGACGGGTGACCAGGTTGCGGGCGGCGGCGTTCGGCACGTAGCCGAGTTCCCGCACCGCCTGCATGACGACGTCCCGGATCTCCGGCGCGACGGTGGTCTCTCCGTTGACGACCCGGGAGACGCTCGACTTGGACACGCCGGCCCGGGCGGCGACCACCGCGAGCGTGGGTCGTTTCATCGTCTTCCGATCACCGGTGCTCCGGTCGTCGAGTCCAGGGAGCGTTTTCCTTCCAGAATGACCTTGGCCCGATCCGCCTGTCAACGGCTCCTCTCATGCATCTGGTTGCCGTTTCCTCGCCTCAACTGCCCGATCTCCGGCGCCGGTCGGCGGTGTCGCGCGCACCGCCGCAGTGGATCTCAGGAACCGTTCCCTGACACGCAGCACGTACGTCGAGGGTGTTACGGACCTGTTGCCGAAAGCCTTGACAGGTCACTGACACCGGCCCATTCTCACCCCCCAGGGAGCGCTCCCTCACCCTTCCCCCAATGAGGAGTCGCCCGTGCATCCCCTGCTCCGCCGCTTCGGCCTATCCGCTCTGGTCGCGGCCGTCCTGCTCACCCTCGTCAGCCTGCCCGCGCCCCGCGCCCACGCCGCCGAGACCCTGCTGTCGCAGGGCCGGCCCGTCGTCGCGTCGAGCACCGAGGACCCGTTCACCGCGCAGGGAGCCGTCGACGGCAACCCCGCGACGCGCTGGTCCAGCGCCTTCTCCGACCCGCAGTGGATCAGGGTCGACCTCGGGGCCCCGGCCCACATCAGCCGTGTCACCCTCCAGTGGGAGGCCGCCTACGGCAGAACCTTCCGCATCCAGGTCTCGGACGACGCCGAGACCTGGTCCACCGTCCACGAGACGGCCGTCGGCACCGGCGGCACCCAGAACCTGACCCTCACAGCCACGGGCCGCTACGTCCGCATGTACGGAACCCAGCGCGGCACTCAATACGGCTTCTCCCTCTGGGAGTTCCAGGTGTACGGCACAGCCGGCACCGGCGGGGACACCCTGCTGTCGTACGGGAAGACCGGCGCGGCCTCCTCGTCGCAGACCGACGGCAACTGCTGGGAGTGCACACCGGCCCGGGCCTTCGACCGCGACCCGGCCTCCCGATGGGCGACCAGTCCCACCACCGGCTGGACCGACCCCGGCTGGATCTCCGTCGACCTGGGCGCGACCGCGCAGATCACCAGGGTCGTCCTGCAGTGGGACCCCGCCTACGCCAAGTCCTTCCAGATCCAGGTCTCGCCCAACGGCACCGAATGGACGCCGGTCTACTCGACCACGTCCGGCACCGGCTTCAAACAGACCCTGGCCGTCTCCGGCACGGGGCGCTACGTCCGCATGTACGGCACCGAACGCGCCACCCCTTACGGCTACTCCCTCTGGGAGTTCCAGGTGTACGGCACCGGAGGCGCCCCCGTCCCGGCGCCGCCGCTGCCGCCGGACCCGGCGCAGCCACCGCGGCTGGTCTGGAGCGACGACTTCGACGGAGCCGCCGGCGGCAAGCCCGACCCGGCGAAGTGGCGCGCCGATCCCGGCACCGGCCAGAACGGCGAGCTGCAGTACTACACCGACCACCAGAACGCGGCGCTCGACGGCGGTGGCCACCTCGCCATGGAGGCCCGCAAGGAAGCCAGCCCCGGCCGAGCCTGCCCGCCCGACCCGCTGACCGGCAGCACCACCTGCCAGTACACCTCGGCCCGCATGAACACCGGCGCCACCTTCCAGTTCACCTACGGACGCGTCGAGGCCCGTATCAAGGTGCCCAAGGGCAACGGACTGTGGCCCGCCTTCTGGATGATGGGCGGCGACTTCCTCACCGGCCGTCCGTGGCCGTACAACGGCGAGGTCGACATCATGGAGATCCTCGGCAAGGACGTGAAGACCGCCTACTCCACCGTGCACGCCCCCGCCTACAACGGTGGCAACGGGATCGGCTCGCCGTACCGGCTGTCCTCGGGCGCCGACTTCTCGGACGACTTCCACACCTGGGCCGCCGACTGGAACAGCAAGGGCATCGTCTTCAGCGTCGACGGGCGCACCGTGTTCACCCTGGACAAGGACCAGGTGGAGCGCACGCGCGGACCCTGGATCTTCGACCACCCGCACTACATGATCCTCAACCTCGCGGTCGGCGGCGACTGGCCCGGCCCGACCGACGCGTCGACGCCGTTCCCGTCCCGACTGCTCGTCGACTACGTGCGCGTCTACCAGTAGCGCAGCCGGCACCGGCCCCCTTGCCGGATCCGGCCCGGACACCTCGGTTCCGGGCCGGACCGCAGCCGCACCACGCCCCTCCCCCACCGATGAGGAAGTGACATGCACAGACACCCCTTGCACCTCCATCCCTTACTGATCGTCGCCCTGGTGATCGCCCTGGCTGCCGCCCTCGGCATCACCCTCGGCGCCCCCGCAGCGCGGGCCGCCACCGTCACCGTCCAGGCCGAGTCCTACGCGGCGCAGTCCGGCGTCACCCTGGAGACGACCGCCGACACGGGCGGCGGGCAGAACGCCGCCTACCTCGCCGACGGCGACTGGATGCGCTTCGACCAGGTCGACCTCGGGCCCGCCGGCCGCCTGGCGGTGTCGGCGCGCATCGCCACCGCCACGGGCAGCGGGTCCGTCGAATTGCGCACCGGTTCCCTGACCGGCCCCCTGCTCGCCGTGATCCAGACCGGCCCCACCGGGGGCTGGCAGACCTGGGCGACGCGCAGCGCCGACGTCACCACCCATCCGACCGGCGCCCAGAGCGTGTTCGCGGTGCTGCGCAGCACCACACCCGGCGACTTCGTCAACATCAACTGGTTCTCGTTCGTCAGCGGCGGCGACGAGCCCGCACCGGGCTGGGTCGACGTCGACCAGACCAAGTGGCAGGCCCAGCTGAACCAGTTCCGGGCGATGACCCCGACGCCGGTGCCCGCCAACGCCGTGCGCGTCCCCGAGTTCAACGCCACCTGCACCTACAGCCACTCCAAGCCGGACGACCCGATCGTCGCCCCGGGCCTGCCGGGCGCGTCCCACATGCACAGCTTCTTCGGCAACAAGAGCACCGACGCGTTCACCACCACCCAGAGCCTGCAGGGCAACACGGGCACGACCTGCACACCCGCCAAGGATCTCTCGGCGTACTGGATCCCCACGCTCTACGAGCGCGGCAAGGCGGTCGAACCCGACGGGATGATCGTCTACTACGGGTCGCGGCTGCCCGACCCCACGGCGACCGTGCCCTTCCCGCAAGGCTTCCGCATGATCGCGGGCAACGCCAAGTTGCAGGTGGCCACCCCGGCCGGCTCGCCCGCCCAGTTCTGGTGCGCCGGACCTGGCGGCGAGACCGGCCGCAGCGCCGACGGCAACTGGCCGCTGTGCGCCCCCACCGCCAAGCTGACGTACCAGCTGGTCTTCCCGGACTGCTGGGACGGCAAGCATCTCGACAGCCCTGATCACAAGTCGCACGTCGCCTTCACCTACGACGGCAAGTGCAGCGGCGCCTACCCGGTCGCCATCCCCTCGGTGTCGTTCGTCATCAGCTACCCGACCAGCGGCAGCGCCGACGGGTTCAGCCTCGCGTCGGGCATGGCCTCGTCCATCCACGGTGACTTCTTCAACGCCTGGGACACCGCGGCCCTCGGGCAGCGCGTGAAGGACTGCATCGTGCAGAGCGCCAAGTGCAACTCCGCCGGAACGTTCTGACCCGGCGGACGGCGGTCGCCCTGCTCCTGGGCCTGACGGTCGCCGGCTGCACTTCGCAGCCGGCGGCCGACGGGCCCGCGCCCGCCGCCTTCAACGACACCGACACGGCATGGATCCAGTTGATGATCCCCATGGACGAACGGGCCTCGCTGCTCATCGACTTGACGCCCGCCCGCGCCGACCGTCCGGCCCTGGCCGACTGGGCCGAGGAGGCGGGAAGGAGATTGAAGGACGAGCTCGTCGGTCTGCGTGAGCTGTTGGAGGCCTCGGGTGTTCCCGACACCCGCCCCCACGAGGGGCACAACATGCCGGGCATGGTCACACCCGACACGGTGCGCAGAGCGAGGACGGTGACGGGGGAAAGCTTCGATCGCCTCTTCACCGAGAGTCTGCGGGCCCATCTGGTCCAGGCCCGCATGCTGTGCGCGAGCGAACGCACGTCAGGAAGCGCCCAGCGGGCGAAGGAGCTCGCCGCCGTCATCGAAAGGAGCGTGGCTCAGCAGATCACCCGGCTCGACACCCTGACGGTGACGGCCGCCGGTGCCGACCGCCACCGTCAAGGAGGAAACAGTCCCGTCCCGCGCCGTCCCGCACGGACATGAAGAACTCGGTCATCCGCTCCAGCCCCTTCTCGCCGAACATCGTCTTCAGGTTGGCGGCGGACTGAGCGGCGGACGCCTCGCTGCGGGGAAGGGGGACTTCTCGTACGCCGCGAGGGCCGCCTCCCTGCTCGCCCGGGTGGGCGGCGACGACCCGGGCGAGTTGGGCACCGTTTCGACGTCCCGGCGCGTCCTCGTCCAGCCGGCCGCGCTCCACCAGCCGCTTCGGCTATACGCGGACCGGGGCTACGACTTCGACAAGTACCGCCGCCTGCTGTGGAAGCGCGGCATCAAACCCCTGATCGCCCGGCGCGGCGCCACCCACGGCTCCGGACTGGGCAAGGTGCGCCGGAGCGATCAGCTGGCTACGCTGAACCACCCCGGCCGCACCTCGGTCAGAAGCGGCTGCAGCGACCACACGGCGGACCGCAGCTCCTCATCCGTGACATCAAGAGGCTCCGGCAGGCTCAACCCGTAGCAGCGCAGCCGCCAGAGATCAAAGACTTCCCTCCCGTCGGCAGCGAAGTCCACATCGACCTCAATACCGTTGTCACTCATGAAGCGGCACCCTGCCCCATGAACCGTGTAGGAGTAGGTGTCGATGTGCCCGCTCCGGCTGATGATCCGGCGCGAACGGACCAGACCGAGGACATCTGCCAGTCGCGCAAGCGAGGGGACAGCTACCCTCATGGCCTCGTCAATCGTGTTCAGAGCGCGGACGTAACCGAGCACGAGCTCTCGTGCAGCCCCAACCCGTTCCATGCGTCGCCCCCCTGAGCCTGTGGCCGAAGGGATTGTTCCATGGGCCGCCAACGTCTCCGCCGCTCGGCGTTCGGCAGCCCGAGGTCCACCGAGGAGATCTGGCACGTTCTTGCGGCCGGGCCCGTCTACGCCGACGCCCGTTGCCTGATCGGCTACGCCGACCGGGACAACGCGGTGGCCGCGGCGACGGTCTGGCCTGCCGGGCCCGGCAGGCCCGGCCTGCCGGAGCCGGTGGGCGTGCACGCCGACGACCGCGGTCGCGGCTACGGGACGGCGATCAGCGTCGCCGCCGCGGCGGCGCTGCGTGAACTGGGCGCGTCAAGCGCACTCGTCAGCACCCCGAGCTCGAACGCTGCCACCGTCGCCCCCTACCGGGCGGCTGGATACGAGGCGTCGCCCGAACACGCTGTCACGTCGGCGTGATCGCTGCGCCCCGGGGTACGCGGCAGTGCACTGTCTGTGCGTGGAGGAGGCTGTCGATGCCCATAGGACCTGGCGGTAGGGACGCAGCCGCGGACGCGCGGGAGACCTTGCTCGGCGGCGGCCGATACCGGATGCGGCGCCGGCTGGGGTCAGGAGGAACGGCCGACGTGTTCGCCGCTGTCGATACGGTTCTGGGCCGAGAGGTGGCGGTGAAAGTCTTCCGTTCCACTGCGGACACGGTCACCGCAGACCGCTTCTGCGACGAGGCGCTGACGCTGGCCCGCCTCTCCCACCCGGCTCTTGTCACCGTCTACGACGCCGGCCGGCACGGCGAGGGCGCCTACATGGTGACCGAACTGGTGCGCGGCACCACGTTACGGGACCGTCTCACCGCGGGCCCCCTGACCACCGCGCAGACCCTCCGCCTGGGAACGACCCTGACCTCGGCCCTTGATCATGTGCACGGCTGCGACATCATCCACCGTGACATCAAGCCGTCCAACATCCTTCTCGACGAACGCGGTGCGCCCCGACTCGCCGACTTCGGGCTCTCCCGCTCCATCGGCGAGCCCACCCACAGCGAAGAGGGAACCCTGGTCGGTTCCCTGGCGTACATGGCCCCCGAACAGCTGCTCGGTGGTGGCGCGAGCAAGGCCAGTGACGTCTACGCCCTGGGCCTGGTCCTTCTTGAAGCCCTCACCGGCGACACCTCACGCCGCACCACGCCCCTCGAAGCGGGCATCAGCCACCTGTTGCGAGCCCCCCGGATCCCCGACGAGGTCCCCGACAGTCTGGCCCGCGCACTCTCCCTGATCACCGCCCAAGAACCGCAGCACCGCCCCACCACCGCCCACATGCTGCGCCTGCTCGATGAGGCCGCATCCGCTCCCGCGCAGGATCGGCACCCAGTGATCCTCGCGCCGGGAACGCCCACGACGACGGCCACGCACCGCGCCCCCGCTCCTCGACCGACGAACCCCGCATCAACGCCGGCAGAAGCCGGAGCGGCAGCAGCACACCTCGCACAACCAGCTTCCGCCAAGGCCCGTGAACAGACCCGCCGGGCGTGGCTGCGGCCGATGACCGTCGCAGCGGCGGGGGCGCTGGCACTAGCGATCACCGGGACCGTCCAGAGCGATCTCGCCTCGCCCCCCGGCGCCGACGCGCGAGACCATCCACGCCCTTCGCGGTCCACGCCCTCGAGGACGACCGAGCCTCAGCCGGATCAGGCGGACAGCACCTCCAGGACCACGCCGCCACACACCTCCGCCCCAACAGGACAACCTGTTCAAGCGTCTGACCGCGCCGTCGGCGACGACCCCGCACCCGGCCCCACTCCAGCCCGCGCCCACCCTGCCGACGACACACCGGACGAGCGCGCCAGCGACAAAGCAACATCATCCAGTACTACGACACTTCCCCCGGCCACTCAGGAAACGAGGCAGCAAAAACCTAAGGGCCCAAAGAAGCCCAAACACAAGAAACCTGAGGGAGCGAAGGCCGCAAGCAAGAAGCAATGACTCGCGATCGAAGACCTCTCCCCCAGCCCCGCCTACCGGCGGGACGTGCCCCTGCAGGGCCGGCCAGGTGTGGACCAGGACGAGGTAGGGCCAGGCGGTGGTCAGCGGCTGACCGGCGAGGGCGGGCTGCCGCAGCAGCTGCCCGAGCGGCTGCTGGAGTCCGCCCTGGAGCGAGACCACCGGCCACCTCGACTACGGCCGGAAAATGCCTTGCAGATCCACGGGAAGTGGATTTCACATTCGGTCATCGATGCTCCGCTTTTCGTGCGAACGCGCACTGTGCAGGGACCGCAGCCCATCCTACGATGAGGCGCGGCGGAGGGAATGCGACAGAGAGCGAGCATGAGACATGTCCGAGTACATGGATTTCTTCGCACGTCTTGCGCAGGAAACGTCCGAGCGGAAAAGGGAGTTCCTGGAGCTCGGCCGCATCGCGGGCCGCTTCCCGGCGGCCGACACGGCACACCATGGCGAGATCTCGATCTGGTGCAGCAACGACTATTTAGGTATGGGCCAGCACCCGGACGTTCTGGCGGCGATGAAACGTGCCGTCGACGAATGCGGGGCCGGCTCCGGCGGTTCGCGCAACATTGGTGGGACGAATCGCTACCACGTCGCGTTGGAGGCGGAGGTCGCCGCGCTGCACGGAAAGGCGGACGCGGTCCTGTTCACCTCCGGGTATTCCGCGAACGAGGGCGCCCTCTCCGTGCTCGCCGGTCACATCGACGACTGTGCCGTGTTCTCCGACCAGTTGAACCACGCGTCCATCATCGACGGTTTACGGCACAGCGGAGCCCAGAAGTTCATCTTCCGGCACAACGACTGCGCGCATCTCGAAGAACTGCTGTCCGGTGTGGATCCACAGCGGCCCAAACTCGTCGTGACGGAGTCCGTGCACTCGATGCGCGGCGACATCGCGCCACTCGCGGAGATCGCCGACATCGCCAAGCGGTACGGGGCGGTGACGTTCCTGGACGAGGTGCACGCCGTCGGTATGTACGGCCCCGGGGGAGCCGGCATCGCGGCGCAGGAGGGCCTCGCGCCCGCGTTCACCGTGGTCATGGGAACGCTGGCCAAGGGCTTCGGGATGACCGGCGGCTATGTCGCCGGGCCCACCGTTCTGATGGACGCGGTCCGGGCCTTCGCCCGCTCGTTCATCTTCACCACGGCACTGCCGCCCGCCGTGGCGGCGGGCGCGCTCGCCGCCGTGAGGCATCTGCGTGGCTCCCAGTCCGAACGTGAGCGGCTCGCGGCCAACGCCGCCCTGCTGCATGGTCTGTTGCGGGACGCGGGCATCCCCTTCCTGTCCGATCAGACCCATATCGTGTCGGTCCTCGTCGGCGAGGACCGCCTGTGCAAGACGATGTCGGCGTTGCTGCTGGAGCGGCACGGCGTCTACGTACAGGCCATCAACGCGCCGAGTGTGCCCGCGGGCGAGGAGATCCTCCGGGTGGCGCCCTCCGCCGTGCACGAGGCCGCCGACGTCCGCCGGTTCGTCGAGGCGCTGGACGGGATCTGGACCGAGCTGGGCGCGCCGCGCGGCTGAGTCACACCGCCACCGTCCCGAGCTCACGCCACCCCCTGTCCCGGGTTCACCGTGCTTCTGTCCCGGGTTCACCGTGTCTCTGTCCCGGGCTCGCCCTGCCGCTGTGCCGGGTTCGCCTGGATCCGGCGCATCTCGGCGGACTCGGCCAGTACTTCTTCCCAGGTCCCCACCGCGTCCACGCGCCCGTCCTTCAACACCACGACCCGGGCTGCCGCGCGCAGCAGAGCGGGCCGGTGCGACACCGCGAGGACGGTGACCGAGCCGTCCAGCAGTCGCGTCCACAGGAGTCGCTCCGTCGCGGGGTCCAGGGCGCTGGAGACATCGTCCAGGACCAGGAGCTGGGGGCGCCGGGCCAGCATCCGGGCGATCGCCGTCCGCTGGAGCTGGCCGCCGGACAACCGCAGGCCCCGCGGACCGACGACGGTACCGGCGCCGTCCTGCATGGCCGCCAGGTCGGGGGCGAGGACGGCGAGGTGCGCCACGTCCTCGAAGATCCTTTCGCCACCGCCACCCTGGTCACCGTCGTCGCCCAGGCCCAGCAGTACGTTGTCGCGCAGCGTTCCGCTGAACAGGCGCGGATCCTGGGGCGTGTAACCGCAGCGCGGGGGGACCAGGAAACTCGCGGGATCGGCGACCGGTTCCCCGTTCCACAGCACAGCGCCCCGCTCGAGCGGCAGCAGTCCCAGGACGGCCCGTATCAGCGTCGACTTGCCCGAGCCGACGCCGCCGGTGACCACTGTGACGGAGTGACGTACGACGGTCAGGTCGACGTCCTCGACACCGCGCTCCGCACCGGGATGTCGTGCGGTCAGCCCACTGACGGTCAACTCCCGCAGCTCGGGCCCCTCTTCGGGGACGGGCCCCGGTTCCTCAGTCGGCGTCCGTGGCCGCTCTCGGAGGTAGTCCGCGATTCGGTCCAGCGCCACCGAGACCCGCTGCAGTCGTACCGAAAGGATCCCGATCGAGGCCAGCGCCTCGGCGAGGATCTGCAGATAGAAGGTGAACAGCGCCAGGTCCCCGACGCTGAAGGTCCCGCTGTTCGCCCGGCCCGCCGTCAGCAGCAGTACGACGCCGACGCCGAGGGGGGCCGCGTTGCCGATCACGGTCCGCTGCACGCCCGCGAACAGTTCCTCGCGCACCGCCGCCTTGGCCCGCGCGGCGTTCAACCGGTCGATGTGAGCGGCCACATGATCCTCGGCGGCCGCCGCCTGGACCGCCTTCACGGCCCCGACCGCCTCCCGCAGGGCGCCCGCGACCTCGGCCGACGCGGCACGGGTGGTGCGCCGGTAGCGGAGGAACCGGCCGTGGACCGCCGCTGTGACCACCGTGATCAGGCCCAGCAGCGCCAGCAGCGCGCTCGTGACCACCGCGTCGATCCGCATCATGACGGTGACGGAGGCGACGACGAACAGCCAGTGCGCGAGGTTGGTGGGCGCCCAGGCCACGAAGAAGCCCGTCTCGTCGACATCCTCGCCCACCACCCGCAGCCCCTCCCCCGGAGCGGTACGGGCCGCGGCTGTCCGCCCGCTCAGGGCGGAGCCGAGCAGTTCCCGCCGCAGCCGGGCCGTGGTGCCGTACTGGACCCGGGGCTCCAGCCGGTTGATCATCACGCCGAACTGGAGGCACAGCCGCGCCCCCTCGATCGCGGCCACCCAGGCGATGAGCAGCCAGACCCCGCCGCCGGCGCCCATGGCGTCGAACAGCCGCTGGAACAGCAGCCCCACCGCCAGGGTCCCGGCCCGCAGCAGCACCCACAGCCCGGTCAGCGTCCAGTACGCGCCCGCCGAACCGCGCAGCACAGCCCCGAGCCGCCCGAACGTGCCCCGTCCGTCGATGTCGGCCACCCTTCCGCCCCGTCAGCCGGCGCGCAGCAGTTCGTAAAAACGCGAGGTGGGGTCCGCCGCGAGCGCGGTCTGCTCCCCGTGTTCGACCACCGACCCCGCGTCCAGGACGAGGACGCGGTCCACATCGCGCAGCGCGTGCGGCCGGTGCTGGACCACGACGGCGGTCCGCCCCTTGAGCAGCCGCTCCACCGCGGGCATGAGCAGTCGCTCGGTGTGCGGGTCGAGCCGGGCCGTCGGCTCGTCCATCAGGACCACGGCCGGGTCCCGAAGGAACACCCTGGCCAGCGCGAGGAGTTGCTCCTGCCCTGCGGACATCCCCCGCGCTCCCGCGCCCAGCACGGTGTCCAGACCGTCGGGCAGCTCGCGCACCCAGTCCGTGAGCCCGGCCTCGTCCAGCGCGGCGCTCACCCGGTGGTCGCCGACGGAATGGTCGAAGAAGGTGAGGTTGTCACGGAGTGTGGCATGGAAGATCTGCACCTCCTGGGTGACCAGGGCGACCCGGCTGCGCAGCACCCGGGGATCGAGTCCGGCCACGTCCCGGCCGCCGACCTCGACCGTGCCGCTCACCGGGTGGTGCAGCCCGAACAACAGCCGGACGACGGTCGACTTGCCGCTGCCGGTACGGCCGACGATGCCGAGCCGTTCGCCGGGGCGCAGCCGGAAGGAGACGTCACGCAGTACCGGTTCACCGGCGTCGTACCAGAAGGACACCCGGTCGAGTCGGGCGCCCAGCGGTCCCGCGGGCAGCCGGCGGGTGCCGGTGCGCACGACGTCGTCGTCCTGGCGCAGCAGCTCCTGGAGGCGCCGCACACCGACCGCCGCCTCCTCCAGGTCGTGGAAGCGGGTGGTGACGGCCAGCAGCGGGCGGCGCAGCAGCATGGCGTACGACAGGCAGGCGAAGGTGGTCCCGGTGGAGATCTGCCCGCGGTCGTGCAGCCACACGCTGACGGCCAGGGCGAGGACCACGCTGACGGTGGACAGGCCCTGGACCGTGGCGGGCCAGCGCACGGAGACCTGAGCTGCGCGGCGGGCCCGCCGGTACAGCTCGGCCTGTCGGGTCTCCAGGGCTCGCAGGGTGTGGGCGCAGGCTCCGTTGGTTCGCAGGTCGTCGGCGCCGGTGAGGCGTTCCTCCAGGAAGCCGAGGAGTTCCGCGGAGGAGGTCTGCCGGGCGGCGACGAAGGGCATCGCCCTGCCCACGAGCCGGCGCAGCAGCAGGAGGGTGCCCCCGGCGAACGGCACGAAGACCAGGGCCAGTCGCCAGTCGAGCTGGAAGAGGGCGGCGAGGATCCCGAGGACGAGCAGCATCTGGGCGAGTACTTCCAGGACCAGCGCGGACATCACCGCGGCGAGTCTGGTGACGTCGCCGTCGACGCGGTCGACGAGTTCGCCCGGCGGGTGTTGCTGGTAGAAGCGGGAGGGTCGGCGCAGACAGTGGGCCACCAGGTCGGCACGCAGCCGGTTGGTGGTGCGCCAGGCGAGCCGCGCGGCCACGGCGTCGCAGCCGATGGTCACCACGAGCAGCCCGAGAGCCGCCGCCAGGTACCAGGCGGCGACCGCGAACAGGATGCCGGGGGGGCTGTGGGACAGCGTGTGGTCGATGAACCGGCGGAGCATCTGGGGTGCCACCAGCTGGAGCCCGATGCCCAGCGGGACGAGCACCGCGAGGAGGAGGACGGACGGCCGTTCCCCGCGCAGATAACGGAACAGTACGGAGAGCTGCCGTAACGGACTGCCGGCCAACGCGTTCCCTCCCCGGGCGGCGGAAGGCCTCAGCTTAAAGTCCGTTCCCGCTGTTGGGAATGACACGTGCACCGGCGGGCTGGTCAATTCGATCTCTGTGCCGGGAACCCGGGAATGGCGCGCTCGCATGCGGAATACGACCTGCCACTTGTCGGCGGATCGATTCGGGCCGGAACGCCATTGCTGCCGATTCCTCGCGCTGTTAGACTCCACGGGTCTTCTGGGCAATTCGCCTTGCACGTGGTCGCTGCGCACCAAGCAATCTCGTCCGTATTCTGCCGGAACTCCGTACGTTGGAACCGGCCGAGTTCCCGTGTCCGCAGTGGATCGACGCCCGGAGACAGCACCAGCACGGAGCACCGCCTTGAATGACCGGATGCCAACGGAACCAAGGGGGATTCGCCATGTCGGGTGACGCGCACGACGGGGCTCAGGCCGCGGGACAAGCAGTGGTCACCGGTGCCGCGGGTTTCATCGGCTCCCATCTTGTCGAGGCGTTGCGGCGCAGCGGCACAAACGTGGTGGGTATCGACCGAAAAGCGAGCTGGGCCACCGGTGAGATTTCGCCGTCCGTGGAGCTGGGATCTCTCCAGGCGATCCGCGCCGACCTCGTCTCCGCGGATCTTTCGGCTTGTCTGGAAAATGCCGCCACGGTCTTCCACTTAGCCGCATTACCGGGTGTGCGTCCGTCCTGGACACAATTCCCGGAGTATCTCAACTGCAACGTGCTGGCCACCCAACGCCTCATGGACGCCTGCGTCCGTGCCGGAGTGCCCCGCGTGGTCATGGCCTCGTCCTCCAGCGTGTACGGCGGTTCGGAGGGCGCCATGAGCGAGGACGATCTCCCTCGCCCGCTCTCCCCCTACGGGGTCAGCAAACTCGCCGCGGAACGGCTCGCCCTCGCCTTCGCGGCCCGCCGCGACGCCGCTCTGGCGGTGAGCGCCCTGCGGTTCTTCACCGTCTACGGCCCCGGCCAGCGCCCCGACATGTTCATCGGCCGGGTCATCCGCGCCACCCTGGAGAACAAGCCGATCGAGATCTACGGCGACGGCACCCAGATCCGCGACTTCGTCCACGTGTCGGACATCGTGCGCGCGCTGATGCTCGCCGCGACAGGAGCGGAGCAGGGCAGCTGCGTCCTGAACATCGGCACAGGAAGTGCCGTGTCGATGAACGAGGTCCTGGCGCTGACCGGCGAGTTGACGGGCAGGACGCCCGACGCACGGTACGGTCCGGCGCGCATCGGCGACGTACGCTCCACGACGGCCGACATCGCACGGGCTCGGCACCACTTCGGCTTCACCGCGCGCACGGACCTGCGGACCGGGCTGGCCACGCAGATCGAGTGGGCCAGGCAGTCGCTCGCCCCCACGCCACCGCACGAGAGCGCCTCGTCGGCCCGGATGGCGCCCACCCAGCGGTTGTAGCCGGTATGTGCGGCTTCGTGGGATTCAGTGATATCAGCGGTGGCCAGGAGGCCGCCCGCTCCACGGCCGAACGGATGCTGGACGCGGTGGCGCACCGCGGCCCCGACGGCAGCAGCTGGTGCCACCACCGCGGCGTGACCTTCGCGCACTGTGCCCTGACCTTCGTCGATCCCGAACGGGGCCGGCAGCCGTTCGTCTCCGCGAGCGGCGCCACCGCGCTCGTCCTCAACGGGGAGATCTACAACCACGAGGAGCTGCGCCGCGAACTGCGGGCCACCGGAGCCAGGTTGCGCACGGCCGGCGACACCGAGGTGCTGGTGGAGCTGTACGAGCGGTACGGCCTGAAGGTACTGGAGCGGCTGCGCGGCATGTACGCCTTCGTGCTGCACGACGCCCGCACCGCGACGACCGTGCTGGCCCGTGATCCGATGGGCAAGAAGCCGCTCTACTACACGCGGGTCCCCGGCGGGATCGCCTTCGCCTCCGAGCTCACCGCGCTGCTGCGCCATCCCCACGCCCCGCGCACCCCGGACGTGCGGGCCCTCGCCGGCTATCTGACGCTCCAGGCGTTCTGCGCGCCCGGCTCGGCCGTGGCCGGCGTGCACAAGGTCCGCCCCGGCAGTTACCTGGAGCACTCCGAGGGCCGGCTGCGCGAGGGGGAGTTCTGGCGGCCCCGATTGACGACGGGCGCGCGGACGCCGGGCCGACGGGAGGCCGCCGCACGCTTCGAGGAGCTGTTCCGGGCCGCGGTCGCCCGCCGGGTCAGCAGCACGGAGCGCCGGCTCGGAGTGTTGCTGAGCGGGGGCCTCGACTCCAGCGCGGTGGCCGCCGTCGCTCAGCAACTGTCGCCGCGGCAGCCGGTGTTGACCTTCAGCGCGGGGTTCGAGCAGCCCGACTTCGACGAGAGCGCGTACGCCCGCTCGGTCGCCCGGCACCTGGGCACCGAGCACCACGTCGTCCGCATCGGCGGACGTGATCTCGCCGACGTGGTGGAGTCGGAGTACGCCCGGGCCGACGAGCCCCTCGCCGACCCCTCTCTGCTGCCCACCCGCATCGTCTGCCGGGCGGCACGGCAGCACGTCCGCGGGGTACTCACCGGGGACGGTGCCGACGAACTGCTTCTCGGCTACCGGTACTTCCAGGCCGAGCGGGCGATCGAGCTGCTGCTGCGGCTGATGCCGGCCCCCCGCCTGGAAGTCCTGGTCCGGGCCCTCGTGCGCAGACTGCCCGCGCGGTCCGGCAATCTGCCCGCCGCCGCGGCCCTCGGCCTGCTGGCACGCGGGCTGCGCGCGGCGCCCGAGCACCGCTTCTACCTGTCCACAGCCCCCTTCGGCCCGGCGGAACTACCCGGTCTGCTCCGCCCGGAGGCCCGCGCGGAGCTGGCCGGGCACGACCCCTTCGCCGAGGTCTCCCGGCTCCTGGACGGCCAGCCGGGCCTGACGGACGTGCAGCGCAGCCAACTCGGCGTCTTCGCCCACTTCCTGCGCGACGTGATTCTCACCAAGACCGACCGCGGCGGCATGCGCAGCGCCCTCGAACTGCGCTCCCCCTTCCTCGACCTGGACCTCGTCGAGTACGCCAACGCGCTGCCCACCGCTTTGAAACTGCACCGCTTCACCGGCAAGTACCTGTTGCGCCGAGTCGCCGACGACTGGCTACCGACGGACATCGTGCGGCGCACCAAGCTCGGCTTCCGCGCCCCGCTGGCCGCCCTGCTGCGCGGCGAGTTGCGCACGCTGCTGCTGGACACACTCTCGGCGCCGGCCCTCGACAGCGGCGGGCTGTTCGACTCCGGTGCCGTTCGGCTGCTGACCGACGACCACCTCAGTGGCCGGCGCGACACCTCGCGCAAGCTGTGGGCGCTCCTGACGTACCAGCTCTGGTACCAGGCGCTTCCCACGCACACCCCGTCCTCCGCGTGCCTCGACCTCACCGAGGAGCCTCACCGTGCGCCCTGACCGCCCGCACATCCAGGTACTGTCCCCCAGGACCTGGGGGGAGTTCGGCAACTACCTCGCCGCCACCCGGTTCTCCCGGGTGTTGCGCGGCGCCGTCGACGCGGAAGTGTCCCTGCTGGAGGCGGAACCGATCCTGCCCTGGCTGGGCGAGGCCGGTGCCGAGATCCGCACGATCTCCCTGGAGAGCCCGGACGCGACCGTCCGCACCCGGCGCTACATGGCCCTGATGGCCCGCCTCCAGGAACGTTTCCCCGCGGGTTTCGAGAGCGATCCGGCCCCCGGGCAGATCACCGAACTGGCCCCGCTCACCGAGCACCTGCGCGCCACCGCCCCGGACGTGGTCGTCGGCACGAAGGGTTTCGTGGCCCGGTTGTGCGTGGCCGCCGTACGGCTGGCGGGGATGCGCACGCGGGTCGTCAGCCACGTCACCAACCCGGGGCTCCTCCAGCTCCCGCTGCACCGCAGCCCGTATCCCGACCTGACGCTGGTGGGTTTCGCCTGGGCGAAGGACCATCTCCTCGCGCACGCCGGCGGTGATCCGGACCGGGTGCGGGTGGTGGGCCCCTTGGTCGCGCAGCACGACCTGCGCTCCTTCATGACCAGCGAATCCGCCGCTCCGACAGCCGGCCCCTGGGGCGGGGACACCGACTCCGGGCGCCCCCGGCTGATCGTCTTCTGCAACCGCGGCGGCGATGTCTATCTGGAGCTCGTGCGGCACATCGCCGCCAGGCACCCGGACATCGACCTGGTGTTCGTCGGCTACGACGACCCCGACCTCGCCCGCCGCGCCGCCGCCGGTGCCGAGCGACTCGCGCACTGGCGGTTCCACAGCCGCCTCACCCAGGCCGAGTACTTCGACTACATCGACCGCGCGTCCAGGTCTCCGTACGGTCTGCTCGTCTCGAAAGCGGGACCCAACACCACACTGGAGGCGGCCTACTTCGGGATTCCGGTGCTCATGCTGGAGTCGGGGCTGCCGATGGAGCAGTGGGTGCCGGGTCTGATCCAGGAGCACCGTCTCGGCCAGGCCTGCGCCGCACCCGAGGACCTGTTCCGTACCGTCGACGACTGGCTGAGCGACCCGTCGGCGATCGAGGAGCACAAGAAGAGCACGATCGCCTTCGCCGGGTCCGTGCTCGACCAGGAGGCGGTGGCCCGTCGGATCGGCGCCGCCGTGCGGCCTCTCCTGGACGCCCGGTGAAGCCCCGCGTCCGGCTCGTCGCCACACCGGACGGAGTCCGGGTCGAGGGCGACAAGGAGGCCCGGCTCGGACATCCCCTCGGCGGGGACGCGCTGGCCGAGGGGCCGCCGCCGGAGGGCGTCTTCGCCGCCTGGGAATGGGACGGCGACCGCCTCCTCGCCCGCAACGACCGGTACGGCATGCACCCTCTGTACCACCGCACCGACGCCCACTCCCTCGCGCTCTCCCCCGATCCGCTCGCCCTGCTGCCGCCCGGCGAGAGCGCCGAACTCGACCATGACGCGCTGGCCGTCTTCGTCCGGCTCGGCTTCTTCCTCGGCGAGGACACCGCGTTCACCAGGATCCGCGCGCTGCCCCCCGCCACCACGCTGGCCTGGACCCGCGACGGGACGCGGATCCGTTCGGCCGCGCCCCCCGTGCCGCAGCCCGCGGACCTCACCCGCTCGCAGGCCGTCGACGGCTTCATCGATCTGTTCCGCGCCGCGGTGGCCCGCCGGCTGCCCACCGAGCCGTACGTCCTTCCGCTGAGCGGCGGCCGGGACTCCCGGCACATCCTGCTGGAGCTCTGCCGCCAGGGCGCACCACCACGCCTGTGCGTCAGCGGCGCGAAGTTCCCCCCTGACCCGGGTGCCGACGCCCGGGTCGCCGCCCACCTCGCCGAACGCCTGGGACTGCCGCACCGCACCGTCCCCCGGCCACGCTCGCAGCTCCACGCGGAGCGCATCGCCAACCCGGCACAGGGCATGGGCACCTTGGACGGCGCCTGGGTCCTGTCCTTGCTGGCCTTTTTACGCCGCCACAGCGGTCTCTGGTACGACGGGATCGGCGGCGGCGAGCTGGCCCAGAACCCCAGCATCGAGCTGATCAGGAAGAACCCGTACGACGCTTCGGACCTGCCGGGCCTCGCAGACCGGCTGCTGGCCGCCGGCCGCACCGGAGCACACGTCGAGCACCTCCTCAGCCCCCGGACCCGCGGCCTGTGGAGCCTCGAACGGGCCCGGGACCGCCTCGTGCGGGAACTGGCCCGGCACGCCGACGCCGCCTCCCCGCTCGGCTCGTTCTTCTTCCACAACCGCACCCGGCGCTCCATCGCCCTCGCCCCTTTCGCCCTGGGCGACGGCCACGCGGTGATCCACACCCCCTATCTCGACCACGCGCTCGTCGACCACCTCGCCTCGGTGCCGCAGCGCCTGCTGATCGACGGCACCTTCCACGACCAGGCGCTGCACAAGGCGTTTCCGGGCCACTCCGAACTGGGGTTCGCCGCCGCCGTCCCACAGCGCCACGGGCCCGCCCTGGTAGGGCACCGGCTGGCCTACCTCACCCGGCTGTTCGCCCACACGCTGCGCGCCGAACCGGAGTGGTGGCGCAGTCCCGACCGGGTCCTGCAACGACTGCTGGCCGCGGGACGCGGCCGGGGAGCGCCCCAGCGCGTCAGCCGGCTCCAGCCGCTGGCCCTCTACCTGCTCCAGCTGGAGTCCCTCGCGGCAGGGAGAACCCTCTGACTCCACACGACCACACCGCCCGCACGACCCCAGAAGGAGGGAACATCATGCGCAAGACACTGCCCGTCATCAGCACCGGTGCGACGGCGGGGGCCGCGTCGGGCGGCTGCTCGACGACCGTCGCCGAGGCACCGGCCCGCCCGAGCCTGCCGCGCTGGCGCAAGCGGAACCTGCGGATCGCGCTGGTGCGCCACCACGACCTGTGTCTCAACACCCGTCAGATCACCCAGATCCAGAAGCGGGCCGGCGTCCTGCCGCACCTCGGACTGGGTTACATCCACACCGCGCTGAAGTCGGCCGGTTTCCACCACGTCATCCAGGTCGACACCCCGGCGCTCGGCCTGGACAGCGAAGGACTGCGCAAACTGCTCGCCGACTTCGCACCGGACCTGGTCGGCGTCAGCACGACCACGCCCGGCCTGCCCGGCGCCGTCGAGGCCTGCCAGGCAGCCAAGAGCACCGGCGCCAAGGTCATCCTCGGCGGCCCGCACACCGAGGTCTACGCGCACGAGAACCTCTTCCACGAGTGCATCGACTACGTCGGTGTCGGCGAAGGCATCACGATCATGCCGCAGCTGGCCGAGGCCCTGGAGCAGAGCGAGAAGCCGGAGGGCATCCCGGGCCTGGTGAGCCGCGAACACGACGGCGGCGCCGCGCCGATGGTCAATCTGGAGGACGTCGGCTGGCCCTCCCGCGACGGCCTGCCGATGAACAGCTACTACTCGATCATGGCTCCCCGGCCGTTCGCGACGATGATCTCCAGCCGGGGCTGCCCCTTCAAGTGCAGCTTCTGCTTCAAGCAGGCCGTCGACAAGAAGTCGATGTACCGCTCCCCCGAGGACGTCGTCGGTGAGATGACGGAGCTGAAGGCCCGGTGGGGGGTGAAGGAGATCATGTTCTACGACGACGTGTTCACGCTGCACCGCGGCCGCGTCCGGGAGATCTGCGAGCTGATCGGCGAACAGGGCCTGAAGGTGCGCTGGGAAGCGCCGACCCGGGTGGATCTGGTGCCGGAGCCGCTGCTGAAGGCGATGGCGGGGGCAGGCTGCACCCGGCTGCGGTTCGGCATCGAGCACGGTGACCCGGAGATCCTCAAACGGATGCGCAAGGAGAGCGACATCGAGAAGATCGAGCGGGCCGTCACCTCCGCACACGAGACAGGCATCAAGGGCTTCGGCTACTTCATCGTCGGCTGGCTCGGCGAGACCCGGGAACAGTTCCGCGCCACCGTCGACCTCGCCTGTCGCATCCCCCTGGACTACGCGAGTTTCTACACGGCGACCCCGTTGCCGGGCACCCCCCTGCACACCGAGTCGGTGGCCGCGGGGCAGATACCGGCCGACTACTGGGACCGGTTCGTGCAGGGCGAGTTCGACGCGCGGATCGGATACCTGGTGCCCGACGCCCAGCGCCGTGCCCAGGCCGCCTACCGCGCGTTCTTCCTGCGCCGCTCCATGGCGAAGCCGTTGCTGACCCACATGGCCACGACCGGCCAGTGGCGCAACACGCTGGACGGCCTGCGCAGTCTGGCCCGGTCGACCTCCAACACCGACCGTGACTTCTGAGACCGCCCGCCCGGCCGCGCCGGTGCGGCCGGGCCCTCCCGTCCGTCTCAACACGCCACTGCCCGCCCACGGACGGCGGCGGCGCGGTGAACCGTTCCTGACCCACCACGTCCGCGGGACCATGGCCCGCGGCTTCCGCCCCCCACCGTCCTGGTCGGTGCCGGTACGCTACGTCCTGCCCGACGGACCCTCGGGCGAGACGCCCCCCGTCTCCCGGGCCAGGGCCGCCGCCGACACCCTGCGCCCCGGCTCCCCTGCCCTCGCCCTGATCGCTCCGACCTGCGTGGCCCGCGGCACCCTCGCCGAACAGGAGGGACGCCTCGACGCCCTGCTGGACCGCGTCGCCGAGCTGGCCGAGGACCAACCGGACACCCCCGCCGTGCTGTTCGTCGGCATGCAGTGGTTCTCGGCCGAGGAGGAGGACGAGTCCCTGCGGCGACTGCGGGCGCTGCTGCGGCGGGCCCGCAGCCGACTGCCCGACCTGTCCGTGTGCGGTGTCTCCCTGCCCGGTCCGGGCAAGCCCCGCACGCTGAACGCGGCGATCGAGGTGGCCGAACTGCTCGGCTGCGCGGGCGTCGGCTGGGTCGACGACGACGTGACCCTGGACCCGGGCTGTCTGTCGCGGATGGTGCGGGACTTCCGGGCGGCCGGCTGCCGGGGCGCGGTGGGCGCCACGAAGATCCCGCACACCAAGGAGTTCGCCACCTCGCGCCTGCTGACCCGCGCGAAGGCGGTCGCGGCGCCCGCGACCAACTACCCGCACGGCTGCTGCATCCTGGTCGCCACCGACGTCCTGTCCGGCGGCCTGCCCGGCCGGTACGTCTCGGACGACGGCTACGTCTGCTTCCGGCTGCTCGATCCCGCCCTGCCCGACCCACTGGCCCGGCTGCGCCTCGTACCGGACGCACGCTGCCACTACTACGTCGCCGGACCCGCGGGTGAGACCCGTCGCAGGATCCGCAGGATCCTGCTCAACCACTGCGTCGATCTCGCCGACTGGCCCCTGCCCGTGGTCCGCCACTACTTCGGCCACATCCTCTTCGCCGGCCTGTGGCCGCTGACCGGCTTCGACGGCGCCGGCGGACGGCGGCGCGGCATCCAGAAGGCGCTGATCAAGTGGCTCTACTTCGCCTGGTTCGCGGGGGTGGGGACGGAGCTGTACCTGCGCGGGCTGACCGGCCGGCCTCTGCGCGCCGTCGAGTGGGCCCCGTACTCGGCCGTCAGAAGCCCTCTCCCACCCCGCTGACCAGGAGCGCTGATGAAGGTACTGTCTCTCCACTCCGCCGGCCACGACACCGGCGTCGGCTACTTCGAGGACGGACGGCTCGTCTTCGCCGTCGAGACCGAACGGCTCACCCGCGTCAAGCACGACCACCGCTGCGACATCGCACTCGAGCACGTGCTGTCCCAGGAGTGCGTGGACACCGACGGGATCGACCTGGTGGCGGTCAGCACACCGGTCCGCACCGCCCTGTTGCGGATCCCGGACCTCGACCACGCGATGCAGCGGATCAACGCCGGAGCGCCGCACCACCGGACCACCTGCGACCTGCTCGGCCGGCGGGTGGACTGCGTGGTCGTCACGCACGAGGTCTCGCACGCCGCCCTCGCCGCCCACCAAGCGGGCCATGAGGACGGCACCCTCGTGCTGGTCAACGAGGGCCGCGGACAGCTCACCCGCAGCTCCCTGTTCCGGGTCGAGGAGGACCGGCTGGAGTGGATCGCGAAGGACCCGCTGCCCTGGTACGGCAACGGCTTCGGCTGGACGGCGATCGGCCACCTGCTGGGCTTCGGCAAGAGCCCCAGCGTCGCCGGCAAGGTGATGGCGCTCGGCGGCTACGGAGAGCCGCACGCCCGCATACGCGAGCAGCTGCAGGCGGTGGATCCCCGGGTGATGCACGATCTGGACCTTGCCGAGCGGGTCCGCGCCGAGCTGGCCCAACGCCCCGAGTTCCAGCCCGAGTTCGAGAAGGCGGCACACGTCGTCGCCACCTTCCAGGAGTTGTTCACCGAAGCCGTGCACGCCGTGCTCGACCGGCACGTCACCCGTACCGCCACGGGCGTGGGGCCGATCGCCCTCGGCGGCGGTTGCGCACTGAACATCGTCGCCAACTCAGCGCTGCGCGAGGCCTTCGGCCGGGACATCGCCGTCCCGCCCGCCTGTGGGGACGCGGGACACCTGGCGGGCGCCGGCATCTACGCCCTCAGCTACGTCCTGGGCCACCGGCCCGAACCACTCACGGTGTACGCGAACGGCACCGGCGAGCCCTCCGCCGACGTCCTGGCCGCCCTGGACACCGCGGGGCTGCGGGCCGTTCCGTACGACGTCGCCGCGGTCGCCCGGCTGCTCGCGGACGGCGGTGTCGTGGCCCTGACGCAAGGAGCGGCCGAACTCGGACCGCGGGCACTCGGGCACCGCTCACTCCTGGGCAACCCCGCCGTGCCGGGGATGCGCAAGCGGATGAGCGAGAAGCTCAAACAGCGCGAGTGGTACCGCCCCCTGGGCGCCGTGATGCGCGACGAGCGGTTCGCCGAGCTCTACCCGGGCGACCGGCCCTCCCCGTACATGCTCTTCGAGTACCGCCTGCCGGAAGGCACCGCGCCGGAGGCACGCCACGTCAACGGGACCTGCCGGATCCAGACCCTGGGCGCCGACCAGCCGCGGCTGCACGCTCTGCTCACCTCCTTCGAGGCGCAGACCGGCGTACCGGCTCTGATCAACACCTCGCTCAACGGCCCCGGCCGGGCCATCGCCCACACCGCCCGGCAGGTGCTGGACGACTTCGCGGGCAACGACGTCGACCTGTTCGTCTTCGACGACGTGATGGCCTACCGGAGCGAGCCCCGGTAGGCCCGGTCCGGCGGTCAGCGCACCAGGTGCCGCGGCAGCAGCCGGTCCCGTACGTCGTCGGTGTACAGGCCGACGACGGGCACCAGGCCCGAGGAGGCCGGCTGCTCCCGCACCGCGTCGAGCGCCTGGGCGCGCAGCCGTTCGAGGAGCGCCTCGACGTCCCGTGCGGGCACGGCCCCGGTTCGCATCAGATGAGCGAGGTTTCCCTCCCGCTCGCCGTTGCGGTCGTAGTCGGTCAGGTCGTCGGCGATCGTGATGATCGTGCCGAAGGCCTCGGCGAACCGCCGCGCCGGGTCGGCGGACTCCTCCTCGCGGCCGCAGATCGCGGACAGGGAGCCGTAACAGCCCAGGAAAGTGGCCCCATAGGTGCTGGCGTTGGCGCACCACTCGTCGAGGTGCTGCGCGCGGTGGCTCTTGGTACGGATCTGGCCGGTACAGACCGCGGTGAAGTCACGTTCGAGCAGGTCGGTCACGGCGCGAGCGTCGACGGCGAGCGCGCACATCTCGTGCACTGCCGTCAGGTGCAGGTGCAGGCACAGACAGGCGAGTTCGACCCGGTCGAGCCCGGTGTCGTCGTCCATGAGGTCGTCGAGCAGCTTCATGGCCACGATGTCCATGGCGAGCGCCCGGGCCACCGCGGCGCGCCGCCGCGGTTCGGTGACCCACTCGGTGAGGAAGTGCGGCACTCGCAGGTACAGGCGCAACGCCGCGGTGTGGGCGACGAGTTCGGGCGAGCCACCGTTGCGGGCGACGAAGTCGGTGACGTGGTCGCGGTTGGCGGCCTCGGTGACCAGCATCGACGTGGTGTAGACCGCGGGCAGTACCGCGGTCACGGCCGGTCCGCCGTGATCTCGGCGAGCGTGGACCGCCAGTCGGCGTGCTCCAGCGCCCCGGCGAAGCCCACATAGTCGGCGCCCGCCATCAGGTAGGCGCTGACGTGCTCCCGCCGGCGGACGTTGCCGCTGACGAACAGGAGCTGGTCGGGGTGGAGCCGCCGCCGGAAGTGGCGGACCACGTCGGCGGGGACCTGGGCGTAGCGGGAGTACAGGTACACCATGTGGAAGCCGAAGCTGCGGGTGATCTCGATGTACCGGTCGATCTGTTCGGTGCTCGTGGTGGCCACCGGAACCGTGCCGAGCAGGTCCCCCGTCTTGTGGTCCTCGCCGAAGGTGAGGGCGACGGTGAGCAGGAGTTCCGGCCAGTGCTCGCGGTCGGTCCGGACGGGCATGTTGACCAGGGTCTCCAGGTAGCTCTTCCACACGTAGTAGTCGTCGCGCGAGCCGAGCAGCGCGGGCAGGACGACGGCGTCGGCGCCCCGGGCCAGGGGGAAGCCGAGGCCCTTGCGCGGCGGGAAGTGCAGCAGCACAGGCAGCGAGCTGACCTCCTTGATCGCCGCCACGTACGGGTCCATGCGGAGCTCGAACGACTCGTAGTCGGTGCTGGCGAGGATCAGGGCGGGACAGCCGAGGCCGTCAAGGATCTTCGCCTTCTCCACGGCCTCGGCCTGTGGCACCTTGAACGGGTCGATGATGTGCACGGGCCCGCGCTCGTGGCTCCGCAGCCGATCGAGGACGGTCCCCCGGTCCAGTAGGTGTGGTACGGCCGGGACTTCTGTGCGCTGGGCCAGCTGCGGTGACGTGTTCACCGGCGTTCTCCCCCTCGTGGTCGGTCGTGGCGCCCTGCGCGCCGTCATGCGAGGTCCGCGCGGCTCGGCTCGGCCGCCGGAGTCACCGCCGCGGTGCTCGTCCTTGCCAGTGCGGCTACGACGGACGCGGTGGTGTAGAGCGCTTTCGTGTCCAGGACGACAGAGCCGAGCGCCGCCTTCCCGCGCAGGCCGCGTTCCCAGTGCCGGCGTGCGTCGGGGTCGAACTCCATGGGGCCGGGCACCCGGCACCACGCGGACGGCCGCCAACTGCCGTCCGGCTCCTGGGAGTCGGTCAGCCAGGAGACCGCCCGGCGGACGGTGTCACGGCCCTCCGGCAGCTCTCCGGCCAGCACGGCGCGCAGCGCGAAGGCCGTGGCGAAGGCGGAGCCCTCCGGCTCCCACTCGGTGCGTACGGCACCGTCGGCGCCGATCCTGTCGGCGGCCCAGCGGGCGGCTGCCCGCGCCTCGGGCCGGGCTCCGGCCGGGTGGCCTGCGGTGAGCGCCTCGGCGGCCAGGGCCGTGGGGTACTCGCGGTCCGGCCACCAGTAGGCGGGCCACGATCCGTCGGGCCGCTGGATCTCGCGGAGTCTGGTCAACAGCCGTGTCCGCACGGGCAGTCGGAGCAGTCCGGCCGCGGCCGAGGTCACGCACGCATGACTCGCGTACCAGGCGTCCCAGCGGGGGGCCACCCGGTCCAGGAAGGGCGCGGCGGTCTGCGGCAGATAGCTGGAGATTCCGCCGTCCTGCTGGAGGTGCGCCGCCACGAAGCGGTATCCCTCGCCGGCGCGCGGGTCGTCCTCGGCGCCCAGCGCCTCGGACAGTCGCAGTACCCAGGAGGTGATGTCGGCGTCACCGGGAACCCGGGGGCAGTAGCCCCAGCCGTCGGTCGGGCCGCGGGCCTGTTTCAGCAGCTCCCATGCGGAGAGCGCCGCTGATCGCCCGGGACCCTCGGGCAATTCCGCGAGTGAGGTCCCGACAAAGGCGGTGGCCCAGAACTGGCCTGGGCCACGGACTTCGTAGTCGTTCCACCAACCGTCCGCGTCACGTGCGGTCCGGAGGAATTCCGTCGCCCTCGAGAGGGCTTGTCCGGCGGATTCGCCGAGGGGTAATCGCTGTGCACCGTTCACGAACTCTCCTATCCGGGAGAGGTGACGAGCCGGGCCACCATGCCGGCGCGTGGACACTGCGCCGGCAGGACGATTCCCCAACCCTACACGTGTTCGCATCGGCGAGACAGAGTCAATTTCCCCCGGTGCACCGCACGGACTCGCGCCGGATTCACACGAATTGCATGTGGGTGCGTCGCCGCAATCGCACCGACATGACTGCGCCGCTCGCCAGCACCAGGAGCGCGGTCACCACGACGGCATGGACCGCACCCGCGGTGAGGGAACCGCTGCCGGCGCCGTCGACGGCGTACGTGATGATCTCCCGGGTCGACCAGAAGGGCAGCACCTTGGCTACGTCCTTGGCCGGGTCGATCACCATCTGGGCCCCGATGACGGAGATCAGCAGCAGGGTGCCCTCCAGGTCCCGGGGCACCGCGAGGCCGAGCAGCAGCCCGAGCGGGACGGCCACCAGGGTGGTCAGCGCCAGTTCCACGGCGACCGCCTGCGGGTTCGCCACGTCCTGGTCCACGATCACGACCACGGCGTACAGCCCGGAGATCAGCAGCCCGGCGGTGAGCAGGGCGAGC
Organism: Streptomyces sp. NPDC030991; assembly: GCF_055571235.1. Lineage (NCBI taxonomy): Bacteria > Bacillati > Actinomycetota > Actinomycetes > Kitasatosporales > Streptomycetaceae > Streptomyces > Streptomyces sp. NPDC030991. Next base: position 320,548 of record NZ_JBVIFR010000011.1, read on the forward strand.
AGGCGGCCCAGGTACAGATGCCGGGGCCGGAAGCCGGACAGCGTGAGCCGCGGCTCGATCTCCCGGCCGCCGACGGCCGAGAACAGGGCGGCGGTGCTCACCGCGAACCCCACGCCCAGGCTGGCGAACCGGATGGCCTGGCCGGCCTGGTCGTGCCGGCCCAGGTAGAACACCAGCGGCACGAGGAGGAGCAGGCCCAGCACTCCGCGCCGGCGCAGCAGCTCGCGCAGGGTCATCTCGGCCATGCGCAGGGTCCGGGTCATCGGTCCGCCTCCTGCTTCCTGGGGCTGAGGTCCAGCACGTGGTCGACCTGGTCGAGCTGGTTGAGCATGTGGGTCACGACGACGATCGCCTTGCCCTGGTCGCGCCAGCCCCAGACGCTCTGCCAGAAGTCCACGTAGGAGCCCCGGTCGAAGCCCTGGTAGGGCTCGTCGAGCAGCAGGACGTCCGGGTCGCCGAGGGCGGAGAGGACGACGTTGAGCTTCTGCCGGGTGCCGCCCGACAGATCCTTGGCCAGGGTGCTGCGGGATACCTGCCAGTCGAGCTTGGAGGCGAGTTCGCGCCCCCGGCGGTCGGCGTCCCGGCCGCCCATGTCCCGGCCCGTGCCGAACAGGGTGAAGTGCTCGCGCGGCGTGAGGAAGCCCATGACGCCGGCGTTCTGCGGGCAGTAGCCGAGACGCCCGGAGATGATCACCCGGCCCGCGTCCGGCGCGAGCAGCCCGGCGCAGATCTTGAGCATGCTGGACTTGCCGGCTCCGTTGCTGCCCACGATCGCCGCGACCTCGCCCGCGCGCACGACGAGGTCGACGCCGTTCAGGACGCGGTGGCGGCCGTAGCTCTTCACGATCCCGCGCGCGTGCAGCCGGACCTCCCGCCCGGACGGCCCCGGGTCCCCGTCCGACCGCTGTTCCGCTTGTGCGGAATACCTCATGTGTGCCACCTTCCTTCCGCCGCCCGCGACGAATGGCGCGGAATGCCGGCCGTTCTGGTTCAGTGTCATTCGGGTCCGCGGCTCTTCGCGGATCCCGCCCGCCGCATCCCGTGGCCGTCAGCCTGCCACAGTCGGACGAACGGATGGCGTAGACCCCGGACGCCGTGGAGGGCCGGTGATAAACCAGACGAGCGTTTTCGGTCGTTCCCGGGATGCCCTTGAAGGGGAACCGCGTGCGACGGCAGCGCAATTCGGCCAGGCTGCCGCCCGAATCGCGCGGGCCTGTCCGGCGGATTCACCGCGCCGCTCCCACAGCAACATCAGCATTCAGGCCACACATCGGGAACTGTGCGGTCGGTCTTGTGATCACTCCAAGGTGGCCGTTACAGTGTGGCCCGTTGAAATCGGCGTATTCCGCACATTGTGCGGCCGCGCACGTCGACTGTGAATTCCCCTTCGTCCGCGGATATCTGACGAAGGGCCGGAACGGGTGGTGCACGATTCGGCCGACGAAGGGACACGGATGCGCCGGGGCACCGGAAGCGGGCACACCTGGTGGCAACGTGCCGTGGCCCGTGGCTTCGACCCGCTCCCCGCACCGCACGACCCGGTGACCCTGGTCAGGTCGGGAGAGATCCGGCAGGATCCGGCCGACCTGGTAAGCGAACTGCCCTCCGGCGGGCTCGGGGTGCTGCTTCCCACGTACGTGGCGCGCTGCGACCTGACGGCCCACGAGACCGCGCTCCGTCACCTCCTCGACGCCCTCGCCGACGTACGGCACGCCCGTCCCGGTCTGCCGCTGACGATCTGGCTGGGCATGCAGTACGGCCCCCGCGAGCACGCGGAGGCTCTCGACAGGCTCCGGAAACTGACCGGGGACTCCCCCGTACCCGTCGTCGGCTTCGCGCTGCCGGGCCGGGGGAAGCTCCGGACCGTCAACACGGCCCTGCGACTGTCCCGCCGACTCGGCCACACCGGCTGGCTGTGGACCGACGACGACGTCGAGTTCGGCCCCGGCTGTCTCGCCCGGCTCGTCGACCGCTTCCACGAACGCGGCTGCGCCGGCGCGGTCGGCGCCCAGCTCGTCGCCCTCCCCCGTACGTCCGCCATGTCGCGGACGATGGACCGCGTCTCCGGCGTCACCGTGCCGCCCGGCGCCTACCCGGCGGCTGCCTGCATGCTCGTCGCCGGCGACGTCGTCGCCGACGGCATCCCGGTCCGCAGGCTCGCCGACGACGGCTATGTGCTCTTCGAACTCCTCGACCCCGAGGCAGCCGACCCACTGCACGACCTGGAAGTACTGCCGGACGCCCGGGGCGGCTTCTACCGGGTCGCCCGGACCCGCGACACGCTGCGCCGACTGCGTCGCTCCCTGTACAGCCATGTGACCTGCACGGCCGACTACCCGTGGGCCACTTCACGGACGTATCTCACCGGCACCCTGTTCCACGGCCTGTGGCCGCTGGCCGCCTGGGACGGCAGCGGCGGTCCGGTCCGGGGACTGCAGCGCTGGACCGTCAAGGCCGTCCACCTGACCTGGTTCTGCGCGGTCGCCGCCGGCCTCGCCGTCCGGGGCGCGGCGCACCGCCCGCTGCGGCACGTGCCGTGGGGCGACGACGGCGACTTCCTGAGCCCGGCCGCCGAGGGGCAGCCCACGGCGGCACGCACCGGACCCTGACACGCGACGGCCGCCCACGGCGGCCGCCCGGACGCCGACACAGCCGGCCGCCCGCCGCGGCGGCCCCGGAAGGGAGACGCCGTGCGGAGCTCGGCACACACTCGGGCGGCGGTCACCGTCGTCCTGCCGCACCACGACTGCGCTGACTACCTGGGCGCGGCGGCGGCCTCGGTCCTCAGCCAGGACCGGACCGACCTTCGTCTGATCGTGGTCGACGACTGCTCCCCCGACGACGCGTGGACGGCCGCGTTGCGCCCGTACGCCCGGGACCCGCGCCTGACCGTGCTGCGCACCTCCGAGAACGTCGGCCACCTGCGCATCAAGAACAAGGTCCTGGAACGCGTGGACACGCCCTACGTCGCCTTCCAGGACGCCGACGACATCAGCCTTCCGGGCCGGTTGCGCCATCAACTCGCCGTGCTGGAGCGGGACAAGGCCGACCTGGTGGGCTGCGCCTACGAGTACATCGACGCGGAGGGCCACCGCACCGGCCGGCGCCGGATGCCCCGCAACGGCAACCTGTGGATGCGCCTGGGCCGTTCGACGGTTCTGCTGCACCCGTCGTCGGTCGTGCGCCGCGAGGTGCTGGAGCGGCTCGGCGGCTTCGACGGCACGGTCCGGCTGGGCGCGGACACCGACTTCCACCTCAGGGCGGCCCGGCTGTACCGGTTGCGCAGTGTGCGCCACGTCCTTTACCGCTACCGGATCTGGCCCCGGTCGCTGACCCAGGCGCCCGAGACGGGCTTCGGCTCCGCGGAACGCCTCTCCTACACCGGGGCCATGAACGCCCAGGAGCGCCGCCGCCGCGAGGCGCGGACCCGTGAGGCGCTGCTGCCCCTGTTGGTCGCCCCGCCCAACGACATCGACTTCACGCTGGCCCCGGTCGCGGTGGGCGGGTGACGGTGGCGAGCGCGGAACCACCCCTGCCCGAGATCGGCGTGGTCGTCGCGGCACCCGAGGGCCGGTGGGAACCCGCGGTCGAGAGCCTGCTGCGCCAGACCCTGCCGCCCGCCACGATCACGGTGGTCACCTCCGCGGACCCGCCGCCGTCCCCACGGCCGCACTTCGTGCGCTGCGCTCCCGGCGCCGCCGCCGCGGCCTGCGTCGAGGCCGCACGCGTCAGCCGGACTCCCTACGTCGCCTTCCTCCACGGCGGTGACCAGGCCCTCCCCGACTGGCTGCGTCATCTGGCCGGCGCGGCTGCCGACGGTGCGGGCCTCGTCCAGTGCGGCACACTCCGGCTGCGGGCGGACGCGCTGGTCGAGGGCATCACCCTGGCGCCCGGTCTCGACGGCGCCGCGTACGCCCTACGACATGAGCTGCTGGGCACGAGCGGCTGTACGGCCGCACGGGTCGTGGTGCCGCGACTGCTGGTGCGGCGCCGGAGCGACGACAGCGCCGCGACCGTGTCCGCCGCCCGGGCCGCCGGGGCCGGCCTCGTACGGGACGCGCACCTCGTCCCCGCTGTCCACACGCCCCGCGTGGAGATGTCCGGCCGCGGACGGGCCCCCGACCTCGTCTCCGTCGTGATCCCCGTCCGCGACGGCGCCCTCACCCTCCCGGCACAGCTGCGTGCACTTGCATCACAGACCTTGAGCACACCCTGGGAGGTCCTCGTCGTCGACAACGGCTCGACCGACGCGACCCGCGAGGTGGCCGAGAAAGCCCGTCCCGACCTGCCCGCCCTGCGCATCGTCGACGCCCACGAACGCCCCGGCGAGAGCTACGCCCGCAACCGTGGAATCGCCGCCGCCCGCGGTGACTTCATCGCCTTCTGCGACGCGGACGACGTCGCCGATCCCGGCTGGCTGGCCGCGCTGACCGAGGCCGCGCCGGAGGCCGACCTGATCGGCGGCAGCCTGGACAGCAGTGTGCTCAGCCCCGCGTACGCCGACGAGCAGCCGATGCCGATGACCGAGCAGACCGACTTCCTGCCCTTCGCGCGAGGCGCCAACTGCGCCGCTTGGAAGGACGTGCTGACCACAATCGGCGGCTGGGACGAGACCTACCGGGGCGGTGGCGAGGACATGGACCTGTCCTGGCGGGCCCACCTGTGTGGTTACCAGGTCGCATACGCCCACGACGCCCGCATGCACTACCGGCTGCGCGCCGAACTCTCCTCCTTGGCCCGGCAGAAATGGAACTACGGCAGGTCCGGTGCCCGGCTGTACGCCGCCTACCGCCACGCGGGCTTCGAGCGCCGTGGCAACCGGACGGTCCTCACGAACTGGTCGTGGCTGCTCCTGCACACCCCCGACCTCGCCCGCTCCCCGAGCCTGCGCCGCCGCTGGATCCGTTACGGTGCCCGACTCTCCGGTTTCCTGGCCGGCAGCGCGGAACAGCGCGTCAGGTACCTGTGACCGCGACACCCCGGCTCCCGACACCGAGCGGCGCAGACCCGCCGGTGGCACCGCCGGACAATCGAGGGCGAGGCCGCCTTCTCCAAGGTGCTGCGCGCCCTGCCCAGTTGACCAGGCGGCGTGGTGGTGCGGGAGTGCGGGACCCGGTGCTGTCCGGGCGCCGTGGTCGGCCGCCAATTTGACCGGATGCTGCCTCCGTTTTACTCTCGAATACATACGGAGGCAGCATCCGTTTTGATGCGGCCAACAGGATCAGGGCAGCAGCAGGAGGCGGGCGCATGAGCGTCGGTGAACAGCGGGGACGCAAGCCCCGCGCGGACGTCCAGCGCAACCGCGCTGCCCTCCTGGAGACTGCCCAGCGTCACTTCCTGCAGCACGGGGTGGGCACGTCCCTGGAGGCGGTGGCCAAGGAGGCCGGCGTCGGGCCCGCCACCTTGTACCGGCACTTCCCCACCCGGGAGGCGCTGCTCGCGGCCGTGCTGCAGACACGCTCCGAGGAGCTGGTGGCCCGCCAGGCGGACATCGAGCAGCTCGACGACCCCGCCGAGGCGCTGGAGCAGTGGCTGCGGGCGATGGAGAACTACTTCAGCGCCTTCAGCGGGCTGCCCGACCCGCTCATGGCCGCTGCCAGGGCGCAGGAGCCGGACAACCCGCTCACGATCCCCTGCGACATCCTCATCTCCGCCACCGATCAGTATGTGCGAGCCGCGCAGCTCGCGGGGCGCGTGCGCGCGTCGGTGCGCGGGCACGACCTGTTCCTCGCGGCTTGTTCCGTTGCCTGGATCAAGGGCACCGGCACCGAGGAGGAGCCGCTCGACCGGCTCCGCATGCTCATCGCGAGCGGCTACCGCGAGCGGGACGGCCAGGCGTAGACGTCAGGCACCCGGCCCGGCCCCACCCCCGCGACACCAGGGGGCGCTGCCGCCCACCCGTCACATCGCACTGCCCTCGGAGACAGCGCACCTTCCAAGGACACATCATGAAAATTACTGTCATAGGCACTGGTGCCATCGGCGGGAACCTCGCCGCCAAGCTCAGCACGGCCGGTCACGACGTCCAGGTGTCGGACGCCCGCGGCCCCGAGGCCATCCGCCCGGAGGCACTGGAGTCCGGGGCTCGCGCGGCGGAGCTCGCCGACGCCGTCCAGGGCCGGGACGTCATCATCCTGGCCATCCCCTTCGGGCTGGCGGGGAAGCTGGCCGCCCCACTGGCCTCGGTCCCTGACGAGACGGCGGTCATCGACACCTCGAACTACTACCCGTTCCTCAGCGGGCGGATCGAGGCCGTGGACAACGGCGCAGTCGACAGCGTGTGGAACGCCGAGCAGCTGGGACGCCCCGTGGTCAAGGCGTGGAATGCCGCCCTGGCCGAGACCCAGCGGACCCGGGGCGTGCCGGCCGGCACCCCGGGCCGTATCGCCATCCCGGTCGCCGGCGACTCCGAGGAGGCGCGGCGGGTGGCCATGCGGCTCGTCGACGACACCGGCTTCGACCCCTACGACGCCGGCACACTGGCCGACTCCTGGCGCCAGCAGCCGAACAGCCCCGCCTACTGCACCGAGCTGACCCTCGACGAACTGCCCGCGGCCCTCGCCGCGGCCGACCGCGTCAAGGACACCCGCATCCGCGACAGCGTCCCGGAACGCTTCGCCGCCCTCCCGGCCACGGCCACCCTGGACGATGTCGTCGAGATGAACCGCGCCGCCCACCGCTGACGCATGCGGGGCGTCCGGCCGTGCCAGGCCGGCAGGAACACCCGTGAAGCATCCCGAATACGCGGGAATCAACCACGCCAGAATGGAATCGCCTTGTCCACCACAGCCATGCCCACTCCGGCTCCGGCCTTCACCGACATCGTGCGGGCCCGGCACTCTGTGCGGAGTTTCCTCCCCGATCCGTTGTCCGCCTCGGACATCCGCGGCGTGCTGGAAGACGCACAGGCCGCCCCGTCGAACTGCAATACGCAGCCGTGGACGGTGCACATCGTCTCCGGCGCGGCGCGGAACGCCCTGAGCAAGGAGATGCTCAGGGCCGACGAGGAGGGCCGCTTCTCGCCCGATTTCACCTTCGACTACGCCGACTTCGGTGACGGCGCCTACCTCGACCGGGCACACCACCACGCCGCGACCATCACCCAGGCCCAGGGCCTGAAGCGCGAGGACCGGGACGCCCGGAAGACCGTCGCCCGCAAGGGCCTGGAGTTCTTCGGCGCACCGCACGCCGCATTCCTGTTCATGCCGACGTTCGGCGACGGAGTGCGGGCGGCCGGCGACATCGGCATGTACGGGCAGAACTTTCTGCTCTCCCTCGCCGCCCGCGGTCTTGCCGGCATCCCGCAGACCCAACTCGGCTTCTACGCCGACACCGTCCGCGACTTCCTGGGCGTCCCCGAGGACCTCAAGCTGCTGTTCGGCATCTCCTTCGGCATCGCCGACGAGACCACGCCGGTGAACAACGTCCGTATGGACCGCATCCCGCTGCAGCAGAGCGTGGTCCTGCACGACACCCCCGGCATCCTCGACGCGTAAGAACCCGCTGCGCTCGTCACCGGCAGGAAGAGAAGACCCACCACCATGTCATTCACCGTCTCGGCCGCCGAACCACTCCCCTCTCCCGTGGGCGTCGGCATCATCGGGCTGAGCGCGCGCGGCGGCTGGGCCGCCCGCGCCCATGTGCCGGCCCTGGAAGCGCTGAAGGGAAAGTTCGAACTGCGCGCGCTGAGCGCCAGCAGCGCCGAGTCCGCCAGGGCAGCCGGGCAGAAGTACGGCACCCCACTGGCCTTCGGCAGCGCCGAGGAACTGGTGCGTCGCGACGAAGTGGACTTGGTGGTGGTGACCGTGAAGGTCCCCCACCACCGCAGGCTCGTCGGGGCGGCACTGCACGCGGGCAAGAACGTCCTGTGCGAGTGGCCCCTGGCCAACGGCCCTGCGGAAGCGGAGGAGTTGGCGGAGCTCGCCGCCCGTGCGGGCGTCCGCGGCTTCGTGGGCCTCCAGGCCCGTGCCAACCCTGCCCTGCGGTATACGCGCGACTTGGTCGCCGAGGGCTACGTCGGCGAGGTGCTGTCCACCAGCATGATCGCCTCCGGCGGCGCCTGGGGACCCACGTACTCCTCCGGCAGCGAGTACCTGCTCGACCGGGACAACGGGGCCACCCTGCTCACCATCCCCTTCGGACACACCATCGACGCGCTGTCGACGGTCCTTGGTGAGTTCACCGAGGCCACCGCCACCACGGCGGTCCGCCGCCCCCGCGTCACCAACGCCGAGACCGGCGAGAGCAGGACCATGACGGCGGCCGACCAGGTCTCGGTCACGGGAGTCCTGGAGGGCGGGGCCGTCGCCTCCGTCCACTACCGCGGAGGCTCCTCCCGCGGGACGAACTTCCACTGGGAGATCAACGGAACCGACGGCGATCTCATCGTCACCGCGCCCAGCGGGCACCTGCAGCTGGCACCCCTCACCCTGCACGGCGCCCGCGGCAACGACGTCCGACTCACCGCACTCGCCGTCCCCGACACCTACGAGCGGATCCCCTCCATCGCAGGTCGCTCCGACGAACCCGGCTACGCCCTGGCCCACGCGTACGCCGACCTCCACGACGACCTGACCGAGGGGACCCGCACCGCACCCGACTTCGGGCACGCCGTACGCCGCCACCGCCTCCTCGACAGCATCGAACGCGCCGCAACCACCGGCGAACGCACCCGACTCGCCCCCTGACGCGGGCCGTTCAGCCCGAAGGCGACGAGCGCTGTCAGCGTGTGCCGCCCGATGGCGGCCCCCGAACGAGAGATGCCGACTTCGCCTTCCGGCCCCCGACCTGTGATCCACGAACACCGGGTCGCCGGCGAAGTCCTGCGCGATGGGGGCCCAGGACGGATGCGCGACGGTTGTCGACGAAGCCGTTCAATCGCCAGCCATACAGCCGTGCTTTCTTCGCCCTCTTGCGCACCCTCGTCCTGCCCGGCCCCCGTGACCTTCACAGGTCAGACGCGTTGCCCGCGCTTCTTCCTCGCGCGCATACGCTCGCGAAGCTCGGCCTGGTAGAAGGCGGCTTTGTCACCGCCCAGCTCGAAGTACTCACAGATGTCGGCGACGGTTTCAGCGTTGTCCGCAGTACCCGTGAGGCCGATCCGGGCGAGGCCCCAGAATCCTTCCTGCGCGTGGGTCCGGCATCGGTCACCAAGGCCCGCGTCTTCTGCGTCCAGCTGATGGTCGCCACAGCCCGCGGCCACGAACGACAACGTCTGCAGCAGCACGTCTCGGGCCAGTGCCGAAAGGTCACCTGCCAGGGCGGCCATGATCACGCCGACCGCCGGCGGAGTGCACTCGAAGATGATGGTGCTTTCCTCGACGTGACCATCGAGGGTGTATCCGATCATGTCCAGGGACGTCTCAGCAGTGATGATCGCCTCGATCAGAAGAGGCACATGCTCCGCAGTATCGCCGCAGCCGCACTCCAGCGAAGCCCAATCGACCCGTCGCATTTCTGCACGCACCAGCTCACTGACTACCACCGCAGACCCCCAAGAGCCATGCCGGACCCCACGTCCCGGCGCTAGCGATCAAGCATGACCCAGCTGGGGCCACATCCGCCCTGGTGCGCGGCGTCCGCGCCCGGCAGACGCGCCGCGCCCTCCTCCCGCCACCTCGTCCCCGCGCGCGGCGGGCAGACGCCCCAGCCGCAGCGCGATCCGACCATGACCACCAGCGATGACAATGCGCATGTTTCCGCCTGTACGCCCGCCCCGGACGGTTCACCGCACAACCATGTGGGCGGCTCGTGGGTCACACGGGTACCGCGGCACCCTCACGACCCCGCCGCGAACGACTACGGGAGTACGTCATCAGCGTCATACGCAACACCACCCTGACCGCGGCGGGCTGTGCGGCCCTGCTGCTCGCGACGACCGCGGCCTGCGGCACCGTGGAGAACCTCACCGCGGCCCAGAAAATCGACCGGGCCGCGGACAAACTGGGTGAGCGCACGTCCCTGTCCGTGGAGTTGGGCCTGGACGCCTCACCCGCCGCGCTGACGAAGCTCGCGGGTTCGGACGACGAGGTCCTGCCGCCCGAGATGGCCAAGGCCCTCACCAAGTCCCGGATCAGCATTTCCGTGCGGTCCAAGAAGCCGCTCGCCGATTCGGGCGAGAAGGACATCGTCGGCGCCGGCCTGAAGATCAATGGCCCGCAGGGCGTCCTGGCCGAGTACCGCCTGTCCGGTGACTACGCGTACTACCGCATGGACCTCGACGCCTTCTCCGAGCTCGCGGGCATCCCCGCACCCACCGCCGACGACCTGCCCCCCGGCAAGGAGGGCAAGGCGTTCCGCAACGTTCTCGACGGCAAGTGGGTCAAGTTCAGGACGGACGATCTCAAGGAGCGCTCCGCCGAGCGGAGCGGCAAGAAGGCGGATGGAAAGGCGGACGAGGATGTGGTCGACTCCGCCACCCAGAAAAAGATCATGAAGGCTGTGCGCGGCGCGCTGGAGAACAATGTCACCCTCACCGACAAGGGTGACAAGAACGGTACCGAGCACGTCACCGCCAAGGCGCCGTTCCGCAAGCTCCTGACGGACGTCGTCGCCAAGCTGCGACCGATCTCCGACGAACTGCCCGAGGGCGCCGAACTCCCCACCGCCAAGGACCTGAAGGACGCGCCGAACAAGAAGGTCGCCGTCGACTTCGCCATCAAGGACGGCACTCTGACCGGCGTCTCCATGGACATCGCCTCCCTCGCGGACGACGCCCACGGAGCGAAGGTCCCGCTGTCCGTGAGATTCGGTGAGGCAGGCGACGTCACCGCCCCGGCGGGCGCCGCGGAGATCCCCATGAAGGAGCTCATCACGAGCGGCATGTTCGGGATGGCCGCTCTGGGCTCCACCGAATCCGGCGGGTCGGGCTTCGACGAGCTGGACGAGGACTTCTGAGCCCTGCCGGACAGCTCGGAAGCCTCGGAACGAGTTCCGGCCCTCTGTCCCCACGCGCGTGGCGCACGTGGGGACAGAGGGCGTACGCGCGTGTGGCCGCTTCTCGACTCTCCACGGCCACGCGCGCGTGAGTGCCGACATGCCGGTACGCGCGTGGCCGCGGCCGAAAGCAGGCCGCCCTCACGCCTCAGCGCCACCACTTCCCGCCCAAGCGGGCCCGCCACCGCCGTACTTGGCCGCCCGCCCCTGCCGCGGCAGTCCACCTGCCCCCCGCCCCCCATTACTTTCTTCGTAGCACCGCAACGGGGGTACCTGACTTCGGAGTTGGTCATGACTCCCCGCCTTGTCGACCGCATGGCCTGAGGGGGGGGTGTCACCGGCTTCGGAGGCACTGACAGACCGCCGATCAGGGGCATAAGCACCGGCAGCAGGGTGATTCGCGCGAGAGGACACCGCGCGTGATCGCCGCTCTGATCACCAGCGCCTACACAAGCTGCTGGCTTGTGCTGACGACATCGCCCGTCGATCCTGCCCGCCCCACGCCCGGCCCGGGTGGCGGCGCCTTCCCAGCCGCAGATGCAGCGCAACGACACCGTGGATGCGGCGCACCGTTGGTTGCTGCGCACGCGGGCGTGCTGATGCTGCTCTGCGCGGCAAACCATCTCCCCACGGGCCGATCCCACACGTCCGCCTCCAGCCTCGTGGCGGATCAGCGCACGCCGAGCGCCAGCCGCCGCTCCCCCGTCCCGGCCGTCTGATCGCCCGCCGAGTCGTGCCTGCCCTGGCCAGTGCTCCGAGTGATGCCTCTCGTGTTCCTTGCTCATGCCCCTGCACAAGGCTTCCCCCGGCTCATCCAGGCCAACGTCACCACCGCGTTGCGAACCGTCCGCGGTTCAAGGTCCGGCCGCCACGCACCACACGGTGAGACGGCTCCAGCCCGCCCCTGGCCCCCGCGGCGGGCACGTCCAGCCATGCGCTCTACCGGAGGAGGCCTCGGGAGTCGTACGCTTCGGGTCAGGGAAGGTGTCCTTCCCTGAAGAGCGTGGCTCCCAGCCCCCGAGCCCATTGAGGCCGGCGGGAGCCGTATCGCCGACGACAACGGCTCCCGCCTCCTGTCCTCGCGGCCGTTCCGCGCAGGGGAAACTCCCGCTTCCCCTGGGGCCGTCGAGGACACCGCGCGTGGGGGTGACATCCGGGGAGAGTGTCACCCCCACGCCGGCACCCACGCCTCCCTGCGACCACCGGCACAGCCCGAGCCCAGTGTCCGCAGTCGGACCGCGCCTGCCGCCAGGGAGAGCTGAAAAGCGGTCGGCACGGCCCGTAGCCCACCCTCCTCCGCGCAAGCCACCGGACACCAGCACGCGTTCAGGGCTCCGGCTGTTCGCCTGCCGCGCACCGCGCCGCGTACTACGTTCGCGGCAGCCGCGATCGTGCCAGATGGCATCTACTTATGCTGATCGCTACGAGCCGCGCGATAGGCACAATGCAGCGCCTGCCCCGCGCGGCACCGGCCCGGGAGCTTGTCGCACTCCGGACAGCTCATCAAGTGCTCCAGATAGATACGATATTCGTTCTGTCCGCTTTGAGGGGGCTTCTGCAGGCCCATCGCCGACCCCTGCAGGCAGCCGGCCGAACTGGTGTACCTCACGCGGTGCCACCCGCCCCGGGCTGACCCCGCGAAGGCTGGCCATGAGGGCCGGTGACGAGTTCGGGGACCGTCGGTCCGCGTTGCGCAACAGGGGTATGGCTTTCCGCCGCAGCACGCTGCGCGACGGGGGACGTGGTTTCGTCGTGAGTGCTCATGACTGCCTTCTCCGGGTGGCTCCAGGAAGGAACGTCCCTTGCAGGGGCGTTCCCGAGGGCGGGCCCTGCGTTCAGGGCGTGGCCGACGCCGGGGTCCAGTTCGACCCAGACGACTTTGCCTTCCGTGTGCGCGTGGCGTGCACAGCCCCAGCGGTCGGCGAGCTCCTGGACGAGAACCAGGCCGCGGCCGCTCTCCTCGTAGGGCTCGGCTCGGTGTTCGGGCAGAGGGACCGAGGTCAGGCCGCTGTCGTGGAGTTCGATGCGCAGGCGCTGTTTGTCACCGGTCAGCGTGAGACCGCACAGGAGATGTCCGCTGTCCGTGTGCAGGACCGCGTTCGTGGTCAGCTCGGAAACCAGCAGTACCGCATCGTCGCAGGTGTCGCCGGGCACCTGCCAGGCGTCCAGTCGCTTGCGGACGATGTCACGGGCCGCTCTCGCACTGGTAGGCAGGGCCGGCAGGCCGAACCAGTACTGGCGGCCGGACACGGGCGTGGCCAGAGCTTTCGTCGAGGCCGGGGTCGGGGGCCAGGTCACAAGGGTCGCCTTCCAAGGCCCGTCGCCCGACAGGCACAGTGTGAGAGTGCGTGCTGCACCTCGAGCGGTGCGGTGTAAGCGGTGTAAGCGGTGTAAGCGGTGTAAGCGGTGTAAGCGGTGTAAGCGGTGTAGATGCCTGGTCAAGGGTCGTGGTGCGGGCGCCGACGAGGGCGCGGGCAGCGGCAGCGCCGGTCCGGCCGAGGCCGGATGGTGTGTCAGGGCTGTGGCGTAGCCGCGCATATGCCGACTATGCGCGTGATCACCTCCCGCTGCAAGCTGCTTCCTGATAATTTCAGCCGTCGGGTATCGCCCTGGCTTTGACATCAAGTGACTGTCAGAATGGCATTGTTGGCAGTCCCTCGGGAGGTGGGATGTGAGTGAGGCCCGTTCTGGTACCAGCGCGCCGACCGTCCTGCGTATGATCTTGGGCCGTCGGTTGCAGGACATGCGGCTCACGGCCGGCGCCTCCCTGGAGGACGCGGCGAAGGCCCTGCGAGTGAAGACCCTGACGATTCGTCGGCTGGAGAAGGCCGAGGTCGCCCTCAAGCCCCTGTATGTGGAAAAGCTGCTCGAGACCTACGGCGCGGCGCGCCGTGAGATCGAGGAGTTCGTCGATCTGGCCGAGCAGGCCAACAAGCCCGGCTGGTGGCACTCCTACCGCGATGCGGTCCCCAGCTGGTTCACCGCCTACGTCAGCCTGGAGACCGGCGCCAAGACCCTGCGCACCTACGAACCGCACTACGTGAGCGGCCTTTTGCAGACCCCCGCCTACGCCCGAGCTGTGCTGCGCGGCGGTCTGCCCAACGGTAGCGACGAAGAGATCGAGCGCCGCGTGGAGTTGCGGCTGCGCCGCCAGAAGCTGTTGGAGCGCGACGACGCCCCCACTTTGTGGGTGGTGATGGAGGAAGCCGTCCTGCACCGGGAGGTGGGCGGGCCTGAGGTGATGCGTGACCAGATCGACCGACTGCTTGAGATCTCCGAACTCGCGCACGTCAGCGTCGACATCGTGCCGTTCACCGCGGGGGCGCACGTCGGGGCGTGCGCCCCCTTCACGTACTTCCGCTTCGAGGAGCCCGAGCTGCCCGACATCGTCTACAGCGAGCTGCTGTCGGCCGCCGTCTACCTGGACCAGCGCCCGGACGTCGTCGCCCACCTCGAGGCGCACTCCCGGATGGCCCTGCTCACCTCCTCCAAGGACAGCAGGGGGCTTTTGCAACGCATGCGCAAGGAGTACTCGTGATCGGTGCCGACGATGACATCTACAACGGAATGCCCGCCCTGGAACTGGGCGAGAAGGGCTGGATGCGGCCCTGGAGCGGCCCCAACGGCGGCCAGTGCGTGGAGACGAAGAAACTCCCCGACGGCCGGGTGGCCCTGCGGCAGTCCACTGACCCGGCCGGACCGGCGCTGATCTGCGCCCCCGAAGAGATCGCCGCGTTCGTGCGCGGTATCAAGGAGGGCCTGGCCGATCACCTGACCGATGTCGACGTGTGAACCAGACCCGCCGAACCGCGACAAGGGCCGCCGATACGCCGGCACCGGTCCTCGTCCCGGCCCCGACTCAACCACCACTCACCTGAAAGGGCGAACATGACCAGGCAGGACGGCCGGGATCTCGACACCAGCAGGGCGCACTCGGCGCGGATGTACGACTACTTCCTGGGCGGCAAGGACCACTTCGACGTCGACCGGGAAGCAGCCCTGATCGCTGCCAAGGCCCATCCCGGCCTGCCGGTGACGGCCCGCGAGAACCGGGCGTTCATGCGCCGCGCCACCCGTGTGCTGGCCCAGGAGCACGGCATCCGCCAGTGGCTCGACATCGGGACCGGCATCCCTACCGAACCCAACCTGCACCAGATCGCCCAGTCCGTCGCCCCCGGAGCCCGCGTCGTATACGCCGACAACGACCCCCTCGTCCTCAAATACGCCGAACGCCTTATGCGCAGCACCGCACAGGGACGCACGGCCTATATCGAAGCCGACGTCACTGACCCCGAAGCCCTGATCGATGCCGTGCAGGACGCCGAGGTCCTCGACTTCGACCAGCCCATCGCGCTCACCCTGAACGCACTCATGCATTTCGTCACCGCCCCGCACGATCCCTACGCCATCGTGCGCCGGCTCCTCGATCCTCTTTCGCCCGGCAGCGTTTTGGCCATGAATCACTGCACTCCCGACTTCGACCCTGCCACCTGGAACAACGTCGCCAGGGCCTACACCGAGGCCGGGACGCCGGTCCAGTTCCGCACCCGGAGCGAGGTGGCCCGCTTCTTCGACGGCCTGGATCTGATCACCCCCGGAATCTGCTGCTGTCACCGCTGGCGCCCCACCACAGCCCCTGATGGCACCGAACCGACCGATGCCGATATCAGCCTGCTGGCCGGCGTCGGCATCAAACCCTGACCGGCACCCTGCCCGGCGCCCCTGACTGCTCCCCCGCCGACTGCTTCCGGGTAACTGACATGACGCAGAACCTGTTGAGCTTCGGCGCCCCCAACGGTCTGTGGCCGATATGAGCTTCTCGGAATGGCTCCACCGCTACCTCATCGGCGAAGACATGAGCGGGCCCGACAGCGCGGCCTTCTATCCGGGCACGGTGCAGTTGCTCGAAACGCGTATGTCGTCATTCCGACTCTCAACCCCGGCCGGCGTCCCACCCGACCACCCAGAAGCACAGCCGGGTGACGTGACCCACCTTCGAACGACGTTGCAGGTCGATCGGCTCACCACAAAGCTCCGGCCCGGCTGAGATGCCTGAGCCTGCTGCAGATCCAACTGCCTACTGCGGCTTCGCCGGCGAGGGTGAGGTCGAGGGCGTGGGGCTCTGACTGTTGGGCTCGCAGAGCTTGTCCAGGTCGGCCGCAGGAAGGGAAGGGTTGAGGATCTTGACGAGCTCGACGAGCTTCTTGCACACCTCTACGGGGTCCTTCTGGGGTGCGCTCGGTGCGGCCCACGCGGCGACGGGTGACGCCACGAGCAGGGCCAGGGCGACAGACGCGGACGCTACGGCTTTGCGGATCACGGGCTTCTCCTTCATCGGCCGGCTCCTCACCGGATCACCCTTCGATCGTGCCGGAACCACGCAGAAGGTCCCCGACAACCACCTCCGAACGGGTGACCGGGCTCCGCGACAACAACTTTGACCAGGCACGATCCGGAGCGGCCCGATCATCTCGGCTGAAGGCCGTTCTGGAGGGCGTGTGAACCCTCGGGGGCGCCTCGACGCACTGGTCATGCGCGTCTCTGAGACATCGGTGGCACAGAGCGGTCTTCGTGCTGCTACTGGGCCGCGGGGCCACCGGCCCGGTCGCCTCTCGACGGCCGCGCCGTTCACCGATGACGGGTGGCGGACGGCGCAGTGCGGGATGTGCCCAGAGGCCGGGACGACAGCGGACCGTGCGGTGACGGGGTCGGGCTGAGTTCGCTGGAGCGTCATCCACGACGGGGGGATGCCCCCGCCCGGAAAACGGGTAGACGGCTTATCCCAGCCGGCACACGGCCTGCGGGAAGATCGACGTGGAGGAAGCCTGTGGACGGGATCGTGCTGCTCAAGGACGACCACAAGAGTGTGGAGAAGCTGTTCAAGGAGTTCGAGAAAGCCGGGGAGAACGCTCACGCCCAGAAGCGGAAGATCGCCGAC
The DNA here is from genome assembly GCF_055571235.1 of Streptomyces sp. NPDC030991. Classification (NCBI taxonomy): domain Bacteria; kingdom Bacillati; phylum Actinomycetota; class Actinomycetes; order Kitasatosporales; family Streptomycetaceae; genus Streptomyces; species Streptomyces sp. NPDC030991. Next base: position 337,421 of record NZ_JBVIFR010000011.1, read on the forward strand.
CAGGTGATCAAGGAGCTCACCACGCACACCTTCATCGAGGAGGAGATCTTCTACCCGGCCTCCCGGGAAGCGGCCCCCGACACCAAGGACCACGTACTCGAGAGCGTCGAGGAACATCACGTCGTGCTGTGGATGCTCTCCGAGCTCAAAGACCTCGAAGCGTCCGACGAACGGTTCGACGCCAAAATGACCGTTCTCATCGAGAACGTGCGCCACCATGTCGAAGAGGAGGAGAAGGAGTGGTTCCCCGAAGTTCGCAAGGCCATGGGGCGCAACCGCCTCACAGAACTCGGAGAACAGATGGAGGCCGCCAAGAAGAACGCACCCCATGACCCGCTGGCCGTTCCCAGCGCCGACAAGTAACCCCGGTCCGGATCCGACGAGTTCGGACCCAGCCGCCAACGGTTGTGCCTCCGCAGCCGAGTGTTGACGGGCGTGACCGTGAGAGAACCACCGGCAGGCGATCAACAAACGTCATGGCGGCAGCGAACCGGTGGCATGGCCCGCCGGAACGGACCGGACGACAGAGGTTCTAGCCTGGAGCACCATGGGTGAGACATCTGAGGACCGCGACAATCGCTCCTTCGTATGGCACATCGGGAGCGAAGAGCTGATCATTCGCCGCCGCTACGAGACGGCGAGCATCAGCAACGACATTCTGATCGCCTGCTGGTTCATCGTCGGCAGCGTCATGTTCTTCTACAAAGCGTGGACGACTGCGGGCACCTGGTGCTTCCTGGCGGGCAGTATCGAGTTGCTCATTCGGCCTGTGCTCCGGCTGGGCCGACACCTGCATCTGCAGAAAGTACGTGCGCGGCCCCTGCCCGCAGGGGCCGCGGAAAGGGCCACGACCGCGCACGAGAGGGAGACCGGTTCGCCGGAAGACTACTGAAGTTCCAGCCCGCACAGTCGGCGAACCTGCCTGCCGGAAGACCGTCTACGAACGCCAACGCCGACAGACCTGGGAACGGCTGCTCCAGCAGGCCCCCGCAAGAAGCCAGACAGACTCGCGGGCCGACAAGGACTACAGCGACGGTCTCCGCGGCGGCCGCCGCGATCTGGCTTCGAACATGAACTCCTAAGCGACCCAGCAGTAGACGCCCTGGTTTTGGCGCAAGGCGCTACTGACGAGAGCAGCCAGATCACCCACGATCGCGGCGGCGATCTCGGTGTCGATGACCTCACCGTCGTCCGCGCGCAACTGCGCCCACGAGGCCGCGACATCACGCAACCTGGAGTCCCCGGCGCCCGCAAGTGCAGTGGACAAGCGGGGTGGAATCGCGAAGACGACACACCCGTCATTGTCCTGGCCGGCGACGATACGAGGCTCACCGGCTTCGACGAGTTCCTCGAAGCTGCCGTCGGTCAGAAGGCATTCCCACTCGATCACGGCCTCCTCGGGATCGAAGTTGCCGAAGGAGAGCGACTCGCATGCTCGTCTCGGCCCGGTCCGGAGGGCCAGGCCCGCTGACGTGTCGTCCGGCGCCACGAAGAACTTCACGATGATGCTCACCCGGGCATCATGCCCGACTGCCCGCAGCCATGTTCGACCGGACAAGTCCTGGCGTGACTCCCAACCCCGAGCCCATTGAGGCCGGCGGGAGCCGTATCGCCGACTACACGGCTCCCGCCTCCTGTCCTCGCGGCCGTTGCACGCAGGGGAACTCCCGCTTCCCCTGGGGCCGTCGAGGACACCGCGCGTGGGGGTGACATCCGGGGAGAGTGTCACCCCCACGCCGGCACTCCCGCCTCCCTGCGGGCACCGGCACAGCCCAAGCCCAGTGCCCGCAGTCGGACCGCGCCCACCGCCGGGGGAAGCGGAAACACGGCCGGCACGGCCCGTGTCCCCCGCCCGCTTCCGCTCATGCCGCAGAACCCGAACCGGCACGGCGTACTTCTCCTACGCCGCCGCCACACCCGTACCGACCACGCCCTCCGGTGCCCTCGTGTACGCGACCTCGTGCCGACCGCACCTGTGGGGCTGGGCGCCCTACCCCGATCCCGCGTGGGGCGGCCCGAGCCCGGTCGGCGCCGCCGCCCTCAGACGCCGTCAGATCGGCGGCATTGGCCTGGATTTCGAGCATCTCGGCGGTGTGCCGCCCGTCGGCCTGCACGGCGACCCAGTCCTCAGCTGCGGGGTCACCGTTGATGGGACAGTCCCGTCAACGGTGAGGCGATTCCGCCTGGGAGGCGCACCCCGTGTGGCCGTAGCGTGCCGGGTGTGAGCGGTGGGAGCAGTGTGCGCGCCGGTCCTTTCGGACTATTCAGTGCGGGGGAATACGTGTGCAGCCTAGACGTACCGCATCTACCAATCGCGTCAGCCGCGCCCTGGGAGAGACCATGGCCATACGTGAACCAACCCTGCATGCCGATTGCGGGGCGGGCGCGCCTGCGTCGGCCTGTTGGTGGGCTGTCCGGCCGTGCTCGGGCTGCTGTCCGGCGCGCAGGTCGCCTCCGCGGCGACGCTGATGACCTGCGCCGGTAGGCAGAACATCTCCGACAGCCCAGGCCGCCTCACCAACGCTGTGCGCACCGTTACGCCCATGACACTGATCGCCTCCGCCCCCTGTCCGTCAGACGCCACAAGGGCTCGCCTCACTGGCCGGCGTGGACGCCTTCACTTTGGTGCCCGTGTACCCACCGCGTCTTACGCCCCATCGCCCGTCATCGAGCCATCGGGGGTTCGCCGGTCGCTCTGCTCAACATCCGCGCCTGGAGAGCGTGTTGCCGCCCTCTCCGAACCGTCTCACATCTCCACCCGGGAAGGAATCACAGCATGGTACGCACCGGACACACCGCTCTCTCCAGGACCGGCTCGCTCCTGGCAATGGTCTGCCTACTCCTGATCGGTACCTGCCTGGCAGCCTCGCCGACCCA
>NZ_JBVIFR010000012.1:0-217985 GCF_055571235.1 Streptomyces sp. NPDC030991
GTGCATTACGGTGGGGCATGAGGGCCTTCTGCTGGTTGGTGTAGATGTCGCAATCCACACCGAACCCGGAAGGCCCTCACCCGTTCAAGATCCCTCAGCCGAGACCTGCATCACCCGTCCACAACCTCCCGCGGCATTACACCTAGAGCTCACCGCCGTAGCGCTTGACCAGGTCGGAGGCGAGTTCGGCGACGCAGGTGCACAGGTCCGTGACGGCGGCGGTGTGCTCCGCGTCGGCCGCTGTGTGGGGGGTCGGCACGACGTGCGCCCGCAGGCTCGGGGGCACGGGCGGCGCCGGTGACGCCTGCGCCGCCCGGCGGGGGCGCCGCCGGACGGAGGCGACGAACGCCGTCGTCAACGCGGCCGCGAGAACGGCCGGTCGACCCGCCTTCAGGTGGACATCCCACGGAACCAGGGCCATGCCTGTGTCCTACCCGGTCGGCACACGGACGCAACGCGGTGACTAGTCGCCCTTGGGCGACTTCGTCCGCTCCTGCGCCGCTTCGCGCGCGATGCGGCGACGGGCGGCGAACCAGCCGACGACCAGCAGCAGTGCGACGACCGGGATCAGGGAGAGCGTCTTGCGGCCGGTCTCCGCGTCGTTCCACATGAGGCCGAGCACGAGGAGCAGGAAGGCGATCGTGACGATCTCGGTGACCGGGGACCACGGGAGGCGGAACGCGGGGCGCTCGACCAGGCCCTCCTTGGCCCGGCGGACGAACGCCAGGTGCGCGACCATGATCATGACCCAGGTGCCGATGATGCCGATCGAGGAGACCTCGATGACGATCTCGAAGGCGTCGTGCGGCAGGAGGTAGTTCAGGCCCACGCCGAGGACGCCGACGCCCGCGGTGAGCAGGATGCCGCCGTACGGCACCTGGCTGCGGTTCATCCTGGCGGTGAACTTCGGCGCGGAGCCGGACATCGCCATGGAGCGCAGGATGCGGCCGGTGGAGTACAGGCCGGAGTTGAGGCTGGACATGGCCGCGGTGAGCACGACCAGGTTCATGATGTCGCCGATGCCGCCGATGCCCAGTTTGCTGAACAGGGTGACGAACGGGCTCTCGTTCGACGAGTACGCCGTCGAGGGGAGCAGCAGGGCGAGCACGAGCACCGAGCCGCAGTAGAAGATGCCGACGCGCCACATGATCGAGTTCACCGCGCGCGGGACGACCTTGTGCGGCTCCGCCGTCTCGCCCGCGGCGACGCCCACCAGCTCCAGGGCGGCATAGGCGAAGACGACGCCCTGCATGACGAGGACCACCGACATCACGCCGCTCGGCATGAAGCCGCCATGATCCGTGATCATGCCGAGGCCGGGTGTCTGGCCGTCGACCGGGTGCTGCGTGGCTATCAGGAAGATGCCCACGAGCAGGAAGGCCACGAGGGTGGCCACCTTGATGATCGAGAACCAGAACTCCATCTCGCCGAAGTACTTCACGGAGATGAGGTTCACGCCGAGCACGACCGCGAGGGCGATGAGCGCCAGCACCCACTGCGGGACGCTGGTGAAGGCGCTCCAGTACTGCGTGTAGAGGGCGATCGCCGTGATGTCGGCGATACCGGTCATCGACCAGTTCAGGAAGTACATCCAACCGGCGACGTAGGCGCCCTTCTCGCCGAGGAACTCGCGCGCGTACGACACGAAGGACCCGGAGGAGGGCCGGTACACGACCATCTCGCCGAGGGCGCGCACGACCAGGTACGCGAAGACTCCGCAGAGGAGGTACGCGAAGACGAGGGCGGGGCCCGCCGAGTGGAGGCGGCCGCCGGCACCGAGGAAGAGTCCGGTGCCGATCGCGCCACCGATCGCGATCATGTTGACGTGACGGGCCTTGAGGTCCTTGCTGTAACCGGCGTCGCCCGCGTCGGCGGGCAGCTGGGCCGCCTCTGCGGGGGATGCGTCCACGGCCGTGTTGACGGCGTCCTTGCTCACGTGGGGGTGTCCACTCTGTGGTGCCCGGCGACACGCGGGTCGGCCGGGGTCCGGATGTGCTCCGGCCCGCGACACCCCTGACAGTGCGCGGACCGACTGTGCACCTTCCCCCAGAGATCACCGCACACGCGGTGGCGGAGATCACATAGCGGTTCTTCTCACAAAGCGATATGGGGACGCGTCGGGCTCTTTCACAACATCGGTGTCTCAGCAATACTGTTGAACCCGATCGACCCCGAGGCGGACATGACGACCGACACCACGACGGACATCGATGACGCCGAGGCGGCGTCCTCCCCCACGCTGACCGTCGACGAGCTGGCCGCGCGCGCGGGCGTCACCGTCCGCACGATCCGCTTCTACAGCACGCGCGGACTGCTGCCGCCGCCGGTGATCGGTCCCCGCCGGGTCGGTCACTACGGACAGGATCACCTGTCACGGCTGGCGCTGATCGAGGAGCTCCAGCACCAGGGCATGACGCTCGCCGCGATCGAGCGCTACCTGGAACAGCTGCCGACGGACCTCAGCGCCCACGACCTGGCCATCCACCGCGCCCTTGTGGCGAGCTGGGCCCCGGACACGGCCGAGGACATGGAGCGCGCGGAGCTGGAGCGGCGGGCGGGCCGCGCCCTGTCCGGCACCGACCTGGACCGGCTGGCCGCGATGGGCGTCATCGCGTACGAGGAGGACAGCGACGCGTACCGCGTGGACGTGAGCCTGCTCCGGCTCGGTGTGCAGCTGCTCGGCGTGCCGATCGCGCACGAGACGATCCTGGCGGCGCGCACCGTCCTGCTGGAGCACACGCGGCAGACGGCGCACGAGCTGTCGCGGCTCTTCCGGGACGAGGTGTGGGGGCCCTACCGGGAGCGCGAGTCGGATCCGCAGCACGTCGCGGCGATGAGGTCGCTGTCGGCCCACATGCAGCCGATGGTCGTGCAGGCGCTGGTGACGGCGTTCCAGCGGTCGCTGAAGGAGGAGCTGCGGGAGGCGTTCCGCGCCGAGGGCTGAGCGCCCGGGGGAACGCCTCCCGCGACCGGCGGGTCAGTCCGTGAAGGTCTCGCCCTTCTCCGCCTTCTCCACGAGCAGCGCGGGCGGCAGGAACCGGTCGCCGTAGCGCTCGGCCAGCTCGCGCGCGCGGGCGACGAATCCGGTGAGGCCGCCCTCGTAGCCGTTGATGTACTGGAGGACGCCGCCGGTCCAGCCGGGGAAGCCGATGCCGAAGATGGAGCCGATGTTGGCGTCGGCGACGGACGTCAGGACGCCTTCCTCCACGAGCCGCACCGTGTCGAGTGCCTCCGAGAAGAGCATGCGTTCCTGCATGTCCTCGAACGGGATCTCGGCGCCGGGCTTCGTGAAGTGCTCGCGCAGGCCGGGCCAGAGGCCGGTGCGCTTGCCGTCCTCGCCGTACTCGTAGAAGCCGGCGCCGCCGCTGCGTCCCGGGCGCCCGAATTCGTCGACCATCCGGTCGATGACACCCTCGGCCGGGTGCGGGGTCCAGGTGCCGCCCTCCGCCTCGATCGCCGCCTGCGTCTCCTTGCGGATCTTGCGGGGCAGGGTGAGGGTCAGCTCGTCCATCAGGGAGAGCACCTTGGCCGGGTAGCCCGCCTGGGCCGCCGCCTGCTCGACGGAGGCGGGCTCGATGCCCTCACCGACCATGGCGATGCCCTCGTTCATGAACTGGCCGATGACGCGCGAGGTGAAGAAGCCGCGCGAGTCGTTGACGACGATCGGCGTCTTGTTGATCTGCCGTACGAGGTCGAAGGCGCGGGCGAGCGCCTCGTCGCCGGTCCGCTCCCCCTTGATGATCTCGACGAGCGGCATCTTGTCGACGGGCGAGAAGAAGTGCAGGCCGATGAAGTCGGCGCGGCGCTCGACGCCCTCGGCGAGGACGCTGATCGGCAGCGTGGAGGTGTTGGAGCAGAGCAGCGCGTCGGGGGCGACGACGTGCTGGATCTCCTGGAAGACCTTGTGCTTGAGCGCCGGGTCCTCGAAGACGGCCTCGATGACGGCGTCGCAGCCGGCGAGCGCCTGCGGGTCGGCGGCGGGTGTGATGCGGGCGAGCAGCGCGTCCGCCTTCTCCTGTGTCGTACGGCCGCGGGTGACGGCCTTGGCGCAGAGCTTCTCGGAGTACGCCTTGCCCTTGGCGGCGGCCTCGGCCGACACGTCCTTGAGGACGACCTCGATGCCCGCGCGGGCGCAGGAGTAGGCGATGCCCGCGCCCATCATGCCGGCGCCCAGCACGGCGACCTTCCGGACCTTGCGGGGCTCGATGCCCTGGGGGCGGTTGGCTCCCGAGTTCACGGCCTGGAGGTCGAAGAAGAACGCCTGGATCATGTTCTTCGCGGTCTGGCCGGTGACCAGCTCGGTGAAGTAGCGGGCCTCGATGGTCAGGGCCGTCTCGAAGTCGACCTGGGAGCCCTCGACGGCGGCCGCGAGGATGTTGCGCGGGGCCGGGTAGGGCGCGCCGTTCAGCTGCTTCTTGAGGTTGGCGGGGAACGCCGGGAGGTTCGCGGCGAACTTCGGGTTCGCCGGGGTGCCGCCGGGGATGCGGTAGCCCGGCTTGTCCCAGGGCTGCTGCGACTCGGGGTTGGCGTCGATGAAGGCGCGGGCCTTCTCGGTCATCTCCTCGGGGGTGGTGGCCAGTTCGTGGATCAGGCCGTTCTCCAGGGCTCGCTTCGGGGCGTACTGGGTGCCCTGGAGCAGCACCTTGAGGAGGGCGTCGGCGATGCCCATGAGGCGGACGGTGCGGGTGACGCCGCCGCCGGCCGGGAGCAGGCCCAGGGTGACCTCGGGCAGGCCGATCTTGGAGCCGGGGGCGTCGAGGGCGACGCGGTGGTGGCTGGCCAGCGCGATCTCGTACCCGCCGCCGAGGGCAGCGCCGTTGATGGCTGCGACGACGGGCTTGCCGAGGGTCTCGATGCGGCGCAGCGAGTTCTTGATGCCGAGGCCGGTCTCGAAGACGGCCTGGGCGTCCTCGGGGCCCGCCTTCACCATGTCCTTCAGGTCACCGCCCGCGAAGAAGGTCTTCTTGGCGGAGGTGTAGATGATGCCCCTGATGGAGTCGCGCTCCGCCTCCGCGCGGTCGGCGATGGCGGCGATGGAGTCCTTGAACGCCTGGTTCATGGTGTTCGCGGACTGGTTCGGGTCGTCGAGGACGAGGGTGACGATGCCGGTCTCGTCCTGTTCCCAGCGGATGGTTGTGCTGGCGGTCATTTGGGGTCTCCGTGACGTTTCGTGCGGGGGGTTTTGGGCGGGATCTGGGGAGGGGACGGTGTCTCGTCGCCGAGTGCGGGCTTCGTCGTGGCTGGTCGCGCAGTTCCCCGCGCCCCTGAAAGGCGCACTCCGTGCGCCCTGATGGGGCTGCGGCGCAGCCGCATGCTCCAGGGGCGCGGGGAACTGCGCGAGAAGCCCCACCGGGCGGCACCCGGCAGCGAAAGGCTCGCCCCGGCGGCGCTACACCCGTTCCACGATCGTGGCGATCCCCATCCCACCCCCGACGCACAACGTGGCCAGCCCGTACCGGAGGTCCCGCCGCTCCAGCTCGTCCACGAGCGTGCCGAGGATCATCGCCCCGGTCGCGCCCAGCGGGTGCCCGAGCGCGATCGCGCCGCCGTTGACGTTGACCTTGTCGAGCGACAGGCCCATGTCCTTCACGAAGCGGAGCACCACCGCGGCGAACGCCTCGTTGATCTCGACGAGGTCGATGTCGTCGATGGTCAGGCCCGCCTTGGCGAGCGCCTTGCGGGTCGCGGGCGCGGGGCCGGTGAGCATGATGGTCGGCTCGGAGCCGGAGACGGCCACGGAGACGACGCGGGCGCGCGGGGTCAGCTCGTAGCGCTCGCCGACCTCCCGGGAGCCGATGGCGACCAGCGACGCGCCGTCGACGATGCCGGAGGAGTTGCCCGCGTGGTGCACGTGGTCGATCTTCTCGACCCAGTGGTACTTCTGGAGCGCGACGGCGTCGAAGCCGCCCAGGTCGCCGATGTCCTTGAAGGACGGCTTGAGCTTGGCCAGGGAGTCGGCGGTCGTGCCGGGGCGCAGGAACTCGTCGTGGTCGAGGACGGTCAGGCCGCTGCGGTCCCTGACCGGGACGATCGACCGGTCGAAGCGCCCGTCCTTCACCGCGGCGGCGGCCCGCTCCTGGGAGAGCGCCGCGTACTCGTCCACGTCGCGCCGCGAGAACCCCTCGATGGTGGCGATGAGGTCGGCGCCGATGCCCTGCGGCACGAAGCCGGTCTCGAAGTTGGTCATGGGGTCGGCGAACCAGGCGCCGCCGTCGGAGGCCATCGGCACCCGCGACATCGACTCGACACCACCGGCGAGGACGAGGTCCTCCCAGCCGGAGCGGACCTTCATCGCCGCCAGGTTGACGGCTTCCAGGCCCGAGGCACAGAAGCGGTTCTCCTGGACGCCGGCGACCGTGTCGGGCAGACCCGCCGCGATGGCGGCGACGCGCGCGATGTCGGAGCCCTGGTCGCCGACGGGGCCCACGACGCCGAGCACGATGTCGTCGATCGCGGCGGGGTCCAGACCGGGGAAGCGGGCCTGGATCTCGTGGATGAGACCGACGACGAGGTCGATCGGCTTGGTGCCGTGCAGGGAGCCGGCGGCCTTGCCCCGGCCGCGCGGGGTGCGGATCGCGTCGTACACGTACGCGTCAGTGGTCACGGAAGTGCCTTTCGGAACATCGGAACGAGGGTGAGGGTCAGGACAGCAGCGAACGCCCGATGATCTCCTTCATGATCTCGGTCGTGCCGCCGTAGATGGTCTGGATACGCCCGTCGGTGAAGGCTTTCGCGACGCGGTACTCCGTCATGTACCCGTATCCGCCGTGCAGTTGGAGGCAGCGGTCGGCGACGCGCTTCTGCAGCTCGGTCGCCCACCACTTGGCCATGGAGGCGTGCACCGCGTCGAGGGTGCCGGCCGCGTGGTCCTCGATGCAGCGGTCGAGGAACGCGCGGGTGACGGCGCACTCGGTGGCCATCTCGGCGATCTCGAACCGGATGTGCTGGAGCTTGGCGAGGGGCCGGCCGAACGCCTCACGCTCCTTGACGTACGTCGTGGTGATCTCCAGCAGATGCTCGGCGGCGGCGATGGCGGCGACGGCGATGCCCATGCGCTCCTGCGCGAGGTTGGTCATCAGGTGGATGAAGGCACCGTTGGTCTCGCCGAGCAGATTCTCCTTCGGGACGCGGACGTCGTCGAAGAACAGTTCGGCCGTGTCCTGCGCCTTCTGACCGATCTTGTCGAGATTGCGGCCCCGCTCGAAGCCGTCGGTGCCGCGCTCGACGACGAGGAGCGACAGCCCGTGGGCGCCGCCTTCCTGCGTGGTCTTGGCGACGACGATGACGAGGTCGGCGAGGATGCCGTTGGAGATGAACGTCTTGGAGCCGTTGAGCAGCCAGTGGTCGCCCTTGTCCTCGGCGGTGGTGCGGATGCCCTGGAGGTCGGATCCGGCGCCGGGTTCGGTCATCGCGATGGCGGTGATCGTCGAGCCGTCGCAGAACCCGGGCAGCCAGCGCCTCTTCTGCTCCTCGGTCCCGAGGGAGGTCAGGTAGGGGCCGATGATGTCGTTGTGCAGGCCGATGGCGAGTCCGGCGGCGCCCGCGCGCGTGAACTCCTCGGCCAGGACGGCGCTGTAGCGGAAGTCGGTGGTGCCGCCGCCCCCGTACTCCTCGGGCACGGCGAGGCCGAGGAGCCCCTGGCGGCCGGCGGCGAGCCATGCCTCGCGCGCGACGATGCCGTCCTGCTCCCACTGCTCGTAGTGCGGAGTCACCTCCTTGGCGAGGAAGGTGCGGACGGTCTCGCGGAACGCCTCGTGCTCGGCGCTGAACAGGCGTCGCTCCATGCTGACGATCAACTGCCTTTCTTCGGGGTGTCGGTGGGCCCGTTCAGTTCCGGTACGCCCCAGTCGCGGGCGACCGCCGCGGTGTCGGCGCCCGGCAGGGCGGGGCCCGAGCGGACGGCGGTGGGGGTGGCGGAGAAGCGGGGCGCGGGTGCGGGCTGGGTGATGCCGCTGTGGTCGACGAAGGTGGCGCGGGCGGCGAGGTGCGGGTGGCCTGGGGCCTCGCGCAGCGAGAGGACCGGGGCCACGCAGGCGTCGGAGCCCTCGAAGACGCGCGTCCACTCGTCCCTCGTACGCTGCTTGAAGCGGGCGGCGACGGCCTCGCGCAGCTCGCCCCAGCGGTCCAGGTCCCACCGCGCGGGCGCGATGTCGGCCAGGCCCATGAGGTCGGCGAACTCGTCGTAGAACTGCTGCTCAAGGGCGCCGACGGCCATGTACTGGCCGTCGGCGGTCTCGTAGGTGCCGTAGAAGGGGCAGCCGCCGTCGAGGAGGTTGGCGCCGCGCCGGTCCTGCCAGCCGCCGGCCGCGAGCATGCCGTGGATCATCGAGGCGAGGTGCGAGGTGCCGTCGACGATCGCGGCGTCGACGACCTGTCCCGCGCCGGTGGCGCGGGCGTGGTGGAGGGCGGCGAGGACACCGACGACCAGGTAGAGCGAGCCGCCGGCGTAGTCCCCGACGAGGTTGGCGGGGACGGTCGGCGGCTCGTCGGGCTTCCCGATCATGCCGAGGGTGCCGGTGAGCGCGATGTAGGCGATGTCGTGCCCGGCGCGCTGGGCGAGCGGGCCTTCCTGGCCCCAGCCGGTCATCCGGCCGTAGACGAGCTTCGGATTGCGGGCGTGGCAGGCGTCGGGCCCCACGCCGAGGCGTTCGGCGACGCCGGGCCGGTAGCCCTCGATCAGCACGTCGGCGCGGTCGACGAGGCGCAGCACGCGCTCGGCGCCGTCCGCGGCCTTCAGGTCGACGATCACGGACCGCTTGTTGCGGTTGGTGATGTCGTACGCCGGGTCGATCGCGAGCCCCGCGCCGCCGGGCCGGTCGACCCGTACGACATCGGCGCCCAGGTCGGCGAGGAGCATCGCGGCGAACGGCCCCGGGCCGATACCGGCGAGCTCGACCACGCGCACCCCGGCGAGAGGGCCGCCGACTCCCTTGCCTGCCACTGCCATCCGGCCACGCCCCCAGTCTGTGACACAACTGATGTAACACCAGTGATGCTATGAACCCGGCCCGGCCAGCACAACCCCCGACGAGCAAGCGCTTAGCCAATTCGCGGCCCGCCAGGGCTCCCGGCCGGCGCGCACGCTAGCCTCGGCCACCGACAACGGCACGGAACGCGGTGAGGGGTGTCATGCACAGGACTGAGAACCCTGGAAGCCTTGGGAACACGGACAGGGCGTACGACGTGGTGCTGTTCGGGGCGACGGGCTTCGTGGGGATGCTCACCGCCGAGTATCTGGCGGCGCACGCCCCGGAGGGGCTGCGCTGGGCGATCGCGGGCCGCGACCTGAACAAGCTGGAGCGGCTGCGCGAACAGCTCACCGGCATCGACCCGGCCTGTGCGGTGCTGCCGCTGGAGCGGGCGGACGTGGCCGACGCGGCGTCCCTGCGCGAACTCGCCACCCGCACGCGCGTGGTGGCCACGACGGTGGGCCCGTACCTGGAGTACGGCGAGGGGCTGGTGGCCGCGTGTGCCGAGGCCGGCACCGACTACGTGGACCTCACCGGCGAGCCCGAGTTCGTGGACCGCATGTACGTACGGCACGACGCCCGCGCGCGCGAGACGGGCGCCCGCCTGGTGCACGCGTGCGGCTTCGACTCGGTCCCGCACGACCTGGGCGCGTACTTCACGGTGCAGCGGCTGCCGGAGGGGGTGCCGCTGCGGGTCGACGGGTTCGTCCGGACGAACGCCACACTGTCGGGCGGTACGTTCGCGTCCGCGCTGAACCAGTTCGGGCGCGCCCGGCAGATGCTCGCCGCGCAGCAGGACCGGCGGCGTCACCAGCCCCGGCTCGTCGGGCGCACCGCGTACGCGCCGACGGGAACGCCGCGGTTCGCCAAGGAGATCGGGGCGTGGGCCCTGCCGCTGCCGACCATCGATCCGCAGGTCGTGCAGCGCTCCGCGCGGGCCCTGGAGCGCTACGGCCCCGACTTCCGCTACCGGCACTACGCGGCTGTGAAGACGCTGCCGTTCGCGGTGGGCGGCGTCGCCGCGGCCGGAGCGCTGTTCGCGGCGGCGCAGGTGCCGCCCGCCCGGCGCTGGCTGGCCGGCCGGCTGCTGCCCGGCGCCGGGCCCGGCGAGGCGCGCCGGGCCAAGAGCTGGTTCTCGGTGCGGTTCGTGGGCGAGGGCGGCGGGCGCCGGGTCTTCACGGAGGTCTCCGGCGGGGACCCGGGGTACGGGGAGACCGCGAAGATGCTGGCGGAGTCCGCGATGTGCCTGGCCGAGGACGAACTCCCCGCCACCGCGGGGCAGGTGACCACCGCCGTGGCGATGGGGGACGCGCTGATCGGCCGGCTCCGCGCGGCCGGGCTCGGCTTCCGGGTCGCGGCGGAGCGGTGAGGGCTCACTGCCGGGTGAGGTCGAGGAGCGCGTCGCGGCACAGCCGGTCGGCCCTGCGGGTCGTCTCGGGCAGCCGGTAGGCGGGGGTCAGGGCGAGCGTGTGCGCGCACGCGCCCGCCAGGGAGATCCGGTGGCCCACCGAGACGTACACCGGCTTCACGCCGTCGCGGGTGCGTACGGCGCGGCCGACCTCCTCGTCGCCGTCCGTCAGCGCGACGGTGCTGCCCCGCGCGCGTCCCAACTCGCCGTGCGTGAAGGCGAACGGGTTCTTGGCGACGCCCATCGTGGGCAGTCCGGTGACCACGCCGAGGTGGCTCGCGAGTCCGAAGCGGCGCGGGTGGGCGAGCCCGTAGCCGTCGCACACCACGAGGCCCGGATCGGTGCGCAGCGCCTCCAGCGCGCCGAGCACCGCCGGGATCTCACGGAAGGCCAACAGGCCCGGCACGTAGGGGAAGGCGACGCGCCCGACGGCCGTGGCCTCCTCGACGACGTCGAGCGTCGCGGCGTCCAGCACGACCGCGGCCGCGGCGACGAGGTCGCGGGCGTCGTCGTACGCGACGTCGATCCCGGTGACCGTGCCCGTCCCCGGCGCCGGTCCTGCCTCGTCCCGTACCACGCGGCCGCGCAACGCGTCCTGCGTCGCGCGCGCAGCCGTCTCGTCCGTCGGCCAGCCCTCGGGGATCCCCGTGATCGTCCGCATGCGCCAACCCTAGAAGCCCTGGACGCCAGCCCCTAGCATGTAATGCATGAGGACTACTACTGACCCTTACGCCGCTGACTCTTACGCCGCTGATCCTTATGTCATCAGCGAAGGCGTCCCGCCGGTCGACGTCTTCCGGCGGCTACGGACGGACGCGGGGCTCTCCGACAAGTCACCCGAGGCCGTCGCGCTCGCGCTGCCGAACACCTGGTACGGGGTGGTGCTGCGGCACGCGGGCGAGCCGATCGGGATGGGCCGGATCATCGGGGACGGGGGCACGGCGTTCCACATCGTCGACATCTGCGTGCACCCCGACCACCAGGGCCGGGGCCTCGGGAAGCGGATCATGGCCGCGCTGACCGAGGAGCTGGACCGCCGGGCGCCCGCGACCGCGTACGTCTCGCTGGTCGCGGACGGTCCGGCGAAGTTCCTCTACGAGAAGTTCGGCTTCGTCGAGACGTCCTCGTACGGCTCGGTGGGCATGTCCCGCATGATCGGGGCCGGTTGAGCCGCTCTCACACCGCTTCAGCGCGGCCCGCGCTCTCCCAGGTCAGCGGCGCCCACAGGCCCGAGCGGCGCAGCGACTGCGGGCAGTGGAGGTAGATGTCGTCGATGTCCAGGAGCAGCGCGAGCGCGGGCCGCTGCCCCTTGACGGCCATGGCGTCGAAGAAGGGGGCGTCGGTGAGGATGCGGGCCCGACCGTTGATCCGCAGGACGTCGGTGGCGCCGGGTATCAGGAAGAGCAGGCCGGCGTGCGGGTTCTCCAGGATGTTGTGGAAGCTGTCGCCACGGCGGTTGCCTGGCCGGTCCGGCAGGGCGATGGTGCCGTCGTCGATCACGTGCGCGAAGCCCGGGCCGTCACCGCGAGGCGATACGTCACAGTTGCCGCGGGCGTCGGCCGTGGAGAGCAGGCAGAACGGCGAGCGGGCCAGCAACTCCCGGTCGCGGTCGTCGAGCCGGCCGTGCACCTTGTCGATCACGATCGGGTGCGGCTCGCCCAGGATCTCGCGCAACTGGGCCGCCGACCGCAGTTCCACGCGGCCGTCCCCCGGCTCGCGGGGTGGCTCGGGCGCGAGAGTGTCCGTGATGTGCAGCAAACCGACTCCAGGTTTCGTGCGGGCCTTCGGCGGCGCTCGCGGGGTGGCCGCCAGAGTAGTTGCCCGATGAATCGTCTTGAGTGTGAGGCTGAAACCGGATCTCATCCGGTGTCGCTGTTCGCACGGGCCCTGAAGTGGAGCGGGCGCGGGGCCGCTACCCCCGGCTGCCCGCCGTCGTGTCGGAGGACAGCCGCTGCGCCACGTAGACCGGGATCACCGACAACAGGACGAGGACGACGGCGACGACGTTGACCACGGGGGCCTGCTGCGGTCTGGCCATGTTGGAGAAGATCCACAGCGGGAGCGTGCTCACACCGGCGCCCGCCGTGAACGTCGTGACCACGATCTCGTCGAAGGACAGCGCGAACGCGAGGAGTCCGCCGGCCGCCAGCGCCGAGCGGGTCAGCGGGAAGGTGACGGTGCGGAACGTGCGGAAGGCGCCCGCGCCCAGGTCCATGGCCGCCTCCTCGTAGGAGCCCGGCAGGCGGCGCAGCCGGGCGGCGACGTTGTTGAAGACGATGACGACGCAGAACGTGGCGTGCCCGACGACGACCGTGAACAGGCCGAGGCCGATCCCGAGCGGTTCCAGGACCGTGCGGAAGGCCGTGTTGAGGGCGACGCCGGTGATGATGCCGGGCAGCGCGATGGGCAGGACGACCACGAAGGAGATCGCCTCCCGGCCGAAGAAGCGGTGCCGGGCGACCGCGTGGGCGGCGAGCGTGCCGAGGACGAGGGCGATGACCGTGGCGCCGAGGCCCGCCTTCACCGAGGTCCACAGGGCGTCCCGGGCGCCCTCGCTGTGCCAGGCCTCACGCCACCAGCGCAGGGTGAGGCCGCTCGGCGGCCAGCTCGAACTCCGGTCTCGGCTCAGGGAATTGACGACGACCAGGAGCAGCGGGACGTAGATGACGGTGAAGCCGACGAGGGCGCCGACGCGGAGCGCGATGCGCGCGGGGCGGGACAGGTGCACCACGGGCTCCCTTCAGAGGCTGCCGAGCGCGCCGGTGCGGCGCACGGCGAGCAGGTAGAGGACGATCACGACGACGGGCACGGTGCCGAGGGCGGCGGCCAGCGGCAGGTCCAGCGTGATGTTGGAGTAGACGACGTTGCCGATCAACTGGGTCTTGCCGCCCACGATCTGTACGGCGATGTAGTCGCCGAGGCTGAGCGAGAACGTGAAGACGGAGCCCGCGGCGACGGACGGCAGGACGAGCGGCAGCAGGACCGTGCGGAAGGTGCGCCAGGTGCGGGCGCCGAGATCGGCGGAGGCGTCGAGCAGGCTGTCGGGGACGCGTTCGAGGCCCGCGTGGATCGGCAGGATCATGTACGGCAGCCACAGGTAGGTCAGGACGAGGACCGTCGCGGTGAGTCCGTACCCGGGCCCGCCGATCCCGAACGGCCGCAACAGCCAGTCCAGCAGGCCCCCTTGGGCGAGCATGACGCGCCACGCGTAGGCCTTGACGAGGTAGCTCGCCCACAGCGGGGTGAGGATGGCGACGACGAGCAGCGGGCGCCACCGGGGGCGGGCGACGCGCGCCGTGTAGAAGGCGATCGGGAAAGCGAGCACGACGCACAGCGCCGTGACGCCGAGGGCGACTCCTATGCTGCGCAGGGCGACTTGGCGGTACACGTCCGTCGTGAACAGGGTCCGGAAGTTGTCGAGGGTCCAGGTGCGCACGATGTCCGACGTGAACGGGTCCGTGGTCCACAGACCCGACAGGAACAGCACCGCGAGGGACCCGAGGTAGGCGACGACGAGCCAGGTCAGGGGCGCCGCGAGGAGCAGGGCGAGGCGTAGCCGGGGTCTGCGGTGCAGCGCCCCGGCGGCCTTCTTCACGAGCCCCTCAGCCCTTGATCTCGGTCCACGCCTGCACCCACTTCGCGTACGGCACGCAGGTGACGTCGGTACGACCGTCGAGGCACTGCGGAATGGGCGTGGTCCAGAAGTGGACCCGCTTCCAGTAGGCGGCGTCGTCGGCGTGGTAGGTCGCGCAGTGCTGTTTGTCGGCGGTCCGCGCGCAGGCTTCGGCGTTCGACGGGGCCTCGCCGAAGTACTCGGCCACCTGGGCGTTGGCCGTGGGCGAGACGATCCAGTCGAGCCATTTGTAGGCGCAGGCGGGGTGCTTCGCCTTCGCGGAGACCATCCAGGTGTCGGACCAGCCGGTGGCGCCCTCCTTGGGAAGGACGGCCTTGACGGGGGCCTGCTCGGCCTGGGCGGTGTTCACGATGACCTGCCAGCTGGTGCCGATCACCGAGTCGCCGCTCTTGAAGGCGGAGATCTCCTTCAGGTAGTCGCTCCAGTACTCGCCGACGTTCCCGTTCTGCTTCTTCAACAGGTCCACCGCGGCGTCGAACTGCTTCTGGTCGAGCGCGTACGGGTCCTTGATGCCGAGGCCCGGCCGGGTCTTCATGAGGTACAGCGCGGCGTCGGCGAGGTAGATCGGCGAGTCGTACGCGGTGACCTTGCCCCGGTACGCGGACGCGTCGTCGAAGACGGCCTTCCAGGAGTCGGGGGGCGGGGAGACCTTGTCGGTGCGGTACATGAGGAGGTTGGCGCCGCGGCCGTGCGGGATGCCGTAGGCGACGTTCTTGACGGAGTTCCAGGGCTGCATCTTCAACCCGGGGAAGATATCGGCGTAGTTGGGCACGAGAGCGGTGTTGACGGGGGCCGCGTCGCCGGAGGCGATCAGGCGGAGAGAGGCGTCGCCGGAGGCGGAGACGGCGTCGTACTGGCCGGTCTTCATCAGGTTGACCATCTCGTCGGAGGTCCCGGCGACCTTGGTGCTGACCTGACAGCCCGTCCGTTTCTCGAACGGGGTGACCCAGTCGACCTTCGGGTCGTTCGACCCGTCCTCGGCGTAACCGGCCCAGGCGATGAGGTCGACCCTGCCCTCGGTCTTGCCGAGGGAGGTGGGCGCGGACAGTTTCGGCGGGGTGAAGCCCCGCCCGCCTGGCGCGCCGCCGGAGCCGCCTCCCCCGTCGTCGGACGAGCCGCAGGCGGTGGCGAGCAGCAGCGCGCCGAGGGCGGCGGCCATGAGGGTTCGGGGTGCGCGCACGAGGTCTCCCTGTCGGTCGATTCGCGTGGGTCGCTCAAGTCTTCGGGTCCAGCGGGACGTTGTGCCGTCGGTGCCAGCGCAGCAGGACGCGGCTGCCCGGCAGCGCGAGGGCGTCGGCCGCTGTCGTGTCGAGGTTCTGCCGTACGACGACGAAGCGCGCGCCGGCGTCGGTGTCGACGACGACGCGGGTGCTGTCCCCGAGGTAGACGGCGTCGGCGACGATGCCGCGCACCTCGCAGTGGTGGGCGCGGTCGTGCTGCTCGGCGTCGGGCAGGACGCGGATCTTCTCTGGCCTGACGCCGAACGTCCCGGCCTTCCCGACGATCAGTTCGGCGGCGGCGCCGGTGAGGGTGTTGGAGGTGCCCACGAAGGAGGCGACGAACGCGTTGGCCGGTGACTCGTACAACTCCCCCGGTGTACCCACCTGTTCGACGCTGCCTGCGTTCAGGACGGCGACCCGGTCGCTGAGCGCGAGGGCCTCCGCCTGGTCGTGGGTGACGAGCACGAAGGTGATCCCGACCTCACGCTGCAACTCCTTCAGCTCGCCCTGCATCTGTTCGCGCAGCTTGAGATCGAGGGCCCCGAGCGGTTCGTCGAGGAGGAGGACCCGGGGGCGTACGACCAACGCCCTTGCCAGCGCGACACGTTGCCGCTGACCGCCGGAGAGCTGCCCCGGACGGCGCCCGCCGAACCCTTCGAGACGCACCGAGTCGAGGGCGGCGCGGGCCCGTTCGGCCTGTTCCCTGCGGCCGGCGCCGCGCACCTTCAGGCCGTAGGCGACGTTCTGCTCGACGCTCATGTGCGGGAACAGCGCGTAGTCCTGGAAGACGGTGGTGACGTCGCGCTCGAAGGGAGCCCGCCGGGTGACGTCGGCGCCGTCGAGCAGGACGGTGCCGCTCGTCGGCGTCTCGAATCCGGCGATCAGCCGCAGCACGGTCGTCTTCCCGGACCCGGACGGGCCGAGGAGGGAGAAGAACTCGCCCTCGGCCACGTCGAGTTCGACGGAGTCGACGGCCACCACGGCGCCGAAGGTCTTGCGCACCCCGCGCAGGGCGATCGCGGCCGCCCCGCGCTCCGCGCCTTCCGCCGGCTGTCCAGGCATACCCATACGCGTAGATCATGCACATTTCAACGAGCCCCACAAGAGCGCCGGTACGCTGCCGATCATGTTTGTACTGGAATTGACGTACACAGGACCTGTCGAGCGCGTCGACGCCCTGCTGGAGACACACGTCGCGTGGCTCGACGCGCAGTACGCGGCGGGCACCTTCCTCGCGTCCGGGCGCAAGGAGCCGCGCGACGGCGGCGTCATCCTGGCCGTCGGGGCCGATCGCGCGGAGATCGAGGAGATCACGGCGACCGACCCCTTCGTGACCGGCGGGGTGTGCGCGTACCGGGTGACAGAGTTCATCGCCACGAAGACGGCGCCCGAACTCGCCGCGTTCCGGGAGGAGTTGCCGAACGCCAAGCCGTAGGAACCCGCCGGATCAGCGGCTCAGGCGCGCCGCGCGGCCCTTCTCCCCCGCCGCCCAGCAGGCACCGTCGCGGGCGCAGTCGACGGTGTCGTACGAGCCCGGGTCCACGGTGCGCCAGGTGCGGCCCGCGTCCGTGGTGCGGTCGGTGCCGGTCGGGCCGACGGCGAGGGCCGCGGTACGGCTGTGCGGGAGCCAGGCGACACCGGAGCGGTAGGCCGGCGGGGGCTGCGCCGAGGGGGTCCAGCCGCGGCCCGCGTCGCCGGTGACCGCGGCGGCCCGCGGTGACGGCAGGCCGGCGTTGTAGTCGCCGCCGACGGCGATGCCGTGCGTCCGGTCGCGGAAGGCGAGGCCGAAGACGCCCCGGGCGGCGTCGCCCGCCGGGATCGGGGTCTCGGTCGCGGTCCAGGTCAGGCCGCGGTCGGCGGAGTGCAGCACCCGGGAGACCGCGCCGCCGCCGGTGGCCAGCCAGACGTCCTTGGGGCCGGAGGCGACCAGGCACTGTCCGGACGCGGCGAAGCCCGCCTCGCCGGTCTGCGCGGGCGGCATCCCGGCGTTCGGCAGGACCCGCCAGGACCGGCCGCCGTCACGCGTGGACAGGATGCGGTACTTCCCGTCGACCGGATCGCTCATCGCGAGGCCGTGCCGCCGGTCGAAGAAGGTGACGCAGTCGTAGAACGCCTTCGGGTCGGCGTTGCGGAACGACTCCGTCCAGCTCGCGCCGCCGTCGTCGGTCCGGAAGATCCGCGACGCCTCGCCCTCGCCGATCGCCAGGACCACCGCGCGGCGGGCGTCGAACGCCTCGATGTCGCGGAACTCCAGCGCCTGCGCGCCGGGCGGTGACACCGTCTTCCAGCGGGCTCCCCCGTCCGTCGTGCGCAGCACCGTGCCCTTCGTCCCGGCGAGCCATGCGGTGCTCCGGTCGACGGCGGCCAGGCCCCGGAACCGGGCGTCGGTGTGGGTCTCCGTCAGCTCCCAGGTCTGCTTCGGCTCCCAGGTCTGCTTCGGCTCCCCCGCCGGCGGGTGGGCGACGGCGGAACCCGGCGCGCCGCCGAGCGTGACGGCCGCGATCACCGCCACCCCCAGGGCCCGCGCCGTCCGTCCCCTCCTGCCCGTTCCGCCCGCCTTCTCCACCCGTTCCGCGGGACCCTCACCGCGCCGTACCCACACATTCCACAGGCTTCGCACGGCCCCCACATTTCGCACGGCCCGCACACGTATCACGGTCCTCGCAGCCCTCTGTCGCGTCATGGCGCGCGAAGGTAGTCCACCATCCGGGTGGCGTCCAGAGCGCGACGATTGAAACCGGTGACAGAGGTCACTCGGGTTTCGTCCGGCTTCAGGTGCACGGATTCCCCCATTCCGCCGTCTATTCAATCGAGCTCGTCCGACCGTTCGTCGTCGTCCGTGCAGTCGTCTAAGGAGCAGGCGTTGTCCCTCGTCATCGAGCAAGCCGTAGAGGCCCGTCTCGTCGCCGCCGCGCCACGCATGGCGAGCATCCCCGCGACCTTGGGCTACGACACGCGCGACCCCTTCGCCGTGCGCATGTCGTTCCCCGCCCCGGCCACCCTCGAAGGCGTCGAGGTGTGCTGGACGTTCGCCCGCGAGCTGCTCACCACCGGGATGACGGAGACCGCGGGCGTGGGCGACGTACGCGTCCGCCCGTACGGCTACGACCGGACGGTCCTGGAGTTCCACGCCATGGAGGGCACCGCGATCGTGCACATCCGCACGGGCGAGCTGGAGCGCTTCCTCGCGGACACGACGAGGCTGGTGCCGGTCGGCGAGGAGTATCTGCACGTGGACGTGGACGGGGACCTCGCGGAGTTGCTGCGCGACGCGTTCTGAGAGGCGCCCGGGGCGAGTTCGAGCTGCGGGGCCCGAGGGCATCGCCCTCACCGGCCGCAACGGCGTGGGCAGGACGACCCTGCCGCGGACGATCGCCGGGGAGCTCGCGGCGGTCGGGGGCGAGGCGACGCCGCGGGTGCCGCTCCGCCCCCTGCCCCGGCGACTCGACGTGCTGGACGAGGGGTCGAGCGTCGCCGAGAACGTGGCACGGTTCGCGCCGGACGCCACCGACCCGGATCAGGGCGAGCGTTCGACACCTGACGTCGGCGCTGGAGTCGTACGAGGGCGGGCTCATCGGGGTCGGCCACGACCTGCCGTTCCTCGCATCGATCGGGGTGACCCGGCGGCTGCTTCTGGACGGCACCCTCCGGGAGGTGACGTGATCCGGCGTGCAGGGGCCCGGTGAGAGGGCGGTGATGGCCGCGTGACAGGGGATTCCGCCGCAGCCGCGGGCTGTGCATGATGAACTCCGCCGCACCCCTCGACGCGATCACGACCACGATCACAAGCAGCACCAGCCATGGAGTAGCTCCGTGCCCAGCCAGAAGGCCCTCGTCCGACGCCCCGGACCGCTCCTCGCGGACGGGCTGGTCACGCATGTGGAGCGCACCCCCGTCGACACCGGGAAGGCGCTCGCGCAGTGGCAGGCTTACGTCACCGCGCTGGAGACGAACGGCTGGGAGACGCTCCTGGTGGAGCCGGCCGACGACTGCCCGGACGCGGTGTTCGTGGAGGACGCGGTGGTTGTCTTTCGCAACGTGGCCCTGGTCACACGGCCGGGCGCCGCGTCCCGGCGCGACGAGAGCGCCGGGGTCGAGGAGGCGGTCGCCCGGCTCGGCTGCTCCGTCAACTGGGTGTGGGAACCCGGCACGCTCGACGGCGGCGATGTACTGAAGGTGGGCGACACCCTCTACGTGGGGCGCGGTGGTCGCACCAACGCGGCCGGGGTGCGGCAACTGCGGTCGGTCTTCGAGCCGCTCGGCGCACGGGTGGTGCCGGTTCCGGTGACCAGGGTGCTGCACCTGAAGTCGGCGGTGACGGCCCTGCCCGACGGCACGGTCATCGGGTACGAGCCGCTGGTGGACCACGCCTCGCTCTTCCCGCGCTTCCTCTCCGTGCCCGAGGAGGCGGGCGCCCATGTGGTGCTGCTCGGCGGCGACCGGCTGCTCATGGCGGCGAGCGCCCCGAGGACGGCCGCGCTGTTCGAGGGGCTCGGTTACACCCCGGTGGTGGTGGACATTTCCGAGTTCGAGAGACTGGAGGGGTGTGTGACGTGCCTCTCAGTCCGACTGCGGGGCCTTCAAGCGTGACTCGACTCTTTATCGAGCGCTTAACCTACGGCAACGTAACCTACGACACCGTAGGTAATACCGCTCGCTGTACCTCCGTCCCCCAGGAGCCCTCGTGACCGTCATCTCCCCCCGCCTCGGCTCGTCGACCACCTGGACCGACGCTCGCCTCCTGCACGCCCTGGAAGAAGTGGTCGAGCAGGAGCTCAACCGCCATCTCGGGGTGACCAAGGACTGGATGCCGCACGAGTACGTGCCCTGGTCCGACGCCCGTAACTTCCCCGGCTTCTTCGAGGACGGCGAGGCCTGGGAGAAGGAGCAGTCGAAGGTCACGGAGATCGGCCGGACCGCGCTGATCGTGAATCTGCTGACCGAGGACAACCTGCCCAGCTACCACCACGAGATCGCGTCGCTCTTCGGCCGCGACGGCGCCTGGGGTACCTGGGTGCACCGCTGGACGGCGGAGGAGGCCCGGCACGGCATCGTCATGCGCGACTACCTCCTGGCGTCGCGCGCGGTCGACCCCGACAAGCTCGAGACGTTCCGCATGGCCCACATGAGCGAGGGCTTCGAGTCGGACAACCGGCACTCGATGCTGCACTCGGTCGCCTACGTGGCCTTCCAGGAGCTGGCCACCCGCATCTCGCACCGCAACACCGGGCACCAGTCCGGCGACCCGGTCTGCGACCGCATGCTGGCGCGTATCGCGACCGACGAGAACCTGCACATGGTCTTCTACCGGAACCTGCTGAAGGCCGCGTTCGACCTCGCCCCCGACCTGACCATGCGCGCGGTGCGCGATGTCGTCGTCGGCTTCCGCATGCCCGGCCACGGCATCCCCGGCTTCGAGCGGGCGGCCGCGCAGATGGCGATCGGCGAGGTCTACAACATCCGCATCCACCACGACGACGTGATCCAGCCCGTGCTCCGATTCCTGAAGATCATGGAGATCGACGGCCTCGGCCCCGAGGGGCTCAAGGCGCAGGAGGAGATCGGCCTGTTCATGAACGGGCTCGACAGCGAGGCCGCCAAGTTCGACGAGAAGCTCGCCGCGCGCAAGGCCCGGCTGGCCGCGCGGGCCGCGAGCGCCTGACCGACGGGCCGCCGACCGGGTGCGGCCGGTGGTTCAGCGCGGCCGGTGGCCGCCGCGGGATTCGGCGGCGGCCCTCAGATCGCCCAGCCAGGCTTCGAGGCCGTCGCCGAGAATCTTGGTCGCGGCGGGCACGTCGGCTTCGACCTGGTCGCCGGTGTGCGTCTCCTCCGTGCGGACGAGGACGCCACCCTTGACCTCGGTGAAGTTCCAGACGTGGACGCCGTCGATGTGCAGCCCTTCGCCGACGGCGGGGCCGGTCCAGCGGAGGCAGGAGCCCCGCCGGAGCTGCTCGACGGTCGAGGTGATGTCCAGGCTGGTGGCCGGGGTCGCGGGGTTCGGCGGCACCGGGGTCGTCCAGCGGAACGCCGACCCCGCACGCAGAGGACCGCCGTCCAGGCGCGCCGCGCTCTCGACGTGCGGCTGCCAGGACGGCCAGCGCTCCACATCGGTCTGCAGCCTCCAGACGGTGCTCAGCGGTGCGTGGATCACCGTCTCGGTCCGGTAGCGGACCGAGGCGTCGGGGTCGACGCCCTTCCCCGCACACGTGAGACCCCGGCCGGAGTGGGGCGCGGCGGCTCCGGCGGGCGCGGCGGCGGGCACGAGAACCGCCAGGGCGAGAGGGACGGCGAACAGAGCCGCACGGACGGTTGCGCTGCGCATGCTGGACATGGCTTTCCCCTTGGTCGAGGCTGCGTCGGGTGAGCCAGGCAAGCTTTCGCTAGAGGCTCTAACAAGAGTGAGTTGTAGCAGCACGCCTAGCGGACCGTCAATAACCTTCGTGATAGCCTCTAACTAAATCGTGAGAGGCGGCAGCCCATGGCGGAGACGAAGACCCCGCGCGAGCGGTACCGCGCCCAGGTGCGCGCGGAGATCAAAGAACACGCGTGGGAGCAGATCGCCGCGGCGGGGGCGTCCGCGCTCTCCCTCAATGCGATCGCCAAGCAGATGGGCATGAGCGGGCCCGCGCTCTACCGCTACTTCGCCGGCCGCGACGAGCTGATCACCGAGCTCGTCAGGGACGCGTACCAGAGCCTCGCCGACACCTTCCGCGCCACCGTGGCGTCCGCCGGCGCGGGCGCCGACATCGCGGCCCTCGCCCAGGCCCTGCGCGGCTGGGCCCTGGCCGACCCCCACCGGTACTTCCTCGTGTACGGCACGCCCGTCCCCGGCTACCACGCGCCCGAGGACGTCACCGCCATCGCCTCCGAGATCATGGCCCCGCTGCTCGACGCCTGCGCGGCGCTGCCGCAGGCCGGCCCCCCGGCGGCGTTCGACACCCACATCGAGGCCCACCGGCAGTGGGCGGCCGGGCACGACGCGCCGCCCGCGGCCCTCCACCGGGCCCTGTCCGTCTGGACCCGGCTGCACGGCGTGCTGTCCCTGGAGGCCGCGGGCCACTTCACCGGGATGGGGTTCGACCCGGCGCTGCTCTACCAGGCCGAGGTGGACGACCTGCTGGCCCGCTGACGTCGCGGGACCGGCGGGACTTTCGACACACGCCCTAGGCCAGCCCCGCCGAGATGGCGCGGCGCACCGCGTCGGCCCTGTCCCGGATCCCCGCCTTGGCGAACAGGTTGTTGATGTGGGTCTTGACGGTGGCCTCGCTGATGAACAGCTTCTCGGCGATGGCCCGGTTCGGCAGGCCCTGGCCGATGAGGGTCAGCACCTCGCACTCGCGGGGCGTGATGTCCTGCGGCAGCGACCCGCCCGGCGCAGGCGACTTGGTCCGCACGGTGGCGAGCAGCCGGTCCTGGACCTCACGGTCGAGCACGGACTGCCCGGCGGCGGCCGCCCGGATGGCGCGGACGATGTCCTGGCGCCCGGCGTTCTTCGTCAGGTAGCCGCGGGCCCCGGCGCTCAGCGCCGCCAGGATCGAGTCGTCGTCGGCGAAGGTGGTCAGCACCACCACGGCCACCTCGGGGTGGTCCTCGCTGAGCCTGCGGGTCGCCTCGATGCCGTCCATGACCGGCATGCGCAGGTCCATCAGCACGACATGCACCGGCCCCGCCTCGGCCACCGCCGTCAGCACCTGCGCCCCGTCCGCGGCGGACGCGACGACGTCGATGTCCTCGCTGAGCCCGAGCACCGCGGCGAGCGGCTCTCGGACAGCGGCCTGGTCGTCGGCGACGACGACCCTCAACCGCTCCTGCTTCTCGGTCTGTTCACTCATCCGGGATCACTGCCTCCACCTGCCAGCCGCCCTGGTCCGGTCCCTCGACGACCGGCCCCGCGGTGAGGGTGCCGCCCAGCAGGGCGACGCGTTCACGCATACCGATCAGTCCCATGCCGCTGCCGACGCCCACGGTCGCGGGGCGGACGGCGGGGCGGTTGCGGATCCGCAGCGTGGTCGACGCCGCGGCGAACGTCAACTCCACCCCGACCTCCCCGCCGGGCGCGTGCCGGGCCGCGTTGGTCAGCGCCTCCTGGGCGATCCGCAGCAAGTTCTGGGTCACCCGGGCCGGTGCCGCGCGGACGGTCCCTGTGACGGTGAGGGCATCGCGGTGGCCGGACGATTCGACCATCGCGGTCAGGGTCTCCAGGAGCGGCAGGGCGTCCTCGCGCAGCGCGTGCACGGTCCACTGCGCCTGTTTCAAACTCTCCTTGACCATGCTGTGGGCCTTGCTGTTGGCCTCCCGGACCTTGTCCAGGTCGCCGGTGTCGAGCAGGGCGTCGGCCAGCTCCAGCTGCATGTTGATGCCGGCCAGCGAATGCGCCAGGACGTCGTGCACGTCGCGGGCTATGCGGCCGCGCTCGGTCAGCACGGCGGTGCGGGCCTCGGCCCGTGCGGCCCGCTCGGCGGACTCCGCCGCGGAGATCGCCGCCCGCACGGCGCGGTGCCGGCTGCGGTTGACGATGCCGATCACGACGGGGACGCCCGTGACGAGGCCGACGACCCCGGGCAGCTCGTGGTAGCCGGGGCCGATGTGCAGGTAGAGGACGGCGGCGCACAGCAGACTGCAGAACAGGGCGAGGACGAGGGCCTGCCTGGTCTCCAGCCGGTAGCCGATGTGACCGGCGATGAAGAAGGCGAACAGATAACCCGTGCCGCTGCTGCTGACGCCGATCAGCGCGGCCGCGACGACGATGCCGAGCGTCAGCCAGACCAGCGCGGCGCGCGGGGGAACCTTCACCTCGGGCAGCCGACGGGCCAGCAGCGCCGCGCAGTTGACCGCGAAGAGAGAGGCCACCGCCAGTCCGTGGCCGCTGAACCCCATGGGCCGGATCGTCACGATCCCGGCGATGATGACGGCGAGGGTGCCGACCCACTGCGCCCGCGGGTCCTGGCCGGGAACCGGCCGGGGGCCGGCCCCCTCGTGGGGGGTCGGCCCGGGCATCGGATCGGTCTCGGTTGCGGGCACCGCCAGACCATAACGCACGGTCAGAGGCTCTGGTCGAGAACGGGAGCGGTGGCCGCGACCGCTCCGGCCGGCCGCACGGGGCGCACCATCCGGCTCCGCATGAAGATCGTGGCCAGCCGTGTGACCACCTCGGTGAGCGCCATCAGGACGAACGCCGCGACCCATGCCTGGTCGCCGGTGATGTGGTGGGTGACGCTGAAGCGGCCCACGTCGTCGGCGCCGCCGTGCTCGACCCAGAGCTGGAAGCCCATCCGGGCGCCCATCCCGAGTACCCACAGGAGCGCGGAGACGGCACCGGCCTTGATCAGGAGGTGCTCGCCCGCGGTCCGGATCCGGGTGTAGACGCCGCCGGCGATGCCGAGCGCGGCGCCCACGGCCACCAGAGCCCCGATCAGCACCAGGTCGTTGCCCGCGGTGGGGACGGTGTCGAGGTACGAGTAGGCCACGAAGGCCACGATCCCCAGCGGGATCAGGAAGGTCCTGAGGTCCAGGCGGCCTTCCCGCAGCTGCCGGAAGACTACGAGGATGAGAGCGATGTCGGTGATCCACTCGGTCGTTGTCATGTCCTCAAGACTGCTGGGACACGGCCTCCGGCACCTGGACCCATGGGTGGAACCCTGGGTGGAGAGCTAGCCGGACCGCCTCTGCGGTGCCACGGTGCGAGCAGGGGGTGAACTCCATGGCGCAGACGCACGAGTGGATGTTCTACGAGGTCATGTGGCGCAGCTGGGCCCGGCGGGCCGAGGTGCCGTACCCGGTGCCGTGGTGGGCGCAGCAGGCGATGCGGCGGTGGAGCGACGACTTCGACGCCGGGACGTACGACTCCAAGGAGGCGGCGTTCGCCTCGAACGCGCTGTACCGCTACTGGGGCATGGTCGGGGTGAAGGACCACCGGCAGGAGTCCCTGGTCGGGCAGGCCGGCGAGATCGAGCCGGTCTACGACAAGTACTGCCTGTCGTTCTTCCTGTTCGATCCGGCGACCGGGACGCTGAGCCTGCCGCAGCTGACGGACGGCGGGACGGTGGAACAGCGCGTGGAGGCGCCGCATCTGCCCGTGGTGCTGACGACGTTCCGCACCGCGGCCGGGGTCGAGTTCGTCCAGCGGACCTTCGCGACGCCGGTCGGGGCGCGGCAGCGCAGCGCCGTCGTGACGCGGGTGACCGTGGGTTCGCCGACGGGGCGGCCGCGGGAGGGCCTGTTGTGCGCGGCGGTGATGCCGGCCGGGCCGAGCGGCTTCCAGCGGCACGACCGCAACGGGCGGCAGATCACCGACCGGCGGCTGACGTTCCTGCGGTACCTGCCCGGTGAGCGGCGGGTCGAGACGAACAGCGGCTGGGGGCCCGTCTTCGACACGGCTCCCGACCAGTTCGGGGTGTACGGGAACCCGGAGTTCGACGCGGACCCCGATGTCTACCTGCGGCACAGTCCCTTCCACGACCTGGTGACGGGCGGGAAGCCGAGCGGGGCGGCCGAGGCGCAGGACCAGGTGGCCGGGTTGTGCAGCGCCGTGTTCACGTGGCCGTACCAGGTGGCGCAGGACGAGTTGATGGAGCTCGATGTGCGGCTGCCCGTCGATCTCTACAGCGGGCCCGACGACCTGGCGGAGCTGCGGGCGATGCCTGCCGACGCGCTGGAGGCCGCCAACCGGGAGTTCTGGACGGAGAAGTTGCTCCGCCAGGGCGTGCAGCCCGAACTGCCGCGACCGGTGGCCCACTTGACGGACCTGTTCCGGCAGGCGCGGTCCGAGCTGCTGATCCTCTCCGACCTCGGGGAGATCCATCCGGGTCCGACGGTGTACGACTCGTTCTGGATCCGGGACTCGTCGGTGGAGGCGACGGCGTGCTCGCTGGTCGGCGATTCCGCGCTGGCCGAACGCCAGTTGGGGACGCACTATCCGCTGAAGTTCAACCGGGGCGGTGGCCGGGTCGGGCCGTGCGCCGAGTACGGGTTCTACGGCGGCCCGCACGAGAAGGACGACCGGGAGTGGGACAGCAACGGGCAGGCGCTGTGGGCGATCGGCCGCTTCGACCGGACGGCGGGGCGTCCCGCCGCGTTCGGCGCCAAGCTGTACACCCCGTACGTGGTGGACGGCGCCCGTTGGCTGCGTGACAACCGGGACGGCTTCGGGCTGCTGCACAGCGGATGGAGCGCCGAGCACCTCGGCGAGCGGGACAAGCCGCACTACTGGGACGATCTGTGGGGCCTGGCCGGGCTCTACGAGGCGGCGCGGCTCGCGGAGCGGATCAGCGCGCCGGAAGTGCCCGAACTGTGGGGCGCCTTCGACGACTTGAAGGCCGCCACCGCCGCGTCGATGCGCTGGGTCCTCGCCGAGCAGCGGCGGCGCGGGGCCTGGGAGACGTATCTGCCGACGGGCCCCGGCGACGTGGGCCGGCTGGATTCGACGCTGATCGGCGCGGCGGCGTACTTCCACCCACTGCGGCTGCACATGGGCAGCAAGCTCGGCGACGACATCGACCGGGCCGCGCGCTCCACGCTCGACACGATGTACGCGCACTTCGTGACCGGCGGCTACCGGCACGAGGCGGCGTGGAACGCGTACGGGCCCTATCTGACCATGCAGCTGGCCCACGCCTACTTGCTGGCCGGGAACCCGGAGCGGGCGGACGCGCTGCTCGGCTGGGCGGTGGAGGCGGCGTTCCCGCGTGCACAGGGCCGGGCGGTGGCGCTGGGCGCGTGGAACGAGCAGCACGCCTTCCCGGTCGCGTCGGACTTCCGTGACGTGCCCGGGCGGCACTGGTACATGGGCGACATCCCGCACGGCTGGGCCGCCGCCGAGTATCTGCTGCTCCTGCGCGACATCCTGTTCTTCGAGGCGGACGAGGACCGGGACCCGCATCTGTACATCGCGCCGGGGGTGCGACCGCACTGGGTGACGGACGCGCAGCCGGTGGTGGTCGAGGACGCGCCGACGCTCTTCGGCCGGCCCTTCGGGTACCGGCTCACGCACGACGCGGAAGCCCGCCGGGTGCGGGTGCGGATCGGGTCCGCACCGGGCGGGGTGCGGTTCGTGTACCCGTGCCGCTTCGGGCCGGTGCGCTCCGCCGTGGCCGACGGGCGGGAGCTGGACGTCACCGGCTTCGGTGAGGACGTCCAACTTCCGTCCGGGACAAGGGAGTTCGAGGTCACGTACGCTTGAGCTGGTGCCGCTCCTTCTCGGAGAGGCCGCCCCAGACGCCGAAGCGCTCGTCGTGGGTCAGGGCGTACTCGAGGCAGGCGGGGCGGATCTCGCACATCCGGCAGATCAGCTTGGCCTCGCGGACGGAGCTGCCCGGCTCGGGGAAGAAGAAGTCTCCGCCGGTCTGGGCGCACAGGGCCTGCTCCTGCCAGGTGGGCCCGGCGGGCGTGAGGGTCGTGTTCGCGTGCATGGTGAGGAGGATGCCGCCCGGCGAAAAACGTTTGATCAATGGACGATCAACGCGGCGCGCCGAACGGCTCCGCTCGTCTGGGCGGCTACCCCTGGTTCGGATCGCCCTTGATCACCGCGAACGCGGCCCCGGCCGGGTCGGCCAGCTGCGCGATACGGCCCACCCCGGGCACGCCGACCGGCGCGGAGCGCACCGTGCCGCCGAGCGCCTGAGCCTTCTCCGCCACGGCGTCCACGTCCGCCACGTGGATGTACGGCGTCCAGTGCGGGCCCGCCTGCGCCTCGGCCGGGTCGGCGTCCAGCGGGACGATACCGCCGAACATCCCCTGCTCGTCCGTGCCCGCCGGGTTGACCGTCGTGTATGAGCCACCCGGGAACTCCACGTCGAAGGCGCCCCAGCCGAGGACCGACCCGTAGAACTCCTTCGCCGCGGGCACGTCGGGGGTGTACAGCTCCACCCAGTTCAGCCCGCCGTCCTGCGTGACGTGGTCGAAACCCTTGTGCTGCCGGGGCTGCCAGAGGCCGAACGAGGCGCCCGCCGGGTCGGCCAGAATCGCCATCCGGCCCTGGTCCAGGACGTCCATCGGTTGCAGGAGGACCGTGCCGCCGGCCTGCTCGGCGGCCTTCGTCACCGCGTCCGGGTCCGTGCTGTGGAAGTAGACCGTCCAGGCCGGGGCGGCCTGGTCGGCGGTGACCGTCATGCCCCCCGCCACCGATTTGCCGTCGAGCCGGAACATGCCGTACCCACCGGTCTCCGGCCCGCCGGCCTGGAACTGCCAGCCGAGGACGCCGCCGTAGAAGGCGATGGCGGCGTCCAGGTCGGGGGTGCCGAGATCCAGCCAGCTCGGTGCGCCGTTCACGAAATTCGTGGTGATCATGGTCGTGCCCTCCTCGTCGAGGGTTTTTCTGCCTGGACTTCCGAGTCTTGCACCGCCCACTGACAATCGGCGGCGCACCGCGCTGACCAGGCAAGGTACGGACCAATGGCGATCTACCGGTCGCCTTCAACCTTTGAACGGATTCAAATTGCGGGAGCGCTCCCCGCCATAAGTCTTGACGCCCCTACCCCCTCTCGCCACAGTGGGGCTCCCCACCCATCCCCCCACATTCTCAGGAGTGCGATCGTGATATCGCGCAGGATGTTCCTCGCCGGCGCCGGGGCGACCGTCGCAACAGCCGCCGCCTCACTGACCGTTCCCGCCTGGACGGCGGGCGCCGCACCCGCCACCTGTGAACTGGCCCTGCGGAACAAGTCGTTGCCCGGCACCGTGCGCGCGTACGTCACCGGGCACGAGCAGGCCACCGGCAACTGGGCCCTGTTGCGCGCCGACGGAAGTGTCTACCGGCCGCAGTCGCCGAGCGCCCCGCAGACGCCGCTGCCCGTGGACTGCGCGATCCCGCTGGGCGCGGCGGGCTCCGCGCCGAAGGTGGTGACGCTGCCTCAGATGTACGGCGCCCGTATCTACTTCGTGCGCGACAACACGCTGGACTTCTTCCTGAACCCCGGCCCCGGCCTCGTCGAGCCCGCCTTCGCCACCCCGACCGACGCGAACTACGGCAAGACCTGGTCGTTCTGCGAGTTCACCTTCAACTCCGACCAGCTGTACGCCAACATCAGCTACGTCGACCTGGTGACGGCCCTGCCCATCGGGCTGACCCTGGAGGGCGACGCCACCCACACCGTCGCGCCGCTGCCGGACGGCGCCGTCGAGAGGATCGCGGCGGATCTCACGGCGCAGGCCGCCAAGGACGGGCAGCCCTGGGACAAGCTCGTCATCAAGGGCGGCGACGGGAAGGTGCTGCGCGTCATCTCACCGCAGAACCTGATGGCGCCGTACTTCGACCGGCCCGCCGAGATGCCGTTCCGCGACGTGTGGAACGGCTACATCGACCGGGTCTGGGACAAGTACCGCTCGACCGACCTCAGGATCGACCTCCAAGGCGGACGCGGCGTGTTCACCGGCCGGGTCAGCGGTGACACGCTCACCTTCAACGGCGGGCACACCTTCACCAAGCCGACCTCCAAGGACATCTTCACCTGCAACCACGGGCCGTTCACCAACAACCCGGCCGACTCCGACGACAAGAAAGGCCTGCTGGCCCGACTCGCCGCCGGATTCAACCGCAGCATCATGCTCACCCACCCAGAGCAACCGAACGGGACGAGCCCCGGCGACTACTACCAGGACGCCACGACCAACCACTGGTCGCGCATCGTGCACGCCAACTCCCCCATCGGGTACGCCTTCCCGTACGACGACGTACGCCCCGACGGGCAGGCCGACGTGTCGGGCGCGGCCAACGACGGCAACCCGCGCCGCTTCACGGTGAGCGTGGGTTCCTGAGCGCAGGCCGCACCCCGTACGTCACGTGCGGGCGTCCTCGCGGATCAGCTCCACGGCCTTCTCCGCGAGGGCGACCGTCGGGGCGTGCGTGTGACCGCGGGTGATGCGCGGCATGACGGAGGCGTCGACGACGCGCAGCGCCTGGACGCCGCGGACCCGTAGCCGCGGGTCGGTGACGGAGCCCGTGTCGGCGCCCATCCGGCAGGTGCCGACGGGGTGGTAGAGGGTCTCGGCGCGGGCCCGGATCGAGCGGGCGAGCGTCTCGTCGTCGACGACGCCCGGATATCCGGCCATGGGCTCCGAGTGCAGGGGCCGCAGCGCGGCGTCGGCGAGCAGCTCCTCGGCCCTGCGCACGCCCGCGACGAGCGTGCGCAGGTCCTCCTCCTCGGCCAGGTATCCGGGGTCGATGCGGGGGCGGGCGGTGCCCGTCCCCGTCGGCGTGATGCGGCCCTCGCTGCGCGGCTGGAGGAGGACCACGCCGAGGGTGAGTCCGTGCTCGGTCGGCGGGACCAGGCCGTGGTTGACGAACGGGACGGGCGCGTAGACCAACTCGATGTCGGGGGCCGTGAGTTCGGGCCTGGTGGCGATGAAGGCGACGGCCTCGCCGATGTTCGAGGTGAGCGGTCCGCGGCCGCGGAGCAGGAAGCGGGCGAGGTTGGCGGGGGTGTCGGCGCCGGTGAGCGAGAGCGGGCGCGGGCAGCGGACGGTGACGGCGTAGGAGAGGTGGTCCTTGAGGTGGCGGCCCACGTCGGGCGAGGCGACGCGGGTGGCGATGCCCGCGGCGGCGAGGGCCTCCGGGTCGCCGATGCCTGCCTGCTGCAACAACTGCGGCGAGCCGATGGCGCCCGCGGCGAGGAGCACCTCGCGGGTGGCGCGCAGCGTCCCGGCGCCCACCCCTTCGGCGACGACGCCCGCGGCGCGGGTGCCGTCGAGGTCGAGGCGGGTGACGCGGGCGCCGGTGCAGATGTCGAGGTTGGGGCGGCGCGCGGCCGGGCCGAGGTAGCCGTCGGCGGCGCTCCAGCGACGGCCCCGACGCTGGTTGACCGGGGTGAGGGCGAAGCCGCTGTGGTCGGGCTGGTTCAACTCGCCCAGGTCGCGCAGGCCCTGGGCGCGGCAGGCGGCGAGGAACGCGGACGTGGTGGGGTTCGGGTGGCGCGGTGGTGAGATGTGCAGCGGGCCGAGCGTGCCGTACACCGACTTCTCGGGGCGGGCACCGCTCCACCGCTCGGCGCGCTGGAAGTACCGTACGAACTGCTCGTACGCCCACTCGGGCCCGGCGACCTCGCCCCAGGCGTCGTAGTCGTCGCGGTGCCCGCGCACCCACATCATGGCGTTGAGGGACGACGACCCGCCGAGCATGTGACCGCGCGGCCAGTACAACTCCCGGTCGTCCAGGGCGCCTTGTTTCGTCGTGGCGTAGTCCCAGTCGTAGGGCGTCTTGAACAGCTTCGGGAACGCGGCCGGTATCCGGATCTCCGGTTTGCGGGCGCGCGGCCCGGACTCGACGAGCGCGACCCGGACCGACGGATCCTCGCTCAGCCGCGCGGCCAGCACACAGCCGGCGGACCCTGCCCCGACGATGACGTAGTCGTACGTACGGTCCTTGCTCAACTCGGCTCCCGGAACAGCTCGTTGGGTGGCGCGTACAGGTGTCACCGATGGTCTACACCCGGGCCGGGTTCGGCAACAGAGGCCCGCGGGGGCCGCGCGCTCAGGTCCGCAGCCCCGAGAGGGCGGCTGTGACGGCCGCCGCCAGGGTGATGACCGCCGCGAAGGTTGCGGCGGCGCGCGCCAGGGCGGTCGGGTAGGTGGCGCCGTCCAAGCGGGCCAGTTTTCCCGCCCCGGCTGCGGCCAGCAGTCCGGTGAGGACGACGACGGCGGCGACGAGCAGGGTCAGGGCGAGACGGGGCACGGCGCATTCTCCTCGGGTGGACCTGCGTTGACCTGCACGAGTCTGGTGGAGGATGTGTGCAACGGGGTTCGCCCGAACGATGATGAACAATGACGCACGGCCACCGCGCGATCAGGAGGGCTGGGGAGCGGCGTGGACGAAGCGGAACTGGTGCGGGTACGCGCGGCGTTGGGGGACGCTCTCGCGCGATCCGGCCTGACGAAGACCCAGTTGGCGGCCCGCGCCGGAGTCTCGCGGACCACCGTCCACCACGCGCTGCGCGCCACGTCCCCGGCTCCGTCGGCGGTCACCGTGGCGGCTCTGGCCCGCCCTCTCGGCCTGCCGGTGGAAGAGGTGCTCGCCGGACTCCGCCGGGCCGTCGGTGTCTCCTCGTGCACTCCCCGCGCGGAGTCCGCCGGCCGGACCCCGCCCGGTCGCCCCGTGACCGACTGGAACCCGCACGAGCTGGAGGTTCATCGCGCCATCAGCGCCGCACACGAGGGCCTCGAAGCTTCGCGGACCGCGGCGTTGCCGCTCTATGTACGGCGGGAGCACGACGCCGGACTCGACGAGCTGGTCGCCGCGGCACTGGCCGGAGAGAGCCGGATGGCGGTGCTGATCGGTTCGTCGTCGACCGGGAAAACCCGCGCCTGCTGGGAGGCGGTCCAGCTCCTGGGCGACGCGGGCTGGCGGCTGTGGCACCCCCTCGCGTCGACCCCCGCGCAGGCCCTGCGGGACGGCCTGACCGAGGTTGCCCCACGTACCGTGCTCTGGCTCAACGAGACGCACAACTACTTGAACGGACCGCTCGGGGAAGAGGTGGCCGCCGCTCTGCGGGAGCTGTTGCGGGATGGGGGCCGCTCGCCCGTACTGGTACTGGGCACGATGTGGGAGGACCGCTGGCGCGAGGCCCTGCGGGGTCCGGGCGAAGGTGCGCGGGAGCAGCACGCGCAACGGCAGGCGCTACTCGACGGTGTCGCGATCCGGGTGCCGGACCGCTTCACCGGTGCGGCGCTGCGCACACTGCGGGCGCACGCCGGGCGGGACCGAAGGCTGGCCGAGGCCCTGGAGCGGGCGCCGCAGGGACAGGTGGCCCAGTACCTGGGCGGTGGCCCCGCTCTCGTCGAACGGTACGAGACCGCCGGTCCGCTGGAGCGGGCCGTGCTCGACGCGGCGATCGACGCCTGCCGGCTGGGTCACGGACCTCGGCTCCCACGGGCCCTGTTGGAGCACGCTGTGGCGCTCTACGTGCTGGAGCAGGAGGTCCAGGACGCGACGCCCGGTGCGGTCGCGCGAGCGCTCGCCGACGTGTGCCTGCCGGTGCGCGGCGGTCGTGGGCCGCTGAGCCCGGTGCGCCCGGGCCGGGACGCGGCAGCGGAGGCGTACCAACTGGCCGACTATCTGGAGCAGCACGGCCGGCGCTCTCGCACGCGCGTGGCCGCGCCGCCCGGCCTGTGGGAGCTGCTTCGGGAGCATGGGGCACCGGCCTCCCTGCTGCCCGTGGCCGAGCAGGCCGAGCTGCGCGGGTTCTACCGCCTCGCCGTGGCACTGCGCCGCGCCGCGCTTCGGGCCCGGGTGGCCGGAGCCTGGTCGGAAGTCACCCGCATGGCGCGGGAGAACGAGTGGTGGCCGGAGCTCGCCACGTGGTGCGGGGCCAAGGCCGCGAAAGGTGATGCCAAGGCCACCGGTCACCTTGTCGAGGCGCTGGTCCATACCGGACGCGCCGACGAGGCGCTGGTGTGGTGCGAGCGGGCGGCGGCCGACGGTGACACCGAGGTGCTGACCGTGGCGGCCTGGGCACTGAGCCAGATCGGCCGCGACGAGGAGGCGTTGCGGTTCTTCGAACACACCTCCGCGGCGGGCGATTCATTCGCGGCCGAGATGGTGGCACCCCTGCTGCGCCGGACCGGCCGCACCGAGGAGGCGCTGGAGCGGTACCGGACCAGGGCCGCCGCCGAGGGCAGCGCATATGACGTCTGCGGAGCCGCGCACCTGCTGGAACAGCAGGGCCGCTGGTCGGAGGCCAGGGATCTGCTGCTGTCCCATGACAGGACCGTTGACGCCGACGGGAGCGAGTGGATCCTCGCCGCGCTGCTGCGCCAGTACGTCCATCAGCCGCGCTGGCTGGACCAGTTCATCGCGCTCGCCCGGACCGAGTCCGAGCCGGCGGCGGCGCCGCTCGTCGCACGCATCTGCGTCATGGCCGGGCGCCACGAGGAGGCGGCCGCGTGGACCGTACGCGCGGCCGAGGCGGGGGATGCCGAGGCGATGGCCACCCTGGGCGGCCGGTACGAGGCGGACGGGCACGCGGCCGAGGCCGAGCGGTGGTACCGGCGGGCCATGGATGCCGGACACCGGCCCGGCAGGGCGCTGCTGGCCCGCCTCCTGCACCGGCGGGGCGAAGGCCCTGCCGCCCTGACGCTGTATCAAGAAGCCGCGGAGAGCGGCGATGTATCGGTACTGTCTGCCATCGCCGAACTGTTGACGGACGGCCAGGGGCAGGATGCGGCGTTCGACTGGCTCATGGCCCACGCCGACGCCGCGGAGGAGGAGTGCTCCCCGTTCCCGAGCCCTCGCGCCGCCGTACTGAACCTGCTCCAGGAAGCCGGCGACCACGAGCGTGCTCTGCAGTGGATCCACGACCTGGCCCGGGCCGACAGCGACAGCGCCTGGCTCGACCTGCCCGACGTGCTGTGCCGGGCAGGGCGGGCCGAGGAGGCCGAACGGCTGCGCCGCTACGGCTGGGAGCCCGACGGCACCGTCAGCGCCCCCTGGGCCCTGCCCCGGCCGGAGCAACCGTCGCTCTAGGCGTGATGCGGCGCGTCGTACGGCGGGATCGTCCCGTCCGCCTTCTTCACCAGGAAGAGCCCCGCCATCCCCATGTCCGAGTGGCTCTGGACATGGCAGTGGTACATCCACGCCCCGGCCCCGACGCCCTCCCCGGCGATGATCTGGAACCCGAAGGAGTCCGCGGGGCCGCAGATCTTGTTGTCGAGGACCTGGGTCGGGTCGTCGGGGCCGGTGAGCATGCCCGTCCTGTTGTCCGCCCAGCGATGACCGTGCATGTGGAACGTGTGGTAGTACTCGCCGTGCGTGATCATCACGATCTCGACCCGATCGCCCACCGTGGCCTCGAAGGTGGGGGCTTCGTGGGCGGCCTTGTTGTTGATCGTCATGTCGTTGAAGACGATCGTGAACGTCTTGCCCGGGTCGGGCAGGAGGTCGCCCTTGCGGCGCACGATCACCGGGCCGTAGAGGCCCTTCCTGATCCCGCCCGTGCCGTGGTCCGTGCCGACGACGTGGTCGTGGTAGTGCCAGTAGCCGGCGCTGCCCGCGCGCCAGGTGCCGTCCTTGCGGCGGCCGGGCGCGTGGGTGCGCCAGGTGTAGGTGCGGACCCCGCCGGGCTCGACGTGGCTGCGGTTCATCCGCGTACCGTCGCTGGAGATCTCGTAGTCCATGCCGTGCACGTGCAGGCTCGCGTCGGCATCGGTCAGGTTGTGGAACTCGATGTGGGCCGTGTCGCCCTCGTTGAGTTCGATGAGGGGGCCGGGGACCGACGCCTTGCCCTTCTCGAAGCCGTAGCCGAGCGAGCCGTCCGCCAGCTTCTCCGCGTACATCGTGAGGTGTCGGACCTCGCCGCCCGCGGGGGCCGTGCGGGGCGGGGTGTCGGCGCCGGCCGCCGTCGGGGCGGAGGCGGCTATGGACAACGATGTCACCCCGGCCGTCGCAGCCACCGCACCGCCGATCAGCATGCGCCTGCTCAGCGCGCGCCGGTCCTGCTCGCTCGCCCGGCCCGGTTCGTCGCGCAGTTCATCGTGTTCCGTCGTCACGGCCAACTCCCCCATTTCGTACGGGCTTTCACGTCGCGCTGAGCACGGTAGCCAGGTGATCTTCGTTTATCCACACTCAGGACAAAGTTTGTGGAATCCCGGTCATACCTATTGGCGAACCATGCAAAGAGGTCTAGTTTTCACCGCGCTGTTGCTGGGTCCTATGAGGGGTGGGTGAACACATGCGGCGGTTCCCGCATCGAAAGCCGTTGCCCGTACGAGAGTTCAGAGCGAGCAGAAGCAGACGAGGCCGCCTGCTGGCGGTCGGCGTCGTCGCGGGCACGGTGGCCGCCGGGCTGCTGAGCGGGCCCGCCGCCAGCGCGTACCCGGATCGCGACCCGTCCGTGACAACGATGTCCGTGAAGTCGCCGCCCGGCGGCGCCAACGTGCGGGTCCTGGTGTTCTACGGGTCCGCGGCCGGCGGCGACGAGTCGCCCACGGTGAACGCGGGCATCGAGGCGATCGAGAAGATCGGGCAGTCCGGGCCCGCGGCGCAACGCTTCTCGGTCACGGCGACGGACGACGCCTCCGTGTTCACCAACGCCACGAAGCTGGGGCGCTTCAACTCCGTCGTGTTCCTGACCGGCGGGGGCGACATCCTCGAACCCGACCAGGAGGCCGGCCTTGAGGCGTACATGGAGGCGGGCGGCGGCTTCGTCGGCATCCATGACGCGGCCCGCGCGGAGCCGTACTCGGACTGGTTCACCGGCCTGATCGGGGCCCGGCCCGCGACCTCCTCGCCCACCGCCGTGCAGCGCGCGACCGTCGAGGTCGGCGACCGGCAGAACCCGGCGACGAAGAACCTTCCGGTGCAGTGGAAGCGGCCCGACCAGTGGCTGAACTGGGTGAAGAACCCGTCCGGCGACGTGCACACGGTCGCCCGGGTCAACGAGACCACGTACAAGCCGGGCGGGAGCGCGAACGGCGCGGACCACCCGGTGTCGTGGTGCCGCGACTACGACGGCGGCCGGTCCTTCTACACCGGCATGGGCGGTACCGTCGCGTCCTTCGACGAGGTGGACTTCCGCGACCACCTGCGCGGGGCCCTGTCGTGGACGTCGCGGGTCGTCCGCGCCGACTGCAAGGCCGCGATCGACGCCAACTACAAGGCGGAGCGCCTCACCCAGCCCAACCAGGCGGGACAGAACGACCAGATCGGCGAGCCGCACGGGGTCGTCACCGCGCCCGACGGGCGCGTGTTCTACATCGGCCGCGGCGGCGCCGACTCCTCGCAGCCGGTGATCACCGACTGGAACGATCCCGACGTCGGCAAGGGCATCGGTCAGGTCCACGTCTACGACCCGAAGACGAAGAAGGTGACGCTCGCAGGGGCGCTGACCGTCTTCGGCAACAAGGGCGGCGGCGACGAACTGGTCAAGGTCGAGGAGGGGCTGCTCGGCATCGAGCTGGACCCGAGGTTCGAGCAGAACGGGTACGTGTACCTGCACTACACCCCGCACTCGGGACTCGACCGCGACAAGCAGCTGGCCGAGCGGCGCGTCTCGCGCTTCACGCTCGACCTGGCGACGAACAAGCTGGACGTGAGCAGCGAGAAGGTACTGCTCAAGTGGCCCGTCCAGGTGCACAGTTGCTGCCACGCGGGCGGCGGGATGGCCTGGGACTCCAAGGGGAACCTGTACATCGCGACCGGTGACAACAACTCCTCGCAGTTCAGCGACGGTTACTCGGGCAACAACCCGCAGCCCAACTACAAGGGCGTCTCGTTCGCCGACGCGCGCCGCACCGCCGGCAACACCAACAACCTCAACGGCAAGATCCTGCGCATCCACCCGGAGGCCGACGGCACGTACAGCCTGCCGGAGGGCAACCTCTTCACCGGCAAGGAGACCGCCGAGGGCGGCGGCAAGACGCGGGGCGAGATCTACGTGATGGGCGTGCGCAACCCGGCGCGCATCTCGATCGACAAGAAGACCGACACCCTGTACGCGGGCTGGGTCGGCCCGGACGCCGGTGAGCCGTCGACGACCTGGGGCCCGGCCAAGTACGACCAGTTCGCGGTCATCACCAAGCCGAGCAACCGCGGCTGGCCGTACTGCATGGGCAACAAGCAGCCCTACCGCGACCGCAACCTGCCGGACCCGACGAAGCCGCTGGGCTGGTACGACTGCGACCACCCGAAGAACGAGTCGCCGAACAACGACGGGCTCGTCAACCTGCCGCCGGTGACCGGCAACAACATCTGGTACTCGCCGCAGGGCGGCGCCCCGGACTTCCCGCGCGACGCCAACGGTGTCCCCTCCTACAAGCAGTCGGAGGCGACGTACCTGCTGCCGTGGCTCAAGGGCGGCGGCCAGGCGGCGATGGACGGTCCCGTCTACCGCTACGACGCGTCGATCCCCAACGCCGACAAGTGGCCGAGCTACTGGGACGGCAAGTGGTTCGTCGGTGACTTCTACGACTCGGACCAGCCGCGCAACGCGGTCCTCACAGACCCCAGGACGCACGGCGACGGATCGATCCCGGTCCACTCCGAGTCGCTGAAGAAGATCATTCCGATCGGCAACGACGGCATCAAGAACCTCATGGACTGGAAGTTCGGTCCCGACGGTGCTCTGTACGTCCTCGACTACGGGCGCGGCTTCTTCACCTCCGACTCCAAGTCGGCGCTGTGGAAGGTCACGTACACCGGCGGCGAGGCGACTCCGGCGGCCGACCAGCTGGTCGGGAAGGGCTGATCCCATGCGATCTCAACCACGCACGCACCTCCGCGTCCTGCGCAGACACCGGGTACTGACCGCGCTGCTCGCCGCCGTGCTGATGTTCCTCGGGCTCGGCGCGCTGCCCGCCGCGACCGCGGCGCCGGCGCCCGGGGCGGCGGCCGACCAGGTGCTGACCTGGACGGCCGGCGACGACATCACGAAGTACGCGTCGGCGCCGACGACGGCCATCGCCGGCAAGGCGACGATCGTCTTCGAGAACAGCACGGCGACCGGCAACACCATGGGGATGCCGCACACGTTGACGTTCGACGTGTCGGACCCCGAGTACAACAACGACGTACCGCTGAACATCCTGGCCAACCCCAACGACGACATGGGCGGCAAGCACACCGCCGAGGTCACCCTCTCCCCCGGTCGCTACCGCTACCACTGCACGATCCCCGGCCACCTCAGCATGCAGGGCGTCCTGGTGGTGACGGACGGCGGCGGCGGTGAGGACACGGCCGCGCCGGAGACCTCGGCGAAGGCCGAGGGGCAGACCAACGCCGACGGGGCCTTCGTCGGCTCCGCCTCCGTCTCGGTCGCCGCGACCGACGCGGGGTCGGGCGTCGACAGGATCGAGTACGCCCTCGACGGCGGCGCGTACACCCCGTACATCGCCCCGGTCGTCGTCGACCAGGTCGGCGCGCACACCCTGAAGTACAAGGCGACCGACAAGGCGGGCAACGCCGCCGCCGAGAAGTCCCTCGACTTCACGGTGGTCGCCCCGCCCACCGACGACACGACGGCGCCGGAGACCTCGGCGACGGTGACCGGCGACAAGGACGCCACCGGCGCATACGTCGGTATGGCCACGGTGACGGTCTCCGCCTCGGACACCGGCTCCGGGGTCAACACGATCGAGTACGCGCTCGGCGCCGACGGTGCCTGGCAGCCGTACACCGCTCCGGTGATGGTCCACGACCCGGGCGCCCACAAGGTGCGCTACCGGGCCGCCGACAAGGCGGGCAACGCCGCCGCGGAGAAGTCCGTCGACTTCACGGTCGTGGCACCGCCCGCCCAGGACACGACGGCGCCCACGGTCTCGCTGGCGGTCGCCGGGGACAAGAACTCCGACGGCGCGTACCTCAACAACGCGAAGCTCACCGTGACGGCGACGGACGACGGCTCCGGTGTCGACAGAATCGAGTACTCGCTCGACGGTGGCCCCTACCTCGCGTACACCGCCCCCGTGGTGGTGGACCGGGTGGGCGCGCACTCGGTGGCGTACCGGGCGAGCGACAAGGCCGGGAACGCCTCGCAGGCGCAGCTGTTCGTGTTCGCGGTCGCCTCGGGCGGCGGCGTCCCGGCGCCCAACTGCCCGGAGTTCGACGAGCGTACGACGGTGTTCGTGGGCACGACGGACACCGGTATCCCGAACCGGGTGACCGACAACCGGTGCCGGATCGGCGAGTTGATCGAGGACGAGAAGGAGTGGACGTCGCACGCGCTCTTCGTCAAGCACGTGAAGACGGTCACCGACAAGCTCCTGAAGGAAGGCGTCGTCGACCAGCGCGAGTACAACAAGCTGAACAAGGCGGCGAAGCAGTCCCCGATCGGTACGCCGGGCCAGACCGACGGCTACACGAAGATCCTGGACGGCACGCAGGAGCAGTTCGCGAAGTGGGAGCAGGTCGGCGGTGGCAGGTTCGGCCTGAACGCCGACGGGTCGATCACCAGCAGCACGTCGGTCGAGGGCATGGGCATGCTCTGGTTCCCGCAGCGCAAGTACGCGAACTACTCGCTCAAGCTCCAGTGGCGCGACGACGCCCCGGGCACGGGCAACGCCAACGGCGGTGTCTTCGTGCGCTTCCCGTGGGTGCATGGCAACCCCGAGGAGCCGAACCCGGAGTGGGTCGCCATCAAGTACGGGCACGAGGTGCAGGTCCTCGACCGTCCTGACGGCGACATGTACAAGACCGGTTCGCTCTACGGCTTCGACCGGGTCGGCCTCGCGGGCGCGGGCGTCACCCAGAAGGGCACGTGGAACGATTACGAGGTCAAGGTGGTGGACCAGCACTTCTCGATCTACCGCAACGGTGTGTTGATCAACGAGTTCGACAACACCGGCGGCCAGGTCTTCGAGCCGCCGCGGTCGGACGACCCGGGCACGGACGGCCGGCGCTACTCCTCCGGCTACATCGGGCTCCAGGTGCACAGCACCTCGGACGTCATCTCGTACCGGGACATCCGGATCAAGGAGCTGTAGACGTCGGCAGTCCGACGTCGTGGTGGCCCGCCCGCCGAGTCCTCGTGGCTCAGCGGGCGGGCCTCAGTTCGACCGCCACCGCGTCCGGTCCTCCCTGGGTGAGCACGGGGTTGCTCCGTACGGAGACGAAGTCCTCGGGCTCCACGACGCCCGAGCCGTCGACGTCGGCGTGGACGCGCACGGTGTAACGGGCCCGCGGATCGGGCGCCGGCACTTCGAGGGTCACCCGCGGTACGGCCGTGAGGTCGATGCCGCGCTCGGTGGCGCGGGAGACGACGCGGGCCGCCGCGTCCGCCGCGCGGACCTCCTCGACCTGCACGCGCAGGGTCACCGGGCCCTCGGGCGGCCTCGACCCCGGTGCGAGGCGAACAGCGATATCTACGTTTCTCATACGCTCGCCCAGCCCTTGTTGGTCGGCGGGTGCCCCAGTATTTTCCGGAGTACTTTCGCAAAATAGCGCCCTTTACCGGAGGGCGGGAAGGCGAAAGTCAGAAGTTGAAAATCAGGGGGGAGAAACAGCATGCCTGCTTCCGAGTCACGAGTTGCTGGTGAGGGCCACGGTGAATTCCGTTCCTCGCGCGAGGTGAGGACCGGCCTCATCGAGGGTGTCAGTTTCCAGCTCAGGCCGGTCCAGTACGCGGACATCGACGGGATCGCGATCTTCGAGGGCGATATCGTGCTCGGCACGGTCGCCGAGGTGGAGCGCCGCACCGCGGAGTTCCGGGTCGAGTCGGAGGGAAAGCCTCCGCAGTCCGCGGTCGTGGTCACGGGGCAGGGGGTCCGATGGCCGAACGCCGTGGTGCCGTTCGAGGTCGACGCGGGCCTGCCCAGCCAGCAGCGGGTCACGGACGCCATCGCGCACTGGCACTCCCGCACCCGGATGCGCTTCGTGCAGCGCACCCCGGCCAACGCCGGGCAGTACCCCGACTACCTGCGGTTCGTCTCCGGCGGCGGCTGTTCGTCGTTCGTGGGCCGGCAGGGCGGAGCGCAGAACATCACCCTCGCGGGCGGCTGCACCACGGGCAACTGCGTCCATGAGATCGGGCACGCGGTCGGGCTCTGGCACGAGCAGAGCCGGGCGGACCGGGACCACTTCGTGACGATCGTCTGGGCCAACATCACGCAGGGCTTCGAGCACAACTTCGACCAGCACATCAGCGACGGCGACGACGTCGGCCCGTACGACTACGGCTCGATCATGCACTATCCGCGGGACGCCTTCTCCAAGAACGGCCAGGACACCATCGTGCCGACCGTGCAGGGCGCCGCCATCGGCCAGCGCTCCGGTCTGAGCACGGACGACATCGCCGCCGTCCACGCGATGTACGGGCCTTCGGCGGCGTCCGGGCCCGTGGCGTCGTGGGAGTCGGACCGGCTCGACGTGTTCGGGATCGGCACGGAC
Source organism: Streptomyces sp. NPDC030991 (assembly GCF_055571235.1). NCBI lineage: Bacteria > Bacillati > Actinomycetota > Actinomycetes > Kitasatosporales > Streptomycetaceae > Streptomyces > Streptomyces sp. NPDC030991. The sequence goes on from NZ_JBVIFR010000012.1 coordinate 42,035, forward strand.
TCGGCCATGTTCCACAAGTGGTGGGACGGCACGGCGTGGGGCCCGGGCGCGCAGAACTGGGAGTCGCTCGGCGGCATCTGCACCAGCCCGCCGACCACCCTCGCGTGGGCGAACGACCGGCTCGACGCCTTCGTGATCGGCACGGACTCGGCGCTCTTCCACAAGTGGTGGAACGGCAGCGCCTGGGGGCCGAGCGTCAAGGGCTGGGAATCCCTCGGCGGCGTCTGTACCAGCCCGCCCGAAGCCGTCTCCTGGGGGCCCGAGCGGCTCGATCTCTTCGTCACCGGCACGGATTCGGCCACGTACCACAAATGGTGGGACGGGAATTCCTGGGGGCCGAGCGTCAAGGGCTGGGAATCGCTCGGCGGCATCTGCATGACCAAGCCGAAGGCCGTGTCGTGGGGCGCGAACCGCCTCGACCTCTTTGTGGTCGGGACGGATTCCGCGCTTTACCACAAGTGGTGGGACGGCAGCGCGTGGGGCCCGAGCGTCAAGGGCTGGGAATCCCTCGGCGGTATCTGCACGAGCGAACCCGTCGCCGTTTCGTGGGGGCAGAACAGGCTTGATCTGTTCGTGGTCGGCGCCGATTCCGCGCTTTACCACAAGTGGTGGGACGGGAATTCCTGGGGGCCGAGCGTGAAGGGCTGGGAATCGCTCGGCGGCATCTGTGAGCGGACGCCCGCCGCCGTTTCCTGGGGGGCTGACCGGCTCGACCTGTTCGTGGTCGGCACGGACTCGGCGCTGCACCACAAGTGGTGGGACGGCAGCGCCTGGGGCCCGAGCGTCAAGGGCTGGGAATCCCTCGGCGGCATCTGCACCGGTTCACCGGCGGCGGTCTCGTGGGAGCGGAACCGGCTGGACCTGTTCGTCCGGGGTACCGACTCGGCGCTGTTCCACAAGTGGTGGGACGGGAAGGTGTGGGGCCCGAGCGTCAGCGGCTGGGAGTCGCTGGGCGGCGTCCTGACCGCCTTCACCGACTGACCGCTCCGGACCGGCCGCGGGGCCGGCCGCACGGACCGCGACCGGGTCAGGTCTCGTGCCTGGCCCGGCTCGGCTGCACCCGCTTGGGCTCGCCCGGCATCTTCGGGTACTCGGGCGGGTAGGGCAGGTCGCCGTGGCCGCGGTCCCGCTCGTCCTGGGCGGCGAGTTCGAGGAGCGCGTCGAGCGAGTAGCGCTCGTCGTCCATGCCGGCGTGGACGTCGCCGCGTTCGGCGTACCGCTTCGGCATGGTGACGATGTCGAAGTCGCCGGGTACCGCGTCGTCGAGCTCGTCCCAGGTGAGCGGGGCGGAGACGGGCGCGCCCGGGCGGGCGCGGACCGAGTAGGCGGAGGCGATGGTGCGGTCGCGGGCCGTCTGGTTGTAGTCGACGAAGATGCGCTCGCCGCGCTCCTCCTTCCACCAGGCGGTGGTGACGGCCTGCGGCATGCGGCGCTCCAGTTCGCGGCCGCAGGCGATGGCGGCGCGGCGCACCTGCGTGAAGGTCCAGCGCGGTTCGATGGGGACGAAGACGTGCAGGCCCCGGCCGCCGGAGGTCTTGGGCCAGCCGCGCAGCGCACCGAACTCGTCGAGCACGGCGCGCAGTTCGTGGGCGGCGCGGACGGCGTCGGCGTAGTCGGTGCCGGGCTGCGGGTCGAGGTCGATCCGGAGTTCGTCGGGGTGGTCGAGGTCGCCGCGCCGCACCGGCCACGGGTGGAAGGTGAGGGTGCCGTACTGCGCGGCCCAGAGCACGGCGCCGACCTCGGTGGGGCACATCTCGTCGGCGGTGCGGCCCGAGGGGAACTCGATGGTGGCGGTGGGGGTCCAGTCGGGCAGGTTCTTGGGGGCCCTCTTCTGGTAGAAGGACTCGCCGGTGATGCCCTCGGGGTACCGCTCCAGGGTCGTGGGGCGGTCGCGCAGCGCGCGCAGGATGCCCTCGCCCACGGAGAGGAAGTAGTGCGCGACGTCCAGCTTGGTGTACCCCGACGGTCCGCCGTCCGGGAAGTAGACCTTGTCGGGGCTGGACAGCCGCACCGTCCGGCCGCCCGCTTCCAGTTCCACTGCCGCGCCCTTGCTGCCCATGGGCTCACGCTAGGCCGAAGGCACGAAGTGCGCATACCGGGCGATGAGTGAGTTACGGGGACAGAATCGGAGCATGGATCTTCCCGTGATGCCGCCGGTCCGCCCGATGCTCGCCAAGTCCGCCGCCAAGCTCCCCGCCGGGATGCACTACGAGGCGAAGTGGGACGGTTTCCGGGCGATCGTCTTTCGCGACGGCGCGGAGGTCGAGCTGGGCAGCCGCTCCACCAAGTCGCTGACCAGGTACTTTCCCGAACTGGTGGCGGCGCTCGCCGAGCGGCTTCCGCGGCGCTGTGTGCTCGACGGGGAAATCGTCATCGCGCGGGACGGGCGGCTCGACTTCGACGCGCTCAGCGAGCGGATCCATCCGGCCGCCTCGCGCGTGCAGACCCTGGCGGAGCGCACGCCGGCGTCGTTCGTGGCGTTCGACGTACTCGCCCTCGGTGACGAGTCGCTGCTGGCCGCCCCGCTGACCGAGCGCCGCCGGCGCCTTGAGGAGGCTCTCGCGGGCGTCACGGCACCGGTGCACGTGGCACCCGCGACGACCGACGCCGAGCTGGCGGGGCGCTGGTTCGAGCAGTACGAGGGCGCGGGCCTGGACGGCGTCGTGGCCAAACCCCTCGATCTGCGCTACCGGCAGGACGAACGCGCCATGATCAAGGTCAAGCACGAGCGGACGGCGGACTGCGTGGTCGCCGGGTACCGCCTGCACAAGAGCGGCCCCGTCGTCGGCTCGCTGCTGCTCGGCCTGTACGACGACGCGGGCACCCTCCAGCACGTCGGGGTCTGCGCGGCGTTCACGATGAAGCGGCGGGCGGAGCTGATCGCCGAGCTGGAGCCGCTGCGCATGGACTCGGCCGAGGACCATCCGTGGGCGGCGTGGACGGACGGGGCGGCGCACGAGGCGTCCCGGATGCCGGGCGCGCCCAGCCGCTGGACCGGGAAGAAGGACCTGTCGTGGGTGGCGCTGCGCCCGGAGCGGGTCGCCGAGGTGGCGTACGACCACATGGAGAACGGGGCGCGCTTCCGGCACACCGCGCGGTTCCGGCGCTGGCGCCCGGACCGGTCCGCCGGGAGCTGCACCTACGCACAGCTGGAGGAGCCGATGAAGTTCGACCTCGCGGACGTCCTGCGCTGAGCCCTGGACGGCGCGGTCACCGGAGTTGAGACGACCGCCGGGCGGGTATGCAGGGGCCGTGGACACGAACGGGATGGGCAGGCGTGGGTTCGTCGCCGGTGCGCTCGCGGTGGCGGCCGCGGCCTGCAAGCCCGCGGGGGTGCCGCCCGACGGGAAGGACTCCGCGCGCGCCGGCGCGCTGCTCGCGGTGAAGATCGACAATGTGGGTGCCGCCCGGCCGCAGACCGGCATCGAGGACGCGGACATCGTCTACGCGGAGCAGGTCGAGGGCGGGCTCAGCAGGCTGATGGCGGTCTTCGGATCGCGGCTCCCGGACGTGGTGGGGCCGGTGCGCAGCGCCCGGGAGACCGATCTGGAGCTGCTGCGTCAGTTCGACCGGCCGACGCTCGCGTACTCGGGCGCCCAGAGCAGGCTGCGGCCGCTGATCGACGCGGCGCCGCTGCGCGCGACGCCCGCGGACGCGGGCGGCGGCGCCTACTTCCGGGGCAGCCGGAAGCCCGCGCCGCACAATCTGTTCCTGCGGCCGGCGCGACTGGGCGGGGTGCGGCCGGGGACGGGCGCGGGGGAAGCGGCCGGGTTCCGGTTCGCGGCGGGGGTGCCCGCGGGCGGGCGGACCGAGACGGCGCGGACGGTGCGCTTCCCCTCGGCCCGGTTCACCTTCGACTGGTCCGCCGGGCAACGGCGTTGGCTGGTGGGCATGGACGGGCGTGCGGCGGCGACGGCGGGCGGGACGCAGCTCGCGGCGGCGACGGTCGTCGTGCAGTACGTCGACGTGCAGGCGTCCCGCTTCCACGACAAGCTCGGCAACACCTCCCCGCTGTCGCGCACCGTCGGTTCGGGGCGGGCCGTGGTGCTGCGGGACGGACGGGCGTACGAGGCGGCGTGGAACCGGCCGGGTGCCGGCGCCGGCACCGCGTTCACGGCGGACGGGCGGCCGTTGCCGTTCGCGCCGGGGCCGGTGTGGGTGGTGTTCGCCAAGAAGTAGGCCCCGGGTCAGGGGCGCGGGGCCGCCGGCGGTTCCGCGGGGTTGCGCAGCCCCTCCGCCGTGTCGGCCACCCGCTGGATCAGGTCGAAGAAGACCTTCTGTTCGTCGGCGCTCAGCGGGGCCAGGAAGAGCTGGTTCATGCGCGCGGTGCGCACGGTCAGCTTCTTGTGCGTGCGCAGGCCCTCCGGGGTCAGCCGCAGCAGCCAGCGGCGGCCGTCGTCCGGGTCACGGGTCTTGTCGACGAGCTCGCGCCGGGTGAGGCGGCTGATCACCTCGGCGATCGTGGACCGGTCGAGGCCGACGCGCTCGCCGACCGTGCGCTGGTCGAGGCCCGGCTCGGCGACGAGGGTGTTGAGGACCGCGAACTGCGGCGACGTGGTCTCCTCGGAGACCATCGTGTTCCACAGCAGGTGGTGCGCCTGCTGGAGGCGCCGGGCGAGGTGCCCGGGGTGGGTGGTCAGGTCCACCGCGGCCATCACGGTCCTCCGGTCTGTGTACGTGGGTGTACTGAGCGATATTAGACCCTTGACGAGCTAGTTGGCTGGTGGCAACGTGTGCCCCGCTCCACAAATGCTCAGTGCGCTGAGCAATTCCTAGAGACGGGTCCCGGACACATGGACAAGGTGGTCGCCACCGCCGCGCAGGCGGTCGCCGACGTGGGGGACGGCGCGTCCCTCGCGGTCGGCGGCTTCGGACTCAGCGGCGTGCCGAACGTACTGATCGAGGCGCTGTACGCACAGGGCACCACTGGGCTGTCCGTGGTGTCGAACAACTGCGGCGCCATGGAGTCGGGCCTCGCGGTCCTGCTCTCCGCGGGCCGCATCGCCCGGGTCACCGGCTCGTACATCGGGGCGAACAAGGAGTTCGCCCGGCAGTACCTGGCCGGTGAGATCGAGGTCGAGATGATCCCGCAGGGCACGCTCGCCGAGCGGCTGCGGGCCGGCGGTGCCGGGATCCCCGCGTTCTACACCCCGGCCGGCGTGGGCACCCAGGTCGCGGACGGCGGACTGCCGTGGCGCTACGACGGCTCCGGCGGCGTCGCGCTCGCCTCGCCGCCCAAGGAGGTCCGCGAGTTCGACGGCGTCGAGTACGTCCTGGAGCGCGGCATCCGCACCGACTTCGCGCTGATCAGGGCCGCCAAGGGCGACCGGCACGGAAACCTGGTGTTCAACAAGTCCTCCCGGAACTTCAACCCCCTCGCCGCGACGGCCGGGAAGGTCACCGTCGCCGAGGTGGAGGAGCTGGTCGAGCCCGGCGAGATCGAGCCGGACCAGGTGCACCTGCCGGGGATCTTCGTGCAGCGCGTCATCGCCCTCACCCCCGAGCAGGCCGCCCACAAGCAGATCGAGAAGCGGACGGTGAGCTCCTGATGGCCTGGACCCGCGAGGAGATGGCCGCGCGCGCGGCGCGTGAACTGCGCGACGGCCAGTACGTCAACCTCGGCATCGGCCTGCCGACGCTGATCCCCAACTACCTCCCCGGTGACGTGGAGGTGATCCTGGAGTCCGAGAACGGCATCCTGGGCACCGGCCCGTACCCCGCGGACGAGGCGGTCGACCCGGATCTGATCAACGCGGGCAAGGAGACGGTGACCGTCCTGCCCGGCGCCGCGTTCTTCGACTCGGCGCTCTCCTTCGGGATGATCCGCGGCGGCCACATCGACGTCGCCGTCCTCGGCGCCATGCAGGTCTCCGCCCGCGGCGACCTCGCCAACTGGGCGGTGCCCGGCAAGATGATCACGGGGATCGGCGGTGCCATGGACCTCGTCCACGGCGCCCGCACCGTCCTCGTCACCATGACCCACACCGCGAAGGACGGCTCGCCCAAACTGGTCGAGGAGTGCACCCTGCCGCTGACCGGCAAGGGCTGCGTCGACCGGATCATCACCGACCTCGCGGTGCTCGACGTGCGCGAACACGGCCTGGAACTGGTCGAGCTGGCGCCCGGCGTCGAGGTCGGGGAACTGATCGCCAAGACCGCCGCGAAGGTCCGCATCCCGGAGGCAGGACGATGAACCGGGTCAAGGACGTCTACGTCGTCGACGCCGTGCGCACCCCGGTCGGCCGCTACGGCGGCGCGCTCGCCGCCGTCCGCCCGGACGACCTCGCCGCGCACGCGATCCGCGAACTCATGGCGCGCACACCGCAGTTGGACCCCGCGCGGGTCGACGACATCTACTTCGGCAACGCCAACGGCGCGGGCGAGGAGAACCGCAACGTGGCCCGCATGGCCGGTCTCCTCGCGGGCCTGCCGACCTCCGTGCCCGGCGTGACCGTGAACCGGCTCTGCGCCTCCGGCCTCGAAGCCGTCGTCCAGGCGGCCCGCGCCATCGCGCTCGGCGACGCCTGCGTGGCGGTGGCCGGTGGCGTCGAGTCCATGACCCGCGCCCCCTATGTGCTGCCCAAGAACGACAGGCCGTTCCCCGCCGCGCACACCGAGCTGTACTCCACCACCCTGGGCTGGCGCATGGTCAACCCGAGGATGGAGCCGCAGTGGACGGTGCCGCTCGGCGAGTCCGCCGAACTCATCGCCGACAAGCACGGCATCACCCGCGAGCAGCAGGACGCGTACGCCCTGGACAGTCACCGCAAGGCCGCCGCCGCCCAGAAGGACGGGCTGTTCGACGCGGAGATCGCGCCGGTCACCCTTCCGCGGCGCAAGGGCGAGCCGCTCGTCGTCGACACCGACGAGAGCGTGCGCCCCACGGCGTCCCTGGAGGCGATGGCGAAGCTCAAGCCGTCGTTCCGCACCGACGGCGGCACGGTGACCGCGGGGAACGCCTCGCCGCTCAACGACGGCGCCGCCGCGCTGCTCCTGGTCGACGAGGAGGGGCTGAAGGCCACCGGGCGCGAGCCGCTCGCCCGGATCTCCGCCTCCGGTGTCTCCGCGCTCGACCCGCACTACTTCGGGCTCGCGCCCGTGGAGGCCGTCAACCGGGCCCTCGCCAAAGCGGGCAAGGGATTTGCCGATCTGTCGACTCTGGAGCTGAACGAGGCGTTCGCCGCCCAGGTCCTCGGCTGCGTCGCCGAATGGCCCGAGTTCGCCCCGGCCGTCCTCAACCCGCGGGGCGGCGCCATCGCCCTCGGCCACCCGCTCGGCGCGTCCGGCGCCCGGCTCGCCGGCACCGTCGCGCACCAACTCGCCCGCAAGGGCTCCGGCACCGGCGTCGCCACGCTCTGCATCGGCGTGGGCCAGGGCCTCGCCCTCGTCCTGGAACGATAGGGAACAGTAGAAGGACCATGACTCTCACCCAGCACGACATCGACGCGGAGATGGCGGCCGCGCGCGCCGCGTACGAGAAGCGGCGCGCCGACGGCGCGCCCGCCGAGCACCACCCGCGCCGCGATTACGCGCCCTACCGCTCGTCCGTCCTGCGCCACCCCCGGCAGCCACCGGTCAACATCGACGTGTCGAAGGACCCGGAGCTGGTGGAGCTGGCCTCCCCCGCCTTCGGCGAGCGGGACATCACCGAGCTCGACAACGACCTCACCAAGCAGCACGTCGGCGAACCCGTCGGCGAACGGATCACCGTCTCGGGCCGCCTCCTCGACCGCGCCGGGCGCCCGGTCCGCGGCCAGCTCATCGAGGTCTGGCAGGCCAACTCAGCGGGCCGCTACGCCCACCAGCGCGAACAGCACGACGCCCCGCTCGACCCCAACTTCACCGGTGTCGGGCGGACGTTGACCGACGCCGAGGGCCGCTACCGCTTCACCACGATCCAGCCGGGCCCCTACCCGTGGGGCCAGCACGTCAACGCCTGGCGCCCCGCGCACATCCACTTCTCGATGTTCGGCTCGGCGTTCACCCAGCGGCTCGTGACGCAGATGTACTTCCCCGCCGACCCGCTGTTCCCGTACGACCCGATCATCCAGTCCGTCACCGACGACGCCGCCCGGCAGCGCCTGGTCGCCACGTACGACCACAGCCTGTCCGTGCCCGAGTTCTCGATGGGCTACCACTGGGACATCGTGCTCGACGGGCCGTCCGCCACCTGGATCGAAGAAGGGCGCTGACCAGCCATGACGAAGATCGACACGGACAGCCCCGAGAGCGTGCTGCCCACCCCGTCGCACACGGTCGGACCGTTCTACGGGTACGCGCTGCCCTTCCCCGGCGGCGGTGACATCGCGCCCGTCGGGCACCCGGACACCGTCACCGTGCAGGGGTACGTGTACGACGGCGCGGGCAACCCGGTCCCGGACGCGTTCGTGGAGGTGTGGGGCGCCGACCCCGAGGGGAAGGTGTCGCGGGTCGACGGCTCGATCCGGCGCGATCCGGCGAGCGGCGGCTACCTGGGCCGCAACGGCGTGGAGTTCACCGGCTGGGGCCGGGTCCAGACCGATGCCAACGGTCACTGGTACGTGCGCACGCTGCGGCCCGGCGCGCGCGGCGTCGGGGCGCCCTGCCTCAGCCTCTGCGTGTTCGCGCGCGGCCTGCTCGTCCACCTCTTCACCCGGATCTACCTGCCCGGCGACGACGCGGCCCTCGCCGCGGACCCGCTCCTCTCGCGGCTGGAGCCCGCGCGGCGCGACACGCTGGTCGCGCGGGAGGAGCCGGGCGGCACGTACCGTTTCGACATCCGCCTTCAGGGCGAGGGCGAGACGGTCTTCCTGGAGTTCACGTGAGTCTGTTCGACCCCGGCAGCGAGGACGCGCCCAGCGCGCACACCACGTCCGAAGAGGCCTTCCTGCAGGGCTTGTTGGACGCGGAGGCGGGCCTGACACGGGCGCAGGCCGCGCTCGGGCTCGCGCCCGCCGCCGCGGCCGACGCCGTGACGGCGGCCGCGGTCGCGTCCTCCTTCGACGTACGCGACCTCGCGCGGCGGGCCCGCGCCGGTGGCAACCCGGTGATCCCGCTGGTCGCCGATCTGACGGCGGCCGTGCCCGCGGAGCACGGGCCGTACGTCCACCGGGGCGCGACCAGTCAGGACGTACTGGACTCGGCGCTGATGCTGGTGGCCGCGCGCACGCTGGACGTGACCCTGGCCGAACTCGACCGCGTCGAGGGCGAGTTGGCGCGGATCGCCGCCGCGCACCGGGACACGGTGATGCCGGGGCGCACGCTCACGCAGCACGCCGTGCCGACGACGTTCGGCCTGAAGGCGGCCGGCTGGCGCTCCCTGGTGCTCGACGCGCGGGACCGGCTGCGGACCGTCCGGGCGGCACTGCCGGCCCAACTGGGGGGCGCGGCCGGGACGCTGGCCGCCTTCGAGGCGTACGGGGCAACCGACCCGTCGGCGCTGGTGACGGCGTACGCCCGTGAACTCGGCCTCAGCGCACCGGCGTTGCCGTGGCATGTGCTGCGGACACCGGTGGCTGACCTGGCGGGCGCGTCGGCGTTCACCGCGGGGGCGCTCGGCAAACTCGCCGAGGATGTGCTGACGCTCTCCAGGACCGAGATCGGCGAGGTGGCGGAGGGCGCCGGTGGCGGATCGTCCGCCATGCCGCACAAGGCCAACCCGGTACGGGCCACGCTGATCGCGGCGGCGGCCCGGCGGGCGCCCGGGCTCGCGGCGACGCTGTACGGGTCGATGTCCGCGCAGGACGAGCGGCCCGCCGGGGCCTGGCACGCCGAGTGGTCCACGCTGCGGGAGCTGCTGCGGCTGGTCGGCGGCGCGGCGCGGGACGCCGCCGAGCTGACCGGCGGCCTGGTGGTGCGTGCCGATGCGATGCGCGAGCACCTGGGCCTGACCGGCGGGGCGATCGTCTCGGAGCGGCTGTCGGCGGAGCTGGCCGGAGTGCTCGGGCGCGGGCGGGCCAAGGAGTTGCTCGCCTCGGCGACGCGCCGTGCGCTGTCCGAGGGCCGCACCCTGGCCGACGTGCTCCGCGAGGACCCCGAGCTCACGACCACGGACCTGGCCGACCTCACGGACCCGGCCCGCTACACGGGAGCGGCGGCGGCTCTGACGGACCGGGCCCTCGCCCGCCGCTGAGAGCCTGCTCTTTGAACCCCCGGGTCCCCCCGCCCGGGCCCCCTCTCCCCCTGATCCACCCGACACCGCACCCCCGTCCCCGCCCCTGGAGCCCGCACATGACGTCCTCCTCGTCCCCCTCGTCGCCCTCCGCCCTTCTTCATCACCGCGTCGAAGGGTCTCCCTCCGCTCCCCCGCTGCTGCTCGGGCCCTCGCTCGGGACCTCGTTGGCCCTGTGGGACCAGGTCGCTCCCGAGCTGTCGAGCGCTCATCGCGTCGTGCGATGGGATCTGCCGGGACACGGCGGGTCCGCGGCGGGGCTGATCGGCGCGGGGGCCACCGTGGCGGAGCTGGCCGCGCTGGTCCTCGCCCTCGCCGACTCGCTCGGCATCGACCGGTTCGCCTACGCGGGCGTGTCGCTGGGCGGCGCGGTGGGGCTGCACCTCGCCGTGCACCACCCGGAGCGGCTCAGCAGCCTCGCCGTGCTCTGCTCCTCCGCGCACTTCGGGGGCGCCGAACCGTGGCGGGAGCGGGCCGCGCTGGTCCGTGCGGAGGGGACGGGCGGCGTCGCCGAGTCGGCTCCCACCCGCTGGTTCACGCCCGGCTTCACCGTCCCGCGGCTGGTGCGGGACAACCAGGACGCCGACCCGGGGGCGTACGCCGCGTGCTGCGACGCGCTCGCCGCCTTCGACCTGCGCGACCGGCTCGGCGAGATCTCCGTCCCCACCCTGCTGATCGCCGGACGCGAGGACCCCGCCACGCCGCCCGCACATCTGCGGGAGATCGCCGACGCGGTGCCGGGCGCCGAACTCGTCGAGCTGGCCGGGGCCTCGCACCTGGCCGTCGCGGAGCGGCCGGAGGCGGTGGTCGGGCTGTTGCGGGCCCACCTGGGACAGGGCACCCTGCGCGGCATGGAGGTGCGGCGTGAGGTGCTCGGCGACGCCCACGTGGACCGCGCGCAGGGGCGGCAGACGCCCTTCACCGCCCGGTTCCAGGACTTCATCTCGCGTTACGCGTGGGGCGAGATCTGGACCGACCCGACGCTGTCCCGGCGCGAGCGCAGCATGGTGACCCTCACCGCGCTCGTCGCCCACGGGCACCTCGACGAACTGGCCATGCACGTACGCGCGGCCCGCCGCAACGGCCTGACCCCCGACGAGATCGGCGCGGTGCTGCAACAGTGCGCCGTGTACGTGGGCGTGCCCGCCGCCAACTCCGCGTTCGCCGTGGCACAGCGCGTACTCGCCGAGGAGGAGCCGGCGCGGGCGGAAAGCTAACGCAGGCCGCGCCCCGTGTCCAGGACCTCGCGGGCCCGCGCCGCAAGACCGTCCGCGCCGCACGCACGGGCCAGCGTGAGACCGCGGTTGAGCTCGGACAGGGAACGGGCCGCCATGCCGTACTCGACGCGGGCGAGGGCGTGCTCGTACGCGCAGGGCGAGGCTTCGAGGTAGGTGACGGCCTTCGCGTACAGGGTGAGCTGCTTCTGGCCGGTCTCCAGCGCCGCCGCGCAGCGCAGGGCCTCGCCGATCGCCGTGTCCGTGCCGAAGCGCTCGGCCTGGACGCGGGCCTCCGAGACGAGTTCGGCGGCGCGGCGCGGGTCGGTGGGGGCGAGGGCGCGGGCCAGGTCACAGGCCCACGGCGCCATGATCGTGTTGTGTCCGCCGCGGGCGGTGGCGGCCTTGGCGGCGGTCTCCAGTTCGTTGATCCCCTCCTCTACGCGGCCGGTCGCGAGGAGCAGGCGGCCGCGGACCGAGTGGGCGTCGGGGAGCACGATCGTCGAGGGGTAGGGCGGGCCGAACGCGTAGCGGTCGGCGATCGCCTGCGCCTCGTCGGCCCTGCCGCGGGCGAGCAGCGTGTCGATGAGCATGCACGCCGCGTCCCAGTGCATCGGCAGCCCGTGTCCGACGCGGTCGGCGAGGCGCAGCGACTCGCGCAGGAACGCCTCGGCGTCGGTGAGCCGGCCGCGCCTGCGGTGCACGTAGCCGACGAAGGCGTGGGCGAGCGCGAGGTGGCCGCCGCTCCAGCCTGCCGTCTCGTACTCGCGGACGGCCCCGGTGAAGAGGCTCTCGGCGCGGTCGAGCCGGTCGGCGAAGAGATACGCGCTGCCGAGCATGGCGAGTACCTCGAAGCCCCATTCGGGGTCGAGCCAGCCGAGGCCGGGGGCGAGACGGCCGTTGACCAGTGCGCGGTCGCAGCGCTCGACGACCTCCTCCGCGTTCTCCCCGCGGGTCATCGCGTCGAACGCCCGCAGGATCAGCAGGACCCGCTCCGGGTTGTCCCGGCCGCCGAGCTGGTCCGCGATCATCGCCAGGTTCCGTGAGCGGCCCGGGGAGTCCTCCTCGCCCGCGTGGATGCCCTCCCACATGAAGTGGACGGCCTGGAGGCGCAGCCGGGCCGGGCCCGGGTCGAGGAGGTCGGCCTCGGTGTCGATGAGGCGCAGCGCCTCCTCCAGCTGGTCGTTGTGGACCAGCGCCTGCGAGAGCCGGCACACCGCGTCGACGCGCAGGTCGCCGAGGAGTCCGGGCGTCGTGTCGAGCGCGGCGTCCAGGTGCTTGATGGTGGTGGCGGGCGAGGTGAGCAGGGCGGCGCAGCCCAGCTCGTAGAGCAGCTGCGGGCGGATCTCGGGCAGCGGCGGTTCCTGGAGGGCGCGCTCCAGGCAGCGGCGGGCGGCGTCGGGTGCGCCGACGGCCAGGTGCTCGCGGGCGGCGGCCCGCATCTGCTCGACGAGCTCCGGGTCGTCGTCGGGGTGCACCTCCAGCAGGTGCCGGGAGGCGGCGGCCGGCCCGTGCCCGGAGGCGGTGACGGCCCAGGCGGCCTGGCCGTGCATGGCGGTGCGGGTGGCCGGCGGGATCGCGTCGTAGACGGCGGAGGCGATCAGCGGGTGGACGAACTCCAGGGCGGTCTCGCCGCCGTACCCGCCGTCGGTCAGGATGCGGGCGGCGCGCAGCCGCTCGGCGCAGCGGCCGGCCTGCTCCGGGTTGAGGCCGGCGAGCAGGGCGGCGAGCCCGGGGTCGATCCGGGTGCCGAGGATGGCGGCGGCCCAGGCGAACTTGGTCGCCTCGATGCCGAGCCCTTCGAGGCGGGCGACGAGGCCGCGGCCGCGCGCCGACTTGTTCAGCGCGCGCAGTTCGGCGGCCGAGTCCTCCTCCGGGTTCAGGCCGCTGTCCTGCACCTTGGCGAGCAACTCGACGGTCTCGTACGGGTTTCCGCCGGTGACCGCCCAGACCTCGCGGCAGAACGGGTCGTCGGCGTGGCCGCCGAGCGTGGCCCGGGTGAGGCCCGCGGTGGCGTCGGGGGTGAGGGCGCGCAGCCGGGCGGTGCCGGGCCGGGCGGCGGCGGCCACCGCCTCCAGGCAGACGGCGGCGGCCTCGTCGTCCTCCGGGTCGCGCTGCGCCACGACGACGAGCACCGGCAGGTCGTCGAGGCGCTCGGCGAACGCGGCCAGCCACTCCAGCGTCTCCAGGTCGGCCCAGTGCGCGTCGTCGATGAGGATGACCAACGGCCAGTGCACGCGGGCCAGCCGGGAGACGGCGGCGACGAGCCCGTCGCGCACGCCCTGCGGGTCGGCCTGCCTGCCGGTGGGCTCGGATATGCCGAGGGCGGGTCCCGCGATGTCGTACCAGTCGCCGAAGTACTCCCGGGTCTCCTCGTCGGAGAGGGCGAGCAGGGCGGGCTGGAGGAGTTGGCGTACGACGTTGAAGGGGACGGAGGTGACGGTCTCGCCGCCGCGGGCGGACCACACGGTGGCGCGGCCCGCCGCGACCTCGTGCACCCGGCCGAGCAGGGCGGTCTTGCCGATGCCCGCCTCGCCCTTGTACACGACGAGGCTGCCCGACGACGCGACGTCGCCGCACAGGTCGTCCAAGGCCCGCACGGCCACGTCCAGTTCGGACTCGCGCTCCCACAGCGGCGGGCCGGCGGAGGCGGCGTCGGTGTGCCGTCCCTGAGTCATCCCGCACCCTCCTGGTCTCGTTCACTTCTGTCGGTCGGTCTGCTGGTCACGAGAGTAGTGCGCCGCGACGCGCCGTGGTGGGGGCTCCGGTGAGCCGGTGGCGTCCGGCCGGGTTCCGGGGGCGATCCGTAACGATCCCGACCGCGATGCGGACCCTCTCATCCCCTTTTCAGGCACGCCTCATACTGTTCCGTTCATGACGTCGCAGACTCCCGCAGGCTGGTACCCCGATCCCGGCCAGGTCCCCGCCGGCCCGCGCACCGAACGCTGGTGGGACGGCAGCCGCTGGACGGATCAGACCCGGCCCGCCACGACCCCGCCGCCGTTCCCGCCGCCGAGCGATGCGCAGCAACCGACCGCCCCCGGGACGATTCCGGCATACTCCAACTACCCGGCATACCCGTCACAGTTGCCGCCGAAGCCGCGCAGTCGCACGCGGATCGCGGTCGCGGCCGGTGTCGCGGTGGTCGTGCTCGCCGGCGTCGTCGGCGGCGTCTACGCGCTCACGACGGACGGCGACGGCGGGAGCGGCACGGTGGGCGCCCCGTCGCACGAGCCGAAGGAGCCGCGGCGGCCGGACGGGCCGGGCGGCGACAGCGGCGGCGGCAACGGCAGCCCCTCGCCCGAGGCGCCCGGCTCGCCGCAGGCCCCGCTCGACGAGGGGTACGCCACCGACATCGTCAACGGGGTCGCGCTGCCGGTCCTCGACGACTGGACGGGCTCCGACGGCGCGGGCGTCGCCGGGGTGCAGACGGGCACGTACAAGTGCCCCGACGACGTGGAGCAGAGCTGCGTGAAGGGCGGCGCGTCCACCGCGTCCGCCAAGCGCCTCAAGCTCGACGCGACGACCGCGGAGGCGGCGGCGAAGGAGGACATCCTCAAGAACGCGAAGGAGTCCTACGGCGGCAAGGTCTACGGCGGCATCGTCCAGCACGACGAGCTGCTGTCCGAGAAGGTCACCGTGGCCGGGCAGCAGGGGTACCGGGTCCGCTGGAACGTGGACACCAAGTCGAAGATCGACGCCTGGGTGGAGTCGGTCGCGTTCCCCTCGCCGACCGACCCCAAGACGCTCGTCGTCATACGCATAGGCGTCGACATCCCGCGTACCGCCAAGGAGAAGGCCGCGGGGCCGGACAACACCTCGATCGACAAGCTCGTCAAGGGCATCAAGAAGGCCGAGTTCACCGGCGGCTCCGGCGGCGACGGCCAGGACGTCTGAGCGATGGCCTGGCGACCCGAGGTGGAGGTGGCCGTCGTCGGCGCGGGCCTGATGGGCGCGGCGACGGCCTGGGCGGCGACCCGCGAGGGCCGGGACGTGACGCTGCTGGAGCAGTACGACGTGGGGCACGCGCACGGCAGTTCGCACGGCAGCGCCCGGATCGTGCGGCGCGCCTACGAGGACCCGCTGTACGTGCGGATGACCGGTGCGGCGCTGCGGATGTGGCGGGAGCTGGAGGACGACGCGGGGGTGCGGCTGCTGCGGATGACGGGCGCCGCCGACCAGGGTGCGGTGCGCGCGCCGGAGCGGATCGCCGCGGTGCTCGCCGACGAGCGGGTGCCGCACGAGGTGATCCCGGCGGCGGAGGCGGAGCGCCGCTGGGCCGGGCTCCGGTTCGAGGGCCCGGTGCTGTACCACCCGGACGCGGGGACGGTCGACGCGGCCGCGGCGGTGGGCGCGTTCGCGGAGCGGGCCCGCTCGCGCGGGGCCGAGGTGCGCGCGCGCACGCCGGTGCGCCGGATCGAGGTGCTCGGCGAGGAAGCGGTCCGGCTGGTCACGGACGACGGCTCCGTGACGGCGCGCCGGGCGGTGGTCGCCGCGGGGGCGTGGGCGCGGGACCTGCTCGGCGCTCTGGTGCCGCTGCCCGAGCTGACGGTCACGCAGCAGCAGATCTTCCACTTCCCGCCGCGGGAGCGGTCGGTGGCGGAGGGCTGGCCGGTCCTCGTCCATGACGCGGAGCTGCTCGTGTACGGCCTGCCGGGCGGCGCCGACGGCGGCCCGCTGGGCGGCTGGAAGCTCGCGGAGCACGACGCGGGGCGAAGGACGACAGCGCGGACCCGGGACGGCGTGGTGGACCCGGCCGCCCGTGAGCGGATCACCGCGTACGTGCGCGACTGGCTGCCGGGGCTCGCCCCGGAGCCGTTCAACGAGGCGACGTGCCTGTACACCTCCGCCCCGAAGGACGACTTCGTGCTCGACCGGCACGGCCCGCTGGTCGTGTGCTCGCCGTGCTCGGGCCATGGTGCCAAGTTCGCGCCGCTGATCGGGGCGTGGACGGCGGCGCTGGCGGCGGGTGGCACGGCGCCGGTCGACCGGTTCCGGCTGCCCACCGCGTAGGTCCGGGCCCATGGTCCGAGGGCACACACAGGGCCGGGCGGTTCCTCTCCGCTCAAGAGGAGCCCGCCCGGCCCGGGGGTGCGCGCCGCCCCCGTCCCCACGGTGCGGCGCGGGCAGACCACCGGCCGGTCATCTCTGCGACCGGTGGCCTCCCGTTCAGGTGGCCTGATCCGAAGCGGTCAGGCCGAGCCCCGGAAGCAGCACGCTCTCGACGAAGCCGACCAGGTAGTCGGCGTCGGCGTCGCGCCCTTCCAGGAGGGGCCGGCTGCGCATCACTCCGAAGAGCTGCGCGGCCAGATAGCGCAGACCGGGGTGGTCGGCGGCGATCTCGCCGCGCGCCACGGCCCGCTCGATCATCGCGTCGATCGAGGCGAGCTCCGGGTCGACCAGCGCTTCGCGCAGGGCGCCCTGCAACTCGCCGTCCTCCCGCACCGCGTGCCCGAGGGCCTGCATCAGCGCCGCGTCCGGCAGCGCCTGCGCCGCCGCGTTGCGAGCGGCGGCCACGAGGTCCCCGGCGAGGCTGCCCGTGTCGGACGCGGAGAACTTCGTGCAGCGCCCGGCGCGCAGCGCGGCGGCCACGAGCTGCGGTTTCGTCTTCCACTGACGGTACAGCGTGGATTTGCTGCAACACGCCTGGGCCGCGACGCCCTCCATGGTGACCGCGTCGTAGCCGTTCTTGCGCAGCTGGTCGAGGACGGCGTCGTAGAACTCCTGCGCCCGCGCCGGGGTGATCTTGGATCGGCGCGAGGCTGTCGGCGCTTTCGCGGTGACCTGTTCTCGCGTCGTCATGACTCCCCACTCCTCGCTCTGCGGCTCGTGTCGATGAGATCACATGCTCTATCGATACGCCAGTGTACCGGTACGCCAACGTTTCGGTACACTGGCGTATCGGTACACTGGCGTATCGATGAATGCGGTCCACACCGACCGAGCCGTAAGGGTCGGACGGGCCGTACGGATCGAGCCACGTTCACCACCGCGCCACAAGCGCACCCAGTACCACCACGCACCACCCAGTCGTCACGAAAAGGGGCCGGGGGATGGATTCCCTTACCGAGCCTGTCGAACCGGAGCCGGCCAGCCGATCTGCCCGACCGCCCCTGGTCCGCGAGCTCCTGCTGGTCGTAGGACTCTTCCTCGTCTACAAGTTCGGCCGCGGTCTCGCCAACGGCCACACCGCCGAGGCGTTCCGCAACGCCGACGGCGTGTGGAGCTTCGAGCGCGCCGCGCACCTGCCCGGCGAGGGCCTGGTCCAGGGCGCTCTGCTGCACAGCGACGCGGTCGTGCACATCGCGAACACCTACTACGCGACCGTGCACTTCCCGGCGACGCTCGCCCTGCTTGTCTTCCTGTACCTGCGCAGGCCGCGCCATTACGTGTGGACGCGGCGGGTGCTCGCCGTGCTGACGGCCGCGGCGCTCGCGCTGCACCTCGGCTTCCCGCTGGCGCCGCCGCGGATGCTGGACGCCGCGCACCTCATCGACACCGCGCAGGTCTACGGGCCCTCGGTCTACGCCGCGAAGCCGGCCACCGACACGATGGCCAACCAGTTCGCGGCCATGCCGTCGCTGCACTTCGGCTGGGCGCTGATGGTCGCGATCGCGCTGATCGTCGCCCTGAAGTCCCGCTGGCGCTGGCTCTGGCTGCTGCACCCGCTGCTCACACTGCTCGTGATCGTCGGCACCGCCAACCACTACTGGCTCGACACGATCGTGGCCACGGCCCTGCTCGGTCTCGCCCTCGCGGTGGTCCGGATGCCGCGCACCGTCGGCGGTACGGCCGCGATCCGCCGCCACCTGCTGCCCGCCCCCGCCGCCACCGCGGCGCCGGTCCAGGCGCGCGGCACGCTGGAGCCCGCGCCCTGGACGCCCGCCGCCGCGTTCCGGGCGCCCCCGGACTCCCTGGCCGCGTCGGACGTGCTGGAACGGATGCCGATACGGATACCGCTGCGGGTCTCCCCGACGCCGGGATCGACCTCGGCGGCGACCGCCCCGCAGCTCGTCACGACAGGAGCCCCGCGATGAGCGCCACCCTGCTCGCCGTCGCGCTCTCCCTCGTCTCCGCGGTGGCCTACGCCGCCGCGGCGGTGGCCCAGGAACGGCTCGCCGCCCGCACCGCCGACGCCGGGGCGAGCCTCCTGCGGCTGCTGCGCACGGGCGCCTGGTGGTGGTCGGTCGTCCTGAACGCCGGGGCCGCGCTGCTGCACGTCGCCGCCCTCAAGTACGGGCCGCTCACGCTGGTGCAGCCGCTCGGCGCCCTCACACTCGTCGCGGCCGTGCCGCTGGGCGCGCGGATCGCCGGACGCCACGTCACCCCGGTCGAGTGGCGGGGCACGGCCCTGACGCTGGCCGGCCTGGGCGCACTGCTCGTCACCGCGTCCGGGCCCGCCCCCGAGACCACGCTCTCCCTGCCCGAGGCGCTCGCGGTGGCGGCGGCCACGGCAGCGCTCATCGGAACGCTCTCGCGGCGCGGCGCCAAGCCCGGTCTGCGCCACGCGACCGCGTCCGGCGTCGCCTCCGGTGTCGCCTCGGCGCTCACCCAGACCGTCACCGTCGCGGCGACGGACCGGACGGGCCCCCTGCTCGCGCCGCAGGTGATCGTGGTGGCGCTGCTGGTCGCGGTGTTCGCCGCGGGCGGCCTGCTGCTGTCCCAGACCGCGTACCGCGGCGGGCTCGGCGCACCGCTCGCGATGGTGACCCTCTCCAACCCGGTGGCCGCCGCGGTGATCGGCCTCGCGCTCCTCGGCGAGCGGCTCCAGGGCGGAGTCGCCGGGCTCATCCTCGCCGGTGCCGGGGCGGTGCTGGCGGCGCGCGGGGTGGTGCTGCTGACGCGGAGTCCGGCGCCGGCCAGCGGTGCCGAGAGCCCCGTGCTGACCTTGCCGGCCCTTCCGGCGCAGCCCGAACCCGAGCCGCTCACGCTGCGCGTCTCCTGAGAGCCTGTCTCTGAGGCTGAGCCGCCCGGGGCGGCTCAGCCGAAACCGCGCGAGTCCTGCTTCAGCGCGGTGTCCACCGTCAGGGCCGTCGCCACGACGAGGCTGAGCAGCGGCTCGGGCAGCTGGAAGTGGATCTGCAGCACGTAGTTGTCGGCGGTGGTGAACATCGTCTTGGCGAGGCCCTCCCACGTCTTCGTGATGCGGGCGACCTCGGTGTCCGCGTGGTCGACGATCGCGAAGTTCCAGGCCCGCCAGTTCTCCGCCTTGATCGCGCCGACCTGCTGCCCGTTCACGTTCATCGCAAAGTTGATCTTGCCGATCATGTTCTGCTGGACGATCTCACCGACCGGGGAGCCGTCCGGGCGCTCGACGACCACCCGCGACTTCATGAACTTCGCGGGGCGCGTCAGCACTAGCTGCGGCTGACCGTACGCGTCCCGGATCTCCAGCTTGTGGGTCATGAACTGGTCGACGCTTGAGACGAAGCGCAGGGCCTTCTTCAGGCTGCTCTGGCCGACCTCGGTGACCGAACCGAGCTGGTTGCCGTGCTGGTCCATGACGCTGTACTCGTTGGTCAGCTCGATCAGCTTGGCCTTCTGGTTCACCACCAGGACCGGCTCGGTGAACAGCGAGCCGCCGCCCTGCCCCGCCGCCGCGACCCCGGCCTGCTGCTGCACCTGGCGCTGCACCCGGCCCGCGTCCATGTTCTGCGGCGCGTGCTGGGGCATCTGCTGGGGCGCCTGCTGCGGTGCGTGCTGGGGTGCCTGCTGCGGTGCCTGCGCCGGGGCGGGCGCCTGGGCCTGCGGCTGCCCCTGGGCGTGCGTGTGGTCGGTCCACTGGGCACCGTCCCACCACCGCAGCGTCAGGGCAGCGCCCTGAGGGTCCGGGTACCAACCTGCGGGGGTGTTCGATTGCGTCGTCACCGGGGCACACTATCGCGCCGTTCGACGAACGAATCAGGCCCGACGAATGTGATGTGCGCCCCTGCGGGCCCCGGGCTCACGGGGCCCGCAGGGGCGCGGGGCTCAGGCCGTGGCGAGGGCGGGGTCGCTCACTCCGATCTGCCCGTTCTCGACGTGCCCGGCGAGCCGCCGCAGATAGCCGGCGTTGCCCTCGACGACGATCTTCAGGTCGTACCAGCGCTTCGTGGCGCGCAGGTCGACGGTCTGCTTCGTGGTGGCACCCGCCCGCACCGTGTACGTCTGCGGCGCGCCGCCGTAGCCGTTGGTGACGGTGAGGTGGACGTCCGCGGTGGTCGGGTTCCTCAGGGTCAGGTGCAGGTTGCCGGTGGTGCCGTCGTGGCGGGCGGTCACCTCCGGCTCGGCGACCTTGTTGTTGCCCTTGAAGGCGCGCAGGAAGCCGTTCGGGCCGTGCGCGGTGAGGTCGTACCTGCCGCCGGAGTACACCGAGTTCCAGCTGTCGGAGAGCGACTTGGCGGCCTCGGCCGTATAGGTCCACGGGCCGTCGCCGCGGTTCTGGGAGCGCACCTGGAAGGCGGCGCCCTTCTTGTCGCCGCCGCTGAACGTCAGCTTGTACTTGCCCGTCGCGAGATCCTGCGCGCCGTCGACGTAGGGCGCGTACGCCAGCGGACGGCTGGGCCGGGACCCCTTCTCCTGCTTGGGGAGCGCGCCCTGCGCGGGCGGCTTCGGCACGTAGCTGCTGTGGCGGTCGCGGTCCGGCGGCTCGTACCCCGCCGTGTCGGGCAGGTCCGCCGGGTCGGTGACCTTGAGGGAGAAGTCGAAGGCCGAGGTGAGGTCACCGCAGATGGCGCGGCGCCACGGCGAGATGTTGGTCTCCTTCACCCCGAACCGGTTCTCCATGAAGCGGATGATCGAGGTGTGGTCGAAGGTCTCCGAGCACACGTAGCCGCCGGTCGACCAGGGTGAGACCACGATCATCGGCACGCGCTGCCCCAGCCCGTACGGGCCCGCGGCGCGGGTGCCGCCCGGGTAGTAATCGAGCTTCGTGTCGACCGTCGAGAGGCCCTGGTTCGCGGAGGCGGGCGCGTAGGGCGGCACGACGTGGTCGAAGTAGCCGTCGTTCTCGTCGTACGTGATGAACAGGGCCGTCCTGCTCCACACCTCCGGATTCGAGGTAAGGGCGTCCAGAACCTGCGAGATGTACCAGGCGCCGTAGTTCGCGGGCCAGTTGGGGTGCTCCGAGAACGCCTCGGGCGCGGCGATCCAGGAGATCTTCGGCAGCTTCCCGGCCTTCACGTCGGCCTTGAGGTGGTCGAAGTAGCCGTCGCCGGCCTTGGCGTTCGTACCGGTGCGGGCCTTCTCGTAGAGGGCGTCGCCGGGCTTGGCGTTGCGGTAGTTGTTGAAGTACAGCAGCGAGTTGTCGCCGTAGTTGCCGCGGTAGGCGTCGTCGATCCAGCCCCAGCCGCCGGCGGCGTCCAGGCCGTCGCCGATGTCCTGGTAGACCTTCCAGGAGACGCCCGCCTTCTCCAGGCGTTCGGCGTACGTGGTCCAGCCGTAGCCCGCTTCCTCGTTGCCGAGGACCGGGCCGCCGCCGGTGCCGTCGTTGCCGACGTGGCCGGTGAGCATGTAGTAGCGGTTCGGGTCGGTCGCGCCGATGAACGAACAGTGGTAGTCGTCGCAGACGGTGAACTTGTCGGCGAGGGCGTAGTGGAACGGGATGTCCTGCCGCGTCAGGTGGGCCATCGTGCCGGTGCCCTTGGCGGCGATCCAGTTGTCGTACTTGCCGTTGTTGAAGGCGCTGTGCCCGCCCGCCCAGTCGTGGTCGAGACCGGCGATGAACTGCATGCCCAGGTCGTCGGCGTCCGGGTGGTACGGCAGGGTCTCCTTGCCGGCGCTCGACTGGTGCCACACGGGCTTGCCGCTGGGCAGGGTCACCGGGCGGGGGTCACCGAAGCCGCGTACGCCCTTCATCGTTCCGAAGTAGTGATCGAAGGAACGATTCTCCTGCATGAGCACCACGATGTGCTCGATGTCCTTGACGGTGCCGCTGCGGCGGGCCGCCGGGATGGCCGCGGCGCGGTCGATGGAGCCGGACAGCGCCGTGAAGGCGGCGGTGCCGCCGGCGATCTGGAGGAAGCGGCGCCGATTGAGTTCGGTCATGGGTGTGGGGGTCTCCTGTTGCCTCGGGGGTGATCCGTTCCGCGCAGAGCCTGTCTTTGAACCCCCGTCGTCCGCGCGCAGCGCGGGCGCAGCGGCGGTCGGTGCGTGCGATCGGCGTGCGGCGCCCCAGGTCATGTGGCGGAGCCACCTGTCCTGGGGCGCCGTGCGGCGAGCGTGCGTGCCGGGCGTCGGGGTGCAGACGGGGGTTCAAAGACAGGCTCTGAGGGGCAACAGGGAGTGTTCAAGACGAACGGGGTGAAAGGAAAGGGGACTGAAGTGACAGTCGCGCAAAATATGCGCGGCCGGTGCGCGACGCCGAGGGCGGGGCGGCGGTCCGGGCGCCGCCCCGCGCCGGCGCCGGGCAGGCCCGGGTCAGCGGCCGTGCGTCAGCGGATGCCCTGCCACAGCCGCCGTTCCCTCGCCCGGGGGTCGGGCTCGGTGCGGCAGGCGCCGTCGTCGAAGATCATCGTCGCCCGCTCCCCCGCCGGGTCGTAGGCGGGCCAGCCCGGGTCTCCCGTCGCGGCGAAGGCGACCCAGGCGGCGTGCATCGTCCTGGCCAGTTCGCGCGGCGCCTTCTCCCCGGCCATGGGCACGTAGTCGGGGTCGTCGAGCAGGTCGAAGACGAAGCCGAGTTCCAGGGCGTGGCAGGCGCCGAGCTCGCCGTCGAACTGCGGGGAGCGCCAGGTGAACTCGTAGAGGTGCGTGCCCGGCACGGATTCGGCCAGGCGGATGGCCGGGACGCGCCAGAACCAGTCGGTGACGAGCGCCTCAAGGAGTTCGCCCGGGCTCGCGCCGGGGCGGACCGCGCGGTACCCGTCGAGGTCCGCGCCGTAGGCCTGGGCGGTCCGCAGGAGCCGCCGCTCCGTGATGGTGTCGAAGCGCCCCGAGGGCACCATGTAGAGGCGGTTCTCCTCGCGGTTGGAGCCGACGAGGAGATCGACGTCGAGGGCGGGCCCCGGGAGGCGTAGCCCCTCGGCGACCGGTTCGAAGACCATGCCGTTGAGCGCCGCGTCGCCCCAGACGGCCGGGTCGGGCCTGGTGGCGTAGTCGGCCCGCAGCGCGGCCTGCGCGTCGACGAGCGCGGGCAGCGGCACGGCCGCGAACGCCTCCGCCGTGTGCGGGACGCCGAGCCGCGTCGCCATCCGCTCGCCGATCCGGCGCGCCGTGTCCGGCCGGATGAAGTGGTGACAGGCTCCGCTCTGGAGTGCGGCCCGCCGGAACAGGCCCCGGGCGCGCTCCTCCACGAGCAGTTGTCCGATCGCCACGGCGCCCGCCGACTCGCCGAAGACGGTGACGCGGTCCGGGTCGCCGCCGAACGCCGCGATGTTGTCGCGCACCCACTCCAGTGCGGCGATCTGGTCGAGCAGGCCGCGGTTGTCCGGGGCGCCGGGCAGGTGCAGGAAACCGTCCGCGCCCAGGCGGTAGTTGACGCCGACGAAGACGACGCCGTCGCGGGCGAACGTCTCGCCCTGGTAGCCGGAGGAGTTCGCGGAGCCGTTGGAGAACGCGCCGCCGTGCAGCCACACCATCACGGGCAGGCGCGCGCCGGGGCCCGGCTCCGGGGTCCAGATGTTGAGGTTGAGGCACTCCTCGCCCGGCACGGACGTCTCCGGGATGAGCGCGTCGAAGGGCGGGGCGTACGGGGCCTTGGGCGCGGTCGGCCCGTACGCGCCCGCGTCGCGCACCCCGGTCCAGGGCTCGGCGGGGGCGGGCGCGGCGAACCGAAGCGGCCCGAACGGCGCGGCGGCGTAGGGCACTCCGAGGAAGGCGGTGACCCCGTGCTCGGTGCGGCCGCGCACGGCGCCCTGCCGGGTGGTGCACTCAGGGGATGCGTCGGTCATGCGGTGGGGCTCCCTCGGTCGGAGGTCCGGCAGGGCGGCGCCGGACGGCGGCCGGATTCCCCGGCCCGTTCGATGTGCGCCGCGTGCCCGGCGTCCGGGCACCACTCTCTCTCGTACCGTGCCACCCACCACCGCGTAAAGATCACGCGTGCGGATCAAGGGTGTGTCGGGTCCGCGCCGTGCGGGTGCTCTGCCGCGTTCTCGGGCCGGATGTCCGGCGTGGTGTGCGGGCGCTCTGCCGCGTTCTCGGGCCGGATGTCCGGCGTGGCATGCGGGCGCTCTGCCGCGTCCGCGGGCCCGATGTCCGGCGTGGCGTGCGCGCCGGGCGGCCCCAGGGCCTCGCCCGCCAGCCACTCCGCGACGGCCCGGCCGATGGGCTGCCCCGTCTCGATCTCGACGAAGCCGAACTGGCCGGACTGGTTGCACTCCAGGAACCACCAGATCCCGTCCGCGTCCTCGGCGAAGTCGAATGCCCCGTAGGCCAGTTGGGCCCGCGTGAGGTAGGCGTGGACGGCGTCGGCGACGCGTCGCGGCACGCTCACCGGACGCCAGGGCCCGGCGCCGGGATCGAAGCGGACGTCCACCACGCCGTCGGCGCCGGAGGCGTCCGGGGTGAGGGGGTCGCCGTCGCTCGCCGAGCGGGCGGCGAACAGCCGGTAACCGACGCAGGTGAGCCGGATGTCCGCGGTCTTGCGCACCCTGCGCTGCAACAGCGTCGGCCCGTGCGCCACGTCCTGGTAGTCCTCGCCGGGGCGCACCCGGGTCGTCGGCACGGCGAGCGTCCCGTCGCCGGGGTGCGCCCCGGACACGGGCTTGACGACGAGGTCGGGACAGCGTTCGGCGAAGGCCCGGGCCACCCGGGGGAACGTCGTGATCAGGGTGGCGGGCACGGGCAGCCCGCACTCCCGTGCCAGCCACAGCTGCCAGGGCTTGTGCCGGGCCTGGCGGGCGGCGTCCGGATGGTTCATCCACCGCGCGTCGGTGCAGCGCAGCATCCCGTACAGCGCCTGCGATGCCTCTTCCGTGAGCCAGGCCGACGCGGCGTGGGACCGGGTGGCCGGCACGCCGGGTCTGCGGACCCAGATGGAGCGCAGCCCGCTCATGCTCACCATGCGTCCGCCGACGGACAGGTGGCCCTGGAACACGCCGTGCGCGTACTCCCCCGAGATGTCGACGCCGCCCGGCAGTTCGGCCGGGTCGAGGCGGAGGACCGGGATTCCTCCGGCGTTCAATTCGACGACCGCCATGTCGGCCGTCACATCCTGTTCGTTCGTCAGGATCAGCACCGTCATTTCGGGCGGCCGTTCAGTCGTCGAAATGGGTTTTTGATCCGGCGGTGGAGGTGGTGGCCGCACATTCTCGCAACACTGCGTAGTCGTGCGCGGCCGCTCCGCCGTCGGGCAGCACGTTCAACTGCAGTGCGGAGTCGTATGTGTACACCGCGCTGACCTCGGCCTCTCGCACGGGGCGAGCGTAGTTCAGGGCGAACGGTCGCATCAGTACTCCTAGTTGGGGGGCGCACCAAGTCAAGCGCATGGTGACTCTCCGGCGTCACTCTCCTGAGGAATTTCTCAGATTCTCTCTGTAGAACGCATCACACCTGCGGAGGAGTTGCTTCCGCCACGGGGAGAGATGACAGGACGTCAGCAACACGAAAGGGGCAGCCTTTAAGGCCGCCCCTTCCAACTACCGTCTTTACAAGCCTTTACACGTCCTTACGCCGCCCTCCACGGGAGAGGTAGGCGAGGCCGGAGTGCGCGGTGAGATAGCCGCTCACCAGGCGTTCTGCCACGGTCACCGAGTCGACGAGAGGATGCAGCGCGAACGCCTTGACGGCGGTGGCGCGCGACCCGGACTCGGCAGCGGCGAGCACCTCGCGCTCGACGGCCTTGACCGCGGTGACCAGACCGGTGGCGTGCAGGGGCAGCGGGTCGACGGCGACCGGGTGGGCGCCGTTGGCGTCCACGAGGCAGGGCACCTCGATGACGGCGTCCGCGTCGAGCGCCGCGAGGGTGCGCCGGTTGCGGACGTTGAGGATGAGCGTGGCGCGTTCGTCGCGGGCGATGGCCCGCATCAGGGCGAGGGCCACCTTCTCGTAGCCGCCGGACTCCTCCAGGTCGGCGGCGTCCCGCTCGCCCGCGCCGGACGCCTCCCGGTTGTGCGCCATGTACGTGGCCTCGCGCTCGGCGCGGGTGCGGTCCCAGCTCGCGTAGGAGGGATCGGCGTAGAACGCGGACTGCTGGTCGGCGAGGAAGGCGCCGCGCGTGCGGTCGGCCTGCCGGTAGGCGCGGACGGTCTCGCGGTTGAAGTAGTAGTAGTGCAGGTACTCGTTGGGGATCGCGCCGATCGAGCGCAGCCAGTCGGGGCCGAAGAGACGGCCCTCCTCGAAGGAGCCGAGCAGTTTCTCGTCGGCCAGCAGCCGCGGCAGTTCGTCGCGGCCGCGCACCGTGAGGCCGCGCAGCCAGCCGAGGTGGTTGAGGCCCACGTAGTCGACCCAGGCGTCGGCCGGGTCCGCGCCGAGCACACGGGCGACGCGGCGCCCGAGTCCGACGGGCGAGTCGCAGATGCCGATGACGCGGTCGCCCAGGTGCCGGGACATGGCCTCGGTGACCAGGCCCGCCGGGTTGGTGAAGTTGATGACCCAGGCGTCGGGGGCCACCGCCTTGACCCGGCGCGCGATGTGCACGGCGACGGGCACGGTCCGCAGCCCGTACGCGATCCCGCCCGCACCGACCGTCTCCTGCCCCAACACGCCCTCGGCCAGAGCTACTTGTTCGTCCGCGGCGCGGCCCGCGAGGCCCCCGACGCGGATCGCGGAGAAGACGAAGTCGGCGCCGCGCAGCGCCTCGTCGAGATCGGTCGTGGCGTGCACGGCGGGGGCGTCGGGCACACCGTTGGCTTGTTCTGTCAGTACACCGGTGATGGCCCGCAGCCGGTCTGTGTCGACATCGTGCAGTGTGACCTCGGTGACCCTGCCTGGCGCGTGATCGGCCAGGAGCGCCCCGTACACGAGGGGCACCCGGAATCCGCCACCGCCGAGAATCGTCAGCCTCATGGCGTGATCGTAAGGCAGCCTGGTCCCCGACCTGATCTTCGACCGGCGGAGGCCCCCCATGAACCGGCGCACGAGACCCCGACTGCTCACCCTGGCCGCGCTGACGGGTGCGCTCGCCCTCGGCGCGAACACCGCGTCGGCCACGGCCGCACCCTCCTGGACCGAGACCGGCACGAGTCAGGTGAACTCGCTCACCGGCAGTCAGGGCCTCGCGAGCCGCGCCGACGGCTCGCTCATCCACCGGGGGCTCGCCTCGGTCCCGCTGGACCTGCGCATAGCCGGCTGGTCGCACGTCGGGGACCCGGACGTGGCGGGCGGCTACACCTTCGACGCGTACCAGGGCGGGGACGGCGCGTCGAAGAAGATGTTCGCGGCGACGGCCCCCGACGGGAAACGCACGACGTACGAACACGCTCTGGATCAGGGCGAGTTGCTCAACAACTCGTTCGCCGCCGTGTCGCCTGACGGGCAGTGGCTGGTGTCCGGCGAATGGGGCTCCATGAACCGGTTGCAGGTCTTCCCCACCCCGGCGCTGAACCCGTCCGCACCCGCCCCGGGCGCGAACCTCCCGCAGGCCGGGCAGATCACCCTCGACAAGGGCGTCGAGAACATCCAGGGCTGCGACTTCACCGACGCCACGCGCCTGCTGTGCTCGTCGGACGACGCGGCCAAGGAGGTACTGGAGGTCACGCTCGACCGCCCGCTGGACGGGAAGCTGGTCGCGGGGCACGTGACGAGCGCGTTCGCCATCCCGCGGCGCAGCATCTGCGCGGGCACCTTCGAGGCGGAGGGCATCGACTACGACACCGCGCGCGGCACCCTGCGCGTCGCGGTCGTGCCACCCGCACCGTGCCTGGTGACGACGGCCGTGATCGCGTACAAGCGGACCTGATCCGGGCGGCCCTGACCCGGCTTCGCCGCTGCCGCCCCCCAGGCCGAAGGAACGGACCGGGGGGCGGCAGCGGCGACGAACGCCTCAGCCCAGGATCCACTGCTGGTTGGCGCCACCGTTACAGGTCCACAGCTCCAGCGCGGTGCCGTTGACGTTCCCCGCGGGTTTGTCGCCGCCCGTGACGTCGAGGCACAGGCCCGACTGGACGCCGGTGACGGTCCCGTTGGGGTTGAGCTTCCACTGCTGGTTGGTTCCGCCGTTGCAGGTCCACAGTTGTACCGCGGAGCCCGGGGTGGTCCCGTTCTCGTGGACGTCGACGCACTGCGTGCCGTTGTAGAGGCGCAGTTCACCGGCGGCGGTGAGTGTCACGGCCTGGTTGGGGCGGCCGTTGCAGTCCCATATCCCGATCTTGGTGCCGGGTGTCGTCCCGGCGCCTTCCGCGTCCAGGCAGCGCTGGGAGGAGGCGCTGACCAGCGGGTGGGTCGTACCGATACTGCTGCCGCTCCCGGCCGAGACGCGGTACATCACCGTGCCGTGCGCGGGCACCGACGCGCTGATCGTGCCGCTCGTCGACGTGACCGCCTTGGACCACAGGTTGGTGAGCTTGTACGAGGCCGCGCCCGGCAGCCCGGCCGCGGCGGCCGTGGTGGTGACGGTGGCGGTGGAGCTGTTCTCGTTGGTGAGGGTGACCGAACGGTCGCCGCCCGCCAACTGCTTGGTCATCACCACGAGTCCGCCGGAGGAGGAGACGACGGTGCCCTGCTTGCCCAGAGAGTCCTGGTCGACGGCGATGACGTCGGGGTTCTCCAGGATGCTCAGCGTCGCCGGGCTCGCGGTGCGGATGTCGCTGCCGATGAGCAGGGGCGCGGCCATCTGCGCCCAGAGGCTGAAGTGGGTGCGGTACTCGGTGTCGGTCATGCCGCCGTTGCCGACTTCCAGCATGTCCGGGTCGTTCCAGGCGCCGGGCTTGGCGTACTGCGCCCGCGGCTGGTTCTCGTGGGCGATCCCGATCATCCTGGACCAGGTGTCGTTGATGTCGCCGGTGGTGCGCCAGCTGTTGCCGATGGGCGGAGCCCAGTTCCAGGGCGAGTTGGAGCCCCACTCGCAGATGCTGTAGAGGATCGGGCGGCCGGTGGCCTTGAGCGCGTCGCCCATCGTCTTGTAGCGGGTCTGCGCGTCGGCGCCGGTGTTGTTGCAGTTGTCGTACTTCAGGTAGTCGACGCCCCAGGAGGCCCACTGATTGGCGTCCTGGGTCTCGTGTCCGAGGCCGCCGGGGAACCCCTCGTTCGCGCAGGTCTTGGTGCCCGCGCTGGAGTACAGGCCGAACTTCAGGCCCTTGGAGTGCACGTAGTCCGCGACGGCTTTGATGCCGTTGGGGAACCGCGCCGGGTCGGGAACGAGGTTGCCGGCGGAGTTGCGTTGGGGCAGCGCCCAGCAGTCGTCGAGGTTGACGTAGGTGTAACCGGCGGCTTTGAGACCCTTCGCGACGAAGGTGTCGGCGACGCCCTTGACCATCGCCTCGTTGAACTGGGTCCCGCAGCCCGTGGTGTTCCAGTTGTTGAAGCCCATCGGTGGTGTCCGGGCAAGGCCGTTCTCCAGCGCGGCGGCCTCCGGCGCTGCGGCCACGGCGGCGATCTGCGTACTGGCCGTGACCCCTGCGGTCACGACGGCGGCGCCGGTCAGACCGCCGACGGCCAGCGTGAGCGAAGCGGCTGACGCCGCGAAACGGTGTCTGAAAGTGTGCTGTTCGCTGTGCATGTGCGGCTCCTAGGGGGGAAATGTGGCGCACAAATCAACGAGGACGAACGAAAGCAACCACAGCAGACCGGTGTGACGCGTATGTGTCAAGAGGGTGCGCACTCGATCCGACTCCTCTGTCCCGCATCCTCGGCCCGCGCCGCAGAGATGTTTGGAGGTGACCCCGTCCGCAGCCGGAGGAGCCTGCCGTTCTGCGAAAGCGCGGGCGGCGTTCGCTCTCAGGACGTGGCGTACTCGGCGTGCGAGGCGCCCCCGGTTCCGGGCGCGGCGCCCTCCTTCGCGGGGGCCTCGGGGGCCATGGGGGCGCGCCTGCCGCGCCGGTCCGCGAGCAGGGCGAGACCGACGCCGATCGCGACCCAGACCGTGAGAACCAGGGCGGGCAGACCGCCACCCGCCGCGCCGAAGAAGGCGTTGGCCCGCAGCAGGCTGCCCGAGGCACCCGGAGGGAGCAGTTGGCCCACGGCGGCCCATCCGTCGGGGAGCCAGTGCGGACCGGTGGCCAGGCCCGAAAGAGGGTTGCCCAGCAGCATCATGAGGGCGCCTCCGAGGGCGAACCCGGCGACGCCGAGGCGGGCTTGGAGTCCGAGAAGCACCGTGGACATGGCGGCCATGCCGAGGATGACCCCGAGGGCGGTGAGCCCGAAGTCGCCGTCGACCGAGTGCGTGCCGAACTGCAGGACGGCCGCGACGGCCGCCCCTGCCACGGCGGAGAACAGCAAGGCGCCCGCCAGCCGGATCCGCAGCCCCCGGTGGCCGGGGAAGACGCTGCCGAGGATCAGAGCGGGAAAGATCCCCCCGAAGATCATGGGCATCAGCGCCGAGGTCAGCCCCGCACCTCGGGGGTCGTCCTTGGTGAAGGGCACCAGGTCGTGGACGGTGGCCTCCGTCTCCTGCTGTGCCGCGACGCTGTCGCCCAGTGCGGTGAGCGCGCCGGTGGCCGACGGGCCGCCGGCCGTGGCGGTGTAGACGTCGACGCCGTGGGCGGTGACGGCCAGGCCACCCGCGAGGTCACCGTCCTCGACGGCCGACTCGATGGCAGCGGGCGTCTTGTAGAGGCGGATGTCCCACTCGGGGCCGTCGAGTTTCTTCTGGAGGGCCTCCGTCGTTCGCGCGGGCCCGGTGGCACCCACGGGTACCCGGTGCGGTCCGCTGTGCAGCGAGGGCAGCGCGAAAGCGCAGAGCATCGCAGTGATGAGGGCCGCCAGTCCGAGGACGACCAGGGTCAGCTTGCGCCTGGTGCCAGGCGAGGCGGAGGAGCGGGTCATGGTGGGTCTTTTTCCTTCTTCGACGTATCAGGCGCGGGAGAGGGCCCGCTGCCGGTGGGTCGGGGGTGAAGCCGGGCCCGGCGCCTCTGTCCGGCCGGTCATGGCCGAACCCTGTGATGCGAATGGTGATGCGAATGTAAATTCACATTCGCATCAGGAGATTACGCGGAGAGACCCACCCCCTGTCAACCGTTCCTGCCGGACCCCCGCCGATACGATGCGGGACATGACCGACCAGCACGACCGCCCGGCGCCCTACAAGGAGCCCCGGCAGGCACGCAGCGCCGCGACCCTGGCCCGCGTTCTGCGTGCGGCCGAGGAAATCGCCATCTCGGCCGGTCTGGAGGAGATGACGATCTCCGGCGTCGCGGAGCGCGCCGGCGTCTCGGTCGGCACGATCTACCGCCGCTTCGAGGACAAGGAGCAGCTGATCAACGCGCTGACGGAGCGGATGCTGGACCGGCGTGAGGAGTACGTGGCCGAGCAGCTGCGCAAGGCCGAGCCGTCACTGTCCGGCGTGATGGACGCCTACGCGCACGCCCTGCTGCAGTCCTTCGCCGACAGCAGCGCCCTCTTCCCCGAGCTGCTGCGCGCACGAGGCGCCAGGCCCTCGGACCGCGGCGCCCGCACCATTACCGCGATCCACCGGCTCCTGCTCGGAGCGGCGGCTCCCTACGCGGACCAGATCCGCCGCTCCGACCCGCAGACGGCGCTGGACACCGCGGCCCGCGCCCTCCTCGGGGCCTGCTTCCACAACTCCGTACGCCCCGACCCGGCGACCGGCGAGGACGCCCAACGCCGTTACGCCGACGAACTCAGCGACATGGCGCTCGCCTACCTCCGCACACCCGGCCGGCGGGACAGCGCCCCCACCTGAGGGTGCCCGTCCCCTTGCTCGTCGGCCTGCTCGTTGACGATGGCGCCTCGCGGCATCGCCCTTGAGCGGCTCCGACGTCCGGGCGTCCCCCTCCCACGCGTGGAGAGCGCACCACGCCCCGGGTGCGGTCCGCGGCCGGCTCCGTGGATGAGGCCGGGGATGTGGCCGAGTGGCAGGGCGGCGCCCAGCGGGGAGTTGCGTGCTCCGGCGGAGCGTTGTGGACTGCGCGCATGACACGAGTGCTCTACCTGATCGCCTGTGCGGCCGGACCCACCCAGTACATCGACGAAGGAGTGCGCGTCGCCCAGGCCGACGGCTGGGACGTGTGCCTGATCTTGACGCCGTCGGCGGCGAGTTGGTGGGAGCCGCGCATGCGGGAGCTGGTGGATCTGACCGGGCATCCGGTGCGGTCGCGGTACAAGTTGCCGTGGGAGTCGGATGCACTGCCGAAGGCGGACGCGATGCTGGTGGCGCCGATGTCGTGTACGACGTTGAACAAGTGGGGTGCGGGGATCGCCGACACGGTGGCCATCGGCGTCCCGTCGGAGGCTGTGCACATGGGGGTGCCGGTCGCGGCGATGCCGTACTTCAATCAGGCGCAGGGTGCGCAGCCTGCGGTGGCCCGGTCGATCGAAGCGCTGCGGAAGCAGGGCGTGCTGGTGCTGAACGGGCTGGACGGCTACATGCCGCATCCGCCGGAGCGGGGGCATCCGCGCGCGTTCCCGTGGGAGAAAGCGGTCGCCGCGCTGGCGCCTGCGGACCGGGTCCCCTAGATCGTCCTATGCCATGAAGTCCCTGCCGCTTCTGCGTCTCACCGGATTCTCCCCAGCGCCCGGAATCCTTCGACCGCCCCTACTGCCGAGACGGCTTTGCCGGACGCCGGGAGGGACCTGACTCAGCGCGTTCCGCAGAGTGAAGGCGCGGTGTCGACTGCCTCCCTACGCGGCCTGGCCGCCGACTACGGCATCGACGTCGAAGCCTGAGAACCCATCTCTGTGCCTCGGCTGATTTCGCGCATGTGCCTCGGTAAAGGTCTTGGTCCGCTGTGGCAGCCCCGCCCACCGATCCCTTGTACTACCTACTGTACACCGCCTGCGTCGAACTCCGCATCTCCTTCTTCTGCACCCAGGTGACCTGTCTCAACGAAGGTGGACGGACGCGTACGCGTCTCACCGAAGTTGGGCCGTTGCGCCGGATGGCAGCGGGTGTCTGGTGGTGCTCAGCGGTCGAGCATGGCGCGCGGGGTGAGGGCCAGGACGGCAGCGCCGGTGGCGGTGAGCGCGACGGCGGGCAACGTGTGGCCGGCCAGGGCGAGCAGCGCCCCGGGCAGGGCGAGCCGCTCGTACAGGTGCAGCTCGGTGGCCAGCAGAAGTCGGTTTCGGCTGCGCGCCAGGGTCAGACAGCCGAGAAGAAGGAGCGCCCCGGCGAGGAGCAGCCCGAGGAAGGCGGGGCCGGGCCGCCGGTCCGGGGCCGCCGCGGCGAGGGCGGCCAGGATGTAGCAGGCGGCGGCGTACCCGGCCATCGTGGCGAGGGTGGCGCGGGGTCCGATGCGGACGGGGAGGGTGCGGCAGCCTGCGGCGCGGTCGGTGTCGGTGTCGCCGAGGGCGAGCAAGGTGTTGCTGAGTGTTCCTTGCAGGCCGAGCGCCAGTGCGGCGGGCCACAGGGTGGCGGGTGGCCAGGAGGTGGTGACGGTCGCGGCGGTCAGCATGGCGCAGGTCCACCCGGAGAGGCCGACCGCGAGGTCCCCCCACAGCCCCTGGCCCTTGAGCCGCCAGGCGTAGGCACCCTGCCCTGCCGCGGCGGCGGCGATGAAGAGCAGGCCGTGCCAGTTGACCGCGCACATCACCGCCAGCGCGGTCACCGCCCCCGCCGTCGCACAGCGCTTGGCGGCCGTGCCGGAGAGCCTGCCGGAGGGGATGGGCCGGTGAGGCTTGGCCAGGATGTCGTCGTGCCGGGTGAGGTAGTCCGCCGCGTAGAGGGCGCTGATGCAGGCGCTCAAGGCGACCAGTACGGCCGGCCCCACCCATGCGAGATCGGCGGCCGGTGCGGCCAGCACCGCCCCGGCCGCGGCGACCGCGGCCACTGCGACCAGGTCGTAAGGGCGCAGTGTCTCAAGGTGGGCCCCCCGACGTGCCGACCGCGCAGCCCGGCTGGACGTCCTGGCCGGTTGGAGGACGGTCACCGCCTTCCGCTCACCGAAGTCAGCGTCGAGGAGTGGCGCAGATGTTCGGCCATGTCCGCGAGCTCTGCGACCTCTGGCCCCGGTTCGAGCCCCGACAGCGCGCGGTGGCACTCATCCACCTGTTCCGCGACGACCTCATGTACTGCTTCAAGGGCCCCGGTGCGGTGCAGTACCTCGCCCATCCGCGTGCGGGCATCCGCGGCTCGGGCGCCGCCGGTCAGGAAGGTTTCGATCAGGCGGCGGTCGGCGGCGTCGGCGAGGCGGTAGGCGCACAGGATCGGCAGGGTGGGGCGGTGGTTGGCCAGGTCGCTGTCGGCCGGTTTGCCTGCGGCCTCGGGCTCGGTGTCGTAGGGGAGCATGTCGTCGCGGGCCTGGAAGGCCAGGCCCAGTGCGTGGCCGTAGCGGCCCAGTGCCTCCACCTTGGTGGTTGAGGCTCCGGCCAGAATCGCGCCGATTTGGCAGGCGCCGCTGAGCAGGGGTGACGTCTTCAACCCGGCCATGTGCAGATACTCATCCGCCGTCAGTCGGAAGATGCCTGCCTGGTCGAGTTCCAGCATCGCCCCACGGCACAGGTCCTGTCCGGCATCGGCGAGCACACGGCTGGCGGCGACGATCCTTTCGTCAGGAACACCTCGCTGCCGGCACCCGGTCAACAGCGCGAAGGGCTGAAAGAACAGGGCGTCCGCACCGATGATGGCGCGGTCGGTGCCGAAGCGGTGGTGGGCGGACGGCCGGCCCCGCCGCACGATGTCCCTGTCGATGATGTCGTCATGGACCAGACTGCCCGTGTGCAGCAGTTCCAGCCCCACTGCCGCAGGCATGACCGAGTACGCTGTGCCGCCCACGGCGATCGCGGACTGGACCACCAGCAGCGGCCGCAGGAGCTTGCCCGCCGGCAGCAGGGCGTGCCGGTGCACCGACGACAAGACACTGTCGTCGGCGTCCAGGCACGAGGCGAGCTCGTTCAGCACCGCCTGCCGCACCCCGTACCCGAAGACATCACTGCTGTGGACAGGGAGGCCGACTGTGACATGACTGGTCATCATGACGTGACCAACGATGACGCCCCTGGCCCGTCACCGGCAGCCAACCATGGAGTGTGCCCCCAGCTGAAGAGTTGGTGCGATGGAGTGGGGAACACTGCTGAGTACCTTGGTCGGCGGAGGCATCGCGACCGCGTCTGCCAACCTCTTGGACCATCGCCGATGGAAGCGAGAGAGCGGTGATCAGCGCATACAAAGCCGAAGGACCCTGGACGTCACGTACCTGACCGCCCTAGCGGCGGCACGGAACGCCTGCCGGGTCGCCGTGCGAGACAGCGGCGTCGATCTGTCTCAGCACCGCTCCGTCCTCTGGGAGAGACTGGAGGTGTGCACCGGGCCCCGATACGAAGTATCGATCTCTGCCCCGAAGTTCGTTGTCCGTCCATCCGATATTGTGCGCGACATCTGCCGTGTGCACCCTCTGTGCGCTGCCCACGCGTCCGTGTCAGCCGCTGCGTGGGCGAGCGCGGAGGGCGGCCCAGTGGCGTAGCCGTTCGCTGATCTGGGCTTCGTAGCCGTTGCGTGTGGGCTGGTAATAGGTCTCGCGGTCCATGTCGTCGGGGAAGTAGTCGGCGCCGGAGAAGCCGTCGGTGGTGTCGGGGTCGTACTGGTAATCCTTGCCGTAGCCGAGGTCCTTCATCAGCCGGGTCCGGGCGTTGAGGAGGTGGGCGGGCGGCATGAGTGAGCCGGTGCGGCGGGCGGATCGGTGGGCCGCGTCGAGGGCGCGGTAGACGGCGATGGACTTGGGGGCCGTGGCGAGGTAGACGACCGCTTGGGCGATCGCCAACTCGCCCTCGGGGGAGCCAAGTCGCTCGTACACGTCCCAGGCGGCGAGGGCCTGCTGGATGGCGTGCGGGTCGGCGATGCCGATGTCTTCGTTCGCGAAGCGGATCAAGCGGCGGGCCACGAACAGGGGGTCCTCGCCGCCGTCGAGCATGCGGGCGAGCCAGTACAGGGCCGCGTCCGGGTCGGAACCGCGCATCGACTTGTGGAGCGCGGAGATCAGGTTGTAGTGGCCCTCCTGCGCCTTGTCGTACAGGGGGGCGCGCTGCTGGATGTGGTGGGTGAGGGCGGCGGTGTCCAGGGAGGTGCCGGGGTCGGGGAGAGCCTGGAGCTGTTCGGCCATGTTGAGGAGGTAGCGCCCGTCGCCGTCGGCCATGGCGATCAGGGCGCGGCGGGCGTCGTCGGCCAGGGGCAGCCGGTGGCCGGTGAGGTCCTCGGCGCGGTCGAGGAGTGTGGACAGGGCGGCTTCGTCGAGGCGTTTGAGGACGAGGACCTGGGTGCGGGAGAGGAGGGCGCCGTTGAGTTCGAAGCTCGGGTTCTCCGTGGTGGCGCCGATCAGGGTGATCGTGCCGTCCTCGACGTAGGGCAGGAAGCTGTCCTGCTGGGCGGGGTTGAAGCGGTGGATCTCGTCGACGAACAGCAGGGTGCCTTGCCCGATGGTGCGCCGGCTGCGGGCGGCGGCGAAGACCTTGCGCAGGTCGGCCACGCCGGAGAAGGTGGCCGACACCGGTTCGAAGGCCAGGTTGCTGCCGTCCGCGAGCAGGCGGGCGATGGTCGTCTTCCCCACGCCGGGCGGGCCCCACAGGATGGCGGAGCCGAGGCGCTGCGACGCGACCATGCGACCCAGCGGGGCGTCCGGGGCCAGGAGGTGGTCCTGCCCGACGACCTCATCCAGCTGGGTGGGGCGCAGGCGGTCGGCGAGTGGCCGGGCGGGCTCCTCGTCGAAGAGTGGCAGGGTCGCTTCGGTCGGTTCCATCGGTCTCTTCGATCGCGGGCGGAGGTGTGCGGGCGTGGCGAGCCTTGCACGGGGCACTGACAGGCGCGGGCTCAGCGGCTCGTGGGCGCGCTTGCGGTGCTCAGCGGCTACGGGGGCGGTCGCGCCTGGGCAGCCGCTCGACGGCCAGGTCGTAGGAGTCCTGGACCGCGTCGGTGACCAGCCGCTCGGTGATGCCGGGGCCCGGCCCCAGCGAGATCCAGTGCCGCTTGTCGAGGTAGCGGCCCGGTGTGATCGAGACGTAGCCACCTACTTGCGCGCGGGCGTGTTCGGGCTCGCACTTGACCGTGATGATCTGCTCGTCCGGGTCGTCGGTGACGATCAGGAACACCTTGCCCGCGACCTTGTACACGTCCAGGTGCTGGGTGAACGGGTAGCCGTGGTCCGTCCCGGGCAGCGCGAGGGCCGCCTCGCGGGCGGTGTCCTGGAGGCGGTCGCCGGCCGCGCTCACCGGGCCGCTCGCGTGCTGGTGCCGTAGGTGTGCGGGTCGACGGGCTGCTCGGTCTTGGGCAGGTGGGCGACGACGAGTCGGTAGGAGTCGGTGACGAGCTCAGCGACGAGTCCCTTGTCGACGCCGTCCCCACCCTCCAGGGTGATCCAGTGCTTCTTGTTCATGTGGTAGCCGGGGGTGATGTGGCTGTACTGCTCCCGCAGGGCGTGGGCCTCGCCGGGGTCCGCCTTGAGGATCACGACGGGGCGCCCCGGGACCTCGGTCATCAGCATGAACACCTTGCCGCGCACCTTGAAGACCTCCCAGTCGTCGCCGAAGGGATGTTCCAGCTGGGCTCCGGGAAGCTCCTCGGCGCAGTCGGCGGCGGTCTTGTGCAGGGTCGTTCCGTTCATGGGGCGTTGCCTTCCTCACGAGGTGGTCCCGGCGGGCACACCCCATTCTTCCTTTGAAGCCGACAAATAGGGCGGTAAGCTGCGGACACGTGATGGTCGACAAGCGACACCCCAGCCCGAGCGGACAGGCCACGTCGGCCGCGGTTCCGCTGTACGGTTTCCAGCCCCCGGTCGGCACCCCGTACGGCCTTGAGGTGAGCACCGTCGAGGACTTCTTCGCCGAGCACGACGACTGGCCGTGGAACCCGCCCCGTCCGGGCCGCGCCACCTTCCACTACCTCATCGCCGTCACCGAGGGCGAGTTGCGGCACGACGTCGACCACCTCACGCGGACCGTCACCCCCGGCCAGTGGCTGTGGGTGCGCCCGGGGCACGCGCAGTGCTGGCATCCGCTCGGCGCGGCCCGCGGCCCGTTCATCCTGTTCGAACCGGACGTGCTGCGGCCCGACATCGCCCGCCTGCTGGTCCCTCTCACCGCCCACGAAGCTCCTCCCGTACTGAGCCCGCACCCCGACGACGCCGCCTGGCTCCAGCAGACGGCACTCCAGCTTCTGGACGAACACCGCGCACTCGGGCGCCGCCCCCTCGACGTCCACCACGCCCTGCGGCGCAGCCTGCTCGAATCGCTGCTGCTGCGCCTGGCCAACGCCCCCGGGATCGCCCCAGCCGACACGAGTGCCGACAGGAGCCGTAGTGACGCCTACGGACGGTTCACGGACGCCCTGGAGCTGCACTTCCGCGAACTGCACCTGGCCGCGGACTACGCAGAGTTGCTCGGCTGTTCGGTCCGCACCCTCAGCCGCGCCGCCCGGGAAGCCACCAGCAAGGGAGTACGTGAGCTCATCGACGAGCGGCGCCTGCTCGAAGCCCGGCGCCTGCTGGGCAGCGCCCGATGGGATGCCCGGTCCGTGGCCGCCCACCTCGGCTTCACCGACCCCGCCAACTTCGGCCGCTTCTTCCGCGACCGCACCGGCCTCACCCCGGCCGCCTTCGCGGGAGTCAGGACCGACGCGTGACGGAAACGCGGCGCAGGCCCCTTGCCCGTCAGGAGACGATGACTCCCGGCGCGGTCAGTCCGTGGTGAAACTGGACAGCAGCGCAGCGGGGTAGCGGCTGCCTGCCGAGCCGTGGGGAAGAATCTCAGCGATACGGGCCAGATCGGCGGCGGAGAGCTGGACGTCGGCGGCGCCGGCGTTCTCCTCAAGGCAGTCGAGCAGCTTTTCCCCCGAGCGCGCTGAGGTCCCCGGGCTGGCGGCCGCCCTGCGCGAACGTTCCGTGACGGCGCCGACCGCTCTTGCCGCTCAAGTCGAGGGATCCTGGCTCAGTCGTCCAGGACGACGACGTGCTTGCCCGGCGTGGTGCCGGACTCGAGGTCGGCCTGGGCGTCACGGACCTGTTCCAGGCCGTGGTAGACCTTCGCGACCGGGACCTTGAGGCGCCCTTCGGCGATGGCCTGGAGCTGGTGGGCGAAGACGTCGGCCGGCAGGTCGGCGGCCTCGCCCGCGTAGCTGGTCAGCCGCACCCCGCTGGGGATCATGAACGGGGTGAAGTCGGGGATCGTCCACTGCCCCGCCAGGGCTCCGGTGAAGCAGACCGTGCCGTGGCGGCGGACGGTGCTGAGGGTGTCGGCGAGGACCGAGCAGCCCACCAGTTCCAGTGCGGCGTCCACGCCGTCCGGCAGCAGCGCGCGCACTTGGTCGGCAAGTGTGCCGTCGTCGACAAGGGGATGATCGACGCCCACGGCCGTGAGTTCCCCGGCCCGGCCGGGGCTGCGGGTGGTGGACAGCACGGTGGCTCCGAGGTCCTTCGCGATCGTGGCCGCGCTCAGCCCGACCGTGGAGGTGCCGCCGCGGATCAGCAGCGTCTGCCCGGCTTTGAGGTCCAGACCGGTGGTCAGCGATCCGTAGGCGGTCTGGAACATCTCCGGCAGCGCACCGACGACC
This sequence comes from Streptomyces sp. NPDC030991, assembly GCF_055571235.1. Taxonomy (NCBI): domain Bacteria; kingdom Bacillati; phylum Actinomycetota; class Actinomycetes; order Kitasatosporales; family Streptomycetaceae; genus Streptomyces; species Streptomyces sp. NPDC030991. The sequence goes on from NZ_JBVIFR010000012.1 coordinate 81,900, forward strand.
TCCCACGGCAGACTGGTCTCGAACGGGATGACCTGCGCCGCCGGGACGGTCACGTACTGGGCGTACGCGCCGTCGAACGAGCGGCCCATGTTGCCCATCATGGTCGCCACCTGCTGTCCCGGCCGCAGTCCGCTGGCCCCGTCGGCCTCCTCGACCACACCGACGCCCTCGATGCCGGGAACGCGCGGGTAGGTGACCTCCGCATCCGACTCGCCCTTGCGGGTGGTGACCTCGGACTCGTTCACGCCGAACGCCTTCACCCTGATCCGCACCCAGCCGGGCTTACGGACGGGCACCGGCACATCCTTGATCTCCAGTGCGTCCAGGCCGCCCGGCCGGGTGACGACAACGGCCCGCATCGTCGCCGGTACGGAATCGCCGGTTGCTGTCCCTCGGCTCATACCCAGCTCCTTTACCGTGTTCGTCCCCGGGTGGCTCTGTGCTGTTCCGCATGTCCGTATTCCCCGATGGCCGTCAGGGACGGTCGATGCCCTCCCACAGGTCGAGGGCCGCCTGATAGTGGGCGCTCGCCTCGAAGGGAGGGTTGCCGACCCTTTCCGAGGTCGGACGGTCCGTGACGGCGGGCCACAGCCGGGACTGCTCGCCGGTGACGAAGTCGAGCAGGATGTCGCGGATACGCGTGTCACGCTCGGCCTGCTCGGCACTGCGGCCCGGCTGTTCCTGGCCGACCAGGGCGTACATCTCGGTGCCGTGCACGGCGGGCGCGCCCTCGGCGGGTCCGATCACCAGGAGATGGGCGGTGCCGCCCGCGGCGGCGTGGGCCAGGGCACCACGGGCGGCGGGAAGCGCGAAGAGGTAGTCCGCCATGAGCGCGGCGCGAACCTCGGCCGGGGTACGGCCGCCCTGGTCGTAGGCATGGACGATCTTCCTGGCGCGGGAGCGGGAAATGCGCCACCCCGCGACCTCGTCGGTGACGCGGTCGAGCGTGTGCGGGTCGAACCGGTCGAGGTCGTTCGCCACCCACCAGCCCATGTCGTCGCTGGCCATGCTCAGCAGCACGTCGACACCGCGGTGCGCGCCCGAGGCCAGGACGTCCATGGGGTGGGCGTGCACCACCGCGCCGGGCTGTCCGATGTCCAGGACGACGCCGGTGGCCTGGTTGTCCACCCCGCCGCGGACTCCGAGATCCGTCGGGGCGACCTTCTTCAGGGCGGCCGCCAGGGAGGCCGTGTCGAGGTCGATCAGCTTGTCGGGGTTGTCTGCGACACCGAGTTCCGTAACGAACCGGTGCGCGAGTTCCTCGGCCCACCAGGCCGGGATGGAGCGGGCCGGCCCGCCGGAGAACCCGGCCAGGCGCCGGTACAGGCCGTTGGCGGAGGAGGCACTGAGCAGCCCGAAGGTGGTATAGGCGCCGCCGCTGTGGCCGTAGACGGTGACCTGGTCGGGATCGCCACCGAAGTGGGCGATGTTCCGCTGGATCCAGGTGAGCGCGGCGATGGCGTCCTGCAGGAAGAGGTTGCTGGCCTCGGCGAGCCGCCCGCCGTACTGCGAGAGTGAGAGCGCGCCCAGGGCGCCGAGCCGGTAGTTGATCGACACGCCCACCACGCGCCCCGTCGCGGCGAGGCCGGCGGCGTTCGAGGTGATCTGCGTGTTCGCGCCGTACTCGAATCCGCCGCCGTGGATGTACACGGCCACCGGCAGCGCCTCCCTGGCCGACTCCTCGGGAGCCCACACGTTCAGGTTCAGGCAGTCCTCGCCCATCCCGCTGTCCGCTTCGAGCCAGTCACCGCTGTCGGGCTGGACGGAGACGACGCCCTTGCGGTTATAGGGGAGGTCCGGATCGAACTCCGCGACCACGGGGCGGCGGTACCGCTCGGCGGTGGCATACGGGATCCCCCACCAGGACCGTACCCCTGGTGCAGTCGGAGCCTTGGGTGTGGTGGCGGCCATGACATGTCCTTCCGGCGCGGTTCGGGTGTGGGAGGGTGCGTCGGCGGCTGATTGCTCGCCGTAGCGCCCTCCAATCCTTCCCCTGGATCTGACAAATCGCCCGGCGGAGAGCGGTCACGCGATGGTCGCCAGGTGACATTTTGGCGCTCCTCTTCTTCGTCATCCATGGCCCCTGCGTCCCTGCCGCCCCGGACGCCACTCCGCCGCCACTCCGCCGGTGGCCCTTCCGTGTCGCCGGACCACGCCTGCGCGCTTGCCTCCCCGGAGCGTCGCCGCCCCGGGCAAGCTCGGTGGCGTCGCTGTCTACGACGGCCGTGACCTATGCATGCGGCTCTGACATGGGGCCTCGTACTTCACCGCTGTCAGGGAGAGGCGACTGGGGCCGCTGTCTGCGCCGCTGGGGTAGGTGACCAAGCAGTCGTGGAGGTACGTGAGGTCTGTCCAGATCTGCCTACCGTTGAGCCATGCCATCGCTATTCAGCGCGCGTCGAACGGCTCAGCGCACGGTCAGGCCGATGATGAAGTTGCTGAATCCGCCGTGACAATTCTCTACACCAGGGATCGCTTCGTTCACCTTCTCGAGCGGCTGGACGACGTCCTTGAACACCGACAGGTTGAGCAGCCCGCCGCGTCGCAGGGACGCCATATCCCTGTTGCACGCCGTTGTGCGAGGTTCCCGGGCCCCGGCGTCGATATAGGCGTCGGCGCCGCGACCGGGGTGGCCGGCGGCTGCGGGTCGAGTGTCTCGACCCGCGCGTGAGCAGGGATTGTCCTGGGAATGGGTCAGGATCATGACAGAGACGATCGCCACCGCGGCCCCACCCGCTCACCCGGTCCGCCAACTCCTCGCCGCCTCCGTCGGCAACGCCGTCGAGTGGTACGACTGGTACGCGTACACCTTCCTCGCGACGTACATCGCCGACCAGGTCTTCCCCAAGAGCGCCGACAACTCGCTGGTCCCGCTCCTGTCCACCTTCGCCGTCTTCGCGGTCGGCTTCTTCATGCGCCCCGTGGGCGGGCTGCTGATGGGTACCGTCGCGGACCGGCGCGGGCGGCGCGCCGCGCTGACCGTGACCATCCTGCTGATGGGCGGCAGCAGCCTGCTGGTGGGGCTCACCCCGACGTACGCCGCCGTGGGCGTCCTCGCGCCGGTCGTGCTGGTCCTGGCCCGGCTGCTCCAAGGGCTCTCCGTGGGCGGTGAGTTCGCGGCGTCCACGACGTTCCTGGTCGAGTCGGCCGGGCCGGGGCGGCGCGGTCTGTTCTCCTCCTTCCAGTACGTGTCCACGTCCATCGGCCAGTTGGCGGCGTCGGGTCTCGCCGCACTCCTGGTCGGCACGCTCGGGGACGGGCAGATGGACGGCTGGGGCTGGCGCGTGCCGTTCCTCGCGGGCGCCCTGCTCAGCCTCGTCGGGTTCTGGATCCGGCAGGGTGCGCAGGAGACCCGCAGCCAGGAACTCGCGCGGCCGGACGCGCGGCCCGGCCTGTTCGACGCACTGCGCCACCACCCGCGCGAGTCGCTCCTGATCTGCGGCATCACGGCGGGCGGCACACTCGCGTACTACACGTGGACGTCGTACCTGCCGACGTACGCGGAGCTGAACACGGGCATCGACACGTCGGACGCGCTGCTCGTCGGCACCGTCTCGCTCGCCTTCTTCGCGCTGCTCCAGCCGGTGGGCGGGCTGCTCTCCGACCGGCTGGGCCGCAAGCCGCTCCTCCTCTTCTTCGGCGTCGGCTTCGCCCTGCTGAGTGTGCCGTTGCTGCACTCGCTGACGGGCTCGATCGGCTCCCTGCTGCTCACACAGTGCGCGGGCATGGTGCTGCTGACCGGCTTCACGTCGATCTCGGCGGCGGTCAACGCGGAGATCTTCCCGGCGCGGGTGCGGGCGGCCGGGATCGGGTTCCCGTACTCGCTGACGGTCGCTCTGTTCGGCGGCACCGCACCGTACATGGGCACGCTCTTCAAGGAGTGGGGCCACAGCGGGCTGTTCCCCTGGTACGTCGCCGCGCTCTGCCTGGTGTCGTCCGTGGTCTACCTGCGGCTGCCGGAGAGCGCGCACCGCGAGCTGGAGCGCTGAGAGCCCGGGGTCTTGCCGGGTCCTCACCGCTCTGGCTACCCTCCGACGGTCGAAGCGCTTCGACTCCCAGGAGAGGAACCGCATGGCAGGCGGACACCCGGTCATCCCCGGCTTCCACCCCGACCCCAGCGTCTGCCGCGTGGGCGAGGACTACTACCTCGCGTGCTCCAGCTTCGAGTACTTCCCCGGAGTGCCGCTGTTCCACAGCCGCGACCTGGTGCACTGGACGCAGATCGGCAACGCCCTCGACCGGCCGGGCCAGTTGAGCCTGCCGGTGGACACCCCCGCCTCCGCCGGGATCTACGCGCCCACGCTGCGCCACCACGACGGACGGTTCTGGCTGATCGTCACGGACGTCGCCGACGGCGGCGGCAACCTCGTGGTGACCGCCACCGATCCGGCCGGGCCCTGGTCGGACCCCGTCCGGCTGCCCGGCGTCCCCGGCATCGACCCGGACCTCGCCTGGGACGACGACGGCACGTGCTGGTGCACGGTGGCCGGGGTCTCCCAGGTCCGCATCGACCCGTCCACCGGGGAGACGTTCGGCGAGCCGCGCCGGATCTGGTCCGGCACGCCGGGCGCCAAGGCACCGGAGGCGCCGCACCTCCACCGGATCGGCGCCTACTGGTACCTGCTCATCGCCGAGGGCGGCACGGAGCGCGGCCACGGCGTCTCGGTCGCGCGGGGCCCCGGCCCGGCGGGCCCCTTCGAGCCGTGCCCGGCCAACCCGGTCCTCACGCACCGCTCCACCGATGACCCGGTCCAGAACACCGGCCACGCCGACCTCGTACAGGCACCCGACGGCACCTGGTGGATGGTGCTGCTCGGGGTGCGCCCGCGCGGCGGCTCCCCGGGCTGGCACGTGCTCGGCCGGGAGACCTTCCTCGCGCCGGTGACCTGGGAGGACGGTTGGCCGGTGGTCGGCGCGCTCGTCACCGGCGCGGCCACGCCTCCCGCCCCGTACCGGGACGACTTCGACCTGGCCGCGCTCGCGCACGGCTGGATCTCGCCGCGCGGCCGCCCTGCCGGGCACGTCACCACCGAGGAGCGGCCCGGATCGCTGACGCTGCGGGCCGCCGGGGGTTCCCTGGACGAGCCCGACGTGGTTCTCGTCGGCCGGCGGCAGGAGCAGCTGTCGTGCCGTGTGCGCGCCCGCGTCGATCCGGCGCGGGGTCGCGGCGGCCTGGCCGTGCGCCTGGACGAGCTGCACCACTACGAGATCGAGGCGGACGCGGCCGAGGTGCGGGTCGTCGCCCGCATCGGGCCGGTGCGGAGCGTACTGGCGTCCCGGCCGCTCCCCGGCGGGCCTCTGGTCCTCGGCGTCGACATCGCCGCCACGGAGACGCTCCGCGACCCCCGCACCGGGCCCGACACCCTCACCTTCGGCGTCGCGGCGCCGGACGGCACCTTCACCGCGCTCGCCACTCTCGACGGCCGGTACCTCTCCACCGAGGTGGCCGGCGGCTTCACCGGCCGCGTCATCGGTCTGTACGCCGCGGCCGGCACCGTGCACTTCGACTGGTTCGAGCAAGGACCCGCGTAGGCCCGCCCTCCCCTCACACCTCGACTTCCTACAACTCCCTTATCTCGTACGGCAGTTCCGTACCCGTCACCTGGGCCGAGAGCGCCCCGCCGTCGCGCTCCCGGCTCACCCGGTAGGTCGCGGACCGGCCGGTCCCGTCCGGGCCGTGGCCCGGCACCGTCACCGTCACGTCGTCCGCCCCCGGCGCGACCAGCAGGGTCAGACCGTCGGGCCAGTCGCCGTCCGGGCGCCGGTCGTCCGCGCCCAGCGGGATCACCGCGCCCGGGCGGACGTACAGCGGCAGAGTGTCGAAGCCGTGGGTCTCGCGGCGCCACACCGGGCCCTCGACCCGCTCCCCCGTGAGCAGATGGGTCCAGGTGCCCGCGGGCAGGTAGTACTCGACGTCGCCGTCGGCCGTGAAGACCGGGGCCACGAGCAGGTCGGGGCCGAGCATGTACTGGCGGTCGAGGGAGCGGGCGGTCGGGTCGCCGGGAAACTCCAGGAGCATCGGCCGCATCAGGGGCACACCGGTGGCGTGGGCCTCGACCGCGGCCCCGTACAGGTACGGCATGAGGCGGTGCTTGAGCTTGGTGAACTCGCGGGCCACGTCGACCGCTTCCTCGCCGAACTCCCACGGCACCCGGTACGAGACGTTGCCGTGCAGCCGGCTGTGCGAGGAGAGCAGCCCGAAGGCGAGCCAGCGTTTGAAGACGGCCGGGTCGGGGGTGCCCTCGAAGCCGCCGATGTCGTGCGACCAGAAGCCGAAGCCGGACAGCGAGAGGGAGAGTCCGCCGCGCAGCGACTCGGCCATCGCCGTGAACGACGCGAAGCAGTCGCCGCCCCAGTGCACCGGGAACTGCTGGCCGCCGACGGTCGCCGAACGGGCGAAGACGACCGCCTCGCCGCTGCCCCGCTCCTTCTCCAGGAGTTCGAAGACGGTGCGGTTGTAGAGCTGCGCGTAGTAGTTGTGCATGCGCTCCGGGTCGGAGCCGTCGTGCCAGACGACATCGGTGGGGACGCGTTCGCCGAAGTCCGTCTTGAAGCTGTCGACGCCCTGGTCGAGCAGGGTGCGCAGTTTGCCCGCGTACCAGTCACGGGCCGCCGGGTCGGTGAAGTCGACGAGGGCCATGCCGGGCTGCCACAGGTCCCACTGCCAGATGTCACCGTTCGGCCGCCGCACCAGGTGGCCGAGGCCGGCCGCCTCCGCGAACAGCGGGGACTTCTGCGCGATGTACGGGTTGATCCACATGCTGATGCGCAGGCCGCGGGCCTTGAGGCGGCGCAGCATGCCGGCCGGGTCGGGGAAGACGTCCGGGTCCCAGGCGAAGTCCGACCACTGGTACTCGCGCATCCAGAAGCAGTCGAAGTGGAAGACGCTCAGCGGGATGTCCCGCTCGGCCATGCCGTCGACGAACGACGTCACCGTCTCCTCGTCGTACTGCGTGCAGAAGGATGTCGTCAGCCACAGGCCGAACGACCAGGCCGGCGGGAGCGCCGGGCGGCCGGTGAGCGCGGTGTAGCGGCGCAGTACGTCCTTGGGGGTCGGGCCCGCGACGACGTAGAACTCGACCGACTGGTCCTCGACGCTGAACTGGAGCTGCCCGACGGACTCCGAGCCGATCTCGTAGCTGACCTTCCCCGGGTGGTTGACGAGGACGCCGTAGCCGTGGGAGGAGAGGTGGAACGGGACGTTCTTGTAGGCGAGTTCGCTGCTCGTGCCGCCGTCGGCCTGCCAGATGTCGACGGTCTGGCCGTTCTTGACGAACGGCGTGAAGCGTTCGCCGAGGCCGTAGATCTGTTCGCCGACGCCGAGCGCGAGCTGGGCGATCATGTGGTGGGCGCCGTCGGGGGTCGTCGCGAAGGCGGTGCCCTTGCTCTCGACGGCGGTCAGCCGGCGCCCGGTCGAGGTGTCGTGGAACTCCAGGCCCCACTCCCCCGCGGTGTCCAGGCGCAGCCGCAGCGGGCCCGTGGTCAGCTCGGTGACGGTGCCGTCGCGGGTGACCCGGGCGCCGCTGCCACCCTCCGCGGGCAGCAGTTCGAAGTCGGGGCCACGGCGCCGGCCGCCCGCGTGGTGGGTGAAGCGGACGCCGATGACGCCCTCGGCGGGAGAGAAGCAGTCGACCGTGATCAGCGGCTGGTTGAGGGTGTCGCCCCGGCCCCTGACGTGCCGCACGGCGGCGTAGGCGGTGAACCGGTCGCCGCCCTCCTCGCCGACCCTGACCTCGCGGACATCGGTGGCGTACGCGGCGCGGACCCCTTCGCGCATCAGCCAGAAACCGTCGGTGAACTTCATGCGTCGACCCCCCGTGGAACGCTGTCGGTCCCCCGCGGGACGAAGGTGAGCCGGGCCAGGCGGACCCCGCCGCGCAGCCGGACGCGCAGGTCGCGCACCCCGGTGGCGGTGAAGTCGGCGTCCAGCGTGAGGTAGGTGTACGGGCCGCCGGTCGGTGGGACGGTGACCACGCACCCCTCCGCGATCTCGACGGTCCCCTCGCCCACGGCCAGCACACGTACGCCGGAGACGCCGTCGGCGCCGAAGTCGCAGTCCCGGTAGAGGAGTTCACCGGTGTCGGCGACCGTGGTCACGGCGTCGCCGGAGGTCTTCGTGCGGTCGACGATCTCGGTGCCGTGCTGCTCGTCGTAGCTCGCCGCGTCCAGGCCGGCGGCGCGCACCGGGCGGGGGGCGGGGTCGTCGCCCTCGACGGTGAGCCGCGCGGTGTGCCGGATGTCCTCGCTGGAGGCGCCGACGAGCAGTTCGTACGTGCCCGAGGTGACGCTCCACCGGTCGCGGGCCACGTCGTGGTGGCCGAGGTCGCCGAGCGGCACGGTGAAGGTGACGCGCTCGGCCGCGCCGGCCGCGAGGGTCAGCCTGCGGTACGCGAGGAGCTGGCGGCGGGGGCGCGGCACGGGCATGCCGAGCGGGCGGACGTAGAGCTGCGCCACCTCGTCGGCGGTGCGGGGGCCGGTGTTGGTGACGGTGACGGTGAACTCCAGCGCCTCGTCGCCGCGGGTCACGAAGGGCGCGTCGTAGGTGAACGAGGTGTAGGACAGGCCGTGGCCGAACGGGTAGAGCGGGGCGCCCTCGAAGTAGAGGTAGGTCTGGCGGGAGCCGATGACGTCGTAGTCGAGCAGACCGGGCAGGTCGGCGTCGGCCGCGTACCAGGTCTGCGGGAGGCGGCCGGCGGGGCTGACGTCGCCCGCGAGCACCCGGGCGAGGGCGCGGCCCGCGGCCTGGCCGCCGTGGGCGGTCCACAGCAGGGCGGGGAGTGCGGCGTGGGCGTCGGGGACGGCGTACGGGTAGGCGGAGACCAGGGCCAGGACGGTAGCCGGGTTCGCCGCGCGGGCCACGCGCCACAGGCGGTCCTGGTGGGCGGGCAGGTCGAGGGTGGTCCGGTCCTCGGTCTCGCGGCCGTTGATGTGCGGGTCGTTGCCCGCGACGACGATCACCACGTCCGCCTCGGCGGCGGCTCTGGCCACGGCTTCCTCGCCGCGCTCCACGAACTCCACCCGGAAAACGGTGCCTTCGTCGGCAACCTGCACGCCGTCGGCGGCGACAGACACGTACCGACCCGTACCCGTGTGTCGCAGGAGGTGACCGTTTCCGTGGGGTTCGAGCTCGTACGTCTCCTGGACGATCCAGCCTCCGGGCTGCTCGGCGGAGGCCCGCACCCGGCCGTCCTCGGCGACCGACAGGTAGCGGCCGTCCGGTGCGCGCAGGGTGAGGACGCCCTCGCCCCAGTCGACCAAGGCGAGTTCGGTGCCGGTGTCGCGTGCGGTGGTGAGCGGCGGCAGGTCGGTGCGGCCGGCGAGGAGCGCGGGGTCGAGGGCGGCCCCGTCGCCCTGGGCCCCCTCCTGTCCGGGGGCGTCGGGGACGTACAGCCAGCCCTCGTCGCAGCGCAGCCGCACGCGGTCGACGCCCTCCGCGAAGGTGACCTGCTCGGTGCCGAACCTCTCGTACAGGCCGTCGAGCGGGGTGGAGCGGTGCAGGAGGGTGCCGCTGTACCAGTCCGTCTTGCACTCGTCGGCGAGGAGTCCGACCAGTGCGATCCGGGCGGTGGCGGGCAGGGGCAGCAGGCCGTCGTTCTTGAGCAGCACGATCGCCTGCTCGGCGGCTTCCTGGGCGAGGGCGCGATGGGCCTCGGTGTCGAAGTCCCGTACGTCCTCGAAGGGGTCGCTCTCCTCGAACTCGCCGAGCCGCGCCCGGACTTCGAGCTGGCGGCGGGCGGCGGTGTCGATGTCGGACTCGGAGATCAGCCCCTGGTCGAGGGCGCGGCGGAGCCGTCCGGTGATCGTCGAGGAGTCTGTGCCGTGGTCGGTGAAGCTGTCGACGCCCGCGACGAGCGCGGCGGCGGTGGCCTCCTCGTGGGTGTCGAAGTAGTGCTCGGAGTCGACGAGGTTGCTGGGCGCGCCCGCGTCCGAGCAGACGAGGAGCCCCTGGTCGGTCCAGGTTCTCAACTGCTCGCGCAGAGAGGGGGATACGTGGTTGGGGCGGCCGTTGACGAGGTTGTAGGCGGGCATGACTCCGGCGACCGCCCCCGCCTGGACCGGGGCGCGGAAGGCCCTGAGGTCGTACTCGTGCAGGACGCGGGGGCGTACGGAGGAGTTCGACGTGTCCCGGCGGGTCTCGTTGTTGTGGGCGAGCCAGTGCTTGAGTACGGGGGCGGTGCGCCAGTACGTGGGGTGGGTGCCGCGCAGGCCGCGGGTGTAGGCGGTGGCGATCGCGGCGGTGAGGTGGGGGTCCTCGGAGTAGCCCTCCTCGTTCCTCCCCCACAGCGGGTGGCGCAGCAGATTGACCGTGGGGGCCCAGACGTTGAGGCCGACGCGGTCGTCGCGGGCGCGCATCGCGCGCACCTCGGCGGAGACGGCGTCGCCGACGCGGCGCACCAGGTCGTCGTTCCAGGTGGCGCCGAACCCGACGGCCTGCGGGAAGACGGTGGCAGGGCCCATCCACGCGACGCCGTGCAGCGCTTCCTGTCCGGTGCGGAACGCGGCGAGGCCGACCCGTTCGACGGCAGGTGTGAACTGGTGCAGCAGCGCGATGCGTTCGTCGAGCGTCAGCCGGGCCAGGAGGTCGTCGACGCGTTTGTCCGCGCCGGGCACGGAATCGGGGCGGAGCAGGGGCTTTTCGGTCACGTGCGAGTCCCTTGGCAAAGGAGCGGGGCGGAGGCGAAGGAATCTTCGAAGCGCTTCGATGCTCCGCACTCGCCCCAGCAGGTGTCAAGAGCCGGGCGGGGAAAGTCGGTTGAGGAATTCCGCGCACCCACCTTGTGACCCCGGAAACGTTCCCTTAGCCTCGCTGCAACATCGAAGCGCTTCGACAAACACGCGACGCGTTCCTTGAAGGGTTGCCGCAATGACGCCGAACTCGCCCTCCCCCTCCGCTCCCAGCCGGAGAAGTTTCCTGGCTTCCACCGCCGTGGCCGCCGCGGCCGTGGCCGGCGGGATGCCGCTGCTCACCGCCTGCGGCGGGTCGGACAGCAAGGACCGGGAAGGCACCACTTCCGGAAAGGACGCGGCCAAGTTGCTGCCGACGTTCATGGCCAGCAAGTTCGCCGATCCGGACCTTCCCTCGAAGAACGGCTCGGCGGCCGGTTACACCGGCAAGGTGGAGCTCTCGGCCCTCGCCGCGTCGGCCGCCGAGAAACTCGGCACCGGCACCCCCATCAAGATCATGTCCCCGTTCTGGGGCTCTCCGCCGAAGGGCGACTGCGCCTATTACAAGGCGCTCGACGCGGCGGCCGGCACCAAGGTCACCTGGCAGAACCAGGACGGCAACACCTACGGGCAGAAGCTCGGCGCCGTGCTCGCCTCCAGTTCCATACCGGACATGGTGGTCGTGCCGGCCTGGGAACTGGTCGGCAAGATCTCCAACGCGGTCACCGCCAAGTTCATGGACCTCGGCCCGTACCTGGCCGGCGACAAGGTGAAGAAGTACCCGAACCTGGCCGCGATCCCCTCGGACTCCTGGCGCATGGGCATCTTCGGCGGCGCGCTGCGCGGCATCCCGATGCCGACCGCCGCCGCGACCTTCAACATCGCGTACTACCGCAAGGACATCTTCGACAAGAAGGGCTACAAGGCCCCCACGTCGCCGGATGAGTTCGTCAGCTGGGCCAAGGAGGCGACCAGCGCCAAAGCCAAGGTGTACGCCTGCGGTGACATGAGCTGGACCGCCTTCAACATCTTCGGTGTCCGCCCCTCCGGCACGCTCGGCTGGCACATCGAGGACGACGGCAAACTGAAGTACCGCATCGAGCAGCCCGAGTACCTCGAAGCCCTGGAATGGACCCGCAAGCTGTTCGACGCGGGCGTCGTGCACCCCGACGACAAGGCGCGCTCGGGCGACGCGAGCCAGCGCTTCGGCGCCGGCCAGATCCTCATGTACAACATGGACATGTCCGCCTGGTACGGCAAGACCGCCGAACAGGCCAAGTCCAACCCGGACTTCGCGATCGACGCCATGGACATCTTCGGCGCCGACGGCGGCGCCCCGCGGCTGTGGGCGAGCCAGCCCGCCAACATCTGGTCGCTGATCCGCAAGGGCGCCTCGAAGGAGACGGTCGAGAACGCGCTGGCCGCCGCCAACTTCGCGGCCGCCCCGTACGGCACCAAGGAGCGCATCCTCGTCGACTACGGCGTCGAGGGCACCCACTACACGGTCAAGGACGGCGTCCCCGTCAAGACCGACCAGGGCAACCAGGAGGTCATCAACGCCTGGGTGATGCTGGCCGCCCCCGCCCCGTACTTCGCGCACCCCGACTACCCCGACGTCGCCCGCAAGCAGGTCGAGTGGGAGCAGCGGATGGGCGCCTTCATGAAGAAGACGTCGACGTACGGCATGAACATCGTCGAGCCGACGCGCTACGCCAATCTCTCCAGCCAGTTCGAGCAGCTGGAGATCGACTACGTGCGCGGCAACAAGAAGCTGTCCGACGTGCAGCAGGCCGTCGCCACCTGGAAGTCCTCCGGCGGCGACAAGCTGCGCGACTGGTACAAGAAGCTCATCGACAAGAACGGCAGCGGCAACTGATGTCTCTCACGGCCGGGAGCAGGCCCGACGGGACCCGTCCCGCGGCCGCCGTCGAGGAGCCGGTGGCCGCGCTCGTCCCGAAGGCGGTTCCCAGGAAGTGTGCGGCAGGCCGGCTCCCCTGGCGGGTCCGGCTGCGCCGCGACCGCGCGCTCATCCTGATGACGCTGCCCGCCATCGCGCTGCTCCTGCTCTTCAACTACGTCCCGCTGCTCGGCAACGTCGTCGCGTTCCAGGACTACGACCCGTACGCCGCGAGCAACGGCGTCACGGCGATCTTCCACAGCCCGTGGCTCGGCGTGGAGCAGTTCTCCCGGATGTTCGACGATCCGCTGTTCTGGAGCGCGACGAAGAACACGGTCGTGCTGTTCCTGCTCCAGCTCGTGCTCTTCTTCCCCATCCCGATCGCCCTCGCGCTCCTCATCAACAGCGTGATCCGGCCCCGGGTCCGGGCCGTCGCGCAGGCGATCATGTACCTGCCGCACTTCTTCTCGTGGGTCCTCGTCGTCACCGTCTTCCAGCAGGTCTTCGGCGGGGCGGGCATCATCGCCCAGACCATGGAGAAGCACGGCTGGGGCGGCTTCGACCTGATGACGAACGCGGACCTGTTCAAGTTCCTCGTCACCGCGCAGTCCGTGTGGAAGGACGCCGGCTGGGGGATCATCGTCTTCCTCGCCGCCCTCGCGGCCGTCTCCACCGACCTCTACGAGGCCGCCGCGATGGACGGCGCGGGCCGCTGGCGCCGCATGTGGCACGTGACGCTCCCCGCGCTGCGCCCGGTCATCGCGCTGCTGCTCGTGCTGCGGGTCGGTGACGCGCTGAGCGTCGGCTTCGAGCAGTTCCTGCTCCAGCGCGACGCGGTCGGGGTGGGCGCCAGCGAGGTGCTCGACACCTACGTGTGGAACATGGGCATCCAGAACGGCGACTTCAGCTACGCGGCAGCGGTCGGCCTGGTCAAGGGCGTGATCGGGGTCACTCTCGTGCTCGCCGCGAACAAGTTCGCTCATCTGCTCGGTGAGCAGGGGGTGTACAAGAAATGAGCCTGAACACGCAGCTCATCCGCAGCCTCAAGGCACCGGCCAGGCCCGCGTGGGAGGAGCCGCCGAAGAAGGCCGGGCTCACCGCGAAGGGCGGCTTCCTCGTCCTGTGCTGTCTGGGCGTGATCGCCCCACTGTGGATCGTGATCGTCACCAGCCTCTCCCCGAAGCCGGTGATCGACCGGGTCGGCGGGCTCGTCGTGATCCCGCAGGGCATCACGTTCATCAACTACACGGAGCTGCTCGGCGGCGGCCAGGTCAGCCGGGCGATCCTCGTCTCGGTCGGCGTCACGCTCGTCGGCACCGTGTTCTCGATGGCGGTGTCGGTGCTCGCCGCCTACGGTCTGTCCCGCCCCGGCAGCCTCGGCCACCGGCTCCTCCTGATGACCCTGATGGCCACCATGTTCTTCGGGGCAGGACTGATCCCGACCTACCTGCTGGTGCAGTCGCTCGGTCTCACCGACACGTATCTGTCGCTGATCCTGCCGAGCGCGGTCAGCGTCTTCAACATCCTCGTCCTGCGCGGCTTCTTCATGGGGATCTCCCCGGAACTCACCGAGTCCGCGCGCATCGACGGGGCGAGCGACCTGCGCATCCTGCTGACCATCATCATGCCGCTGTCCCGGGCGGTGCTGGCCGTCATCTCGCTGTTCTACGCGGTCGGCTACTGGAGCGCCTGGTTCAACGCCTCGATCTACCTCACCGACCAGGACATGATGCCGCTCCAGAACGTGCTCATCCAGCTCGTCCAGAAGAACACCGCGGCGCCGACCGGGCTCCAGCAGGCGGTCCGCACCGGCCAGCTCTCCACGCTCGGACTCCAGATGGCCGTCATGGTCCTCGCCCTGATCCCCGTCGCCGTGGCCTCGCCGCTCGTCCAGCGCCACTTCAAGAAGGGCATGCTGACCGGGGCGGTGAAGGGATGACCGGCGAGCGCCCGACCATCGCGCCCGACGGCCGCCTCCTCTTCGGCGGCGACTACAACCCGGAGCAGTGGCCCGAGGAGGTCTGGGCCGAGGACGTGACCCTGATGAAGGAGGCGGGTGTCACCTCCGTGACCCTCGGCGTCTTCTCGTGGGGGAAGCTCGAACCCCGCCGAGGGGCGCGGGAGTTCGGCTGGCTCGACCGGCTGATGGACCTGATGCACGCGCACGGCATCGGTGTCGTCCTCGCCACCCCGACCTCCTCGCCGCCGCCCTGGCTTGGCCGCCTCCACCCCGAGACGCTGCCGCGCGACGAGAACGGGCAGACGGTGTGGTGGGGCTCGCGCCAGCAGTTCGCGCACTCCTCCAGCGCCTACCGCCGCTACGCCGCCGCGATCACCGAGGACCTCGCGATCCGCTACGGCCACCACCCGGCGCTGCGCATGTGGCACATCAACAACGAGTACTGCACGTTCGACTACGGCGACGAGGCGGCCCGCGCGTTCCGCGACTGGCTGCGCGCGAAGTACCACACCCTGGAGGCGCTCAACGAGGCCTGGGGCACGGCCTTCTGGAGCCAGCACGTCGACACGTGGGACGACGTGATCCCGCCGCGCCGCGCCCAGTACCTGCGCAACCCCACGCAGCTCCTCGACTTCCGCCGCTTCACCTCGGACGCGCTCATGGAGTGCTACGTCGCCGAACGCGACCTGGTCCGCCGCCACTCCCCCGCGCACACCCCGGTCACCACCAACTTCATGCCGCTGTGGGTGGGCCAGGACGCCTGGGCGTGGGCGGAGCAGGAGGACATCGTCTCCGTCGACGTCTACCCGGATCCGCGCGACCCGCTGGGCGGCCAGTACAACGCGATGATCGCCGACATGACGCGCGGCCAGGCCCGCGGCCCGTGGATGCTCATGGAGCAGGCGGCGGGGCCGGTGAACTGGCGCGGGGTCAACCACCCCAAGCCGGCCGGGCTCAACCGACTCTGGTCCCTCCAGGCGGTGGCCAGGGGCGCGGACGCGGTCTGCTACTTCCAGTGGCGGCAGTCCCGGCAGGGCGCGGAGAAGTTCCACTCCGGGATGCTCACGCACGCGGGCAAGGAGGGCCGCACCTTCGCCGAGGTGAGGCGGATCGGCGCCGAACTCGCCCGGCTCGGCCCGGAGGTGGCCGGCGCCGGGGTCCCCGCGGACATCGCCGTGCTGCACGACTGGCACTCCTGGTGGGCGGGCGGCCAGGACGGCAGACCGTCGGCGCGGGTCGCGTACGAGGAGGTCGTGCGGGCCTGGCACCGGGCCCTGTGGGAGGCCCACCTCACCGCCGGCTTCGCCCATCCCGAGCACGACCTCTCCGCGTACAGGATGGTCGTCGTGCCGCAGCTGTACCTCCTGACGGACGCGGCGATCGAGAACCTCGTGGCGTACGCGCGCGGCGGCGGGACGCTCGTGTGCGGGTTCTTCACCGGGGTCGCCGACGCCGACGACCGGGTGCGGGGCGGCGGTATGGACGCCCGGCTGCGCGAGCTGTTCGGCATCCGCACGGTGCACGAGTGGTGGCCGCTGGAGGAGCGGGAGAGCGTGGACTGCGGCGCCTTCACCGGCACCCTGTGGTCGGAGGAGCTGACGGCAGCACCCGACGCCGAGGTGGTGGCCGCGTACCGCGGCGGCGAGCTCGACGGGCTGCCGGCCGTGCTGCGCCGCGGCCCCGCCTGGTACCTCTCCACCCTCCCCGAACCCCCGGCCCTGTGCTCGCTGCTCGCGGACGCGGCCGCCGGGGCGGGCGTACGGCCTCCAATGTCCGGCCTCCCCGCAGGTGTGGAGGCCGTACGCCGCGGCGGGCTGCTGTTCCTGCTGCACCACGGGCGCGGGGAGGTCACTGTCACGCTGCCGGACGACGCGCCGTACCGGGACGTGCTGAGCGGCGAGGAGCACACGGGTTCCGTGCCGCTCGGCCGGTTCGGCGTCGCCGTACTCGCGCGCGGGACGCGGGGGCGCGGTGCTGCCTGAACATCCGCACGGCACCTGGGAACCGGCGCCCGCCGCCCGCTGGGAGGACGCCTTCCTCAGCGGCAACGGCCGGCACGGCGCCCTCGTGTTCGGCGATCCGCACGACGACCGGGTGATCGTCACGCATCACGCGCTGGTCCGCCCGGACGGCGGCCCGCAGCCTCGGCCGCCCGCGCTCGCCTCCCAACTCTCGCTGCTCCAGGACCGGTTGCTGGCAGGCGAGGCGAGCGCCGCCGAGCAGTTCACGGACGGCCGGGCACTGCGATGGGTGCGGGCGTTCCATCCGGCGTTCCAGGCGCGGTTCGTGCGGGACAGCGTGGTGTGGCGCGGGTACCGGCGCGCGGTGGACTTCGCGACGGGGGTGGCCGAGGCGCGGTGCGGCGGGTGGCACAGCCGGGTGTTCGTGTCGCGCGCGGACGACGTCGTCGTGCAGTACGTCACCGGGCCCGGGCTCAGCGGGGAACTCTCGCTCGACCACCGGCTGGCCGGGGTGCCGGGTGGTCTCGGTGTCGGCCGGGCCGTCGTGCTGACCCCGCGGGGGGCCCAGCTGACGCTGCGCTGCCGGTATCCGCAGAGCGATCTGGCGTTCACCGGGGTGACGCTCGCGCTCACGCACGGCGGGCACACCTCGGTCGGCGCGACGGGGCTGCGCGTCGACGGCGCGGAGGGGCTGCTGCTGCTCACACGGGTGCACCGGCACGTCGGAGAGCTGGACGCGGGCAGCGAGGCCACCGGTCTCGCGGCGCTGGTGACCGGCGGTCCTGCGGTGACCTACGCGGATCTGCTCGCCCGGCACGAGGAGCCGCACCGCACCGCGTACGAGCGGGTGGCCTTCGACCTGAACGCGCCCCGTACCGAGCGCGGCCTGCCCGGCAGCGCGCTGCTGGAGCACCCGGAGAGCCACGCCCTGCTGGAGCGGCTGTTCGCCGCGGGCCGCTATCACCTGCTCAGCGCGTCCGGGGCGCTGCCGCCCCGGCTGACGGGGTTGTGGACCGGCGAATGGGACACGGCCTGGTCCGGCGCGTTCACCACGGACGCCAACCTCAATCTGCAGACGGCGTCCGCGGTCAGCTGCGCACTGCCCGAGGTCACCGACGCCCAAGGGGCGCTGATACAAGCGCAGTTGGCGCACTGGCGGGACAACGCGCGGGAGATCTTCGGGGCGCGGGGCATCGTCGCGCCCGCGCACACGGACGGCGAGTCGGGGCACGCCTACCACTTCCAGCGACAGTGGCCGATGCACCTGTGGACGGCGGGCGCCGACTGGCTCCTCACCCCGCTGGTCGAGCAGGCCGAGACGACAGGGCGACGGCCCTCCTGGCTCGCCGCCGCTCTTGCCGAAGTCGCCCTGTTCTACGAGGACTTCCTCACCCGGACCGGACCGGACGGGCGCGTGGTGATCGTGCCGTCGTACTCGCCGGAGAACCGCCCGGCCAACGCGAGCTGGGGCACGCTGAACGCCACGATGGACATCGCGGCGGCCCGGCACGCCCTGCGCACCGCCGCCGCCTGGCACCCGGGTCCGGCCGGCGAGCGCTGGAGCGCCCTCGCCGACCGGCTGCCCGACTACCGGGTCAACTCCGACGGCGCGCTGGCCGAATGGGCCTGGCCGG
This sequence comes from Streptomyces sp. NPDC030991, assembly GCF_055571235.1. Lineage (NCBI taxonomy): Bacteria > Bacillati > Actinomycetota > Actinomycetes > Kitasatosporales > Streptomycetaceae > Streptomyces > Streptomyces sp. NPDC030991. The sequence goes on from NZ_JBVIFR010000012.1 coordinate 100,017, forward strand.
GCCTCGAAGACTCCTACGACCACCGCCATCTCAGCCACCTCTACCCGGTCTGGCCGCACCACGAGATCGACCCGTACTCCACCCCCGAGTGGGCGAAGGCGGCGCACCGGGCGCTGGAGCTGCGCGGCGCCGAGAACGACTCGGCGCACGGCCACCTCCACCACGCCCTGATCGCGGCCCGGCTGCGCGACCCGGACCGGGTGGGCGACGCCCTGCGCCAGGTGCTGACCGGCGACTACTTCCACCGCTCCCTGATGAGCGCGCACTACCCGGGCCGGGACGTCTACAACGCGGACGCCGCGCACGCCCTGCCCGCGCTGCTCACCGAGTCGCTCCTGCAGTCCACGCCGGACCGGCTCGTCCTGCTGCCCGCGCCGCCTCCCGGCTGGCGGCGCGGCGCGGTCTCCGGGCTGCGCACCCGGTTCGGCGCGCGCGTCGACCTGAGCTGGGGCGGCGGCATCTGCACGGCCCTGATCAGCCCGGACCGGGACGCGGACGTGGACCTCAAGACCCCCACCGGCGGACCGGCGCGCCTGCGCCTGTCCGCGGGCGAGGACCGCGAACTCACGGTGAGAACGCGGTAGTACATCCCCCACGATGACCCCCACCGACCATGGAAAGGGACCCCATGGCACCCACGGCAAGCACCTTCGTACGACGCCGCACCCTGCTCGGCGCCGCGCTGGCGGCCTCGGCCGCGATCGCCCTCGCCGCCGCCCCCGCACAGGCGGCGATCTGGTCGTCGTCCGACCAGTGGGGCAACTACACCACCTCGGACGGCTACACGCTCTACAACAACATCTGGGGTTCGGGCGCGGGCTCCCAGTCGATCTGGGCCAACTCCTCGTCGAACTGGGGTGTTTCGGCCAACCACCCGAACACGGGCGGCATCAAGTCCTACCCGAACGCCAAGAAGGTCGTGAACAAGCCGATCGGCTCACTGACCTCGCTCACCAGCAGCTACAACGTGACGGTGCCGTCGTCCGGCGCGTACAACACGTCGTACGACATATGGGACAGCGACTACGACTACGAGGTCATGCTCTGGGTCAACTACAACGGGGCGGTCGGCCCGCTGGGCACCTCGCAGGGCAATGTCACGCTCGGCGGTCACACCTGGACCGTCTACAAGGGGAACAACGGCGCCAACGAGGTCTTCTCGTTCCTGCGCACCTCGGACTCGGCGTCCGGCACGGTGAACGTCCTGCCGATCCTGAAGTGGATCAAGGACACCAAGGGCTGGTGGGGCAACGAGACGATCGGTGACGTCCAGTTCGGCTACGAGATCACCTCGTCGGCGGGCGGGCTGAACTTCACGACGAACAGCTTCAAGGTCTCCAGCAGCTGACCCGGGAGGAGCGAGGCGCGCGGTTCAGACCCCGTCGGGGGCCTGGGCCGCGCTCTCGCGCACGGTCAACTCCGGGGCGAGGAGGACGACTTCGCCGCCCGATCCGCGCCCCTCGACCTGCGCGATGACCTGCTCGACGGCGCGTCGCCCCAGCTCCTGCGCGGGCACCGCGACCGAGGTGAGCGGCACCGAGGCGTGCGCGGCGACCTGCTCGGGGCAGACGGCGACGACCGACACGTCCTCGGGCACGGCACGGCCCGACTGGCGCAGCAGGGCGAGCAGCGGGTCGGTGGCGGCCTCGTTCTGCACGACGAAGGCGGTGGTGCCGGGGCGCTCGTCGAAGATCCTCGACAACGTTGCCGAGACCGCGGCGTACGAGCCTTCGCAGGGGCGGTGCAGCAGCTTCAGGCCCAGCTCGGCGCTGCGCTCCCGCAGGCCCGTCAGGGTGCGCTCGGCGAATCCGGTGCGCCGCTCGTAGACCGCGGCGGCCTCCCCGATGACGGCGATCTCGCGGTGTCCGAGGTCGGCGAGGTGCTGGGCGCACAGGGCGCCCGCGGCGGTGAAGTCGAGGTCCACGCAGGTGAGTCCGGTGGTGTCGTCGGGCAGCCCGATCAGGGCGGCAGGCCGGCTCGCGGTGCGCAGCAGCGGCAGCCGCTCGTCGTCCAGCTCGACGTCCATCAGGATCATGGCGTCGGCCAGCGCGCTGCCCTCTATGCGGCGCACCGCCTGGGCGCCCTCCTCGCCGGTGAGCAGGAGGATGTCGTAGCCGTGGGTGCGGGCGGCGGTGGCGACGGCCATCGCGATCTCCATCATCACGGGCACGTACATGTCGGTGCGCAGCGGCACCATCAGCGCGATGATGTTCGACTTGCTGCTGGCCAGGGCTCGTGCGCCGGCGTTCGGGTGGTAGCCGAGCTGGCGGACGCTGCTCTCGACGCGCTCGCGGGTGGCGGCGGAGATGGACCGTTTCCCGCTGAGGACGTAGCTCACGGTGCTGGCGGAGACTCCGGCGTGCCGGGCGACCTCTGCGAGCGTGACCATGTCGTTCTCCTGAGCCGTGACGAGGGGGGCGCCGACGCGAAGCGCTTCGACGGGGACGGACTGCCTTGGTACGTTCGACGGATCGACCCTATGGGGCCGACTCGCACCTGTCCAGAAGTCCGTCGAAGCGCTTCGACAGCGGAAAGTCGCCCCGCTGCCACCACACAGGGTAATGACAGCTCGCGCCCTCCGGGGTCCCGACCGTCGAGGTCAGGCCAGTTCGCCCAGCACCTCCCACGTGCGCAGCCGGGCGTCGTCGCCGTCGAGCTCGGTGCCGCTGACGACGACGTCGGTGGCGCCCGCGTCCCGGTAGCGGCGCACGGCGTCCGCGAGGTTCTTCTCGTCGCCGAGGACGGCCAGTTCGGACGGGTGCCGGTGGCCCGACAGCTCGACGACGCGGGCGTAGGACGGGATCTGCGCGTAGAACGAGAACTGTTCGTGGACCCTCGTGCGCAGCGCCTCCGCGTCCCGGGTGACGACGCCGGGCACGAACGCGACGATGCGCGGCGCCGGCCGGCCCGCCTCCGCGGCGGCCCGGGTGACCTCGGGGACGATGTGCTCCTCCAGGGCGCGCGGGCCCGCGAGATACGGCAGGATCCCGTCGGCGAGACGGCCGCTGACGCGCAGCGCCTGGGGGCCCATCGCGGCGACGAGCAGCGGCACGGGCGGTTCGGCGCCGGGCACGCGGGCGGGCAGCGGGGTCCTCGCGGTGATCAGCTCGCCCTCGAAGTCGGCCTCCCCGGTCTCCAGCAACTGCCGGATCGCGGTGAGGAATTCGCGGAGCCAGGCGACAGGGCGCTCGAAGGGAAGACCGAGCGCGCCCTCGGTGAGCAGTTTCGTGCCGAGCGCGAGTCCGAGGTGGTAGCGCCCGCCAGTGGCCGACTGGGCCGTCTGGGCCTGGCTCGCCACGAGCAGCGGATGGCGGCCGAAGACGGGGATCGCGGAGGTGCCCAGGTGGATGTCGGGGACGGCGCTGCCGACGAGCGCGGCGACCGTCGGCGAGTCGAAGCCGAGGGTCTGCCCGAACCACAGGGAGGTGAGGCCGGACGCGCGGGCCTCCCTCCCCTGGCGCACGGCGTCGTCGATGAGGAGGTTGGTGCCGGTCGTGTCGAGTGTCACTCCCACTGTCATGACGGGAACAACGAACACGCCGAGAGGACCAATTCCCGCTAGGACATGAACAGTTCATGTCGTCCGGACAACCGGGTCAGACGGTGGAGAGGGGTGCGGAGTGGAGGGAGGCAGCCGTGGATCACCCCTAGGGGAAGCACCGCCGACCGTCTCCCTTCCTTCGCCGGACCGGGCGCGTCCGCCCCGGCCCGGGGGTGGCGGGCCGCCTACCGTCGGGCGTTATGAACAGTCGCACCCAGATCTCGTTGTTGCTGCTCGCCGGGGCCTCCGGCGCCGTGGACGCCCTCGCCTTCACGATGCTGGGCACCGTGTTCGCCGGTGTGATGACCGGGAACCTGGTGCTGCTCGGGATCTCGGCGGGGCACGGTTTCGCGGCGGACGCGACCGCCCCCTTGTACGCGCTCGGCGGGTACGCCGTGGGGGCCGCGAGCACCGCCCTGTTCTGCCGCGGCGGCCGGGCCGGGCGGCACGGGCAGTGGCCGGGCCGGGTGGTGGCCGCTCTCGCCGCGCAGACCGCGCTGCTCGCGGGGGCCGCCGTGGTGACCGGCGTCCTCGACGGGCGGCCCGGCGCCGCGTGGCGGACCGTGCTGCTCGTGGCCGCCGCCCTGGCGATGGGCGGGCAGTCGGCGGCGATGGTCGCGGCCGGGCCGGGCGCCGCGCCGACGACCTACTTCACCGGGACCCTCACCACGCTCGTCACCGGGGTCGCGGACGGTTCGGGGCGCGGGGCCGAGCGGTGGTGGGTCGCCGCCCGGCTCTGCGCGGTCGTCGCCGGGGCCGCGTGCGCCGTCGCCGTGCACGCGGGAGCGCCGCCGTGGGCGTTCGTGTCACCCGCCGCGCTCACGGCCGCGGCCGTCGGATGCCAGAAACCTGCACAGCGATTGCGCAGGGCGGTCACGCGGGTCCACAAAAATCCATTGCACGCTACAGACGAACAAACCCATTGATGCGCGAGTGTCCATTTTGCTGAAAGTGGTCCCGCCCTTCGCGCAATTCACATGGTGAAGGTTGTGAAGGAGCTGCCGACGGCCGGTGAACAAGACTGCACCATGCGGCAATTGACCTCGCACATCCCCCCTGACCGGGGACCTTCCGATTAGCTGTGCGAAGCGTCGGCGTGCTTTGATCCTCCGCACCGCTGGACCTCACGGATTCGGCTCCACCGATTCCCGTGCCGCGTTCCGCGTTTTTCGAATTACCCAGTTACCACTGAGAAGGGCGGCTCTCCTCATGAGCAACACCCCCCAGGTCCAGACCCTCGAGATCTCCGACGCCGAGCTGGACAACGTCTCCGGCGGCCTCGTCGGCGGTGTCGTCTCCAACGTGACCGGCACCGTCGACTCGATCGCCCCCGTCTCGGGCGTCGTCGCGGGCGTCACCGGCACGGTCGAGGGCCTGACCGGCCTCAACACCGGCGCCGTCACGGGCCTGGCCACCGGCCTGGTCGCCGGCCTCTGAGCCTGATCCCCAACGGATCGCACCACCGCCGACCTGACCGGCGGCGGCCCCCAAGGCCTCGGGACTCCGGTCCCGGGGCCTTCGGGCGCGTCCGGGCCCTGCCCGGCCTTGAGCAACGTAAGGGAAACACCCCGTGCAGTTCCGCCAACAGGCCCTCAGCAAGCTGCAGTCACCGGAGGAACTCGAGCTGCCGGTCCGCCTCGCGCGGCCACAGGGCGTGCTCGTCCTCGCCGTGACCCTCGTCGTCATGGCGGCCTCCTGCGTGTGGGCCGTCACCGGTTCGGTGGACTCCACACTCAGGGCGAGCGGCATCCTCACCTACGGACAGGGCAGCTACGTCCTGCAGACCCCGGTCACCGGCCAGGTCACCGGTGTGTACGTGAAGGAGGGTCAGCGCGTCGGCGCGCACGCGCCCCTGCTCAAAGTCCGTACGGAGCAGGGCAACGAGGTCGTGCGCGCCATCGACGCGGGCCGGATCACCGCCCTCGTCGCGCGGCTCGGCTCGGTCATCACCACCGGCGCGGACGTCGCGACGCTGGAGCGGACCGCCTCGGCGCGCGATCCGCTGCTCGCCATGTTGTACGTGCCCGTGACCGGCGCGGCGAACGTGCCCGCGGGCGCCTCGGTCGACCTCACCGTGCCCGCGGCCCAGAGCTACGGAGTGCTGCGCGGCACGGTGCGGGCGGTGGGCCGCGGGGCGCAGACGCGACGGCAGGTCACCGACTTCCTCGGCGACGGCGAGCTGGCCGCGCAGTTCACGCGGGACGGGGCCCGGGTGCCGGTCCTCGTGCGGCTCACGAAGTCGGCGTCCACGAAGTCCGGTTACGCCTGGTCGACGGCGGACGGGCCGCCCTACCCCCTCACCTCCATGACCCTCGCCTCCGGCGCCGTGCACCTCGCCGAGCAGCGCCCGATCGATTGGCTGCTGCCGTGACCACCACTTCCCTGCCGCCCGCCGGGCACGGCCGCCGCCGGGCCCGGCCCGCTCCCCCGCCGCCCAAGCGCCGCAGGACGGTGCGCACGCCCACCGTGCTCCAGATGGAGGCCGTCGAGTGCGGCGCCGCCGCCCTGGGCATGGTGCTGGCCCACCACGGCCGGCACGTCCCGCTGGAGGAGCTGCGCATCGCGTGCGGCGTCTCGCGGGACGGCTCGCGCGCCAGCAACCTCCTCAAGGCGGCCCGCGGCTACGGCATGACCGCCAAGGGCATGCAGATGGAGACGGCGGCCCTCGCCGACGTGCAGGGCCCCGCGATCCTCTTCTGGGAGTTCAACCACTACGTCGTCTACGACGGCATGGGGCGGCGCTTCGGGCGGCGCGGCGTGCACATCAACGACCCCGACAAGGGCCGCAGGTTCGTCGCCATGGAGGACTTCGACACCAGCTTCACGGGGGTGGTGCTGGTCCTGGAGCCGGGTGACGGCTTCCGGGCCGGCGGGCGCCGCCCCGGGGTGCTGCGGGCCATGCCGGACCGGCTGCGCGGGACGACCGGCACGATGCTGGCCGCCCTGGTCGCGAGCCTGCTGCTGGTGGCCGTGGGCGCGGCGGTGCCCGCGCTCAGCCGGACGTACATCGACCTGTTCCTCATCGGCGACCAGACCTCGCTGCTCGGCGCGCTGTTCACGTCGATGGGCGCCATGGTGGCCCTCACCGGTGTCCTCACCTGGCTGCAACAGGCCAATCTGCTGCGCGGGCGCATCATCTCCTCGACGCTGAGCAGCGCCCGCTTCTTCCGCCACCTGCTCCGGCTGCCGGTGACGTTCTTCGCGCAGCGCAGCCCCGCCGACCTGGTCCAGCGGCTCCAGTCCAACGACGCGGTCGCCGAGACCCTGGCCCGCGATCTCACGGCGGCCGGCGTCGACGGCATCGTGGTGCTGCTCTACGCGGCGCTGCTGTGGAGCTACGACCCGCAGCTGACGATGGTCGGCGTCGGCATCGCGCTGCTGAACGTGGTGGCGATGCGGATCGTCGTACGGCTGCGCGCGACGCGGACGCAGAAGCTGCGGGCGGACACCGCGCGGCTCACCAACACCTCGTACACGGGGCTTCAGCTGATCGAGACGATGAAGGCCACCGGGGGCGAGAACGGGTACTTCCGGCGGTGGGCGGGGCAGCACGCGACGACCCTGGAGGAGCAGCAGCGGCTCGGTGTGCCGAGCGCGTGGCTCGGGATCGTCGCGCCGACGCTGGCGACGCTGAACAGTGCGCTGATCCTGTGGATCGGCGGGCTGCGTGCCGTGGAGGGGCATCTGTCGGTGGGTCTGCTGGTCGCCTTCCAGGCGCTGGTGGCCCGCTTCACGGCGCCGATCACGCGGCTGAACGGGGTCGCGGGCCGCGTCCAGGACTTCGCCGCCGACGTGGCCCGGCTGAAGGACGTCGAGAACTTCCCCGTCGACACGGTGTACGCCCGCCCGGAAGCGGTGCCGAGCACGCGGCGGCTGAAGGGGCACGTCGAACTGGACCACATCACGTTCGGCTACAGCCCGCTCGACAAGCCGCTCCTGTCCGGGTTCTCGCTGACGGTCGGCCCCGGGCAGCAGGTGGCGCTCGTCGGCGGTTCCGGCAGCGGCAAGTCGACCGTCTCCCGGCTGATCTCCGGCCTGTACGCGCCCTGGGAGGGCGTCATCCGGATCGACGACCGGCGCCTGGACGACATCCCGCGCGGCGCTCTCGCGGCGTCCGTCTCCTTCGTCGACCAGGACGTCTTCCTCTTCGAGGGCACCGTCCGCGACAACGTGGCGCTGTGGGACCCCTCGATCCCGGACGAGGCGGTCGCCGACGCGCTGCGCGACGCCTGCCTGTACGACGTGGTGGCCAGGCGGCCCGGCGGGCTGCACAGCCGCGTCGAGCAGGACGGCCGCAACTTCTCCGGCGGGCAGCGTCAGCGTCTGGAGATCGCGCGGGCGTTGGTGCGCCGGCCCAGCATCCTCGTCCTCGACGAGGTGACGAGCGCGCTCGACGCCGAGACCGAGAGGGTCGTCATGGACAACATCCGGCGACGTGGCTGCGCGTGCGTGGTCATCGCGCACCGGCTGAGCACGGTGCGCGACAGCGACGAGATCGTGGTCCTCGACCACGGACAGGTCGTCGAGCGCGGCCGCCACGAGCAGCTGCTGGCGGCCGGCGGGCCCTACGCCGATCTGGTCAGGGAGCACTGAAGTGACGTACACGCAACCGGAGTTCGCTCCGCACGCCGCCTCGGACCAGGTGGTCGCCGCGTTCGGCGGACTCGGCACCCCGGTCGACTGCGCGGGCCTGCGCAGCCTGCCGCTTGAGGGGCCGCAGGTGCTGTGGCTCGTCGTGGACGGCGCGCTCGACCTGTTCGCCGTGGACGCCCACGCGCAGGGGCACTGGCACTTCCTGGGCCGTCTGGAGCCGGGCACGCTGCTGCTCGGCCCGGTCGAGGGCGCCCAGCACACCCTGGTGGGGCGGCCGCTCACGGGCTGTGCGCTGCGCCGCGTCCCGCTCCGCGAGCTGCCGTACACGCCGCCCGCCCACGACGGCTCGTACGACATGGCGTGGAGCTTGCTGGAGGAGGCGTTCGCGCTGGGCGTCGGGCGCGGCCAGCGGGTGCTGTTCGAGGCGCCGCTCGCCGACAGGGCCGGGCACACGGCGGACGACGACGTCACCGGCGACGACGATGTGCTGTGGCCCCAACTCGCGCCGGGCAGTGTGCAGTACGGGTCCGCGTACGCCGCCGAAGCGGCCGCCGATCTGCTGATGGACGGCGCGCTGTGGCAGCGGATGGTGAACCAGCAGTACCGGCTCCTGTCCACACTCGACCGGTGGATCGAACGCCTGGAGAGCGCGCACGAGGACCGGACGGCGGCCGGGATCCGCGCGGGCGAGGCCGTCCGCGAGCAGGCCGACCGGGCGCTGCTCGCCTCGATCGGCTCGCGCGGGCGCCGCGCGCGCGGGACGCAGGGCGGGGTCGACGCGACGTACGCGGCCTGCAGACTGGTGGCGGACGCGGCCGGCATCGAGCTGGTCGAGCCGGGCCACGGCGGCGCGGTCAGTGACCGGATCGACCCGGTCGAGCAGATCGCGGTGGCCTCGCGGATCCGCACCCGCCCCGTCCGGCTCGCCGGGGCCTGGTGGCGCCAGGACACGGGTCCGCTCGTCGGCTTCCGGGCCGCGTCCGGGGCACCGGTCGCGCTGCTGTGGCGGCGCGGCGGGTACGAGGCCGTGCACCCTTCCGCCGCGCGGGGCAGCCGGATCGACGAGGACACGGCGCAGGACTTCGAGGAGCGCGCCGTGATGCTCTACCGGCCGCTCCCGGAAGGGCGGCTGACGCCCTGGCGGCTGGCCCGGTTCAGTCTGCGCGCCGCCGCCCGTGACGTCCGCAGGCTGCTGCTCGCGGGGCTGGTGACCGTGGGGCTCGGCGCGCTCGTGCCCGTCGCGACGGGCCAGGTCCTCGGTACGTACGTGCCGAGCGCGCAGACGAGCCTGATCACCCAGGTCTCCTTGGCGGTGGTGGTCACGAGCATCGTGTCCGCGGCCTTCATGCTGCTCCAGAACGTGACCGTGCTGCGGGTCGAGGGGCGCGTGGAGAGCGTGCTCCAACCAGCGGTGTGGGACCGGCTGTTGCGGCTGCCCACCCGGTTCTTCGCGGCGCGTTCCACCGGTGAGCTGGCGAGCGCGGCCATGGGCATCAGCGCGATCCGCAGGCTGCTGTCCGGGGTCGGGCCCGTGGCCGTGCAGTCGGTGACGATCGGCGCGATGAACCTGGTGATGCTCCTCCTCTACAGCGTGCCGCTGGCCCTGGCGGCGCTCGCCATGCTGGCGGTCGTGGCGGGTGTCTTCCTCACGCTCGGCCTGTGGGAACTGCGGTGGCAGCGGCGCCTGGTGGAGCTCGGCAACAAGCTCAACAACCGGGCCTACCAGACCCTGCGCGGTCTGCCGAAGCTGCGGGTCGCCGGGGCGGAGAGCTTCGCGTACGCGGCATGGGCGAAGGAGTTCGCGCACAGCCGCGACCTTCAGCGGCGGGCGGGCCGCATCAAGAACGTGACGACGGTTCTCAACGCCGTGTATCTGCCGCTCTGTTCGCTGGTGATGTTCATGCTGCTCGCGGGGCCCGCGCGGGGCAGCCTGTCGGCGGCGGCGTTCCTCACCTTCAACACCTCGGTGACGATGCTCCTGACGTCCGTGACACAGCTGACGGGCGCCCTCGTCTCGGCGGCCGCCGTGCTGCCGATGTACGAGCAGATCAAGCCGGTGCTCGACGCGGAGCCCGAGGTGCGCGGCTCCGCGACCCAGCCGGGCGAGCTGACCGGGGCCCTGGAGGCGCGCAACCTGTCCTTCCGCTACACCGACGACGGTCCGCTCGTCCTCGACGACGTGTCGCTCGCGATCCGGCCGGGCGAGTTCGTCGCCGTGGTCGGCGAGAGCGGCTGCGGCAAGTCGACCCTGCTGCGGCTGCTCATCGGCTTCGACGGGCCGACGTCCGGCAGCGTCCTGTACGACGGCCAGGACCTGTCGGCGCTCGACCAGGGGGCGGTGCGGCGCCAGTGCGGCGTCGTCCTGCAGAACGCGCAGCCGCTGACCGGATCGATCCTCGACTGCATCTGCGGCGCGGAGTCGTTCACCCAGGAGGAGGCGATGGCGGCGGCAAAGATGGCGGGCCTCGCCGAGGACATCGGACGGATGCCGATGGGGCTGCACACGATGATCTCGGGCGGTGGCGCGATCTCCGGCGGGCAGCGCCAACGCCTCATGATCGCCCAGGCGCTGATCCGCCGTCCGCGCATCCTCTTCTTCGACGAGGCGACGAGCGCGCTCGACAACGAGACCCAGCGCATCGTGATCGACAGCACGCGGGCCCTGCGCGCGACCCGCGTCGTGATCGCGCACCGCCTGTCCACGGTCCTCGACGCGGACCGGGTCGTCGTCATGTCGGCCGGGCGCGTCGTCCAGCAGGGAGCCCCCGCCGAGCTGCTCGCGGACACGGGCGGCCGGTTGCACGAGTTGGTGCGGCGACAGATGGCGTGAGTGACGGAGCCGGGACAGGGGGCACCCCGACCGGTTACGCTCACAGTGAGTGAACTCGCCTATGTTCTGGTGGTGTTGATGCTGCGTCGGGGGATCAGCGGTGACACAGTGGGTGACGGTCGTGCGCGTCCGCCGGGAGATCTGCGCAGCCGGCCCTTCCCTGCGGTCGCGGGCGGATCGCCGCAGGCGCGGCGCGACGCGCTCACGGCGATCCGCGCCTGGGCCGAGCAGGAGGCCGAGGACGCCGTCGACTGGTACCTGAGCGACCGGCGGCGCAAGCGGCTCGGCTCCCGGTTCATCCGCGGCCTGACGATCCTGCTGGCCATAGCGGGGACGGCCGTCCCCCTGGCGGGTTCGCTGGACGGGGGCCCGCCGCAGGCCCTGGGGTACGTCCTGCTGGCCCTGGCCGCCGGGTGCAAGGGGTTCGACCACTTCTTCGGGCTGTCCGCCGCGTGGATGCGGGACATGGCGGCGGCGCAGGCCCTGCGCACGAAGCTGAGCGAGTTCCGGCTCGCCTGGTCGCGCGAGGAGCTGCGCGCCGGCGCCGCGGCGGAGGGGATCACGGCACCGGAACTTGAGCTGCGGATGGATCTGGTCACCGCGCTGGTGGCGGCCGTGCACAGCGAGGTCGAGGGCGAGACCGCGCACTGGCTGACCGAGTTCGCGGCGAGCGAGCAGCAGTTACGGCAACAGACGACGGCGCCCGGCCCCGCGCCGGGGCCGCCCGCGGGGACTTGAGTTCGGACGGGGGCGAGGGGCATGGGGCGCATCTTCACGGTGGTCGCACCGGAGGGCGTGGACCGGGACGTGGTGGTGACGGCGGCCGGGGACACGCCGATGTGGGCCGTGGCGGGGGCGCTGGGCGGCTTCTGCGGGGTCGGGGAGGTGACGTCCCTGTGCCTGCGTGACGGGGGCGGCGGCGTCGAGGTCGCGCTCGACGCCTCGCTCGACGAGTCGGCGCTGCGGGACGGCTGCACGGTGTGGCTCAACCGGTCCCCGGCGCCGCCGGACGCGGCCGGCCCGGACTTCACGGATCTGCCGCAGGAGCTGCTGGCACCGGGGAGCGAGGGCACCCTGATGTTCCGCAAGCCGCCCCGGGTGCTGCCGCACGAACTGCCCGCCGAGATCGAACGGGCCGTCTCCCGGGGCGCGTCCGGCCGGTTCCGGATGCGCCGGTCGGCGAAGCGGGCCCGCGAACAGCACCAGGCCTACACGGAGTACCTGGTCCCGGGGCCGAACGACATCCTGGCCGGGTCCTACGGCCACACGGCCCGGCTCTGGGAGCGCCGGGTCACGGACGGCGACCATCTGCGCCTGCGTCTCGGGGTCACCAGCGTGGGGGCGTACTCGGTGCCCGTACCGCTCGACCTGCCGACCGCCGGCATCCTCGGCATCGCCGGTTCCACCCCGGTGACCCGGCGTCTCGCCGCCTGGCTGGTCGCGCAGGTGGCGCTGGAGCACAGCCCCGCCGATGTCGGGGTGCGGATCCTGACGACGTCCTCCGGCGCCGCCGACTGGCGGTTCGCCCGGTGGCTGCCCGGCCTGCGCTCGTACGACGGGGAGAGCCAGCCCCGCATCAGCTGTGACAGCACCGGCCACCACCGTCAGGTCTCCGAGGCCCTCACGACGTTGCGCGAGCGGCAGCGCGGGCCGGTGCCGTACGCGGACGGGACCCGCCGCAATCTGGTGCTCGTGCTGGACGGCGCCCGCCCCCTCACCTCGCTGCCCGGCGTGTCGCTCCTGCTGCGCGAGGGGCCCGCCGCCGGGGTGTTCGTCATCTGTCTGGCCCCGGACGGCCGGTCGCTGCCCCAGGAGTGCCGGGCGGTCGTCGAGGTCGAACAGATCCCGCCGAGGGCCGTGGCGGGGGCTCCGAGCCTCACCGCGTTCACCCTCGCCACGGGCGGGGAGGCCGTCCTCACGGGGATCGCCGACACGGTGTCCGACGACTGGCTCGACCGGATGGCCCGGGCCGTCGCGCCGCTGCGGGACGCCGCCGCCGACGATCTGCGCCCGCAGCCGCACCGCCTCCTTGACCTGCTCGGACTCGGCGCTCCCGACGCGCAGGAGATCGCCGCCCGCTGGGAGGCGTCCCCGCGCGCCACCGAGGCGCTCATCGGCCGCTCCACGCCCACACCGGTCGCCCTCGACCTGCACAGGGACGGGCCGCACGCCCTGGTCGCCGGGACCACCGGGTCCGGCAAGACGGAGTTCCTGTGCACCTGGATCGCCTCGCTCGCCGTGGCGAACAGGCCGGACGAGATGACGTTCATGCTCGTCGACCACAAGGGCGGCTCGGCCTTCCGGGACCTGGTGCGGCTGCCGCACACCGTGGCCGTCGTCAACGACGTGGGGCCCGGCCTCGGCGACCGCGTCCTCGAAGGACTCGGCGCCGAACTGCGCCGCCGGGAGCGGCGGCTGCTCGAAGCGCACGTCAAGGACATCGCCGAGTACGCGGAGCTGCGCGACCGGGAGCCGCAGGACCTCGACCGCTTGCTGCCGCCGCTGCCCCGGCTCGTCATCGTCATGGACGAGTTCGCCTCGCTCGCCGCCGAGGAACCCGACTTCCTCTCCGGGCTCGTCGACATCGCGCGGCGCGGCCGCTCCTTCGGTGTGCACCTCGTCTGCGCCACCCAGCGCCCCGCGGGCGTGGTCAGCCCGGAGATCCGCGCCCTGACCAATCTGCGGATCGCCCTGCGGCTGATGGACGCGGGCGAGAGCCACGACGTCATCGACGCGCCGGACGCCGCCCGGCTCACCAAGTCCTCACCCGGCCTCGCCCTCATCAGGACCGGCACCTCCGACCCGCTCGTCGTCCAGACCGCCCGCGTCGGCGGCCTGTACCGGCCCGCGGGGCGGGAGACGGTCGGCGTGCACGAGATCGTGCCGTACGGATCCCAGCCGCGGACCCCGCTCACCGTGCGGGACGAGCCGGACTCGGTCGGCACGACGGATCTCGCGCTGCTGGTCGACGCCGTGTGCCAGGCCACCGAACTGCTCGCCGTGGCGGCGCCGCCGACGCCCCTGCCGCCGCCGCTCAAGGAGGTCCTGCCGCTCACCGACATCCGGCCGCCGTTACGCGGCCGGGGCCTCGCGCCCCTCGCGTTCGGCCTCGAGGACGCGCCCGAGGAGCAGACCCAGCGCCCGGCCATCCTCGATCTCGCGCGGGACGGCAACCTCCGGATCGTGGGCGCGCCCCGTACGGGCCGCTCGCAGTTCCTGCGCACGCTCGCCGCGGCGGTGGCCCGCCAGCACAGCACCGCGGACATCCACGTGTACGGCATCGACTGCGGCGACGGCGCGTTGCAGGCGCTGACCGAACTCCCGCACTGCGGTGCCGTCGTGCACCTGGGCCGGCCCGATCACATGGTGCGCCTGCTGGGCATGCTCACCGCCACCGTACGCAGGCGCCAGGAGCTGCTCTCGCACGGCGGTTTCGCGGACATCGGCGCGCAGCGGCAGTCCGTGGCGGGGCCGCGCCGGATGCACTACCTCCTCGTCCTCCTCGACGGCTGGGAGGAGTTCCTGACCAGCATGGGCTCCACCGACGGCGGCGGAGCCGTCGACGATCTGTACGCGGTGCTGCGCGGCGGGCCGCAGGTCGGGGTCTGCACGGTCCTCGCGGGCGGCGCCCAGATCCTGAGCACGCGGCGGCTCGTCTCGCTGACCGAGCGGCTCCTGGTGCTGCGCCTGCCGGACCCCGACTGGTACGCCAGTGTGGGGCTGACCCGGCGCCGGATCCCCGAAGTGCAGCCCGCCGGGCGGGCGTTGAGCGCCGAGAGCGGGCGGCTGCTGCAGATCGCGACGCTGCCGGGGCCGACGACGCGGCAGGGGCAGACCGATGCCCTCGCCCGGTACGCGGCCGAGGCGCGCGGCCGTGACACGGAGGTGCAGGGCAGTCAGCGCCCGTTCCGGATCGAGGACCTGCCGCTGGTGGCCGACCAGTTCCACGTGGGGACGGGGAAGGGCCGCCCGGTGGGGCGGGAGGCGGAGCTGGCCTGGCTCCGGGACCGGCACGCCACCGGCGCCTCGGTCGCGCTGCTCGGGCCGCGCAGGGCGGGCAAGACGTGGGTCCTGGAGGAGTTGTGGCGGCGGCTGCGCGCGGACGGTGCGACCGCCGTCCAGCCGATCATGGTGCTGCCGTCCAGCGGGCAGGTCGACACCCCGGACGCGCTGGCCCACCTCCTGGACCGGCGGCTGCACGGGCCGGGCGCGGCGCAGCGGCTGATCAACAAGGTGGGCAGGCGCTCGGGCTCCGACCGGATGGCGTTCCTGCTCGACGAGATCGGGCGGCTCGTCAACTACGACCCGGGCGTGGTCTCGTGGCTGCGCGATCTGGGGCAGGCCGGGGCCTGGTTCGTCTACACGGGCACCGAGAAGGACTGGCACCGGGTGGTGCGCTGGGCGCTGACCGCGCCCGGTTCGAGCTTCGGCAACGACGTGAACGCGCGGGTCCTGGGCCCGCTGGACGATCAGTCGGCCCTGAAGTTCCTCACCGGCACGGCGGAGAACCTGGGGGTGAACATCGCGCCCGACCGGACCGGGCAGGCCGTCCTCGACCTGGTCGGCACCTGGCCGTTCTACCTCCAGGTCGTCGGCGACGCGGTGGTCCGCGCGGCGCAGGCCAACGAGGTCCGCCCGCTCAGCGACGACGGGGCTCTCGCCGATCTGGTGGAGCAGCGGCTCATCATGGAGTGGGACCACCACTTCCGGGCCCGCTGGCAGGAGATCGGTCCGGCCGGGCGGGCGGCACTGCTCGCCGACCCCGGCGGGATACCGGTGGACCCGGCCCGGGCCCAGCGCAACGACCTGCGGGAGGTGGGGCTGCTGCGGCCCGACAACAAGTGGCTCTCCGACCGGCCGTTCCTCGACTGGATCGGGCACAGCGAGAGTTCGCTGCGCGACGAGGAGTCCCGGCCGTGACCGCCACCGGCCCGCGCGCCCGCGCCCGCCTCTCCCCGTCGACCCGCTCGCCCCGCTCCTCCCGCGCCCTCCGTCCCATCCGTGCTCCAGGTATCCGGGAATGACGACGATGACCGACTTCCGGCCCAGCCAGGCCTACCGCCAGGACCTCGACATCCGCTTCGCCGACGGCACGGTCCCGGCGTGGGCCCGCCCGCTGGTCGAGGGCCAGCAACCCAACAGCACCGCGTGGGTCGTCGTGATGGCGCGGCGCGCCGGAAAGAGCTGGCTGGCCCAGGCGGCCGAGCGGGCGCACGCCCCGGGCAGGGCGCGCCGGATCGATCTGCGCTCCGGCGAGGCGACCGTCCGCAGGGCCGGCCTCGGCTGTCTCGTCGGCCGTCGTACGGCACCGGCCCGGGCGCCGGGGACGGTGCTGTTCGTCGACGAGCCCGCGCTCTCCACGGCGGACGGGCGGGGGCTCGGTGTCGAACCGGCCGTGCTCGCCGCCGGACTCGAACAGGTACGGGCGGCCGGGATCGTCCCCGTGGTCCTCGCGACACCGGCCGAACACGAACTGCTCGTCCCGTACCTGGGCGCCGACCACCCCAAGGACGTGGTGCGCCCGCCCGTGCTCTCGCCCGAGGAGTGCGCCCGCCTGGCCGGGCGCGCCCCCGACTGGGCGCCCCCGGTGGTGGAGCTGCTCCGCGACTCCTTCCCCGGCTGGCTCCAGACCCCGTTCCTTCTCGAACTGGCTCTGCACAGCGCGGAGTCGCAGCCGGAGCTGCGTACGGACGCGGAGGCGCTCGACCGTGCGGCCTGCGACGCGGCCGTGCAGCAGCACGCCTACATCGGCCAGTGGTTCCACGACGGCACGTCGACGGTGGGCCGCTCGCGGCTGCGCGCGCATCGGTGGTACCGCGCCGGGGTGGACGTGGCCGGCGCGGGCGACCGGGCCGGGCAGCCGCGGACCGGTGCCGCGGACCCGGCCGCCGATCCGGTGCTCGCCCGCCATCTGCCCGAGGTGCTCCGCATCCATCACGTGTCCGACCTGCACCACGGCGGCAGCCTGCGGTCCAACGTCGACGCCAAGGACGGCACCAGGGCGGGCCGCAAGCTTGGCTCTCTCGCGGGCGCGGGCTCTCCCATGGACAGCTATCTGGAGCATCTGCGCCACCTCGGCGAACTCGGCCGCGCCCCTCATCTGCTGCTCGTCACGGGCGATCTGGTGAACCGGCCGCACGACCCCTTCGGCACCCTCGCGCTGAACTGGCTGCGCGACGCGGGCAAGAAGCTCGCGGACCATCCGGACCTGCGCCCGGACGACCCCCGCATCCTGCTGGTGGGCGGCAATCACGACGTGTCGTGGGACCTGTCCCTCGATCCGCGGCCGGCGGCGCGGCACGAGTGGTTCGCGCGGACCTTCGCCGAGTTCCCGCACCCCGACCTCCAGGAGCCCCGGCACGACCGGCGCCGCCTGTACGTGCGCTATCCGGAGGC
This sequence comes from Streptomyces sp. NPDC030991, assembly GCF_055571235.1. Taxonomy (NCBI): domain Bacteria; kingdom Bacillati; phylum Actinomycetota; class Actinomycetes; order Kitasatosporales; family Streptomycetaceae; genus Streptomyces; species Streptomyces sp. NPDC030991. The sequence goes on from NZ_JBVIFR010000012.1 coordinate 117,377, forward strand.
GGGGCTGCGGATCGCCCTCCTCGGCTCCGCGGAGTCGGGCGGCGAGGTGGCGCACGACGAGGACCGGCAGAAGCTGGAGGCCGCCCAGGAGGAGTTCGCCCACACCCTGGGCGAGTCCCAACTGGCTTCGCTGATAATGGACTTCGAGCGGATCGATCCCGGTGTCGTCTCGCGCGGCGTGCTGGACCGGCTCGCGCCCGACCGGGGTTACACCACCCTCGCCGCCCTGCACCATCCGCTCTCCCCTGTGCCCACGGTGGAGATCGCCCCGTACTCGGGTGTCGTCAACGCGGGTCAGGCGAAATGGGCGCTCGCCGCCGCCGAGACCTCTCTGGTCCTGCACGGCCATACGCATCTGGGGTTCCTGGCCGCCGAGCGGCTGCTCGGCGGCGCGCGGGAGTGGACGACGCGGATCGCGGGGGCGCCCGCGCTCGGCAGCCGCGAGACGGACGAGAGCAACGGCTACAACGAGGTGTTCGTGGCCCGCGAGGGCGACGCCCACACGCTCGCCGTGCGCACGGTGCGGCTGGCCGGGGGCCAGTGGGTGGCGGACCCGGTCATCGCCTTCCGTCCGGGCGCCCCGGCCGAGCTGCCGGTCGGGGACGTGTGCCGGGACTGAGGTGGCCCGTGGCGCCGGGCGGTCTCAGCGCACGTCGCCGAACTCGCTCAGCACGCCTTCCGGGGCCAGCGCGTTGACGTAGTTCCCGGGCCCGTGGTCCTCGAAGGAGTACTGGAACGGGATCGACCGGGTCAGCGCGAGCCGCGCCGCGAAGAAGGCGAGCGGGGCGACGACGGCGAGCCCCGCCAGGCTGTCCATCTGGGCGTAGTGCGGGGCCGGGTCGCGGCGCTCGGCCCAGCCCTGCCGGCGGGAGCGGGCCGGGACCTCGGCGAGCCGGCGCAGGCGGCGCAGCGGGTTGGCGCCGGTGAGCAGGTCGCCGGGGACCGCGACGGCCTCGGCCGCCGCGTCGGCCGCCGCCCCGAGCAGCGCGTCCAGGCCCGCGCGGGGCCTGCGGTAGTGGAACTCGCGGCCGAACGCGGCGTACGGGCCCACGGGGCGCGGGGGGAGCGCGGGCACGATGTCGCGGTCGTGGATGTAGCGCAGCAGCCGGTCGCGGAGCAGGTGCGTACCGTTCGAGTCGGTGGCGCTCTCGCAGGCGCGGGCCAGTTCGGGGCCGCCGAGCATGGGCTGGCCGAAGGTGTAGACGGCGCGCAGACAGCGGGCGATGTGCGCGTAGCGCGGTTCGTGGACGAGGGTGACCGCCATGAGGGCCGCCATGGCCGCGCCGAGGCTGTGGCCGGTGATGTAGAGCGCTTCGAGGCCGCCGCCGCGGACGCCCTGTTCCGCGAGGTCGACGGACTCGCCGCGTACGGCCCGGTCGAGGGCCTCCAGGACCAGATGGCGGGTGGCGCGCATGTTGCGGTAGAAGCCCGCGTGCACGGGGTGGCGCACGCCGTCGAGGTCGACGCGGAGCGTGTCGGGGTGCACGTCGGCGTCGGTGAGGATGCTGATGATGTCCTCGGGCTGGGTGCCGCGGTAGCAGAGGATCGCGACGCGGCGGTCCTTGTCCTGGACGAGGTAGGCGGCCGAGGCGATGTAGAGGGCGTCGACGCGCTGTTCGACGAGGCGGCAGCGGTTCTCGGGCAGGCCGAGGCGGGTCGCCATCGTCGCCATCGTCCGGGCGTCGCCGCGCTGGCCGTACCCGGCGTACGCGTACGCCGAGCAGGTCGCGAAGGCGTGCGGAAGGACGCCGTCCGGGTCGGGGTGGCCTTTGTCGTCCAGGAGCCGGTCGAGCAGGTCGGGGTAGACGGGGAAGCCGGTCCGCCCCGGTTCGACGAACGTCGGTTCCTTGCAGGGGCGCAGTGCGGCGAAGGTGGGGCCGTGCTCGGTCGTGTCCCGCATGGAACCTCCCTGGGCGGGCTGCTGAGCACACCACCGGAGCGGGGCGCCGTCAAGGCGTCGCTGACCGGCCATCGGCGGGGCCTTCGGGTGGGGCGGGTGAGGGGTGGGCGGCGCACGGTGCGTCGGCGCGGCGGGCGCCGATCGGGTGTGCGCCGCTGACAGGCCCGAACCCGCTCGTGCGTACGGGAGTTCGGGCCCGGGGCGGGGTGGTGGACATGGCGGGAACGGGCGCTGTGGGGCGTGTCGCGGCGCCGCTAGCGTCGCTGACCCCTCCCCTTCCGCGTACGAGGCCCGATCTCCCGACGCACAGCACACGACAGGGACGGCAACCCATGGCCGAGACCGAACGCCACACTCCGTACGAATCGGCACAGTACGAGCGGTACGAGGGCGGCAGCCCCGAGGCCGAGCGGCTCGTGTTCGAACACCTCGCCCGAGAGATCATGAAGGTGCAGGTCAAGAACCGGCGGGCCGCAGGAACCCCCGGGTACGAGCGCGTCTTCCACGCAAAGGCGGCGCTCGGCGTGGAGAACGCCCGGCTGCGCTTCGCCGACGACCTCCCGGCCGCTCTGCGCAGCGGCTTCGCCCAGCCCGGCGCCGACTATCCGGCGACGGTACGGCTGTCGAACGCCAGCGGCATCCGCGGCCCCGACGGCGCGCCCGATCTGCACGGCGTCGCTGTCCGCGTCCAGGTCACGGGCGACGAGAGCCACGACCTCATGGCGACCAGTTTCCCGGTGTCGCACGCCCGCGACGCCCGCGAGTTCGTGGCCTTCGCCAAGGCAATGGCCGGAGCGCGCAGCCCGCTGCGGAAGGCCATCGGCCTGTTCGTGAAGCTGCCACTCGCGGTGGGGCTCGGTACCGCGAACCGGATGCGCCGCAATGTCCGGGCGGCGACCCGGCACACGGTCAACTCCCTGGCCCGGGAGACCTATTGGAGCCGGGGCGCGATCCTGTGGGCGGAGGCGGGCCCGGTCCGCTATCTGTTCCGGCCCGCCGCGGGCGGTGGCGGCGTCGCACCGCACCCGGACCGCCGCGACCCGAACTTCCTGCGGGCGGAGCTCGGCCGGCGCCTCTCCCGTGACGACGTCGCCTTCGACCTGTGCGTGCAGCGCTACGTCGACGAGCGCCGCACGCCCGTCGAGGACGGCTCCGTGGAGTGGCAGGAGGCGATCACGCCGCCCGTCGTGGTGGCGCGGCTGACGATCCCGCGGCAGGACATCTCGACGGCCGAGGCCGGTTCGGCGGCGCGGCGGATCGAGGAGCTCGCGTTCAACCCGTGGTTCACGACGGAGGACTTCAAGCCGCTCGGCAACATCAACCGGGCCCGCAAGGTCGCGTACCGGGCGAGCGCCGCGCACCGCGGCGACCTCCGCTTCACCACCGAGGAGCCGGTCAGGAACCGCGTCCTCGGCGCGCCGGTCGCGTACGTCTTCCGGGCCCTGAACCGCGTCGTGCCGTGGCACCGGCTGCCGCTGGAGGCGAGCCTGCTCAACCTGGTGTTCCTGCGCAGGGTGCTGCGCCGGTTCAACCTCATCGACACCGATGTGCCGGAAGCGCCGCCGAAGGCCGAGCCGGTGCCGGTCCCGGTCGACGAGCGGCTGCGCACCTCACGCTCGTACGACGGCACCTACAACGATCTGTCGGCGCCGAAGATGGGCGCGGTGGGCGCCGCGTTCGGCCGCAACCTCAAGCCGGTGTACCGGCCCGACCTCTTCGACACCCCGAACCCGGTGACGGTCAGCCGTCAGCTCCTGACCCGGGACAGCTTCGTGCCCGCGACCTCCCTGAACGTGCTGGCGGCGGCGTGGATCCAGTTCCAGGTGCACGACTGGGTGAACCACCGGCGCTACGGCGAGGGCGGCAGGACGGTCGAGGTGCCGCTGCCCCCGGGCGGCGGCACCTGGACCAACTCCCCCGGCGGCCCGCAGGAGAACCTGATGCGGTTCGCCGAGAACGAGGGCATCGAGCTGCCCGGCGACAAACCGCCGATCCTCTTCGGGAACACCGCCTCGCACTGGTGGGACGGTTCCGAGGTGTACGGCGGCGACGAGACGACGGCGAAGCAGCTGCGGGAGCCCGACGGCGGCGCCAAGCTGCTGCTCGACGGCGGGCACATCCCGATCGACCGCCACGGCATCCCGATCACCGGGTTCAAGGACAACTGGTGGATGGGGCTCAGCGCCATGCACACGCTGTTCGCCCGTGAGCACAACGCCGTCTGCGACGCGCTGCGCGCCGAGTACCCGTCGATGAGCGAGGACCGGATCTACCACACGGCCCGGCTCGTCGTCTCGGCGCTCATCGCGAAGATCCACACCGTGGAGTGGACCCCGGCGATCCTCGCGACGAAGGCGATCGACATCGGTCTGCGCACCAACTGGGAGGGCCCGCCGAAGAACTGGCTGAACCAGCTGGGCCTGTGGCTCCTCGAATCGCATGCGCTGACCGGCATCCCGAAGACGCTCCCCGACCACCACGGGGCGCCGTATGCGCTGACCGAGGACTTCGTCACCGTCTACCGGATGCACCCGCTGATCCCCGACGACTACGAGCTGCGCGAGCACCACTTCGGACAGCGCCTGGAGACCGTCGGCTTCAACGACATCCAGGGCGCGGCGGCGGAGAGCCAGATCCGCAAGACCGGCCTGGCGAACACCCTGTACTCGTTCGGCATCGCGCACCCGGGCGCGATCACGCTGCACAACTACCCGAAGTCCCTCCAGAACTTCCAGCGCGAGGGCGAGATCATCGACCTGTCGGTGGTCGACCTGGTGCGTACCCGCAGGCGCGGGGTGCCGCGCTACAACGACTTCCGCGCGGGCCTGCACAAGGAGCGCATCCGCCGCTTCGAGGACCTGACGCAGGAGCCGGAGACCCTGGCGCGCCTCAAGGAGGTGTACCGCACGGTCGACGAGATCGACACGGTCGTCGGCCTGTTCGCGGAGAACCCGCCGACCGGCTTCGGGTTCTCGGACACCGCGTTCCGCGTCTTCATCCTGATGGCGACGCGCCGGCTCCAGAGCGACCGGTTCCTCACCGTCGACTACCGCCCGGAGATCTACACGCCGCTCGGTATCGACTGGGTGGAGAAGGGCGGCATGAAGTCCGTCGTGCTGCGGCACTGCCCGGAGCTGGCAAGCCTGATGCCGCGCGAGGCGAGCGCGTTCGCGCCGTGGCGGCCGGTCTCCCCGGCGGCCACCGGAGGCCACGATGACATCGGCTGACGCGGAGCCGGGCGGCTCGGGCGACCGGGGCCTGGACGACCTGCTCTCCCGCCCGTTCCTGCAGACCGTCTGGCGGCGGCGCACCCACCGGGTCTCCCGGGGCGCGTCGGTGCCGGCCGGGTCGATGAGCTATCAGTCGCCGCACAAGGCGCAGCCGCTGACCGAGCTGGAGGAGGCGCTGCTCATCGCGGTCACCGGCTCCACCGGGCTGACCATGCCGGACCGCCCGTTCGAGGACCCGCGCGACCACAAGCCCATCATGGCCAAGCCGAACCTGACCATGACGGGCCGCACGGCCGGCAGCCCCGACAACGCGCAGGGCACGTACTTCTTCCTGATCAACGACAGCGGTACGTACTTCCTGCGCAAGCTGCCCGCCGCCCCGCACGAGCCGTTCGACGCGCGGACGCTGATCGAACGCGCCCGGCGGACGAAGGTCAAGGTCCTCGACCACCGCCTCGACGTGGCCGAGGGGCTGCGCGACTTCCCGGCGTACCTGGACTCCAACCGGTTCCTGTCCAACCTGCCGGGCACCACCGTCCTGTTCCCGGTCGTCGACCTCTCGCACCAGTACATCAACGCGCTGATGTATCTGCTCACCCAGCCGGACGGGGCGCGGCCGACCTTCGTCGACGACCGCAATCTGTACCGCCCGGCGGGCGTGAAGAAGTGGATGGACAACGGCTTCCTGAACAAGGACCTGAAGCTGCCGCTCGGCGCGCTCGGGCCGATGCGGACCCAGATCGAGGCGGATCTGCTGCTGCAGACGGTGATGCTGACGGCGGAGGCGATGGGGCTCGGCGCCTGGATCCACGCCTCACTCAATCCGCAGATCGCGCTCGGGTACCCGAAGTTCAGCAAGGTGTACGGCCGGATGCTCGGCTTCACGTTCGTCACGCCGCGCTGGCGCCTGGCCGACCTGTGGCGCTGGCACGTCCCGCTGCCCAAGTACGCCACGCTGCGCTCGCAACCGGTCGGCCTGACCGACCCCGCCACGGGCGAGCCGCTGATCGCGGCCGCCTGTCCGCCCGCCCACGCCTCCATGTCGGACGCGGTCGACGCGATCGTCGAGACAAAGTTCGGCGCGGGCGGCACGTACGGCGACAAGGACGTCTTCAGCCGCATCTACAAGGAGGACTACGGGCAGCGCTATCTCGCCGAGGCCAGCGAGTACGACGAGCGCGTCATCGACTGCGCCCGTGACGTCTGTACGTACATCCTGGCCACGCACCGCCGTTTTCCCGCGCACACGGACGCCATCCACGTGCCCGGCATCTGGTTGCAGGCGCACCACGTGGAGGGTGAGTACTACGAGCGGTTCTTCGCGGACGGCCTGACCGACGCGCACCGTGCGCACGACACGCTGTGGGACGGTGAACCGATGAGTTGAGAGCGGTCCTGCGGTCACCCTTCTCGTACGCACCACGTACGCCATCGCCTGACCAGAAGGGTGACCCCGATGTCCGAGTCCGCTTTGAGCGATGTTCTGGCCCCGCACGTCACGAAGGGGCCCGTGCCGGGAGCCGTGGGTCTGGTGGCCCGCGGCGACCGGGTGGAGGTGGCAGCCGTCGGGCACGCCGACGCCGAGGGCACCACCCCCCTCGCACGGGACTCGATCTTCCGCATCGCCTCGCTCACCAAGCCGGTCACGGCGGCGGCCGTGATGATCCTGCTCGACGAGGGGCGCCTCACCCTCGACTCGCCGATCGGGCACTGGCTGCCCGAGCTGGCCACGCCGAACGTCGTCCGGGACCCGGCGGGTCCGGTCGAGGACGTCGTGCCGGCGGCCCGCCCGATCACGGTGGAGGACCTGCTGACGTTCCGCGCGGGCTGGGGCTGCCCGTCCGACTTCTCGCTGCCCGCCGTGCGGCCGGTGTTCGCGCTGATGGACCCGCACGGGCCGCAGCGCCTGCCGGAGCCGGACACCTGGCTCGCCGCCCTCGGCCGGGTCCCGCTGCTGTACCAGCCCGGCGAGGCGTGGCTCTACAACACGTGCTCCGACATCCAGGGCGCCCTGGTCTCCCGGGTGACCGGGCAGCCCCTGCCGGACTTCTTCGCCGAGCGGATCTTCGAGCCCCTGGGCATGCGCGACACCGCCTTCGAGGTCCCCGCGGCCAAGCGGTCCCGGTTCACCAGTTCCTACGTGCCCACGGCCGACGGCGGCGCCGAGCGCGTCGACACCCCCGACGGCCAGTGGAGCGGCCTGCCCGCGTTCCCCTCCGGCGCGGGCGGGCTCGCCTCCACGGTGGACGACTGGTGGGCGCTGGCCCGCATGCTGCTCGACGGCGGCGGGTCCGTGCTCTCCGCCGAGTCGGTGCGGCTGATGACGACGGACCATCTGAGCGCGGACCAGCGCGCGGCCGCCGAGCTGTTCACGCAAGGGGCGGGCTGGGGCTTCGGCGGCTCCGTGGACGTGGAGCGCCGCGACCCGTGGAACGTGCCGGGCCGCTACGGCTGGGTCGGCGGCACCGGCACGGCGGGGCACCTGACCCCGTCGACGGGCACGGTCACCGTCCTGATGACCCAGCTCGCCCTGACCGGCCCCTCGCCGCTGCCCCCGGTCATGCGGGACTTCTGGGCCTACGCGGCCGGCGGCCGGTGACCGGACTCACCCGGCGAGCACCTGTGCCCGGCACGCGCCCGGCGTACCCCACGCCCCGCGCAGCGCCCGCGCCTTCGTGAGCCACAGGCTCAGGTCGAACTCGGCGGTGTAGCCGATGGCGCCGTGCAGTTGGAGTGCCGTGCGGGCGGCCGTGTACGCGGCCTCGCCCGCGGCCACCTTGGCGGCGGCGAGGTCGGCCGGGCGCATCGTCAGGGCCGCGCCGTACACCAGCGGGCGGGCGAACTCCACGGCGATCAGGGTATCCGCGAGCCGGTGCTTGACGGCCTGGAACGCGCCGATCGGTGTCCCGAACTGGGTGCGCCGCCTGACGTGCGCGACCGTGCGGTCGAGCAGGGCCCGGCCGACCCCGAGGGCCTGCGCGGCGGTGGCGAGGCGGGCGAGCGCGGCGGCGTGCAGGGCCGCTTCCCGTACGGCCGGCCCGGCGGCGAGGCCGTCACCGCCGGGCAGGGGCAGCGCGTGGCGGCGGGCCGCGTCGAGGCCGGGGCGGACGGGGCCGTGGCCGGGCGCGGAGCGCACTGTCCAGGGCGCTCCGGGGGCGCGGCCGGCCTCCACCACGAGCAGCGCGTCGGCCGCGTCGGCGTCCACGACGTAGGGCCCGTTCCCCGGCGCGCCGAGGGTGACCATGGCGTCCCCGCCGAGCAGCCCGTCCAGGAGGTCCTTGCCCGCGCCGCCGGCCGCGAGCGCCGCGATCAGGGAGGCCGCCGCCACCGACTCCGCGTACGGGCCAGGCACCGCGTGCCGCCCCAACCCCTCGAAAGCAACGGCCAGTTCGACGGGGAGTTCACCGACGCCGTCGAACTCCTCGGGGACGGCGAGCATGAACAGGCCGGTGCCGGCGACGCGGCGCCACAGGGCCCGGCCAGGCGCGTGCTCGCCCGCGGCCCAGGCGCGCGCCGCCGCCGGTACGTCCGCGGCGCCGAGCAGCGCGTCGAGGGTGCGGCCGAACTCCCGCTGCTCGGCGTCGAGGAGGAAACGCATCAGCGCCGTCCCTTCGGCAGGCCGAGCAGCCGCTCGGCGATGATGTCCCGCTGGATCTCGTTGGTGCCCGCGTAGATCGGCCCGGCCAGGGAGAAGACGTACCCTTCCGCCCACTGCCCGTCCGCCAGCTCGCCCTCGGGGCCGTCGAGTTCGAGGGCCGTCTCGTGCAGGGCCAGGTCGTACTCCGACCAGAAGACCTTGTTCAGGCTGGACTCGGCGCCGAGTTCCTGGCCGTCGAGGGCGCGCGAGGCGTGGGTCCAGGTGAACAGTTCGTAGGCGCGGGCCCCGATCACGGCGTCGGCGACCCGGTCCCGGATCCCGCTGTCCGCCGGGTCGCCCGCCGCCCGCCACTGCCGCGCCAGCCGCTCGGCGCTCGCCAGGAACCGGCCGGGCGAGCGCAGGGTCAGACCGCGCTCGCTGCCGGTCGCGGACATGGCGATGCGCCATCCCTGCCCGGGTTCCCCGATGACGTCGGCGTCGGGGACGAAGACGTCGTCGAGGAAGAGTTCCGCGAAGGCCGGTTTGCCGTCGAGGCGCGCGAGGGGCCGGACGGTGACGCCCGGCGCGCGCAGGTCGAACATGAGGTAGGTGAGCCCGCGGTGCGGCTTGTCCGACCTCCCGGTGGCCGGGTCGCTGCGGAACAGGCCGAAGGCCCGGTCGGCGAAGGCGGCCCGCGACGACCACGTCTTCTGGCCGTTGAGCAGCCAACCGCCGGCGACGGGGACGGCGGTCGAGCGCAGCGAGGCGAGGTCGGAGCCGGATCCGGGTTCGGACCACGCCTGCGCCCAGACGGTCTCGCCGCTCGCCATGGGCGGCAGGATCCGGGCGCGCTGCTCGTCGGTGCCGTGGTCGAACAGGGTCGGCGCGAGGAGGTGGATGCCGTTCTGCGAGACCCGGCCGGGCGCCCCGGCCGCGTAGTAAACCTCCTCGAACAGCAGCCACCGTACGAGGCCGGCGCCCTGGCCGCCGTACCGCTCGGGCCAGGAGACGACCGACCAGCGGTCGGCGGCCAGTTCACGCTCCCATTCCCGGTGCGCGGCGAAGCCGGCCCCGGTCTCCAGGGAGGGCAGCGGTTCGGCCGGTACGTGTGCGGCGAGCCAGCCGCGGGCCCGTTCCTGGAAGGCCGCGTCCTCGGCGTCGATCGTCAGGTCCATCGGCCTCACACCTCTTCTTCCCTAACAAGTGTTTGGTAGATTAGCCTCCGGATCGGACAGCCGTCGAGAGCCCAGGGAGGTACCCGGATGAGCGCACCGCCGCCGTACGAGCCCGGTCATCGACTGCTCGCCGGGCGTACCGCCGTGATCACCGCGGCGGCCGGCGCCGGCATCGGCGGCGCCACCGCCCGCCGCTTCCTGGAGGAGGGTGCGCGGATCGTCGTCGGGGACGCGCACGCGCGACGCACGGGTGAGACGGTGGAGGCGCTGGCCGAGGAGTTCGGCGCCGACCGCGTGGCGGGGACCCCCTGCGACGTGACCGTCGAGGAGCAGGTGCGGGCGTTGTTCGCGCTGGCCGGGCAGGTCCACGGCGGCCTGGACATCGTCGTGAACAACGCGGGCCTCGGTGGCACCGCCGAACTGACCGAGATGACCGACGAGCAGTGGGCGAAGGTCATCGACACGACACTGACCGGCACGTTCCGCTGCACCCGCGCGGCCCTGCGGCGCATGAAGGAGGCGGGCCGCGGCGGCGTCATCATCAACAACGCCTCCGTGCTGGGCTGGCGCGCCCAGGCCGGGCAGGCGCACTACGCGGCCGCGAAGGCGGGGGTGATGGCGCTGACCCGCTGCGCTTCCGTCGAGGCGGCGGAGCACGGCATCCGCGTCAACGCGGTCGCGCCGAGCCTCGCCATGCATCCGCATCTGGTGAAGGTCACCTCGCCCGAACTCCTGGCGGAGCTGACGTCACGCGAGGCGTTCGGCCGGTACGCCGAGCCGTGGGAGGTCGCCAACACGATCGTCTTCCTGGCCAGCGGCTACTCCTCGTACCTGACCGGTGAGGTGCTCTCCGTCAGCGACCGGCACGCCTGAACCCCTACAGCCAGGAGGAGTCGACCATGCCCGAGGCGTACATCGTGGACGCTGTGCGGACCCCGGTGGGCAGGCGCGGAGGCGGTCTCTCCGCCGTGCACCCCGCCGACCTGGGCGCGCACGTGCTCAAGGCGCTCGTGGAGCGCACCGGGGTGGACCCCGGCGCCGTCGAGGACGTCGTGTTCGGCTGCCTCGACGCCGTCGGCCCGCAGGCCGGTGACATCGCGCGGACCGCGTGGCTCGCGGCCGGGCTGCCCGAGGAGGTGCCGGGGGTCACGGTCGACCGGCAGTGCGGCTCCTCGCAGCAGGCCGTGCACTTCGCGGCGCAGGGCGTGCTCTCCGGCACACAGGATCTGGTGGTCGCGGGCGGCACGCAGAACATGTCGCTCGTCCCGATCGCGTTCGCCTCGCGGCAGGCGGCCGCACCGCTGGGCCTGGCGGAGGGCCCGTTCGCGGGCAGCGAGGGCTGGCGCGCCCGCTACGGCACGCAGCCGGTCGACCAGTTCCACGGCGCGCAGCTGATCGCCGACAAGTGGGACATCACCCGGGCCGCCATGGAGGAGTGGGCGCTGCGCTCGCACCGGCGGGCGGTCCGCGCCATCGACGAGGGGCGCTTCGCGCGCGAGACGGTCGCGTACGGCGACGTCACCGTCGACGAGGGCCCGCGCCGGGACACGACCCTGGCGAAGATGGCGTCGCTCGCCCCGGTCGTGGCGGGCGGCACCATCACGGCGGCATGCTCCTCGCAGGTGTCGGACGGCGCCGCGGCGATGCTCCTCGCGTCCGAACGGGCCGTGCGCGAACACGGGTTGACGCCCCGCGCCCGCGTCCACCACCTCTCCGTACGCGGCGAGGACCCGGTCCGGATGCTGTCGGCGCCGATCCCCGCGACGGCGTACGCGCTGAAGAAGACCGGGATGTCGCTCGACGACATCGATCTGGTGGAGATCAACGAGGCGTTCGCCCCGGTGGTCCTGGCCTGGCTGAAGGAGACCGGCGCCGACCCGGAGAAGGTCAACGTGAACGGTGGCGCCATTGCCCTCGGCCACCCCTTGGGCGCGACGGGCGTGAAGCTGATGACGACGCTGCTGCACGAACTGGAGCGCACGGGCGGCCGGTTCGGTCTCCAGACGATGTGCGAGGGCGGCGGCCAGGCCAACGTGACGATCATCGAGCGCCTGTAGGCGACCCGCGGTCGGTGCGGCCCGCCCTTCGGCTACGCCGACCGCAGCCGCTCCAGTGTCTCCCCCGCCTCGGCCATGATCCGGTCCACCAGCTCACGGCACGAGGGCAGGTCCTCGACGAGGCCGGCGACCTGTCCTGAGGCCATCACGCCGCCTCGCGGATCGCCGTCCACCATCGCGGACCTGAGCATCATGGGCGTGTTGGCCGCCAGCAGCACCTGGCTCCAGGTCAGCTCCTTGCCGTGCTTCATCGCGAGGCCGTCGCGGAGCATCCGGGTCCAGCCGAGCCCGGACACCTCACGGAAGGCCGCCGCGTGCCGCACCGCGCGGAGCAGGCGGGCGGTGCGGCCCGCGCGTTCCAGGGACGCGACGAGTTCGCTGCGCAGCATGCGGTGCGGGAGCCCGTCGACGGCGGTGGTGACGGTGACGTCCTTGACGCCCGCGGCGAGGTAGCGGGCCTTCACGGCGTCGGGCACGGTCGAGTCCGAGGTGAGCAGGAAGCGGGTGCCCATGGCGACGCCGGCGGCCCCGAAGGCGAGCGCCGCGACCAGGCCGCGGCCGTCGTGGAAGCCGCCCGCGGCGATCACCGGGATGTCGACCGCGTCGACGACCTGCGGCAGCAGCACGGTGGTCGCCACCTCGCCGGTGTGGCCGCCGCCCTCGCCGCCCTGCACGACGACCGCGTCCGCGCCCCACGCGGCGACCTTCTCGGCGTGCCGGCGCGCCCCGACGGAGGGGATGACGACGACGCCCGCATCCTTCAGCTCGGCGATCAGGTCCCGGGAGGGGGCGAGCGCGAAGGAGGCCACCTTCACGCCTTCCTCGACGATGACGCGTACGCGGTCGCGCGCGTCCCCCGCGTCGGCCCGCAGGTTGACCCCGAAGGGCTGGTCGGTGCGGGCCTTCACCTCCCGTACGGCCGCGCGGAGTTGGCCGGTGGTCATCGTCGCGGAGGCGAGCACGCCGAGAGCTCCGGCGTTCGCGGAGGCCGACACGAGCCGGGCTCCGGCGACCCAGCCCATGCCGGTCTGCACGATCGGGTGGCGTACGCCGGTGAGTTCGGTGAGGGCCGTCTTCAGCACCGGGCCCGACGGCGGGTCGGGCGCGGGCCCACCGGTCACGCGGGCACCTCGCGGTGGCGCAGGCCGCCCGGGTCCAACTCGGCCCGGATGAGTTGGAGTTCGGCCGCTGTCGGGTCCCGGGTGTACGGGATCTCGTCGGGCAGGACCAGCTCGAACCCGGTCGCCTCGCACACCTCCTCGACCGTGACCCCCGGGTGCAGCGAGGCGAGCCGCATCGTGTGGTCCGGCGTGGCGAAGTCCAGCACGGCGAGGTTCGTGACGACGCGCGGCAGGTGGTGGAAGCGGGTGGCGGACGGCCCGGCCGCGGCGGCCCTGTCGTACCCCACGCCGCTCACCATGTCGACCTGGGCCACGAAGACCCGCCGGGAGTGTTTGGGCACCCAGTAACTCGTCGGGTTGTTCAGCGTGTTGACCGGTGCGCCGCGCACACCGAGCAGCTGCCGGGTGGGCCGGCGCCAGTCGCCGATGCAGGAGATGTTCTGGTTGCCGAACCGGTCGAGCTGGCTCGCGCCCATCATGACGTGCCGGCGGCCGCTCGCCACGAGCTCCAGGTGCTGGCGGTAGGGCAGCCAGCCCTCGGGCTCCCCGTCGGGGCCGATCAGCGTGGCCTCGCCGTCCGTCAGCAGCAGTCCGGGCGCGAACGTGCGGCGGGCGAGCCGCGCCCCGATGCCGGGGACCGTACCCATGGGGCTCGCGAGCACTTCCCCGCTGCCGCGCCACGCCTCGGCGCAGGCGATGACGCAGTGGTCGGCGCGGGTCACGAGCCCGGCCGTGGCGTCGTCCGTCGTGGTCGTCATCGTCCGTCCCCGCTCTCCCGCTCCTGGCGCCAGGTCTCGACCGCGGCCTGGTACGCCTCCTCGTCCCCGTCGAGGAACCGGGCCCGCAACTCCCCGAACGGCGTTGTCGCGTACAGCTTCTGGAACGCCTCGTCGCGTCCGTAGTCGGGTACGCAGGAGGTGAAGTGCGCCCCGTTCGGCGCCTCGACGACGCCGGTGACCCGGTGCCGTTTGATCAGCAGCGACTGCGCGGGGCCGCCCTTGGCGAGGTCGGCGCCGTCCACGACCCGCTCGCAGGAGACGTACGCCTCCTCGGCCGCCGCGCAGAACAGGTCGTCGAAGTAGGGGTCGGGGCCCAGGTACTGGCCGTTGCCCGCCCGGTCCGCGCGGTTCATGTGGACGAGGGCCGCGTCCAGGCGCAGCGCGGGCATCGCGACGAACGTCTCCCCGTCCTCGTACGGCGAAGTCACCGTGCGCAGGCCGGGGTTGACGCGCATGACGTCCGAGCCGATGCCCGCCCGCACGGGCAGGAACGGCAGCCGGTTCGCGGCGGCGCGCAGCCCCCACATGAACATGGCCTCGTCGACCTCCGTCAGTTCGATGCGGCCCTGCTCGCGCGCGGCGCGGAAGTGCGGCTCCAGGGGGATCGAGTCGAGCGTGGCGAAGGGCGCCACCACCTTGCGCACCTTCCCCGCGGCGGCCAGCAGCCCCACGTCCGGGCCGCCGTAGGAGACGACGGTCAGGTCGGTGAGATCGCTGCGCAGCACCGCCCGCACCAGCGCCATGGGTTTGCGGCGCGAGCCCCAGCCGCCGATGCCGAGTGTCATGCCGCTGCGCAGCCGGGCGGCCACTTCGTCGGCGGAGAGCCTCTTGTCGATCAGGCCGGTCCCGTCGGTGCTCATGTCGTCTCCTGCGGGGCGGCGCCGAAGGTGGAGCGGACCCGGTCGGCGACGCCGCTGAGGTTCGCCTCGAAGGTGAAGCCCTGCTCGAAGCGGTAGCTGCGGCGTACGTCGACGGGGTCGATGCCGTTGAGCGCGGCCTTGGCGAGCCGCAGCAGGTAGCCGTCCTTGCGGGCGATCTCGGCCGCCAACTGGAGTGCCTGGGAGCGCAGTTCGTGACGCGGGACGACTTTCCAGACCGAGCCGTGCGCGTGCAGCTCGGCGGCGGTCACGGTGCGCGAGGTGTAGTAGAGGGCGCGCATCAGGTGCTGCGGGACCAGCCGCGCCAGGTGGGTGGCGGCGCCGAGGGCGCCCCGGTCGAGCTCGGGCAGGCCGAACGTGGCGTCGTCGCTCGCCACGATCGCGTCCGCGTTGCCGACGAGCCCGATCCCGCCACCGAGGCAGAAGCCCTGCACGGCGGCGACGACGGGCACCTCGCACTCGTAGACGGCGGCGAACGCCGCCGCGCACCCCCGGTTGGCGCCGATCAGCGCCGCGTGGCCGCTGTCGCGCTGCATCTCCTTGATGTCGACGCCCGCGTTGAACCCGCGGCCGGCGGCGGTGAGCACGACACAACGCACGTCGGGGTCGCGGCCCGCCGCGCGCACGGTGTCGGCGAGGTCGTACCAGCCCTGCACCGGCAGGGCGTTGACCGGGGCGTAGTCGACGTCGACGACGGCGATGGCCTTGTCCGCCGCGGAGCCGTCGGCACTGTCGGCGTTGTCGGCGTTGTCGGCGTTGTCGGCGTGGTCCGCGAACGAGAGGGAGACAGGCATCAGCGACTCCGCCACCTTCCTACCTAACATTTGTTAGATGGGAAGGTAGCAGCGATGCCGCGGGAACGACAGGCGCCCGTACGCGGGTGGACGGGAGCGCGTCAGTGCGCGGACGGGTCCCGCTCGGACTCGTGCCATCCGGCGTGCAGCGCCCGGTACTCCTCGGCGGTCGCCTTCGGCACGTAGGTCCCCGGCCCGTACATCGCCTTGGCGAGACGTGCCCGCACCCGCTGGCGCACGGAGAACTTCCGCGCCACCCCGTTCTCGTCGATCCGCGGCCCCAACTCGTAGGGCTTGGGCTGCTCGTGCAGGTTCAGGGTGTACAACTCGGCGCGCGTGAGCGGTTCGTGGACCTCGATGAATTCGCCGTGCGGCAGCCGCTTGATCGTGCCGGACTCGCGGCCGTGCAGGGCCTTCTCGCGGTCCCGGCGCTGAAGCCCGTTGCAGATCCGCTTGGTGACGACGAAGGCGAACACCGGGGCGACGAAGAAGGCGATCCGCACGAACCAGGTGATGGCGTTGATGGACAGGTGCAAGTTGAGAGCCACGATGTCGTTGCCGCCTCCGATCAGGAGTACCGCGTACAGCGCCAGCCACGCGACGCCCAGTCCGGTCCTGACGGGCCGGTTGCGCGGGCGCTCGGCGATGTGGTGTTCGCGCTTGTCGCCCGTGATCCATGCCTCGATGAACGGATACACCGCGATCACCGTCATGACCAGCGGGAACAGCGTGAACGGGATGAAGACGCCCAGTTGCAACGTGTGGCCCCAGGCGTTGATCTCCCATCCCGGCATCACCCGGATCAGGCCCTCGGAGAAGCCGAGGTACCAGTCGGGCTGGGCGCCCGTCGTGACGAGATCCGTCCGGTACGGGCCGAAGGCCCACACGGGGTTGATCGTCGCGACCGCCCCCATCATCGCGAGCACGCCGAAGACGAGGAAGAAGAAGCCGCCGGCCTTGGCCACGTAGATCGGCAGGAAGGGCGCGCCGACGACGTTCCGCTCGGTGCGGCCGGGGCCCGCGAACTGGGTGTGCTTGTGGTAGAAGACCAGGATCAGATGGGCCGCGACCAGGCCCAGCATGATGCCGGGCAGCAGCAGGATGTGGACCGGGTAGAGCCGGGCGATGAAGTCCTCGCCGGGGAACTCGCCGCCGAAGAGGAAGAACGACAGATACGTCCCGACGACCGGCACCGACAGGATGGCGCCCTGCGCGAAGCGCAGACCCGTACCGGAGAGCAGATCGTCGGGGAGCGAGTAGCCGGTGAGGCCGGTGATGATGCCGAGCATCAACAGGGTCCAGCCGAACAGCCAGTTGACCTCGCGGGGCTTGCGGAACGCGCCCGTGAAGAAGACCCGCATCATGTGCGCGAGCATCGCCGCGACGAAGACCAGCGCGGCCCAGTGGTGGATCTGCCGGATGAGCAGACCGCCGCGTACCTCCATGCTGATGTCGATCGTCGACTCGTACGCCCGGGTCATGAGGATGCCCTTGAGCGGTTCGTACGAGCCGTTGTAGACGACCTCGGCGTTGCTGGGCTCGAAGAACAGGGTCAGATAGACGCCGGTGAGGATGAGGATGAGAAAGCTGTAGAGGCAGATCTCGCCGAACATGAAGGACCAGTGGTCCGGAAAGATCTTGCGCATCTGGGTCTTGGCGAGCTGGTACAGGCCGAGCCGGCCGTCCGCCCAGTCGGCCAGGCGCTCGCCACCGCCCGGAGGGTCCGCCCGTCGGCCGTCGTCATGGGTGCGCTCGATGCCATCGCTCATGCGACTCCCCCTCGAAGCCCGGTGAGGCACAGTCAGGGTAGAACCGTGCGGGCGCCACCGACAGGGGTGCGGCGGGGCGGCGCGGTGCGCAGCCGGATGCCGCTGCAACCCAGGGTGCTGGTGGTGACTGCGTCCGGAATGTCGAGAGGGCGCCTCACCCTTCACCGGCCTCCGTCGCCGTCACCGTCACCGCGCCCGTCCCCTGCTCCGCCATATGTTCCATGGCCGCCTCCACGGTCTCGGTATGCGCCCACGCCGCCTTGGGCGCCGCTCGGCGACGCGCTCGGGTTCGGCTGGCGGCCGGGGCCGGGCGGGCGCGGGCGTTGGAGGCGTGACGCGGCGACCGCACCCCAGGGGCGGTACGCGCGGGCCTTTGCCAGTGCTACGGGTGCGGGGAGATAGGCTTTCGCGGCCGGGGGTCCGTCGCGGGCCGCGCCCGGCACAAGTGAAGGCGAACTGACTCGATCCGGGGGTCTGCCGATGATGTTCGACGTGGGGGCGAGGATGACTGGTCCGCTGGTGCCGACCCGGGCTGCCGCCCGGCAGGCGTGGTGACCCACGTGGAGAACAACACCGAGCACGCGACCCCGGACCGCGCCAAGACCCCGCTGCCGGTACGCCACCCGGACAAGGACCGCCCCAACCCGGGGACCGTCCGCTCGAAATCCAGGCCCAGGGCGCCACGCCCGCGCCAGGAGACCCAGGCACCGCAGCCGCGCGCGGAGGGTTCGGTTGTGGGGCAGCCGCGTGCGGAGAGCTCGGTTGCAGGACAGCCGCGTGCGGACGGCTCCGCTATAGGGCAGCCGGGTGCAGAAGGCTTGGCACCACGGTCGGGCAACGAGGGCTCGGCTCCGGTGCGGCCAGGTGCGGAGGGCTCGGCTGCGGTGCGGCCGCGTACGGAGGGCTTGGCGCCCCAGCAGGGCAGCGAAGGCTCGGAGATAGGGCAGCCGCGCGCAGAGAGTTCAGCGGAGCGCGCGGGTGCAGAGGTCCACGCGCCGCAGTCGCCGCGTACGGAGAACTCCGCGCCGCAACCCCGCACCGACAGCGCACCCGCACCCGCCTCCGACCCGACCCCGGTCGCCGAAAGGCTGGGCTCGGAGAGCCTGGACTCAGGGAGCCTGGACTCAGGGAGCCTGGGCTCGGAGAGCAACGCCCCGCTGCCACGCTCGACCGTCAGCGTCGCGCCGGTCGCCATCGACTTCACGCCCAGGCCGATCCCGGGGACGCAGCCCCGGAACGGCCCCGCACCCGCGGACAGCACGCCCCCACCCAGCGCCGCGCCGGAGCCCGAGGACAGCGTGCCCGGGCCGATGCCGGGGCAGGACGCGGCCCACGGGGCGGCCCCCCGCGCCGCGGCGAACCCGGGGTCGCCCGCGCCGGGTGCCGCGACGCACGGGCCCGTCGCGTCCGCGCCGCCGATGCCGCCCGAGCCGCCCGCGACGACGGGCTCCGTGCCCGTCGTCCGCCCCCGGCCGGGGATCGCGTTCCCGGCGCCCGAGCCCGTTCTCACCGTCGACCCGCGGCTCACGCAGGCCGCGGGCAAGCCGCAGCACGGCGACTCGGTGGCGCGGCGTTCGGGGCAGTCACTGCGCCGGATCGCCAGACCTTCGGCCCAGGCCGGTGGCGAAGAAGCGCGCTGGGCGCGGGAGTTGCAGCACCCGGTGACCAAGGGCCGGGTCATCGCCGTGACCTCGATCCGGGGCGGCGTCGGCAAGACCACCGCCGCCGCGCTCGTCGCCCGCACCCTCCAGCGGGTCCGCCAGGACCCCGTTCTCGCCCTGGAGGCGGACGCCGCCCTCGGTACGCTGGCGGTGCGGCTCGGCGCCCAGTCGGTGCGCTGGTCGTGCGGCGAACTGGCCCGCATACTGACGCCGTCGATGCATCTCCTCGACATCACCGGCTACTTGGTGCCGCTCCCCGACGGCGGCTGGCTGCTGCCCGCCAGCCAGGGCCGGGTCGGGCCCCCGCTCGACATCCCGACCTACCGCACCGTCACCCTCGCGCTGCGCCGCCACTTCGCCATGACGGTCGTCGACTGCGAGACGCTGCCCGGCGAAGTCGCGCGTACCGCCATGGACACCGCGCACGCCCGCATCATCGTCGCCCCGATGACCGCCGAGGGCGTCGGCGGCACCCGCGTCGTCCTGGACTGGCTGGCCGGGCTGCCGCACTCCGCGCTGCCGTCCACCGTCGTGGCGCTGACCTCCGGCGCGCCGGACCAGAACCTCGACCTGGCCGCCGCGACCGCCCATGTCCGCGAGACCGGCGTCGGCGTCGTCCACCTGCCCTACGACCGGCACCTCGCCGCGGGCGGCCCGATCCACACGGATCTGCTCGCCTCCGCCACCCGCCGCGCCGCCGCACACCTCGCCGCCGAGGCGGTTCAGCGCGCGGTACGCAACCAGTGACGGCCCGCCCGAGCCCCAGCGACGTAGAAGACGCACGAGCCCCGGCGACGTAGCAGAACCGGCGTGCTGTACGCGATGGTGAAGGAGCGGATACCCGGGGTCGCGTGACCCCGGGCCCTCAACAGCCTTCGGCAAGCGGCTCGAACGTCACCTTCGCGCGCGCGTCCGCCTCGTTGACCTCGCTGTAGGCCGCGCGGCGGACGCGGTACCAGACGTCGTCCTCGGCGGGCCGGCCGTTCACGTCGTCCAGTGCGACGCACCAGCGTTCCTGCCGCAGGACGCGGGTGTACGTCTCGGTGCCCCGGCGCACCTTCTCGCAGTCCTGGTGGTTCTCGGTGGTGTACCAGGTCTTGGTACGGCCCTTGCCGCGCTGCGAGTGCTTGACCTTGCGGCTGCCGGTCGTGCACTTCTTCACCAGGTGCGGCCTGGTGCCCTTGGTGGTCTGACGGGTGACGTGCCGCAGGGTGTCACGGACCCCGGCGACCGTCCGCGGCCGCGCCTCCTGCTGTCCGGCGTAGGCGCTGTCGCCCTTCGCGGGACCGGCGTGCGCCGACGACGCGTTGTCCGCACCGCCGCCGCACGCCGCGAGCACGGTCACGAACACCATCGTCAGCCCGGCGAGTGCCGGACGCCGCTTCCAGGACATAGCTCCTCTTGGTGTACCTGCCGTCTTTGCCGTCAGAGAGCGGCAGCGTAACCGATCAAGGCCGGTGAACGGCTCCCGGGGTCAGAGCGGTTCGCCGGGGCGCAGATACCGGTAGTCGGTGCCGGTCTCCTGCGCGAGCCAGCCGTTGACGCTGCTCAAGCCCCGCTCGTTGATCTGCGCGTCGTGCACGGCGAACGCCCGGCGCGGGCCGACCGAGTTGACGAAGTCGATCGCCTGCGCCGTGCTCATCCACGCACCGTGGGCCGGGACGAGCAGCGTGTCCACCGGCTCCTCTGGCACGTGCAGGGCGTCGCCGGGGTGGTAGACGGCGCCGTCGACGACGTAGCCGAGGTTCGCGCAGTCCGGCTGTCCGCCGTACACGGTGGCGTGCCGGCCTCCGACGGCGTGCACGGTGAAGCCCGCGGCGGTGAACTCCGCTCCTGCGCGCACCCGTTGGACGTCCAGGCCGGGGAGGTGGGCCTCGGCCGGGACGTGCACCGGCACGCCGAGGGCGCGCAGGCGCAGGATGTCGGCGTGGTCGGCGTGCTCGTGCGTCACCAGGACGGCGTCGGCCCCGGCCAGGGCGTCCGGTTCGCTCCAGATCCCCGGGTCGACGACCAACACGCGCCCCTCGTCTTCGAACCGTACGCAGGCATGGGTGTACTTCGTGATCCGCATGAGCAGAGAACGTATCCCCTTACAGGGCCGGCCCGTTGAGCGGGCTGGGGCCCCGGCCCGGTCCTCCCCGTGGCGTCATCGACGTCCGGCGCGAGCCGGAGGACGTCGGCAGCCCCGTCACGTCTGGTAGGACGCCCGTTCCGCCGTCGCCACGCTCTTTGTCACGTCGGCGGGCGTGAGCAGTCCGGCTGCGGTCCACGCATCAGCCGCCGCTTGTCGGCGAACACGCCCTTTCCGAGCGCCACTTGGCCGAGGACGAAGGGGCGTACCGTCCACGCCGCGGGCGCCGCAGGACCGGGGGCGGCTGCCGTGCGCGGTCCGGCGTCGGCGCGGCCCGGGGCCAGGGAGAGCGCGGCCGCCCCCAGGGTGGCGGCGCCGATGAGGGCTCTTCTGGTGGGGCCGGAAGCCACGTGGACCTCACTCCTGGTCGATATATCGACGGCAGCTCGGTAAACCGACCAGAAGCTAAGCGTCCGGCGCCCACCCGTCAACGATTCCTACAGAGCCGGCCGGGTCCCCGGGCTCATCCGGCGGTCGGCGTCCAGTCGCCGAGCCAGTCCGCGACTTCCTGGGCGGCGGCCTGCGCGTCGGTCAGCTGGGGCCGGTCGGCGCTCGCGGAACCGGCGCCCGCCCCGGTGTTCTTGTACTCGGCGAAACGGTCGTCCTTCCAGGAGAAGCCGCCCATGTCCGTCCAGGGCGTCGGCCTGATCGCGGCACTCAGCGTCGAGTTCCGCACGGTGGCCTGCGGATCGAGGGCGGCGTTGCCGCCCGCGTGCCAGTTGCGGCCGAGGTAGAAGCTGCCGGCGGAGACGTCACCGCTGATGGTGGTGCGGTTGATGAGGATGCCCTTGTCGGCGGCGGCGGTGCTCGGCGCCGCGACGTACCCGGCGGACGTGCCGTTCCACCGCTTCTTCAGCGTGATCACGGACTTGTCGATGACCGCGGTGGCGCCGCCGAAGATGAAGTCGACGTTGCCGACGACGTAGGAGTTCGTCATGTAGACACGCTTGCCGGAGCCGTCGAGCAGCAGGGTGTCCTGGTCACCGCTGACGATGACGCTGTCGAGGAAGGTCTTGTCGGCGTGGGTGCGCAGGGCCACGGCCTGCCCGGCGATGGACTGGTTCGCGCCCTCGTCGAAGTCGTTGGTGACGCTGAGGTTGCGCAGCTGGGTGTCGGCGCCGAGGACGTGCACGGTGGCGCTGCCCGAGGTGCCGTACGTCGAGCCGTCCGGCTTGGTGGAGCCGGCGGCGTGCCCCTCGACGATGACGGTGTCCTTGCGGCTGGCCCCCGTGCCGCGCAGGGTGACGTGCGGCTTGTTCGCGGGCACGGTCACGGTCTCGCGGTACGTGCCCGGCGCGATGAGGATGTCCACGCGCGCGGTGTTGCCCGTGGGCACGGCGTCGACGGCCGCCTGCACGGCCTTGTACTGCCCGCTGCCGTCCTTGGCGACGGTGAGGGTGGTGGCCGCCGCGGTCAGGTTGGCGGCCTGGGTGCCGATCGAACTCCGTGGCCCCGAACCGGACTTGAGCAGCGCCGGTACGGCCGCCGCCTTGTCGAGCGTGTAGGCGTAGAAGTCCTTGGGATCGAAGGCCGTGCCGCCGCTCTCGTTCCTGCCGCTGGTCCCCGAGAAGACGCTGCCGCGCTGCTCGACGGTGGCGGTGGCGTCCTTGGTGACGGGGTTCTTCACCCCCTGGAAGTAGCTGTTCTCCAGGACCATCCTGGTCCGGCCCCGGGAGTAGTTGCCGTACGAGGAGGTGATGGCGGTGTCCGGGTCGTCCTGGAGGTAGTTGTTGTAGAGGTGCGCGTGGGCGCAGTTGTCGGTGGACGGGTTGCGCTGCTCGGTCTCGCGGATCCAGTTGTGGTGGATCGTGATGTCGGTGACGAGGTTGTCGGTCCAGCCGATGCCGAAGGCCTTGTTGTCGTTGCTGAGCTTGTTCCAGGAGACGGTCACGTCCGTGCTGTCCTTGCGCACGTCGATGAGGCCGTCGGCCATGTGCCGCAGGTCGTTGTGGTCGATCCAGACGTGGTGCGCGCCGTCCATCTGGATGGCGTCGAAGTCGTGGTCCTTGTCGTTCCAGGTGCCCTGGTACGTGTCGCGGATCGTCAGGTTGCGGATGATCACGTTGTGCACGCCGGTGCCGAGGAAGAAGCCGCCGCCGACGATGTGTCCCGAGGTGCCGGAGCCCACGATCGTCTTGTCGGAGGCGACCTTGATCTCCTTGCCGACGGGGTTCATGGTGATGGCGGCCGCGACGACGATGACGTACGGCTCGCTCGCGGTCGCGTACTTCTCCAGGTCGGCGAGGGTCTTCACGGTCACGGTCCGGCCGTCGCGCCCGCCGTACGTGCCCTTCTGTCCCTGGGCGTCGACGGACGCGAAGCCGTCGGCCACGTCGTCGGCCCAGGCTGCCGCGGCGGCGGTGGGGGCGGCGGCGGCCGAGGCCCGCCCACCGCCGCCCGCGCCGAGGACGCCGCTTCCGTGGGCGAGGACGAGGGCGGCGGCCACCGCGAGCGGCGCCCCCGCTCCGAGGACGGTCTTGCGCTTGCGGTGCCGGGCCCTGCTGCGGGTGTCGCTCATCTTCGGCTGCACTCCGTTACGGGTGGGGGGCGCCCGCGCCGGAGGACACGGGCTGATGTGCAGTCGCCGTACGACCCCCCAAAGGTTGCCGACCTCGCGTCAGGTATCCGACAGCGCGGCGCGGACCGCGAGGTAGGCGGGCTCGTGCCACAGGCCCTCGCCCGCCCCCGGGGTCATGACGGGGCCACGTCCAGCGCGCTGATGCCGAACGCGCCCTGCGGTGTACCCGGTCGCGCGCTGACGAGGTCGAGGCGGAGACGGCGGGTGCGGACCGCGTCGAAGGTGACGACGGTCGGCTCACCGGAGACCGCGGACCGGTCGATGTCCGCGTCGGGCACGGGAACGTACCGCTTGCCGTCCCACGCCGACACGGCGACCGTCTCGGGCAGCGCGTGCCGGGCGTCGACGGTGAAGGAGACTTCGACCCGGCCGATCGTCCGCTCCTCCTCCCACTCGACCGACACCCAGTCCCGCGGCCGGGCCCCGTCGAAGGCGGGCAGCAGGGCGGTGGCCGCCTTCTGGAAGGCGTTGGACCACTGGGTGGCCGGATCCCCGTCGAGCATCGCGGCGGGCAGCGTGTGCACGGCGCCCGAGTAACTGGCGTCCGCACGCGGGTACGTGACGTCGGGCCCCGGGTCCGGAGTGAAGGGGGCGGCAGGCGTGACGGGCGCGCCGGCCGGCCCGGTGATCCGCACGGATGTCTTCCCGGCGCGCAGCCCGTCCGCCCGCGCGGTCACGGTGAGCGCGCCGGGCCTGGTCCCCGAGCGGACCATCGCGAGGGCGAGTCCGTGGAAGGCGGTGCGCGTACTGGCCCGGTAGCGCTCGGCGCTCTCCTGCCGGCCGTTGTCGAGCCCCGCCAAGTGCCCGCCCTCGACGGCGAATTCGATGAGGTGCTCGGCGTCGGGCACGACCACGCCACGCTTGTCGACGACCTCGGCCGTCACGAAGACCAGGGAACGCCCGTCCGCCGCGAGGGACTTGCGGTCGGCCGTCAGCCGTACGGCGTGCGCCTTCCCGGCCGTGCGCAGGACGTCCGTGGCCACGATCCGCCCGTTCCGCCGCGCCACCGCCTTCAGCTCGCCGGGCGCGAACGGCACCTTCCACGTCAGGTGCAGCTTGCCCGCGCTGCCGTTGGGGCTGGTGTAACTGCCCGGGTAGGCGCCGGTGGTGACGGTCTTGTCGTCACCGGTCGCCTCCGTGGTCTCCAGGTAGGCCCGGCCGTCGACGGTCTTCTTCGCGTCGAAGGACCGCACGCCCAGGGAACGGCCGTCGAGGAACAGTTCGACGTCGGCGACGTTCGCGTACGCCCACACCTCCACCTCCTCCCCGGCCTCGTACGTCGTCCAGTCCATCGGCAGCAGATGCACCATCGGCTCGGCGGACCACTGGCTGCGGAAGAGGTGGTACATGTCCTTCGGGAACCCGGCGGTGTCGACCGCGCCGAAGAACGACGCCTTCACCGGGAACACGTCGTACGGGGTCGGCTCGCCGATGTAGTCGATGCCGGACCACAGGAACTCGCCCGCGAAGTACCGCCGGTCGCGGTCCTTCTTCAGGCCGTACTCGCCGCTCATCGTCCAGGAGGCGAGGTTGTTGTCGTAGCTGGAGGTGGCGCGGCGGCCCGGGGTGTGGTTCTCGCCCGTGTTGAGGTGCTGCGGTTCCTGGTACGTGGACCGGCTCGACGTCTGCGACGACGACTCGGACTCGAAGAGGAACAGGTGCGGGTAGCGGGCGTGCAGCGCGTCGACGGAGGCGGCCGTGTTGTAGTTGAGGCCGAGGCCGTCGAGCTCGGCCAGGATCAGGTCGGCGGGCGACCCGGCGGCAGGCAGCGACCGGTACTTGTCGGAGCCGATGACGACCGGCCGCGTCGTGTCCAGGGCCTTGACGCAGGCGACGAGGCGCCGCGCGATGGCGACGCCCTCGGTGCGGGTGGAGTCGGGGATCTCGTTGCCGATCGACCACATCAGCACGGCGGGCGAATTACGGGCCGCGCGCACCATCTCGGCGAGGTCGGCGTCGCTGTGCTCGTCGAAGAACCGCCCGTAGTCGTAGGTGTTCTTCCCCGTGCGCCAGCAGTCGAAGGCCTCGACGAGCATGATGACGCCCAGCTCCTCGCAGGCCTCGATCACCTCGGGCGCGGGCGGGTTGTGGGAGGTGCGCAGGGCGTTGACGCCCATGTCCTTCATGATCCGCAACTGGCGTCGTACGGCGTCGGGCTGGACCGCGGCGCCGAGCGCCCCGAGGTCGTGGTGGAGGTCGACGCCCTTGATCTTCGTGTGGACGCCGTTGAGGGAGAGGCCCCGCTCGGGGTCGAAGGTGGCGTGCCGGATGCCGAAGCGGGTGCGGTACGTGTCGACGGTGCGGCCGCCCACGCGCAGGTCGGTGACGAGCGTGTACCGGTGCTCCGGGGTGTCGATGGACCACAGCTGCGGGCTCTTGACGGTGAGCCGGTCGTGGGACGTGCCCGGGTCGCCCGCGACCGCCTCGATCACGGTCTCGGCGCGTGCGACGCGGCGCCCCTTGGGGTCGCGGACGGTGGAGACGACGGTGACGTCCCGCGCGACGCCCGCCTCGCCGACGACCGTGGTGCGCACGTCGACGGTCGCGTACCCCTTGTCGAGGGTGGCGGCCAGGCCGGGCGTCGTCACGAACGTGCCCCAGCGCTCGACGTGCACCGGCTCGGTGACCACCAGACGGGCGTGACGGTAGATGCCGCTGCCGGAGTACCAGCGGCTGCTGGGCAGCTGGTTGCGGACCTCGACGGCGAGGACGTCCGGGGTGCGGCCGTCGGTGTGCACGAGGTCGGTGATGTCGTAGGCGAAGCCGGTGTAGCCGTAGGGGTGGTTGCCGACGAGCTCGCCGTTGACGTAGACGTTCGCGTCCATGTAGACGCCGTCGAACTCGACGGAGATCCGCTTGCCCGCGTAGTCGCGCGGCACGGTGAACCTCTTGCGGTACCAGCCGAGTCCGCCCGGCAGGAACCCGGTGCCGCTCGTCGTGCGGTGTTCGGTGGTGGGGGTCTGCTCGATGCTCCAGTCGTGCGGGACCGCGACCGTGCGCCAGTCCGTGTCGTCGAAGCCGGGCTGTCCGGCGTCGGCGTAGGCCCCCGTCGGGTCGGTGATCCCGCCGGGGTCGACCAGCGCGAAGCGCCAGCCGTCGGTGAGTTCGACGGTGCGGCGCCCGACCGTCGCGGTGCGCTCGGCGGCGCGCGCCGCGGGTGCGGCGAGGGCCCCGGCGGCGGGGGCGGCCGCGCCCGCGGCCAGCACGGTTCTGCGGGTGACAGGCATGGACGGGTCCCCTCGAAGCAAACAGGATTCACCAGAAAGCAACTGGTCTGCGGTAACGGATCCTTCGACTTCGAACAGGTATTAGTCAAGGCCCTTACCGAATCACGTGGCCGGGGCCGTCGTTGCTCCTGAGGTTTTCCGCCACCGCGCGCGCGATCAGCAGATGGCCGCGGTCGCCGGGGTGCACGCCGTCCACGAGGTGCTCCGCGGTGAGCAGATCGCCGCCCGGCAGGAGGACGAGCCGCTTGTCGCCGCTGTCGACGGCATCGCGTACCGCCTGCTCCATCGCGTCCCTCAACTCGGCCAGGTTGGCGCCGAGTTCGTTGGGCGTCGTCTCGGCGTCCGGGCGGAGCACCGGGGAGAGTACGAGCAGCGGCGCATGCGGGTGGCCCGCGCGGACGGCGGCGAGGAAGGCGCGGACCGTCCCGTGGAGCTCCGGCGCCGAGTGCGGCGTACGCGACCAGCAGTTCGTCCCGAACGCGATGGCCACCAGGTCCGCGGCCAGGGAGGCGAGTTGCCGGGCGGAGGCGAGTTCGCCGCGGGCCGCGCCCGCGTACCCGAGGTTCACGTCCTCGACGCCGAGCGCCCGTCCCGCGACGGAGGGCCAGGCGAAGTGCGGGCGGGTCGCGGCCCAGCCCTCCACGAGGGAGTCGCCGTACACGAGCCACCGGGGGCGGGGCGGCGCCGGTTCGATCGTGCCGCCGCCGAGAGCCCGCACCTCGCGGAGCAACGGGCGGATGATTTCCGGGAGTTGCACGGTGTACGTGCCGTCAGGGCGGGGCAGCGGAAGCCGCACCACATGGGCGCCGACGGCGGCGGGCACGTCCACGCCGCCGATCACGGTGAACGCCGCCGGCATCCCGCGGTGGGCGTCGGCCTCCGCCGGCTGTTGACCCTCGTAGGCGACCTGGACGGCGGTGACGCCGCGCGCCCTGAACTCCAGACGCACCCCGGCCGGCATCAACGCCCGTTCCCAGGTGTCCGCGGGCAGCCTGTCCCGGCCGGCCGGGTCGGCGCGCACGGGGCGGCCGTCCGGCGCCCACCAGGCGGCGCCGCGCACGTACTCCCTCATCGGGCGCCGCCGAGCGTCGGGTAGGGGAACTTCACCCCGGCGGCGCCGTCCACGACGAGCGTCTGCCCGGTCACGTACGAGGAGAGCGGCGAGGCGAGGAAGAGCAGGGCGGCGGCGATGTCGGCGGGTTCGGCGACCCGGCCGAGCGGCGCGTTCGCGGCGTTCCGCGCCCGGCCCTCCTCCCCCAGCAGGCCCGCGACCCGCGGCGTCCACACCACTCCGGGCGCGACCGCGTTGACCCGCACCCCGCGCGGCCCGAACTCGACGGCGGCCGTGCGCACCAGCGACATCAGCCCCGCCTTGGCCGCCCCGTACGCGCCGTGCAGGGGCGCCGCGGTCAGACCCGACACGGACGCGACGAAGACCAGCGGGCCGCCGCCCGCCTCCGCGACGGCGGCGCCGCCGTACTGCACGGCGAGCCACGCGTGGCGCAGCACCATCGAGAAGTGCCACTCCCAGGCGTCGTCGTCGAGTTCGTCGAGCGCGGCGTAGCGGGCCATCCCGACGATGTCGACGACGCCGTGCACGGGTCCCGCCGCCCGGGCGTGGGCGAACAGCTCCCGCATGTCCGCCCGGCTCGTGACGTCGGCGACGTACGGGGCGCCGCCGGTCTGCGCGGCGACCGCCTCGGCGCGCTCCTTGTCGCGGTCGACGCAGAGCACGCGCGCGCCGGACGCGGTGAGCGCGTGGGCGCTCTGGCGGCCGATGCCGTTGCCCGCGCCGAGGAGCACAACGCGGCGGCCGTCGAGACGGTGCAGGGCCGCGTAGTCGGGCACGGGGGTCACGTCGGGCGGCTCGGACGGGGTCATGACGCCGTCGCCGGCTTCGGTACGTACGCGGCGAGTTCGGGGATGACTTCCTTGCCGAGCACCTCGATGGTGCGCAGGATCTCGCGGTGTTCCAGATAGCCCCACTGGACGTAGCAGATCAGCTGGTCGACGCCGAGGTCCGCGTACCGCTTGGCCTTGCGGACGATGGTCTCGGCGTCGCCGATGAGGATCATGTCGCCGGCGTCGAACTCCTCGACGGGCACGTGCCCCTCGATGATCGGGGTGAGCAGCGGGAAGGTGCTCTCGCGCTCGTCGGCGCTCAGGTGCGGCAGCTCCCAGTCGAGGGTGAACTGCGCGAGGTTGCGGTACCACCAGGCCACGGAGGACCAGACGCGGGGCGAGGGCCGGTCGGCGGCGTGCACGAGGGTGTAGGCGGCGACCCGGTCCGTCGTCACGTCCGTGAGCGGGCGCGGGGCACGGGCCGCCTCCCGGTACGCGGCGATCTGGCGGCCCATCGCCGCCAGCGGCTGCATGATCGAGAACGAGAGCAGGCCGAGCCCGGCGGCGCCCGCGACCTCCGCCGAGCCGGGCGAGGTGGCGGCCATCCAGCACGGCGGGTGCGGGTCCTGTACGGGTTTCGGGGTGACCATGCGGCGCGGGAAGCGGAACCGCTCGGACTCGTAGCTGAAGTACTCCTCGCGCCACATCCCGGTGACGATCTCGACGGCCTCGCGCCAGTCGGCCCGCGACCGCTCCCGGTCGACACCGAACGCCGCCTGCTCCATGGGCGTGGAGCGGCCGGTGCCCCACTCCACCCGCCCGTCCGACAGGACGTCCACGGCCGCGACCTTCTCGGCGATACGCTGCGGCGGCGTGAACCCGAAGGGCGTCAGCGTCACCCCGAAGCCGAGCCGGATCCGCTCGGTCAGCGCGGCCATGTGCCCGAGCAGCACCTCGGGCGCGGGGCAGTGCGAGCGCCCTTCCCTGAAGTGGTGCTCGACCGCCCACACGGTGCGAAAGCCCATCCGGTCCGCGAGCCGGATCTGCTCGACGGCCTCCCGGTAGGCCCGCTGTTCCGCGGCGCGCTGGCCGTGCGGATGGGCGCCGCTCCAGGGCTTCGGTACGTCGATCTCGTACAGCACGTCGAGGTCCATCGCATCGCTCCTCCGCAGGGTGCTGGGGGACGATGCGGGAGAACTGACGAAGTGTCAAGGGAGGACGGGGGCCGCGGACGGCACCGGGCGGAGCGTCGGCGCGAACCGGAATGTCCCGCTTGCGGATAGCGTTGACGGCATGAGGAACATTCGCGGATTCCGGACATCCGCGACGGAAGGCGGCACACGGTGCACGGCGAGTACAAGATCCCCGGCGGCAAGCTGGTCGTCGTCGATGTCGGCGTGGAGGACGGCGTGCTGCGCGACGTCCGGGTGGCCGGTGACTTCTTCCTGGAACCGGACGACGCGCTCCCGGCGATCGACGCCGCGCTCGAAGGCGCCCCGGCCGACGCGGACCAGGCGACGCTCGCCGCCCGCGTCGAGGCGGCGCTCCCGCCCGGCACCACCATGCTCGGCCTGACCACCGACGGGGTCGCGACGGCCGTGCGGCGCGCGCTCTCCCAGGCCACCGACTGGCGCGACTACGACTGGCAGCTCATCCACGACGCCCCGCAGTCCCCCGTGCTGCACATGGCGCTCGACGAGGTGATCACGGAGGAGGTCGCCCTCGGGCACCGCCCGCCGACGCTGCGGGTGTGGGAGTGGGACCGCCCGGCCGTGATCATCGGCAGCTTCCAGTCGCTGCGCAACGAGGTCGACCCCGAGGGCGTGGCCCGGCACGGGGCCACCGTGGTGCGGCGGATCTCCGGCGGCGGCGCGATGTTCGCCGAGCCGAAGTCGACGATCACCTACTCCCTGGCCGTCCCCGAGTCCCTGGTCTCGGGCCTCTCCTTCCAGGACTCGTACGCCTACCTCGACGACTGGGTGCTCGGCGCGCTGGCCGACATGGGCATCAAGGCCTGGTACCAGCCGCTCAACGACATCGCCACGGACGTCGGGAAGGTCGCGGGCGCCGCCCAGAAGCGGATCGTGGCGGGCACCGGCGCCGTGCTCCACCACGTGACCATGTCCTACGACATCGACGCCGACAAGATGGTCGAGGTGCTGCGCATCGGCCGCGAGAAGCTCTCCGACAAGGGAACCAAGAGCGCGAAGAAGCGCGTCGACCCCCTGCGCCGGCAGACCGGGTTGCCCCGCGAGAAGGTCATCGACCGCATGATCGACTCGTTCCGCGGCCGGTACGGGCTCAGCGACGGCCGGGTGACCGAGGCGGAGAGGGCCCGCGCTGAGGAACTCGTCCGCACGAAGTTCGGCACGCCGGAGTGGACGGCGCGAGTGCCGTAGACCTGACGGCGCTCCATTGGGAGCGCGCGTGTGTGGCGTCTGGGAGCGCGCGTGTGTGGCGTCGCGGGTCAGGCGGGACTTTCGCAACACGCCCTAGCCGAGTTCGATGTCCCCGGCGCGCGTCGGGACGGCGTCGAGTGCGGTGAGCGTGGCCTCGTCGAGCGTGATCGCCCCCGCGTCCACGTTGGCCCGCAGGTGCTCCGGGTCGGCGGTGCCGGGGATGAGGAGCACGTTCGGGGCGTGGTGGAGCAGCCAGGCCAGCCCGACCTGGGCCGGGGCGACGCCCAGCGCCCGCGCCGCGGCGACGACGGCGGCCTCGTCGGTGACCTTCGGCAGGCCGGCGAAGGCGCTGCCGAGCGGGAAGTACGGCACCCAGGCGATGTCCTGGTCGAGGCAGATCCGCAGCATGTCCTCGTCGTCGCGCGCCACGAGGCTGTAGGCGTTCTGGACGCAGGCGATACCCGCCGGAAGGCCCCTGCGGAGCTGGTCCGGGGTGACGCTGCTGAGGCCGATCGCACCGATCTTGCCCTCGTCGCGCAGAGCGGTCATGACGGCGAGCTGGTCGTCCATGTCGACGACCTGGTCACCCTCGGGGCGCAGCCCGGGGCCGGTGTCGGCGCGGCGCAGGTTGACGAGGGGGATCTGTTCGAGGCCCAGGCTCTTGAGGTTCTCCTCGACACCGGCCCGCAGCTGCTCGGGCCGCTGGGCGAGACGGAGCGGGATCGGACCGTCGGGGTCGGGTTCGGCGCCGACCTTGCTGACGACGATGACGTCGTCCTCGGGGCGCAGCGCCTCGGCGATGACCTCGTTGACGAAGCCGTTCCCGTAGAACTGGGCGGTGTCGACGTGATCGACGCCGAGTTCGACGGCGCGGCGCAGCAGCGCGACAGCGGCGGCGCGGTCGCCCCGCAGCCGCTCCAGCTGCATGGCGCCGTAGCCGACGCGGGAGACGGTGCGTCCGGCGAGCGTGCCGGGTCCGCCGGCCCGGGCCGCCCCGACGGCTGTGAACTGGTCGGATCGGGTGGTGGAAGCCATGACAGTGCCGCCCTCGTGAGACGATGAGATAAACGGAGGGACTCCGTTACTAGGACCGTAGCACTAACCGGAGGGCCTCCGCTTTGACCGCGCCCGATTCCGCGAACCCAGAATTCGCACGCCCAGAATTCGCGCACCCCGATCCCGCGCGCCCCGATGCGGCGGGCCTTGATCCTGCGCGTCCCCATGCGGCGCGCCCCGAGCCCGCGCGCCCCGGCCGCTCCCCGGCAGCGGCCGCGCGTCCGGCCCGCGCCGACGCCCGGCGCAACCGGGAGAAGCTCCTCGCCGCCGCACGCACCGCTTTCGCCGCGACGGACGGGACCGCCCCGCTGGAGGCCGTCGCCCGCGAGGCCGGTGTCGGGATCGGCACGCTCTACCGCCACTTCCCCACCCGCGAAGCCCTCGTCGAAGCCCTCTACGCCGCCGAACTGGACGCCGTCGTCACCAGCGCACCGGCGCTCCTCCAGGACCTGCCGCCCGAGCCGGCGCTGCGCGCCTGGGTGGACCGCTACGCCGCGTTCCTCGCCACCAAGCGCGGAATGTCCGACACGCTGCGGGCGGGCTGGGCCTCCGGCGCCATCGCGACCCCGGCCACCCGCGAACGGATCACCGCCGCCATCGCGATGATCCTCGACGCCGGGGCCGAGGCCGGCACCCTGCGCGCGGACGTGGAGGCGGAGGAGGTCACGATGATGCTCCTCGGGGTCTTCCTGTCCACCACGGCGAGCAACTGCCCCGAGCGGACAGGACGGTTGCTGCACCTGGCGATCGACGCGCTGCGCCCGGCTTGACCGGGGCCGCCCAGCAACCTTCTGCGCCCCGGCTGCGACGTGGGTGAGGGCACAGCACAAAATCCCCAGGTCATCGATGACCTGGGGATTTCTGTGGTTCTCTGTGGTGTCCGAGGGGGGACTTGAACCCCCACGCCCGATAAAGGGCACTAGCACCTCAAGCTAGCGCGTCTGCCATTCCGCCACCCGGACAAGGTGTCTGTCGTTCGCGGGGTGTTCCCCGCGGCGACATGGACAACAATACCAAGGTTTCGGAGTGGCTCTCACCTGCATATCCGGCCCTCGCCCCGCCGGTCTGACCTGGGGGTTTACAGTCTCACCAGGAGTGACGGGCCGGTCACGCCGCCGGGGTCACGGCATCAGGTGGTACTCCGGGAAGTTCCCGGGCAGCCGCTCCCCGGTCGGCCCCTCGGTGACCGCCCTGATCAACAGTTCGCCGCCGACGAACGCTCCCCGCCAGGAGGCTCCGAACCCGCCGAACAACTCGTCCCGGTCACCGCGCGAGCGCGGGGTGCCGTGGCCGACCTTGAAGGCGCGGATCTGCGGGGCGAGACGCGCGTACGTCGCCTCGTCGTCGGTGGAGAGGGTGGCCACCAGGGCGCCGTTCGAGGCGTTCATCGCGGCGAGCAGCTCCGCCTCGGTGTCGACCAGGACGATCGTGTCGACCGGGCCGAAGGGTTCGGCGTGGTGCAGCGGTGACGACGGGGGTGGGGCGAGCAGGGTGACCGGGTGCACGTACGCGCTGATGTCCTGGCCCGGGAGGAAGCGGCCGGGGTCGGGCGTGGAGCGGTACAGGGGGACGGCGCCGCGGTCGATCGCCTCGGTGACCTGGTCGGTCAGTTCCTTGGCCTTCGCCGCATTGATGAGCGGGCCGAAGTCCAGCTCGGGGTGGGGGTCCGCCGGGTCCGCCACGGCCAGGGGGTGACCGACGCGCAGGGTGCGTACGGCCGGCAGGTAGGCGGCGAGGAAGGCGTCGAAGGCGTCGCGCTGCACGACGAAGCGCGGGTAGGCGGTGCAGCGCTGCTTCCCGTAGTCGAAGAGCTTGGGGAGGGTCGCGGTCAGCCTGTCCCAGTCGGTGAAGTTCCAGATGCCCCAGGTGTTGAGACCTTCCTGTTCGAGGATGTGCCGCTTGCCGAGGTCGGCGACGTCCGTGGCGACGGAGGCGCCGGTGTCGCGGCCGCCGACGAAGGACACGCAGCCGATCTCGGGCGCCCGCACCAGCGCCTGGGAGAGCTGCCCGCCGCTGCCGCTGACGAGGGTGACGGGGATGCCCTCGCGGGCGGCGAGGGCGCAGGCCAGGGTGAGGCAGGAGACGCCGCCGTCGGTCGGGGCCTTGGCGATGACCGCGTTCCCTGCCAGTGCCTGGACCAGCATTGCGTGAACGAGCACGCTCATCGGGTAGTTCCAGCTGGCGATGTTCGACACCGGCCCGGGCAGCGGCGTGCGTTCGCCGAGCATGGAGTCGATGCCGTCGACGTACCAGCGCACTCCGTCGATGGCCCGGTCCACGTCGGCCTGGGCCAGCCGCCACGGCTTGCCGATCTCCCAGACGAGGAGCAGGGCGAGCAGCTCGCGGTGGTGGGTGAGCGCGTCGAGGGTGGCGGCGACGCGGGCGCGCCGTTCGGCGAGGGGGATGTGCCGCCAGACGCGGTGCTGGTCGAGCGAGGCGCGTACGGCCTGGTGGGCGGTGGTCGCGTCGAGGCGGGGCGGGCCGGCGATGGGGCTGCCGTCGACGGGGCTGGTCGCGGGCAGGGCGCGGCCGTCGGCGTGCCAGCCGCCGTTCCAGAGGTTGAGGACGCGGTCGTCGCGGAACGCCTCGGGGGCGACAGTGAGGCAGCGCCGCCAGGCGTCGTCCCAGGCGGTACCTGCCTTGAGGGTGGTGGGGACGGTGGTGAGGGTGGTTGCCATTTCTCTGATCTCCGCTCACGGTGCACAGTCGGGGCGGGGCGGGTGTCATGGCTGTTCGTGCTGAGAGCTGTTCCAGTTGCTGACTCTTCGCGCTGAGCGTTGATCGCTGAGCACTCGGCGCTGGTCGCGGGTCGTGGCTTCTCGTACTGGACGGGAGGTGCCCGGCGGGCACCTCCCGTACGCCAAGAACCTTATGGAACAGCCGGGTCGGCGGGTATGAGACGCGTCACTACGCCTCCGCGCGTGGCCGCGATCCGGTCCAGGACGAGGCGGGCCGCTTCTGTCGGCGTGGACCCGACGCGCACCCCGGCCGCCTCCAGCGCCTCCTTCTTGGCCCGCGCGGTTCCGGACGAACCGGAGACGATGGCGCCCGCGTGGCCCATGGTCCTGCCCTCGGGCGCGGTGAACCCGGCGATGTAGGCGACGACCGGTTTGTTGACGTGGTCCCGGATGTACGCGGCGGCCCGTTCCTCGGCGTCACCGCCGATCTCTCCGATGAGGACGACGAGTTCGGTGTCCGGGTCGTCCTCGAAGGCGGCGAGGCAGTCGATGTGGGTGGTGCCGATGACGGGGTCGCCGCCGATGCCGACGCAGGTGGAGAAGCCGATGTCCCGTAGCTCGTACATGAGTTGGTAGGTGAGCGTGCCCGACTTGGAGACGAGTCCGACACGGCCGGGCTTGGCGATGTCGGCGGGGATGATGCCGGCGTTGGCGTGGCCGGGGGTGATGAGGCCGGGGCAGTTGGGGCCGATGACGCGGGTGCCTTGGCGGCGGGCGTACGCGTGGAAGGCCACGGCGTCGTGCACCGGGATGCCCTCGGTGATGACGACGGCGAGCGCGATGCCCGCGTCGGCGGCTTCGAGGACGGCGGCCTTGGCGAAGGCGGGCGGCACGAAGACGACGGTGGCGTCGGCGCCGGTGGCCTCGACACCCTCCCCCATGCTGCCGAAGACGGGGACGGCCCGGTCGTCGAAGTCGACGGTGCGGCCGGCCTTGCGGGGGTTGACGCCGCCGACCACGTTCGTGCCGGCGGCGATCATGCGGCGGGTGTGCTTCATGCCCTCGGCGCCGGTCATGCCCTGGACGAGGACCTTGCTCTCCTTGGTGAGGTAGATGGCCATGTCCGGACTCCTCAGCGGGCGTTGGCGGCGAGGGCGAGGTCGGCGGCCTGCCGTGCGGCGCCGTCCATGGTGGCGGCCTGCTGGATCAGCCGGTGCGCGCGGCCGTCCAGGATGGCGCGCCCCCGGGCGGCGTTGTTGCCGTCGAGCCGGACGACGAGCGGCTTGGTCAGCCGGACGCTGTCGAGGGCCCGCACGATGCCGTCGGCGACGGCGTCGCAGGCGGTGATGCCGCCGAAGACGTTGACGAGGACGGACTTCACGGCGGGGTCGGAGAGGATGACGTTCAGTCCGTCGGCCATGGTCCGCGCGGAGGCCCCGCCGCCGATGTCGAGGAAGTCGGCGGGGCGGGCGCCGCAGCCGGCGACGGCGTCGAGGGTGGCCATGACGAGGCCCGCGCCGTTGCCGATGACGCCGACCTCGCCGTCCAGCCGCACGTAGTTGAGGCCCTTGGCGGCTGCCTCGGCCTCCCACGGGTCGTCGTGCGTGACCTCCTGGATGCCCCAACGCTCGCGCCGGAAGCGGGCGTTGTCGTC
This sequence comes from Streptomyces sp. NPDC030991, assembly GCF_055571235.1. Lineage (NCBI taxonomy): Bacteria > Bacillati > Actinomycetota > Actinomycetes > Kitasatosporales > Streptomycetaceae > Streptomyces > Streptomyces sp. NPDC030991. The sequence goes on from NZ_JBVIFR010000012.1 coordinate 153,883, forward strand.
GAGGGTGACCTTGCCGTCGAGCGCGACGATCTGCCCCTGTGCGGTGCGCACGAGCGGGTTCACCTCGACGAGGACGGCGTCCTCACGGGTGAGTACGCCCCACAGCCGGACGAGGACGTCGACGGCCTGCGGGGGAAGCCCGGCCGCCTCGGCGATCTGTGCGGCCTTGGCGGTGGTGACGCCCTCCGCCGGGTCGATCAGGACGCGGGCGACGGCTTCGGGGCGGGCCGCGGCGACCTCCTCGATCTCCGTGCCGCCCTCGGCGGAGGCGATGGCGAGGAAGGCGCCGGCCGCACGGTCGAGGACGTACGAGACGTAGTACTCGGCGGCTATGTCCACAGGCCGGGCCAGCATCACCGTGTGCGCGGTGTGGCCCTTGATGTCCATGCCGAGCATCTGCCGCGCCGTGGCCTCGGCGGCGGCCGGGTCCGCGGCGAACCTGACGCCGCCCGCCTTGCCGCGGCCGCCGGTCTTGACCTGTGCCTTGACGACGACCGGCCCGCCAAGCCTGCGGGCGATGTCACGCGCCTGTCCGGCGGAGTCGGTGACCTCGGCCTGCGGTACCACGATGCCGTGTTCCGCGAAGAGTTCCCTTGCCTGGTGCTCGTACAGGTCCATTTCGGCTCCTGACTCGAAAGTGCCGCACGCCCCCTGGACACCACCCATCGGATGCGGGATAACAAGGTTCATACAGTATTCGTCGACTGTATGCAATGTACGAGCGACGCGTGAGAACCATGCCGGAGCCGTGGCTGCCACGCCTTCGACCTGCTCTCTTTCACTCCCCTACGAAGGGACGGGACTTCGCCATGCCCCAGTCCGATGCGGACAACCGCCAGGAACTGATCTCCGGCGGGCATCTGGTCGCCAAGGCGCTCAAAGCCGAGGGGGTGGAGGTCATCTACACCCTGTGCGGCGGCCACATCATCGACATCTACGACGGCTGCGTCGACGAGGGCATCGAAGTCGTCGACGTGCGCCACGAACAGGTCGCCGCGCACGCCGCCGACGGCTACGCGCGCATCACCGGCAAGCCCGGCTGCGCCGTCGTGACGGCCGGGCCCGGCACCACCGACGCCGTCACCGGCGTCGCCAACGCCTTCCGCGCCGAGTCACCGATGCTGCTCATCGGCGGCCAAGGAGCCCACACCCAGCACAAGATGGGCTCCCTCCAGGACCTGCCGCACGTGGACATGATGACGCCGATCACCAAGTTCGCCGCGACCGTGCCGGACACCGCGCGGGCGGCCGACATGGTGTCCATGGCGTTCCGCGAGTGCTACCACGGGGCGCCCGGCCCCTCCTTCCTGGAGATCCCGCGCGACGTGCTCGACGCCAAGGTGCCGGTGGAGAAGGCACGAGTGCCGAGCGCCGGCCGATACCGGGCCTCCACCAGGTCCGCCGGTGACCCGGACGCCGTCGAGAAACTCGCCGACCTCCTGGTGCACGCCGAGAAGCCGGCGATCCTGCTCGGCAGCCAGGTGTGGACGACGCGCGGCACCACGGCCGCCATCGACCTGGTCCGCACCCTGAACGTGCCCGCCTATATGAACGGCGCGGGCCGCGGCACCCTGCCGCCGGGCGACCCGCACCACTTCCAGCTGTCGCGCCGCTACGCCTTCTCCAACGCCGACCTCATCGTCATCGTCGGCACCCCCTTTGACTTCCGCATGGGCTACGGGAAACGGCTCTCCCCGGACGCGACCGTCGTGCAGATCGACCTCGACTACCGCACCGTCGGCAAGAACCGCGACATCGACCTCGGCATCGTCGGCGACGCGGGGCTCGTCCTGAAGTCCGTGACCGAGGCCGCCTCCGGGCGGATCAACGGCGGCGCGGCCAGGCGCAAGGAGTGGCTCGACGAGCTGCGGGCCGCCGAGCAGACGGCGATCGAGAAACGGCTGCCGAACCTGCGCTCCGACGCCTCCCCCATCCACCCGTACCGCCTCGTCAGCGAGATCAACGACTTCCTCACCGAGGACTCGATCTACATCGGCGACGGCGGTGACATCGTCACCTTCTCCGGGCAGGTCGTGCAGCCCAAGTCGCCCGGCCACTGGATGGACCCGGGCCCGCTCGGCACCCTCGGCGTCGGCATCCCCTTCGTCCTCGCCGCCAAGAAGGCGCGGCCCGACAAGGAGGTCGTCGCCCTCTTCGGAGACGGCGCGTTCTCCCTGACCGGCTGGGACTTCGAGACGCTCGTCCGCTACGACCTGCCCTTCGTCGGGATCGTCGGCAACAACTCCTCGATGAACCAGATCCGGTACGGCCAGAAAGCCAAGTACGGCGAGGCGCGCGAACGCGTCGGCAACACCCTCGGCGATGTGCACTACGACAAGTTCGCCCAGATGCTCGGCGGCTACGGCGAAGAGGTCCGCGACCCCGCCGACATCGGTCCGGCGCTGCGCCGCGCGCGCGAGTCCGGCAAGCCGTCGCTGATCAACGTATGGGTCGATCCGGACGCGTACGCCCCCGGAACCATGAACCAGACCATGTACAAGTAGTGAGGTGAGTCCCTCGTGACCAAGGCTCTCGAAGGCATACGCGTCCTCGACATGACCCACGTCCAGTCGGGGCCCTCCGCCACCCAGCTCCTCGCGTGGCTCGGTGCGGACGTCGTCAAACTGGAGGCGCCGTCGGGCGACATCACACGCAAGCAGCTGCGCGACCTCCCGGACGTCGACTCCCTCTACTTCACGATGCTCAACTGCAACAAGCGGAGCATCACCCTCAATACCAAGACCGAGCGCGGCAAGGAGCTGCTGACCGCGCTCATCCGCCGCTCCGACGTGCTGGTCGAGAACTTCGGGCCCGGCGCCGTCGACCGCATGGGGTTCACCTGGGACCGCATCCAGGAGATCAACCCGCGGATCGTGTACGCCTCCATCAAGGGCTTCGGCGACGGCCCGTACACCAACTTCAAGGCGTACGAGGTCGTGGCCCAGGCGATGGGCGGGTCGATGTCGACCACCGGCTTCGCGGACGGGCCGCCCCTCGCCACCGGCGCGCAGATCGGCGACTCCGGCACCGGGATCCACGCGGTGGCCGGCATCCTGGCCGCCCTGCTCCAGCGGGAGAGCACCGGGCGCGGCCAGCGCGTCAACGTGGCCATGCAGCACGCGGTGCTCAACCTGTGCCGCGTCAAGCTGCGCGACCAGCAGCGCCTCGCGCACGGCCCGCTCGCCGAGTACCCGAACGAGGACTTCGGTGACGAGGTGCCGCGCTCCGGGAACGCCTCGGGCGGTGGCCAGCCCGGCTGGGCGGTGAAGTGCGCGCCCGGCGGGCCCAACGACTACGTGTACGTGATCGTGCAGCCCGTGGGCTGGCAGCCGCTGAGCGAGCTGATCGGCCGGCCCGAGCTGGCCGGCGATCCCGAGTGGGCGACCCCGGAGGCGCGCCTTCCCAAGCTCGGCAAGATGTTCCAGCTGATCGAGGAGTGGTCCTCGACGCTCCCCAAGTGGGAGGTGCTGGAGAAGCTCAACACCCACAACATCCCGTGCGGCCCGATCCTCTCCACCAAGGAGATCATCGAGGACGCCTCGCTCGTCGCCAACGAGATGGTCGTCGAGGTGGAGCACCCGCAGCGCGGCACCTTCACGACCGTCGGCTCCCCGCTCAAGCTCTCCGACTCCCCCGTGGACGTCACCAGCTCCCCGCTGCTCGGCCAGCACAACGAAGAGGTCTTCGTCGGAGAACTCGGGCTCGGTGACGAGGAGTTGCTCCTGCTCAAATCGAACGGAGTGATCTGATTGATGGCCGAGGACCGTGCGCTGACGGTACGCGCGCTGCTCGACACCGTACGGGCCGAGGGCCGAGCGGCGCTCACCGCGCCGGAGGGGAAGGTGCTCGCCGACGCGTACGGGATCGCCGTCCCCGGCGAGGACCTGGCCACCGACGTCGACGAGGCGGTGGCGGCCGCGGCGCGCTTCGGCGGGCCGGTCGTGCTGAAGATCGTCTCCCCGGACATCCTGCACAAGACCGACGCGGGCGGCGTCGTCGTCGGGGTGGAGGGCGCGGCCGACATCCGTGCGGCGTTCCACCGGATCATCGACAACGCGCGCGCGTACGCGCCGGACGCCCGCATCGAAGGCGCACAGGTGCAGGAGTTGCTGCCCACGGGGGCGGACACGCAGGAGGTCATCGTCGGGGCGGTCACCGACCCGACCTTCGGCAAGGTCGTCGCCTTCGGGCTCGGCGGGGTGCTCGTGGAGGTGCTGAAGGACATCACCTTCCGGCTCGCCCCCGTCGATGCCGACGAGGCGGTCGGCATGCTCGACTCCATCCGGGCGGCCGAGGTGCTGCGCGGGGTGCGCGGTGCGCGCGGTGTCGACCGGTGGGCGCTGGCCGAGCAGATCCGTCGCGTGTCCCAACTGGTCACCGACTTCCCGGAGATCGCCGAGGTCGACCTCAACCCCGTCATCGCCACCCCGGAGGGCGCGGTCGCCGCCGACATCCGGGTGCTGCTCTCCGAAGGGGCGCCCAAAGCGCGGCGTACGTACACGCGCGAGGAGATCCTCACATCGATGCGGCGTCTCATGGAGCCGCGCTCGGTCGCCGTGATCGGTGCCTCCAACGAGCAGGGCAAGATCGGCAACTCGGTCATGCGCAACCTCGTCGACGGCGGCTTCTCCGGGGAGATCCATCCGGTGAACCCCAGGGCCGATGACATTCTGGGCCGCAAGGCGTACAAGAGTGTCACGGACGTCCCCGGTGAGGTGGATGTGGCGGTCTTCGCGATCCCCGCCAAGTTCGTGGCAGCGGCCTTGGAGGAGGTGGGACGCAAGGGCATCCCGAACGCGGTGCTCATCCCCTCCGGCTTCGCGGAGACCGGTGAACAGGGCCTCCAGGACGAGATCGTGGCCATCGGCGAGCGGTACGGGGTGCGGCTGCTCGGGCCGAACATCTACGGCTACTACTCGACGTGGCATGACCTGTGCGCCACGTTCTGCACGCCCTACGACGTGAGGGGCGGTGTCGCCCTCACCTCGCAGTCCGGTGGCATCGGGATGGCTATTCTCGGCTTCGCACGCACCACCAAGACAGGCGTCTCGGCGATCGTGGGGCTCGGCAACAAGTCGGACCTGGACGAGGACGATCTGCTGACCTGGTTCGGCGAGGACCCGCACACCACGTGCATCGCCATGCACCTGGAGGACCTCAAGGACGGGCGCGCCTTCGTGCAGGCCGCGCGGGCGACCGTGCCGAAGAAGCCCGTCGTCGTCCTGAAGGCCGGGCGCACGGCCGCAGGCGCAAGGGCCGCCGGGTCGCACACGGGCGCGCTGGCCGGGGACGACGCCGTCTACGACGACATTCTCCGGCAGGCAGGCGTCATCCGGGCCCCGGGCCTGAACGACATGCTGGAGTACGCGCGGGCGCTGCCCGTGCTGCCGGCGCCGCGGGGCGACAACATCGTGATCATCACCGGTGCGGGCGGCTCCGGTGTGCTGCTGTCGGACGCGGTGACGGACAACGGGCTGCGGCTCATGGAGATCCCGGCCGACCTGGACGCCGCCTTCCGGAAGTTCATCCCGCCCTTCGGGGCCGCGGGCAATCCCGTCGACATCACGGGCGGGGAACCGCCGTCGACGTACGAGGCGACGATCCGGCTCGGCCTGGAGGATCCGCGCATCCACGCGCTCGTGCTCGGCTACTGGCACACCATCGTCACCCCTCCCATGGTCTTTGCGGAGGTAACGGCCCGCGTCGTCCAGGAGTTCCGGGAGCGCGGCATCGAGAAGCCCGTCGTCGCGTCGCTGGCCGGGGACGTCGAGGTCGAGGAGGCGTGCCAGTACCTCTTCGAGCGCGGCGTGGTCGCGTATCCGTACACGACCGAGAAGCCGGTGGCGGTGCTCGGCGCCAAGTACCGGTGGGCGCGCGCGGCCGGCCTGCTGAGGGGGCGGTCCATGACCTGACCTCCCTCGGGTCCGGTCGGCGGTGCGCGTCGTCCGGACCCAGGTCCCGTGCGCACACGAAAGCAATTTGGACAGGGGGCGCTGGCCAGATCTTTCGACGCGAGGGGTGCGACCGTCATGACAACCACCGAGCTACCCGTCTCCGTCCCGTACAGGGAGGTGGCGGACGTCAACGGCCGGGTGTACCGGGTCGGCGAGAGCGACATCGACATCATGGGCCGCAAGCGCAAGTGGATGGTGATCCTGCCCTGGGTGGGGATGATGGGGATCTCCTCCGCCGAGTACGCGTTCGCGTCCGCCGAGGAGACGCTGCACACCGCGCACGACTGGAACAGCCTGCACATCTTCTGGATGATGACCGTCTGGGTCTTCTTCCAGGCCGCGGTGGCCTTCCCAGCGGGCCGGTTGCGTGAGAGCGGCAGACTGTCCGCTCGCTGGGCGATGATGATCGGCGCCGCGGGCACCTTCATGGGGTACCTGTCGCTGGCTCTCGCGCCGCACGTCGTCGTCGCGTACCTCGGTTTCAGCGTGCTCAGCGGGATGGGCGCGGGCATGGTGTACGCCACCTGCGTCAACATGGTGGGCAAGTGGTATCCCGAGCGCAGGGGTGGCAAGACCGGCTTCGTCAACGGCGGCTTCGCCTACGGTTCGGTGCCGTTCGTCTTCCTCTTCACCGGCTTCATGGATCTGACCAACTTCCGCTGGGTGCTGCTCTCGGTGGGGGTCCTGCTCGCGGTGATGGTCGCGTCCGCCGGTTACTTCTTCAAGGATCCGCCGAAGAACTGGTGGCCCGAGAACATCGACCCGCTCAACCCTCCGGAGGACCCGCGCGCGCGGCGTTCCCTGGAGAAGAACCCGCCGGCCGTCAAGCAGTACACCCCCATGGAGGCGTGGCGGACCGGGCGGGTCGCGTTGATGTGGTGCTGTCTGGCGTGCACCTCCGGTGTGAACATCTTCGGTATCGCCTTCCAGGTCGACATCGGTGAGGAGGCGGGATTCGCCGGCGGGATCGTGGCCACCGCGATGTCGCTGAAGGCGATCGTGAACGGCAGCGGGCGCGGTGTCATCGGCTGGCTCTCCGACCGCTACGGCCGCAAGCAGTGCCTGCTCGCCGTCTGCGTCATTCTGGGCGCCGCCCAGTTCGGCATCCTCCTCTCGGCCGAGGCCAAGAACCTTCCCTGCTTCCTGGTCTTCTCCGCGGTATCGGGGTTCGGCGGCGGCGCCATCTTCCCGATGTTCGCGGCGCTCACCGCGGATTACTTCGGCGAGAACAACAACGCGACCAATTACGGCATGGTCTACAGCTCCAAACTCGTCTCCGGACTGGGCGCGGGCATGGGCGCTGTCGTCGTCGGCTCGTGGGGCCATTCCGGCGCCTTCGTCCTGGCCGGCTGCATCTCGTTCTTCGCCGGATTCATCGCGCTGTTCCTGTCGCCGCCCGGCAGGCCGAAGCCCCGTGATGTCCGACCCAACCCGCAACCACTCGGTGAGGAGATGGCTTGATATGACGGCGGAGCCCATCGCCGCAGGAAATTCAGCACCGGCCACCGGCACGGAGTACCGAGAGATAACCGACGAGAACGGCCGCGTCTACCGCGTGGGCGAGACGGACCGCGACATCCTCGGCCACTCCCGTAAGTTCATGGTGTATCTGCCATGGCTCGCGATGATGGCCATCAGCGTCTCCGAGTACGCGTACGGCTCGGCGGAGGACACGCTGTCCAGCGCGCACGGCTGGACGCAGTCGAACACCTTCTGGATCCTCAGCATCTGGGTGTTCTTCCAGGCGGGCATCGCCTTCCCGGCCGGGTGGATGCGCGAGAGAGGGATCCTGACGGCCAAAAGAGCGACGATGACCGGCGCGTTCATGTGCTTACTGGGATTTCTCGCCCTGTCCCATTTCGACGACGTGTGGCTGGCGATCCTCGGGTTCGGTGTCATCGGCGGCCTGGGCTCCGGTCTCGTCTACGCGACCTGTATCAACATGGTCGGCAAATGGTTCCCGGAACGTAAGGGCGGCAGGACCGGATTCGTCAACGGCGGTTTCGCCTACGGGTCGTTGCCGTTCATCTTCATCTTCAACTACGGGTTCGACACGTCGAACTACCACCGGGTGCTCGACATGATCGGCGTGTATGTCCTGGTCGTCGTTCTGGTCTGCGCCTTCTTCTTCAGGGACCCGCCGAAGAACTGGTGGCCGGCCGGGATCGATCCGATGGCCAAGGACGGGTCGGGCAAAAACGCGAGGAGCCTCGCCAAGAATCCGCCCGCGGTGCGGCAGTTCACGCCCAAGGAGGCCATCAGGACCGGGATGCTGCCGCTGATGTGGCTGAGTCTGGTGCTGACGGCCGGGGTGTCGATCTTCGGGATCTCCTTCCAGGTGGACTTCGCCAAGGAGGTCGGCTTCGGTCCTCTCGTCGCGGCGTCCTCGATGGGCGTCATGGCCGTGATCAACGGCGTCGGCCGCGCGGTCGTCGGCTGGCTGTCGGACATCCTGGGCCGCAAGGCGAGCCTCGTCTTCGTGATCGTGGTGCTCGGCCTCGCCCAGTTCGGCGTGATCTGGGCCGGGGACGTCCGCAGCGAGTGGCTGTTCCTGCTCTTCGCCTTCCTGTCGGGCTTCGGCGGCGGCGCCTTCTACCCGATGTTCGCGGCGCTGACCCCGGACTACTTCGGGGAGAACTACAACGCCACCAACTACGGGCTGGTCTACAGCGGAAAACTCGTCAGCGGCCTCTTCGGCGGCGGGCTCGGCTCGATGGTGGTCGCCGCGTGGGGCTACAACGGGGCGTACGCGCTGGCCGGCGGCGTATCGATGGTGGCGGCAGCCGTCGCGCTGCTGTTGCGCCAGCCGGGAAAGGGGCGGAACGCGGCCGCGCGGTAGGCGCGCGCACGGACCGAGAGGGGCCCGGCCTGTCGGCCGGCCCCTCTCGGTCCGCCTGCGGTCGGTCGACCGGTCAGCGCTTCTTGCGCAGCGCCGCCAGGTTGTCGTAACCGATCTTGGCGTATTTCAGGGACTGGCCGAGGTCCGTGGAGCTCGGTGCGTTGTCCTGCTCGACCATGGGGTTGCGGTAGTTCTTCTCGCCGACCCGGCTGAAGAAGGTGCGGTAGTCGATGACGCCCTCACCGAAGACACCCATGTCGTACCCCTCCCCGCTCGTCTCGTTGCGGGTGCCGTCCTTGGCGTGGAACAGGGGGTAGCGCTTGTTGTGGCGGACGACGAGCCCGGCCGGGTCGAAGACCTTCTCCCGCTGGGAACCGTCGTGCGCGGTGTAGGTGTGGAACTTGTACTGGGCGACGTGCGCCCAGAAGATGTCCATCTCCAGCCAGACCGTCCTCGGGTCGGTGCCCTTGAGGAAGTACTCCAGCTTGCGGATGCCGGAGCTGCGGGTCGGGCGACCCTGCGCGTCGAGCGGACCACCGTCGAGCAGGAAGCCGTACGCCGCGTCGTGGTTGTGGGTGTAGAGCTTGATGCCGGCCTTGCGGGCGAGGTCGCCGAGGGCGTTCCACTTGTCGGCGGCCACGTCCCAGTCGGCCTTGTAGGAGCTGGTGGTGGGGTCGCCGCCGGTGCCCATGTGGGCCATGCCGAGGATGTTGGCGATCTCCAGGTTCTTCTTGAACGTGTCGATGTCGGCCTGGGTCAGCGGCCAGGACGACGGGATGAAGCCGTGGTTGCCCTGGGCCCGCAGGCCGTACTCGTCGAGCCAGGAACGCAACAGCTTGGCCCCGGCGACCGATTCCAGGTTGGCGCCCCCCGGTGCGTTCGCGTGCTGGCCGTAGCCCGCGAACTCGACCTGCTTGTATCCGTAGCGGGCCAGCTCCTTGAACACCTCGCGGAAGCCCGAGGGCAGGTCGCTCGTGAGCGGGTCGCGGCCCGTCGCGTCACGCACCGTGTAGAGGATGATGCCGCGCTTGTTCGCGGGCACGAGTTCGCTGCCGCGGCCGTGACCGCCGTGGTCGTGGGCGGGTCCGTGACCGCCGCCTCCCCCGGTCTGCGACTGGGCGAAGGAGGGTGCGGCGCCGAACACGGGCGCGGCGATCGCACCCGCGGCGACGGCGGTGCAGGTGCTGAGGAAACGGCGGCGGTCGAGGCCGAGACGCTGTCTGAGGGCGTCGGCGGCGGGGGTGTCCTGGAAGTCGGTCACGGGTGCCTCTCTTCGACGTGCGGGTGAATAGGGCGGGGACCACTGGCGTGTTGTCAGTGGCGCGTGCTTCACTCTCTGTAACTGGCCCTGGTCAGGAGCGGGTCGGGCCGAGCTGTGTCGCGGCTCGGCCCAGTCCGGCCAGGTCGAGGAGCAGGGATTTCACTTGGGTGGCCGGGACCCGGCCGGGGAAAGCGTGGGGGGTGGAGCTGATGATGAGCGGACCTTCGTCGTCGCTCGTGGGCAGGCGGCCGTGGCTGCCTCGAATAGGTGAGGGATCCAGCGGTACGACCGCCATGCGGTAGCGCATCCCGAGCTTCTTGCGGGCGAGCGCGCCCGCGGCCTTGACCTTGACGTACGGGTCGAGGGGGTCCATGAACAGTTCGACCGGGTCGTAGCCGGGTTTGCGGTGGATCTCGACCAGCTGCGCGAAGTCGGGCGCACGAGCGTCGTCGAGCCAGTAGTAGTACGTGAACCAGGCGTCGGGTTCCGCGATCGCGACGAGTTCGCCGGAGCGCGGGTGGTCGAGGTGCTGGTCCTTCTTGCCCTGGTCGTCGAGGAGTTGCTCGATGCCGGGCAGGTCGGCGAGGGCGGCGCGGGTGGCGTCGAGGTCCTCGGGGCGCCGCACGTAGATGTGCGCGATCTGGTGGTCGGCGACGGCGAACGCCCGTGACGTCATCGGGTCGAGGTACTCCATGCCGTCCTGCGTGTGCACCTCGAGGAGGCCGGCGCGGCGCAGCGCCCGGTTGATGTCGACGGGGCGGTCGACGCGGGTGATGCCGTACTCGGACAGGGCGACGACGGTGCGCCCTTCGGCCCGCGCGTCGTCGAGGAGTGGGGCGAGGGCCGTGTCGAGTTCGGCGGCGGCCCGGTGGGCGCGGGGGTCGTCGGGGCCGAAGCGTTGCAGGTCGTAGTCGAGGTGGGGGAGGTAGCTGAGGATCAGGTCAAGGTGGCGGGTGGCCATGACATGGCGGGTGGCGTCGATGATCCACTGGCTGGAGACGATGTCGGCGCCGGGGCCCCAGAAGTGGAAGAGGGGGAACGTGCCGAGTTTCTCGGTGAGTTCGTCGTGCAGCGCCGGGGGCCGGGTGTAGCAGTCGGGTTCCTTGCGGCCGTCGGCGTAGTAGACCGGGCGGGGCGTGATCGTGATGTCGGTGTCGGCGCCCATGGCGTACCACCAGCAGATGTTGGCGACGCTGTAGCCGGGGTGGGCGCGACGGGCGGCGTCCCAGAGTTTGTCGCCGGACACGAGTCCGTTGTGCTGGCGCCACAGCAGGACGTCGCCGAGTTCGCGGAAGTACCAGCCGTTGGCGACGATGCCGTGCTCGGACGGCGTCGTGCCGGTCAGGAACGTGGACTGGGCGGCGCAGGTGACGGCGGGCAGGACCGTGCCGAGGGGCGCGCGGGAGCCTGACTGGCCGAGGGACTTGAGATGGGGCATGTGGTCGAGGAGACGGGGGGTGAGGCCGACGACGTCCAGGACGAGGAGCGGGGTGGGGCCGGTGTCCGTCATGGCAGCTCCTTGAGGCCGAGGTCGGTCAACAGGTCGCGGGCGAGCGCCAGTTCGGCTGCGATTCCGTCGGCGAGCTGGGACCGGGCGCGGGGGCGTACTTCGGGCGGCAGCGCCTGCCAGGTGTACGTCTCGACTTCGAGGTGGCGGGTGAGAGGCCGCGCGCCGCCGACGAGCCGGGCCAGCGTGGACTTCAGGACGGGCAGCGTGGAGGTGAGCGGTGCGGCGGGGGCCGCGTGGAGCGGGACGTGGAAGTGGGCCCGCCAGGGTGCGGTGTCCGCCAGCGCGGCGCCGCCGAGGGCGGGGCCGAGGTCGTCGGTGCCGTGCAGGGTGCCGGCGGTGATGGTGCGGGTCTGGTGCAGGAAGCGGGGTTCGTCGAAGGCGGCGAGTGCCTCGCGTACTTCGGGGAGATGGGGGTGTTCGGCGTGCAGGGCTGCGGAGAGCTGGGATTTGACGACGGGGACGCGGGCGGCGGCGAGGCCGTCGAGCGCGGTGTCCGGGTCCTCGAAGGAGGTGGCGAGGTGGCAGGTGTCGAGGCAGAGACCGATGCGGTCGGTGCGGGCCACGGCGGTGAGCGGGGCGATCGCGTCGGCGGTGGTCTCCACGGTGCACCCGGGTTCGGGCTCCAGACCGATGCGGACCGACTTGCCGGTCAGTTCCTCGAGGGCGTCGAGGCGTTCGGCGAGCGTGACCAGGGCGGTGCGGGCGGTGTCGGCGCGCCGCTCGTCGTACCCGGTGCGCCAGGCGAGCGGCAGGGTGGAGATGGTGCCGTCGGTGACATCGGCGGGGAGCAGCGCGGCGAGGAGGCGGGCCAGGTCGCTGGTGTGGGCGAGGCGCTCGGGGTCGGCCCAGTCCGGTTTGTAGACGCGGTACTTGACCTCTTCGGCGCCGAACCCTTCATAGGGGAAGCCGTTGAGCGTGACGACCTCGAGGCCGCGCCGGTCGAGTTCCGCGCGCAGGCCGCGCAGCGCCGCCGGGTCGGCGGTCAGGGTGCGGGCGGCGTTCTTGGCGAGCCACAGGCCGATGCCCAGGCGGTCGCGGCCCAGGCGTCTGCGGACCGGTTCGCAGTGGTCACGGAGCTGGGCGAGGACGCCGTCGAGCGTCTCGGCGGGGTGCACGTTCGTGCAGTACGCGAGGTGGACGGTGGAGCCGTCGGGGTGGCGGAAGCGCATGTGTCACGCTCCCCCGCGCAGGATGGAGTTGCCCTCGTGGGTCGCTTCCGGGGGTGTCACCGCGTCGAGTTGGAGGCGACCGCTCAGTCCGTAGAAGGCGACCGGGTTGCGCCACAGGACCTGGTCGACGTCGTCGTCGGTGAAGCCGGCGGCGAGCATCGCGTCGGCGACCTTGCGGGTCTTGAGGGGGTCGCTCCTGCCCCAGTCGGCGGCCGAGTTGACGAGTACCTTCTCGGGTCCGTAGAGGCGCAGGATCTCGACCATGCGGTGCTCGTCCATCTTGGTGTCGGGATAGACGGAGAAGCCGAGCCAGCTGCCGGCGTCCTTGGCCTCCTTGACGGTGGTCTCGTTGAGGTGGTCGACCAGGACGTGATCGACAGGGAGCGCGGACTCGCGGACGACGTCGAGGGTGCGGCGCAGCCCCACGAGTTTGTCGCGGTGCGGGGTGTGGACGAGCGCGGGCAGTTCATGGTCGGCGGCGAGTTGCAGCTGGGCGGCGAGCGCCGCGTCCTCCGCGGGGGTCATGGAGTCGTAGCCGATCTCGCCGACCGCGACGACGTTGTCCTTGACGAGGTAGCGGGGCAGCGCGTCCAGGACGGGCGTGCACCGCGGGTCGTTGGCCTCTTTGGGGTTGAGGGCGATCGTGCAGTGGTGCGCGATGCCGTACTGGGCGGCGCGGAAGGGTTCCCAGCCGAGGAGCGCGTCGAAGTAGTCGAAGAAGGAGGCGGGCGAGGTGCGGGGCTGGCCGAGCCAGAAGGAGGGCTCGACGAGGGCGCGGACCCCGGCGGCGTACATGGCCTCGTAGTCGTCGGTGGTGCGCGACGTCATATGGATGTGGGGGTCGAAGATGCGCATCAGAACTCCTCCTTCGCGGGTGCCGTCAGCGTCAGCACGCGGTGCAGGTCCTCGGGGACGGCCCGGCCCGCCGCGGTGCGTTCCTGGGCGAAGTCGCCCAGCATGCGGGCGAGTTCGGTGTCTCCGCCTGCGCGCCGCCGCAGCCCGGCGACGGCGTCCACCGATACGCCGGTGAACAGGCACTTCAGGACGGCGTGCCGCCAGTCGTGGGCGGGCAGGTGCTCGGCCGCGTACGGGCCGACGGCGGCCGCGACGAGGCGGGTGTCGTTGGTGCGCAGCGCGTCCTCGACGAGCGGCAGCCCGTCGGGCCCGGGGACGAGGTGGGGCAGCGCCTGGAGGACGGCGCGGCGTTCGGCGGCGGTGCCCTGCGCGTACAGGCGGGTGAGGGAGGCCGTGTCGGCGCGCGCCGCGTGCAGCAGGAGGACACGGGCGGTGTCGGCGTGGTTCTGGCCGGTGCGGCGGCCCGCTTCGGCGAACCTCAGCTCCCATACGGGCGGCGCGTGTTCGTCGCGGGGGCCGGTGTGCGCGGCGGCTTCGGCCAGGGCCTGGTCGAGCCAGGCGCGGGCGGCGCCGGTCAGGGCCGTGTCGAGCTGGGTGCGGAGTGCGGTGACGGTGGTGGGGTGGGTCATGCGCTGCCTCCTCGTGCCGCTGCTCGCAGGAACTGCAGGGAGCGGGCGGCCAGTTCGGGGCCCGCGTGGGAGTGCCGGGGCAGTTCGACCACGGTCAGGCCCTGGTAGCCGGTGGCGGCGAGCGCGTCGAGCACCGGCGGGAAGTCGATCTCACCGTCGCCGAACGGCAGATGTTCGTGGACGCCGCGGCGCATGTCCTCGATCTGGACGTGCCGCAGCCAGGGCGCCGCCGCGCGGACACAGTCGGCCGGCGAGTCCGGTTCCAGGCACTGGCAGTGCCCGATGTCGAGGGTGAGGCCGAGGGCGTCCGGGCTGCCGAGGGCGTGGCGCAACCGGTGGAAGTCGGTGAGCGTCGCCAGGAGGTGGCCGGGTTCGGGCTCGATGGCGAGGGGGACGCCGGCGCCGGTGGCGGCCTCCACGACCGGGCCGAGTTCGTCGGCCAGGCGCTTCCACGCGGTGTCCGGGTCGGTCCCGTCGGGGGTGATGCCGCTGAAGCAGTGCACGGCGTGGGCGCCGAGGTCCGTGGCGACCTGGACGGCGCGGACGAGCAGCCGGGCGCGGGCCGCGCGGGCGTCGGGTTCGGGGTCGAGGAGGGAGGGGCCGTGTTTGCGGCGAGGGTCGAGGACGTAGCGGGCGCCGGTCTCGATGGTCACGGTGAGGTGGTGCCGCTCCAGGAGCCGGGCGACGTGCCGGGTGCGGGCCGCCAGGTCCGGGGCCAGCGGGTCCAGGTGCATGTGGTCGAGGGTGAGGCCCACGCCGTCGTAGCCGAGGTCGGCGAGGAGGGCGAGGGCGTCGTCGAGGCGAAGGTCGGTGAGGCCGTTGGTGCCGTAGCCCCAGCGCGGGGTGGTGTGCTCGGCGCCGGTCGCGGTGGTGCTCGGGCTGTCGTCCTGGGTGAGGTGCGACGGGTGGGTGCTCATATGGGGCTCACCTCCGGCGGGGTGAAGGTGACGGCGGTGGCCGGGGCCGGGCCCCAGACCCGGGCACTGCTCCGGGCGGCCGTGCGCGGCAAAAGAGGGCTCACGTCACGCTCACCTTCCTCGCGAAGCGGCGGGCCAGTGGGGCGAGGGCGGCGGTGGCCAGGGCTGTGCCCGGTGATCCCGCGCGTGCGGCGAGGGCCGCCTGGAGCGGGATCATGGCGCGGATTCCGGCGCCGACGGCGCGTTGGGTGAGGGGTGGGGAGGGGTTCAGGGTGGCGTGGAGGAGAGGGCGGGTCACGGTGGCGGCGTACGCGGTGGGACCCGGCAGGCCGAGGAGGGCTGCGGCGCCTCGGCCCGCCGGGAGCTTGAGGAGATGCCTGGTCAGCACTGCCGTAATGGCCAGGGCCGCCGCGGGGGCGGCGGGGGTGCCGCCGGTCGTCTCGTTGCGGGAGACGGTGGTCACCGCCGCGGTGTGTGTGGCGAGGGTCAGGGCGGCGGGTAGCGCCGCGAGCAGACGGGGCGGGCCGGGGTTCTGGACGCCGCGGCGGCCGGGCGGGGCGCTCCGCGATCCGGCCGCGCCCGACAGCGGGCCGAACCACCCCGGCCCGGGTGTTGTCGCCCGCAACTGCCCGGGCTTCGGCGGCGGCGCCGGTGCCGGTGCCGGTGCCGATACCAGTCCCGGTACCGGACGCTCGGCACCACCAGCCCCGGCAGCGGCGCCAGCCGTGGCACGAGCACCCGCTCCCGTACCCGCGCTCCCACCGAGCCCGGTCCTCCGCGATCGGGCCGCGCTCACGAGTGGCCCGAGGCGCGTCGGCCCCGGCTGGTCCCGCTGCGATCCGGCGGCGCCCAAGAGCACGTCCAGGCCCCTGGCGGCGCCCATCGCCAGTGGTCCGGCGGGGGTCCGTTTCAGGCCCAGGTCGTACACCCAGACCGTCGCCGCGAGCGCCGCGCTCAGTGCTCCGGCGGTGCGGCCCGCGCGGAACGCGAGGCCCAGCCCCGCCGCGGTGAACGCGCCGGCCGCGGTGAGTGCCGCGGCGGGGCGGATCCGCCCGGAGGGGATCGGGCGGTGGGGGCGGTCGACGGCGTCCTCGGCGCGGTCCGCCCAGTCGTTGAGCGCCATGCCCGCCTCGTACAGGCACAGGGAGGAGCCGATGGCGAGGAAGGTGCCGCGGCCGGGGCGGGCACCGACGGCGGCGGCGCCGGCGAGGGCGTCACCGGGGACGGTGAACAGGGCGGGAAGGCGCAGGAGTTCGGCCCAGGCGCGCCGTCGCCCGCCGCTCATCGTGGGTCTCGCAGCCGCTGGGCGAAGTCCACCAGTGCGGCGAACTGCTCGCCGAGCGCCGACGAGGCGCCGCCGTCCGGGTCCTTGAAGTAGAAGCCGAGTTCGGGGCGGGGGCCGGTCAGGCCGAGGTCGGTGGCGCTCAGCAGCAGCCGGGCCAGGTCGAGGACGAGGGGCGCGGCGAGCGCGGAGTCGCAGCCCTGCCAGGTGGTCTGGAGGACCATGCGCGCGCCGAGGAAGCCGTCGAACGCGATGTGGTCCCAGGCGGTCTTCCAGTCGCCGAGTGCGGGCACGTCGTCGATGTGGACCTCGCCCTGGGGTGCGGCGCCGAGGGTGTCGACAAGGACGCGTTCCTTGCCTGCGTTCTTCGCCGCGGCCGCGGCGGGGTCGGCGAGGGCGGCGCCGTCGCCGCCGCCGAGCAGGTTGGTGCCGGACCAGGCGCGTACGGCGAGGGCGCGTTGCAGGAACATCGGGCCGAGTACGGAGCGCAGCAGGGTCTGCCCGGTCTTGCCGTCGCGGCCGGCGTGGGGGACCGAGGCGGCGGCGGCCGCGGTCGCGAGGTCCGGGTGGTGCAGGCCCGTGGAGGGGGTGAAGTTGACGTACGGGCAGCCGGCGCGGAGGGCGGCGGCGGCGTAGAGCGAGCTGGGCGGGAGGGGTCCGTCGGTGGTCGGCGCCGGTTCGGTGGAGGCGACGTTGACGACGACGGCGCCCGCGAGGCCCTGGTCGCGTACGAAGTCCTGGATGTCGGTGGCGAAGGTGGTGATCAGCTCGTCCTGGGTGCGGTCGTCGTCGCGGCCCGGCAGGGGGCCGCCGGGCTTGATCTCCCGGTCGGCGGCCGCCAGTTCGGCGGCGACGGCGGCAGGCAGGCCGTGCGGCAGGACACCGCCGGCGGCGAGTTGTTCGGCGCGTTTGGGCAGCGGGCAGTCGACGGTGTCGTGGCCGCCGAAGACGAGCGACGACAACGTTGGCAGACCCACATCGGTGAAGGGGGTGGTCTCGGTGACCATGCCGGTCGGCGGGTGCAGGCCCGCGGCGACGGCGGCGCAGCCCGCGATGGCGGTGGTGGCGACGGAGCCGCGTGCTCCGACCAGCCAGACGCCGAAGCGCGGGGCCGGGGACGAAGCGGAGAGAGGGGAAGGGAGGGGGGAGGGAAGGGACGGTTCGGCGGACATGGGCAGCCTCCTTGTCAAACACGAACCGGGGGTCGTGAGCGGTGCCGGGGTGTGCCGGGTGAGACGGCGGGCGGAGGTCCGGCGTCCTCCGCCCGCCGCCGTTCTAGTCGCCCGTGGTGGGCGGTTCCTTGAGCTGGATGTCGCGGTAGGAGACCTGGTCGTCGGCGCCGTGGTTCTGGATGCCGATGTAGCCGTCGGTCAGGCTCCGCTCGGGGTCCTTGTTGGTGAAGTCGTTGATCTTGACTCCGTTGAGGAACACCTGGAGGCGTTCGCCCTGGACCTTGATCTCGTAGGAGTTCCACTGGCCGGGCGGCCGCAGGACCTGGTCACGGGCCTTGATGTTCGCCGACTTGAACGTGTAGACCGCGCCGGTGGTGCGGTCGGCGGCGTCCGTGGCGTCGATCTGGATCTCGTAGCCCTTGTTCACCGCGGACCAGGGGTCGTCGGAGGCGGGGAAGCCCACGAAGACACCGGAGTTGTCGTCGCCCTGCATCTTCCAGTCGAGCTTGAGGGAGTACGACTTCAGCTCCTTGGCCTGGTACCAGAGCAGCCCCATGCCGCCCTCGGACTCCAGGGCGCCGTCCTTGACGTTGAAGGTGCCGGGGCCGGCCTGCTTCCAGCCGTCGAGGGACTGACCGTTGAAGATCGGCCGGTAGTCCCTGTTCGGCTTGCAGTCCGCCTTGGCCTGGCCGCTGGCGTACTTCAGACCGCCGAGCAGGTGGGTGCGGTAGGCGTCGTCCGCGTAGGACTCCTTCGTGTGGCCGAGGCCGGTGTAGAAGGAGCGGCCGCCGCCATAGCTCTGGCACCAGGCGATCGGGTGGTCGCCCTTCATGTTCCCGCCCTGGTACGTCGTCTCGTCGAGGGAGGCGAGGACGTGCACCTTGTCGCGCGGGTTGGTGCGGTAGTTGTACAGCTCGTCGGTGCGCTCCCAGGCCTGGCCGAGGTGGGCGGTGGCCGGGTTGGCGGAGTCCTCGACGCGCACGGTGGCCTTCTGGATGGCCGGGTGCGAGTCGAAGTAGGCGCCGACGAGGTTGCCGTAGTACGGCCAGTCGTACTCGGTGTCGGCCGCCGCGTGGACGCCCATGTAGCCGCCGCCCTTGGCGATGAACTCCTCGAACGCCTTCTGCTGGCTGTCGTTGAGGACGTCACCCGTGGTCGACATGAAGACGACCGCGTCGTAGCGGGCGAGGTTGTTGGTGGTGAACTGGGCGGCGGACTCGGTGGCATCGACCGTGATGTCGCTGGTCGCGCCGAGCTCCTTCAGGGCCGCGATGCCCTCGGGGATCGCGTCGTGGCGGAAGCCGGCCGTCTTGGAGAAGACGAGGACCCGCTTGGCGCCCTTCACGGGGCCGTCGCCGCTGATCTCGAAGTCGTCGATGTCGTAGAGCGCGCCGGCACCGCCCTTGAAGACGAGGTAGAGGTCGGTGGTCTTCTTCGGGACGTTGCGCAGCGGCACGTCGACGTTCTGGAACGTCTCCCAGCCGCCGGTGACGGGGACCGTGGTGGAGCCCAGCAGGGTGCCGGTCGCCGATCCGGCGCGCACCTCCAGGTAGCCGCCCGCGCCGCCGGAGGAGATCCGGGCGGTGAGCTTCTTGGCTCCGGTGAGGTTGTAGGGCGAGAAGGCGATCCAGTCGCCGTCCTGGATGTCGCCGACGGTCCGGCCGCCGTTGGCCTGCGTCTTGTTCTGCGGCGTGGTGCCCTGCTGCTTGGTGTAGTGCTCGGCCTGGCGGTGGCGCGGCTGGAGCTGGACCTGGTCGTGGCTGGTGAGTGCGGCCTGGCCGCCCCCGCCGCCGTCGGTGTACTCGGCGTCGAGCACGCCGTAGATGTTGGCGTTCGGGTCGTGCTCGGCGTCGGCGGGCGCCGTGATGGTGCCTTCGCAGCCGTTGGCCGAGGTGATCGCGTGGGCGTGGTTGTCGTGGCCGAGGAGGTAGCGCACGGTGACCTTGGAGCAGTCGATCGTGCCGTCCTCCGGGTCACTGACCGCGACCTTGAACGGGATGGTGTCACCGAACTTGAAGAGCTGGCCGTTGGGCGGGTTCTGGAACTTCACCGTGGGGGCGGTGTTGCCGACGACGACACGGACGTTGGCGGAGCCGGTGCGGCCCGTGCCGTCGTCACCCGTCACCGTCACCACGTACGTGCCGTCCTTGCGGTACGTGTGGCTGGGGTTGGCGCCTGTGCCCTTGGTGCCGTCGCCGAAGTCCCAGCTGTAGGTGATGGGGTCGTTGTCGGCGTCGGTGCCGGTCGCGGTGAACGTGGTGCGCAGCGGCGACTGGCCGGAGGTCTTGGTGGCCTTGGCCTCGACGATCGGCGAGTGACCGCCGGTGGCGTTCTCGATGCGGTACAGCGCCGAGTGCTCATCGCCGCCGAACCAGGAGAGGCCGTAGTCGAGGACGTAGAGCGCGCCGTCGGGGCCGAAGGCGCTGTCCATGACCTGGGTGCCGGACCACGGGAAGTCGTTGATCTTCGAGACGTTCCCGGAGCCGTCCTGCTCGATCCGCTTGATCCACTGGCGGCCGAACTCGCCGGCGAAGAAGTCGCCGTCGTACTCCTCGGGGAACTTCACCGGGGAGTCGAGGTTCGCGTCGTAGCGGTAGACCGGGCCTGCCATCGGCGACTCGGAGCCGGAGCCGAACTCGGGCACCGAGGCGTTGTCGTACGGGATCCAGGCGGGCTGGGCCGGCGGCAGGTCGGTGAGGCCGGTGTTGTTCGGCGAGGTGTTCTTCGGCGCGTCGCAGTCGAAGGCCGCGCCGGAGACCTTGGTGCCGAAGTCGTAGTCGACGTAGGCGTCGTTGTCGCCGGTGCAGTACGGCCAGCCGAAGTTGGCCGCCTTGGTGATCTTGGCGAACTCGACCTGCCCTGCCGGTCCCCGCTTGGGGTCGGCGGCGCCGGCGTCGGGCCCGTAGTCACCGACGTAGACGGTGCCGGTCGGCTTGTCGACGCTGATGCGGAACGGGTTGCGGAAGCCCATCGCGTAGATCTCGGGGCGGGTCTTCTCGGTGCCCGGCGCGAAGAGGTTGCCGGCGGGGACGTCATAGGTGCCGTCCGCCTTGACCTTGATGCGGAGCACCTTGCCGCGCAGGTCGTTGGTGTTGCCGGAGCTGCGCTGCGCGTCGAAGGCCGGGTTGCGGTCGGCGCGCTCGTCCAGGGGGCTGAAACCGTCGGAGGCGAAGGGGTTGGTGTCGTCGCCGGTCGACAGGTACAGGTTGCCGTCGGCGTCGAAGTCGATGTCGCCGCCGACGTGACAGCAGGTGCCGCGGGAGGTCTTGACCTCGAGGATGTTCTTCTCGCTGGCCTTGTCCAGGGTGCCGTCCGCCTTGAGGACGAAGCGGGCCAGCCGGTTCACGCCGTCGAACTTGGCGAAGTCGGCGGCGGTGCCGGTCTCCGGGGCGTCGCCGGCCGGAGTGTCCAGCGGCGGCGCGTAGTAGAGGTAGATGAACCGGTTGTCCTTGAAGGCCGGGTCGATGCCGACGCCCTGGAGGCCCTCCTCGTCGTGGCTGTACACGTCGAGCTTTCCGGCGACGGAGGTGCTGCCGCCCGCGTCGGTCAGCCGCAGCGTGCCGTCACGGGAGGTGTGCAGGACGCTGCGGTCCGGGAGGACGGCCAGCGACATCGGTTCGCCGGTCTCGTCCGCGCCCTTGGCGAGGGTGACCTGCTGGAAGTCGGAGTCCGCGGCGGGCGCGTCCGGCTCCGGGTGGGCGACGGCCGTACCGGGCACCAGCGCCAGGGACGAGCCGACCAGTACGGAGCCGGTGAGCAGGGCGAGGGTGGTGCGGAGTCTGGAGCGCCTGGTGGTGCTTCTTCTGCTGCTGCTTGTGTGCACGAAGTCCCTCCGGGAACGGGGTGGGCCGTACGGAACGGGTGCGAGGACGTGCGGTGCGGGCGCCGGGGTGCACCGTCACCCCGGAGGTACGTGTGGCCTGAACGCTTCAGTGACACTTCAGGGACCGTAGCCGCGTTCGTCCGGGCCGAACACCCCTTGCGACACGACTGGTTGAGCTTTTTCCCATCACAGGACAAAGCAGGGTGCGGGCAGGCCGGACCGGGGACCGGCGGTGCGTCCGGTCCCCGCCCCGTGCCCGGTGCGGCGGGCGGTCCCTCAGCTGTTGAACGCGGCGTCGAAGGACGCGCTCGGCGGCTCGAAGTCGAGCTTGCGCAAGTGGCCCAGCGCCTCGGGAGCGCCCTGGAGCCGGTCCATGCCGGCGTCCTCCCACTCCACCGAGATCGGCCCCTGGTAATCGATCGAGCGGAGCATGCGGAAGACGTCCTCCCAGGGCACGTCCCCGTGGCCCGCGGAGACGAAGTCCCAGCCGCGGCGCGGGTCGCCCCAGGGCAGATGGGAGCCGAGACGCCCGTTGCGGCCGTCGAGGCGGCGCCGGGCCTCCTTGCAGTCGACGTGGTAGATGCGGTCGCGGAAGTCCCACAGGAAGCCGACCGGGTCGAGGTCCTGCCAGACGAAGTGGGACGGGTCGAAGTTGAGGCCGAACGCCGGCCGGTGGCCGACCGCTTCCAGCGCCTTGTGTGTCGTCCAGTAGTCGTACGCGATCTCGCTGGGGTGCACTTCGTGGGCGAAGCGCACGCCCTGCGCGTCGAAGACGTCGAGGATCGGGTTCCAGCGCGTGGCGAAGTCCTCGTAGCCGCGCTCGATCATCGACTCGGGGGCCGGCGGGAACATGGCGACCAGGTGCCAGATCGAGGAGCCGGTGAAGCCGATGACGGTATCGACACCGAAGGCGGCGGCCGCGCGGGCCGTGTCCTTGATCTCGGCGGCGGCCCGCTGCCGGACGCCCTCCGCTTCGCCGTCGCCCCAGATCCGGGCGGGCAGGATCGCCTCGTGCCGCTCGTCGATGATGGCGTCGCAGACGGCCTGGCCCACCAGGTGGTTGGAGATCGCCCAGCACTTGAGGCCGTACTTGTCGAGCAGCGCGTGGCGCGAGTCGAGGTATCCGGGGTCGGCGAGGGCTTTGTCGACCTCGAAGTGGTCGCCCCAGCAGGCGAGTTCGAGGCCGTCGTAGCCGAAGTCGCGGGCCAGGCGGCAGACCTCTTCGAGCGGAAGATCCGCCCATTGACCGGTGAACAGGGTGAACTGGCGTGGCACGGTCGCAAGCCTCCTCAAGCCTGAACAGGGGTGTACACGGAGTTCTTCGCCGCGCTCTCCTCGACCGCCGCGAGGACGCGCTGCACCTGGAGACCGTCGGCGAACGACGGTGCGGGCACAGTGTGTTCGGCGATGGCGTGGACGAGGTCGCGGGCCTGGTGGACGAAGGTGTGCTCGTAGCCGAGGCCGTGGCCCGGCGGCCACCACGCCTCCAGGTAGGGGTGCTCGGGTTCGGTGACGAGGATGCGGCGGAAGCCGGCGCTGATGCCGGGTTCCGTGTGGTCGTGGAAGGACAGCTCGTTGAGGCGCTCCAGGTCGAAGGCCAACGAGCCGCGTTCGCCGTTGAGTTCGACGCGCAGCGCGTTCTTGCGGCCGGTCGCGAAACGCGTCGCCTCGAAGGAGGCGATCGCCCCGGAGGCGAAGCGGGCGGTGAACAGGGCCGCGTCGTCGACGGTGACCTGCCCGAGGCCCCCTCCCCCGGTCGCCGAGAGTCCGGCGGAGGCGCCTTCCAGGACGGGGCGCTCGCGGACGAACGTCTCGGTGAGCGCCGAGACGCCCGCGACCGGTTCGCCCGCGAGGTACTGGGCGAGGTCGACGGCGTGGGCGCCGAGGTCGCCGAGCGCGCCCGAGCCCGCGTACGGCTTCTGCAGCCGCCACGTCAGCGGGAACGACGGGTCGACGAGCCAGTCCTGGAGGTAGCTGACGCGCACGTGCCGCAGGGTGCCGACGCGGCCCTCGGCGACCATGCGGCGGGCGAGGGCGATGGCGGGGACGCGGCGGTAGTTGAAGCCCGTCATCGCCACCAGGCCGCGCTCGGCTGCCTGCTGGGCGACCTCGGTCATCGCCTCGGCCTCCTCGACGGAGTTGGCGAGGGGCTTCTCGCACAGCACGTGCTTGCCCGCTTCGAGCGCCGCGACGGCGATCTCCGCATGGCTGTCACCGGGCGTGCAGATGTCGACGAGGTCGACGTCGTCCCGCTCGATGAGCACCCGCCAGTCCGTCTCGGCGGCGGCCCAGCCGAGCCGGTCGGCCGCGGCGCGCACGGCCGAGCCGTCACGGCCGCAGACCGCGGCGAGCCGGGGCGTCAGCGGCAGGTCGAAGACCCGGCCCGCGGTGCGCCACCCCTGTGAGTGGGCGGCGCCCATGAACGCGTAGCCGACCATGCCGACCCCCAGGACCGGCTTCACCTCTCCGTCGTTGTCGCCGCCCGTAACCCGAGCCGTCGAACCCGTGCTGCTGCCTGCCATGCGGAAGTCCTCCTCGTCCACGCGGTGATCCCCAGGTGCCTCGTGCCGGCGCCCGTCACTTGAAGCCGGTCGGCATGTACTGGCCGACGTTCTCCTTGTCGACGACGGCGGAGAACAGGGTCACGTGGGCGGGTATCTCGAACTCGGCCATGCCGCCGATGCCCTTGCCCTGACCGAGCGCGCGGGCCAGGTCGATGGCGGACGCGGCCATGGTGGGCGGGTACAGGACGGTGGCCTTCAGGACGCTGTCGTCGGCCTCGATGGCCTGCATCGCGGCGAGGGCGCCGGCGCCACCGACCATCAGGAACCCGTCGCGGCCCGCCTGCTTGATGGCGCGCAGGGCGCCGACGCCCTGGTCGTCGTCGTGGTTCCACAGCGCGTCGAAGCTCTTCTGCGCCTGGAGGAGCTGGGCCATCTTGGCCTGCCCCGACTCGACGGTGAAGTCGGCGGCCTGGCGGGCCACCTTCTCGATGTTCGGGTAGTTCTTCAGGGCGTCGTCGAACCCTTGGGTGCGCTGCTTGGTGAGTTCGAGGTTGTCGATGCCGGCCAACTCGATGACCTTGGCGTTCTTCTTGTCCTTGAGCTTCTCGCCGATGTAGTTGCCGGCGCTCAGGCCCATGCCGTAGTTGTCGCCGCCGATCCAGCAGCGGTACGCCTGCGGGGTGTTGAAGATGCGGTCGAGGTTGACGACGGGGATGCCGGCGCGCATCGCCTTGAGGCCGACCTGCGTCAGCGCCTTGCCGTCGGCGGGGAGCACGACGAGGACGTCGACCTTCTTGTTGATGAGCGTCTCGACCTGGCCGATCTGCGCGGCCGTGTCGTTGGAGCCCTCGGTGGCTTCGAGGGCGACGTCGGAGTACTTCTTGGCCCGCTCCTTGGCGTTCTCGTTGATGGCGTTGAGCCAGCCGTGGTCGGCCTGCGGCCCGGCGAAGCCGATGGTGACCTTCTTGCCGGGCTTGTCGTCGGCGACCGGCTGGTCGGCGGCCTTGCTGCTGTCGCCCTTGTCGCTGGGCTCGTTGCTGGTGCAGGCCGTGAGCAGACCGCCTGTGGTGACGGCCGCGGCCGCGCCGAACAGGAGTCCTCTGCGGCTCGTGATCTCTGGCATGACGTCGTCCCTTCCCGGGGCTTGAGAGGTCAGGAGTGGGTGTGTGCTGTACGTCGCTGGACCAGGACCGCGGCGACGATGATCGCGCCCTTGGCGATCTGCTGTACGTCGCTCTGGAGGTTGTTCAGCGCGAAGATGTTGGTGATCGTGGTGAAGATCAGGACCCCGAGGACGGAGCCGACGATGGTGCCGCGGCCGCCGGTGAGGAGGGTGCCGCCGATGATGGCCGCGGCGATGGCGTCGAGTTCGTACAGGTTGCCGTTGGTGTTCTGGCCGGAGCCGGCCAGCACGATCAGCAGGAACGCGGCGATGCCGCAGCACAGGCCGGAGAGCAGGTAGAGGTACAGACGCTGACGGCGTACGTCGATGCCGGCCAGCCGGGCGGCTTCCGCGTTGCCGCCGACGGCCACCGAGCGGCGGCCGAACGTGGTGCGGTTCAGGACGAGCCAGCCGATGACGGTGACGGCGGCGAAGACGAGGACGAGCGGCGGAATGCCGAGGATGTAGGCGTCCCGCTCGCCGAGCTTCAACACGCTGCCCACGGTGACCACTTGGGTGCTGCCGTCGGTGATCTGCTCGGCGAGACCACGGCCCGAGGCGAGCATCGCGAGGGTGGCGATGAAGGGGACCATGGCGCCGTACGCGATGAGGACACCGTTGACGAGGCCGCAGGCCACACCCACGACGATCGCGGTGAACAGGATGCCGACGAAGCCGTACTCCTGGGTGGCGACCGTCGTGGCCCAGCAACTGGCCAGGGCGACGATCGCGCCGACGGAGAGGTCGATGCCGCCGGAGATGATCACGAAGGTCATGCCGACGGTGACGACACCGATGACGGACGCCTGGGTGAGGATCAGCTGGACGTTGTCGGTGTCCAGGAAGGAGTCCGGCTGGGTGATCCCGCCGATGACGATGAGGACGGCGAGGACACCGAGCAGGGAGAGCGTGCGGATGTCCAGGCGGACGGCTTTGACGTTCTTGGCGGCCGCGGCGCGTTTGGGCTCCGCCGGGCGGGTTGGGGTGGCGGGCTGCGTCATGACGCCGGGGTCCCTTCTGATCGGGGTCGTCTGTGCGGCGGAGCTGGGGCGCGGGTCGTCCACGGGCGGCGCCGGGGCGGTCGTCCCCCGGGCGCGCCCCCGGCGGGGCGGCTCACGCCGGCGTTCCTTCCATCACCAGGTCCAGGACCCGGTGCTCCGTCAGTTCCGTGGCCGGGGCCTCGTGGACGACGTGGCCCTCGCGCAGGACCAGGACGCGGTCCGCGAGGCCCAGGACCTCGGGCACCTCGCTGGAGACCAGCAGGACGGCGAGGCCGTCGTCGGCGAGGCGGCGGATGACCGCGTACAGCTCGGCGCGGGCGCCGACGTCGACGCCCCGGGTCGGCTCGTCCAGGAGCAGGACCTTGCAGCCGCGGAGCAGCCAGCGGGCCAGCACCGCCTTCTGCTGGTTGCCGCCGGAGAGAGTGCGGACGGGGACGGACGGGTTGTCCGGGCGCAGCGACAGCTCCCGGACGGCCTTGCGGGCGGCCTCGTCCTCCCGGCCCCGGTCGACCCAACCGCCGTAGGAGAAGCGGGACATGGAGGAGACCGAGACGTTGCGGGTCACCGATTCCAGCATCAGGAGCCCTTGGGCCTTGCGCTCCTCGGGGGCGAGACCGAGGCCCGCCCGGACCGCGGCGCGCACACTGCCGGGTCGCAACGCCCGTCCCTCGACACTGACCTGACCGGTCGTCGGTTTTCGGGCGCCGTAGATCGTCTCCAGGATCTCGGAGCGTCCGGAGCCGACCAGTCCGGCGAGGCCGACGATCTCGCCCGGGCGGATCTCCAGGTCCAGTGGCGCGAACTCGCCCTGGCGGGACAGGTTCTGGACGCGCAGGACCGGTTCGGCCGCCGTGATGGCCGGCGGACGGTCCGGGAAGACGTACTCGACGTTGCGGCCCGTCATCAGCGCCACCACGTCACGTGTCGGCGTGTCCTTCGCCGGGAGGCCGCCGGCCACGGCCCGGCCGTCCTTGAGGACGGTGACCCGGTCGCCGATGCGGCGGATCTCCTCCAGGCGGTGGGAGATGTAGACGACGGCGACGCCGTCCGCTGTGAGGTCGCCGACGATACGGAAGAGGTTGTCGACCTCGTCGGGGTCGAGCGCGGCGGAGGGTTCGTCCATGACGATGAGCCGTACGTCGTGGGAGAGCGCGCGGGCCATCGAGACGATCTGCTGCCCGGCCGCGGACAGGTTCCCCACCAGGGTGCCGGGGGCGATCTCGCCGTGCCCGAGCCGTTTGAGCAGGGCCGCTGTCGCCGCCTTCGCGTCGCGTCCGCGGACCACGAAGCCGGCCGAGGTCGGCTCGTGTCCGAGGAAGACGTTCTCGGCCACCGACACCCCCTCGACCAGGTCGAGTTCCTGGTAGATGGTGGCGATGCCGAGGCGCATCGCGGCGATCGGCGAGCGCAGGGAGACCGGCTCGCCGCGCCAGGTGATGGCGCCGGAGTCCGGCTGGTGGGCGCCGGCGAGGACCTTGATGAGCGTGGACTTGCCCGCGCCGTTCTGGCCGAGCAGGCAGTGCACCTCGCCCGGGCGGACGTCGAGGTCCACCCCGTCGAGGGCGCGTACGCCGGGGAACGACTTGGTGATGCCGTTCATGGTGAGCAGCGGTGGTTCTGGTGCCGAAAGTGCCATGGCGGTTCCCCTAGCAGCGGGTGCGGGCCGGTTTCAGGGCAGGGCAGAGCAGGGCGCTGTGCGGTTACGGGTGTCGGGAGTGCTACGCGGGTGAGAACAGGTGGTCGCTGATGAGGCGGGCGCCGCCGATGACTCCGGCGGTGGGGCCCAGCTCGCCCAGGACGATGGGCAGGTTGCCGGTCGCCAGGGGGAGCGACTGGCGGTAGACCTGGGTGCGCAGGGCGGCGAGGAGCGTGTGGCCGAGGCCGGTGACGCCGCCGCCGATGACGACGAGTCCGGGGTTGAAGAAGCTGACCAGGGAGGCGATGACCTGGCCGGTGCGGTTGCCGCCCTCGCGGATGAGATCGAGGGAGGTGCCGTCACCGGCGGCCGCGGCCACCGCCACATCGGCGGCGCTGAGCTTTCCGGCCAGTTCCAGGCGTCCGGCGAGCTCGGGCGAGCGCCCGTCACGGGCGGCCTCCTCGGCGTCACGGGCGAGCGCCGCGCCGCTGAAGTAGGCCTCCAGGCAGCCCCGGTTGCCGCAGGCGCACTGCCTGCCGTCGGGTTCGACCTGGATGTGCCCGATGTCGCCGGCCGATCCGGTCGTGCCGCGGTAGACCTCGCCGCCGACGACGATGCCGCAGCCGATACCGGTACCGATCTTGACGCAGAGGAAGTCGCGTGCGGAGCGGGCGACGCCCGCGTGCTGCTCCCCCACTGCCATCAGGTTCACGTCGTTGTCGACCATGACGGGGCAGCCCAGTTCCTGGCTGAGCGCCTCGCGGACCGGGAAGCCGTCCCAGCCGGGCATGATCGGCGGGGCGACCGGGACGCCCTCGGGGAAGCGGACGGGGCCGGGCACTCCGATGCCCGCTCCGTCGAACCCCTCGGCCAGCCCCGATGCCCGCAGCTTCGCCGCCATGGCCAGTACCTGCTCGAAGACCGCGACCGGCCCCTCGCGTACGTCCATGGGCTGGGTGATGTGCCCGAGGACCTCCAGCTCGGCGTTGGTGACGGCGACGTCGACCGAGGTCGCGCCGATGTCGACGCCGAGGAAGCGGAGACCGGGGGCGAGCCGGATGTTGTGGGAGCGGCGGCCGCCGCGCGAGGCGGCGAGTCCGTCGGCGACCACGAGCCCGGTCTCCAGGAGGCGGTCCACCTCGACGGCCAGCTTGGAGCGCGACAGATCGATCTGGTCGCCCAGCTGGGCACGGGAGTTGGGTCCTCCGTCGCGCAGCAGTCGCAGCAAGCGCGCCTGGTGCGCGTTGGCGGGTCGAGCCGTCATGCGTCTCACGTGCCCCTCCCCGCCTCTTCGGGCTCCGGTGGACCGGCCGGACCGATGCTGTTTCGGCCAGTCACGCAGTCGTTCTTTCGATGGGGAACGTAGCAGTGCCTGCCGGGTGTGGGAAGAAGTTGCGCAGGAATTACCCATGACTTTCTCCAGTCACAGGACAAAGGTCGGCTCCCGGCGGACTCCCTGAGGTCCTCCTGCGCCGGACGTCACCGGCCCGTAGTCTGTGCGCCGCGACAACGCGCCACGTCACAGGGGGAGTTCAGGCATGACGCCGCAGGCGGCACCACCACAGCGCGAGGAACGGGACGGCGGGGGGCAACCGGCGCTCTCGCAGCGGGTCACCTCGCTGGAGCTCTTCTTCGACCTGGTCTTCGTCTACACGCTCACGCAGCTGACCGTGCTGATCGCGCACGATCTGTCGTGGGCCACCGCGGGCCGCGTCGTGCTCATCTTCGCCGTGCTGTACTGGATGTACTCGGCCTACGCCTACCTCACCAACCAGGTGCCGCCGGACCGGCCGTCGCGCCGCCTGCTGATGCTGCTCGGCATGGCGGGCTTCCTCGTCTGCGCCCTGTCCATCCCGCACGTCTTCGACCCGCACTCGGACGCGGGCGTCGTCTTCGGCCTCGGTCTTCTGCTGGTCGTCGTCGTCCACAGCGCCCTGTACACCCGCAGCCACGGCCACGACGTCGTCTGGTACGCGGCGCCCAACTCCCTGGCCGCGCTGGCGGTCACGGGCGCCGGCCTGTGCACGGGGCTGCTCGCGGACGGGCTGTGGGTGCTGGCCATCGCCCTGCAGTTCGTGACCCCGGTGATGGCGGAGTACGGCCCGGCCCGCCGTTCCGGCCGCGCCAACTCCGAACTCCGGGCACAGATGGGCGCGTTGGACCCCGGGCACTTCGTGGAGCGGCACGGTCTTCTGCTGATCGTCTCCTTCGGCGAGTCGGTCATCGCGATCGGCGTGGGCATCGGCGATCTGCCGTTCACGGCGAGCGTCTTCAGCGGTGTCTTCCTGGCGCTCGCGCTCGCCGGGGCGCTGTGGTGGACCTACTTCGTCCGCGACGAGGGCGGCGCCGAGCACGCCTTCGCCGCGACACCGGCCGACCGGCGCTGGCGCCTCGCGATGACCGCGTACTACTACGCGTTCCTGCCCATGCTGCTCGGCGTGGCGTTTCTCGCCGCGGGGATCAAGAAGTCGCTCGGGCACATCGGGGAGCATCTGCACACGGGGCCCGCGCTGGCCCTCGCGGGCGGTGTCGCGCTGTTCCTGGCGGGAGACGCGGCGTTCCGGGCGGCCATGCGGCTGTTCCCGCTGGGGTACCGGACGCTCTCGGTCCCGGTGGTGCTCGCGACGGCGCTGCTCGGCATCTACGTCTCCGCGCTGGCCCAACTCCTCGCTCTCGTCGTCTCCTTGGTGGTGATGCTGGCCGCTGAGGCACGCTGGTCCCCTCGTGCGTCCACCATGGGTGGCGGCGCGGCCGGGGAGCCCGGATGATCCTGGGGACGGAGGCGACGGGGGCGACGGGGGCGACAGGGAACGCCGGCTCGCAGGCCATACGCTCCGCACCGCGGCCGGAGCCCCGGTGGACCCGGGAGCACGCGCACCGTTTCGACCGCTGATTCCGTCCTGCCCGCCGGGCGGGGCGACTACGAGAGGGGTGGGGACCTTGAGTTCGATCGATGGAGACGGACCGGTCGATGGATACAAGCTGCTGGAGCAGGCGCACGAGTATCTGCGTGCGGCAGTGCGCGAAGTACCGGTGGACGGCTGGGACCGGCCCACGCCGTGCGCCGAGTGGACCGTGCGCCAGGTACTGAACCACGCCCGCCTCGACCAGCAGGCGCTGGTGATGCAGATATCCGACATCGCGCCGGCCGGCGATCCGTTCGCGCCGGAGAACGCGCTCGGGCCCGACCCGCTCGGCGAGCTGGAGCAGGTGCTGGCCGCGGTGACCGAGGCGTGGGAGTCGGTCGGCCGTGGCGCGAGCGACGTCCCGACGCCTTTCGGCCCGCTCCCGGCCTGGCTGGGCACGGCCGCCGCCGCTCTGGACGCGGGCGTGCACGCCTGGGACATCGCCCGGGCGACGGGCCGGCGGCTACCCCTGACGGACGAGCTGGCCACCGGCCTCCAGGTGCCGGCCGACCGCTTCGTCGACTTCGTCCGGGACAACTTCCACAAGTACGCCCCGGCCGTCCCGGCCCCGGCGGGGGCGGGCCCGGCGGGGGCGGGCCCGGCGGCCCGGCTGCTGGCGTTCACGGGCCGCGATCCGCAGTGGCAGGCCGACGGCTAGGGCCGGGGGCCCCGGGAAGCCGAGGTTACTCCTGGTTGCGGTGGTGGTAGGTCTCGCGGGTGTGCTCGGTGTGCGCCCGCATCACCGCCGTCGCCCGTGACTCGTCGCGGGCCGAGATCGCCGCGATGAGTTCGCGGTGCTCGATCCAGGACTGCTTGCCGCGCTGGCGGGCGACGGGCTGGTAGTACCAGCGGACGCGGGCGTCGACCTGGCCGGCGAGTTCGGCCAGGACCACGTTGCCCGCGAGTTCCATGACCTTCGCGTGGAACTCGGCGTTCGTCGCGACCACCACGTCCACGTCCCCGTCGGCGACGGCCTGCTCACCCTTGGCGCAGAGCTCCTCCAGGGCGGTGATGCCGGTCCTGCCCGCGTTGGCCGCGGCGAGCCGGGCCGCCTCGGCCTCCAACAGCGTACGGACGGTGAGGAGTTGGTCGGCCTCCTCCTCTGTCGGCTCGTGCACGAACGCGCCCTGCGCCGGGCGCAGGTCGACCCAGCCCTCGGTGTTCAGCCGTTGCAGCGCCTCACGCACCGGCTGGCGCGAGACCCCGAGATGTCCGGCCAGCTCGCTCTCGACGAGGTGCTGGCCGGGCTGGAGGGCGCGGGTCGTGATGAGTGCGAGCAGCGCCTCGTAGACCCGCTCGCGCAACGGGCCGGGGCGCTCCAGCTTGGGCACCGCCCCCTGCGGCAGTCCTGTGGACAACATCGCGCTCCCCCTCCTGGGCTTCGAGCATCCGGCACGCCGATTCCGGTCCCGGATCCGGTGTCCCCGGCCCACACGGTGTCGGCCCGGATCGGAACACTCGATTGTCTTTGGAATACAGTTTACCGAGCACAATCGCTACCACCAGGGGCAGTTGGCCTCGTCACATCCCGCATCCCCCGCGTTACGGACAGCGCACGACCTGGCCCGCGTAGGAGAGGTTCCCGCCGAAGCCGAAGAGCAGCGCGGGCGCCCCGGTGGCCAGCTCGCCGCGTTCGATCAGCTTGGACAGCGCCATCGGCACGCTCGCGGCGGAGGTGTTGCCGGAGTCGACGACGTCCCGCGCCACCACCGCGTTCACGGCGCCGATCTTCTCGGCGAGGGGTTCGATGATGCGCAGGTTGGCCTGGTGCAGGACGACGGCGGCGAGGTCGGCCGGGTCGAGGCCCGCCTTCGCGCAGGCCTCGCGGGCGAGCGGCGGGAGCTGCCGGGTCGCCCAGCGGTAGACGGACTGGCCCTCTTGGGCGAACCGCGCGGGCTGGCCCTCGATGCGTACGGCGTTGCCCATCTCGGGGACCGAGCCCCACAGGACGGGGCCGATGCCGGGCTCCTGGCCGTCGGCGCACGGTTCGACGACCACGGCGCCCGCGCCGTCGCCGACCAGGACGCAGGTGGAGCGGTCGGTCCAGTCGGTGACGGCCGACATCTTGTCCGCACCGATGACGAGCGCGCGGGTGGCGGCCCCGGCCCGCAGGGTGTGGTCGGCGGTGGCGAGGGCGTGGGTGAACCCGGCGCAGACGACGTTCAGGTCGAGCGCGGCCGGGGAGGGGACGCCGAGGCGGTGGGCGACGCGGGCCGCCATGTTCGGCGAACGGTCGACGGCGGTGGACGTGGCGACGACGACCAGGTCGATGGCGTCGGCGGTCAGACCCGCCGCGGCCAGCGCCTTCGCGGCGGCGTGCGCGGCGAGCTCGTCGACCGGCTCGTCGGGTCCCGCGATGTGCCGGGTCCGGATGCCGACGCGGGAGCGGATCCACTCGTCGTCGGTGTCGACCATGGCCGCCAGGTCCTCGTTGGTGAGAATTCTCGCGGGCTGGTAGTGGCCGATACCGACGATGCGCGAACCGGTCATGGAGCTGGTCCCCTCGTGTGCCTGGCCCGCCCCCGTGCGGGTCGCGGACGTTCAAGTCTGCTCAGCGACCGGCGAGTAGGAGGTGACGTAAGCAACAGGATTGTGCGGTCTCGGTTGGAGAGTTCCACCCGGTCAGCCTGTGAACAGCTGTGTGGCCTTTTGCACCAGTTCGTACAGTCCGTAGGCGAGTGGCGCCCCCACCCACAGCCAGGCGAAGGCGATCAGGCCCCGGCGCCTAGGCGGGCTGCTGGCGGTCACGGTCGGCGGTGGCGTCGGCGCTGTCATCGGCGGACTCCCTCTGGGCGGGGACGTGGTGGCGGGGGTGGACGGGGCGGACCAGCTCGTTGGCGACGAAGCCGACGGCCAGCAGCCCGATCATGATCGTGAAGGAGAGGCCGTAGAGGGACGAGCCATGCTTCCCGATCTCCTCCTGGCTGTCGGAGACCCGGTTGACGATGAGCGGGCCGAGGACGCCCGCGGTGGACCAGGCGGTGAGCAGCCGGCCGTGGATGGCGCCCACCTGGTAGGTGCCGAACAGGTCCTTCAGGTAGGCGGGGACGGTCGCGAAGCCGCCACCGTAGAAGGAGAGGATCACGAGGGCGCAGAGGACGAAGAGGGGTTTGGAGGAGTCGCCGTAGACGGCGATGAGCAGGTACATCAGGGCGCCGACGCCGAGGTAGAGGCGGTAGATGTCCTTGCGGCCGATGAGGTCGGAGGTGGAGGACCAGCCGATGCGTCCGGCCATGTTCGCGGCGGAGAGCAGGGCGACGAAGCCGGCCGCCGCGCTCGCCGTGACCGGGGTGCTGGTCCGCGCGTAGAAGTCCGTGATCATCGGCGCGGCCTTCTCCAGGATGCCGATGCCGGCCGTCACGTTCATGCACAGGACCAGCCACAGGCACCAGAACTGGGGGGTGCGGATGGCCTGTCGCGCCGACACCTGCGGGCCGGCGGGGGTCGTCCGCGCCGCCTCCCGCGCCCCTGGCCGCCCCTCCTTGCGGGGCACCCGCACCAGCAGGACGCCGAGCGTCATGAAGACCGCGTACACCAGGCCGTGCACCAGGAAGGCCAGCGCGATGCCGTCGCTGTCCGCGCCGAAGGACTCCAGCATCTGCGCGCTCCACGGTGACGCGATGAGCGCGCCGCCGCCGAAGCCCATGATCGCGATGCCGGTGGCCATGCCGGGCCGGTCCGGGAACCACTTGATGAGGGTGGAGACCGGGGAGATGTAGCCGATGCCGAGTCCGATGCCGCCGACGAAGCCGTAGCCGAACACGATCAGCCAGTACTGCTCGGTGGCGGCGCCGAGGGCGGAGAGCAGGAAGCCCGAGGAGAAGCAGACGAGGGCGACGGACATCGCCCAGCGCGGGCCGTTGCGTTCGACGAGGGTGCCGCCGAACGCGGCGGAGAGGCCGAGCATCACGATGCCGAGCTGGAACGGCAGCGCGCTCTGGGTGCCGCTCAGGTCCAGGGCGGATTCGAGGGGCGGTTTGAAGACGCTCCAGGCGTAGGCCTGGCCGATGGAGAGATGGACCGAGAGGGCGGCGGGCGGTACGAGCCAGCGGCTCCAGCCGGGTGGTGCGACGGGGGGCCTCATGATCCAGAACCGTAGGCAGCGGCCCGGGCGTTGGGAAGGGGCGGGACGAGACTCCGTACAGAATCCGTCGACGGTATGCAATGCCTGGGCAAGCCATGGTGCGAGCCCGTGCGCGAAGCCTTGTCGACCCAACTTCCATACTGTAGACAATATTCCATCGACAGTCTCCGCTGCCTTTCCGGCAGTCGTCGCCGCGTTGCCGACCGTCTTCGCCTCACTTCGGACCGCCACTGCCCGTGCGAGCGGGGCGGAGCCGAACCCTCGACCGGACGGAGCCCGCCCGTGAAAGTCGCAGTCCTCGGCGCCGGAGCGATCGGCGCCTATGTCGGAGCCGCGCTGCACCGCGCGGGCGCCGACGTCCATCTCATCGCCCGTGGACCGCACTTGGCGGCCATGAGGCACAGCGGCGTCCAGATCATCAGCGCGCGCGGCGACTTCACCGCGCGGGCGCACGCCACCGACGACCCGGCCGAGATCGGGCCCGTCGACTATGTGTTCCTCGGCCTGAAAGCCACCTCGTACGCGGCGTGCGGGCCGCTGATCGAGCCGCTGCTGCACGACCGTACGGCGGTGGTCGCGGCGCAGAACGGCATCCCGTGGTGGTACTTCCACGGGCACGGCGGCCCGCACGACGGCCACCGGCTGGAGAGCGTCGACCCGGGCGGGGCCGTGAGCGCGGTGCTCGCCCCCGAGCGGGCCGTCGGCTGTGTCGTCTACGCCGCGACGGAGCTGGCGGCGCCGGGAGTCGTCCGCCACCTGGAAGGGACGCGGTTCTCCCTCGGGGAGCCGGACCGTACGGTATCGGCGCGCTGTGTCGCGTTCAGTGACGCGATGCGGGCGGGCGGCCTGAAGTGCCCCGTCGAGCCGGATCTGCGCTCCGACCTCTGGATCAAGCTGCTCGGCAACATCTCCTTCAACCCGATCAGCGCCCTGGTGCGCGCCACGATGCGGCAGATGTGCCTGCACGGCGGTACGCGCCGGGTCATCGAGATCATGATGACCGAGACGCTCGCCGTCGCCGCGGCTCTCGGCTGCACACCCGACATCTCCGTGCAGCGCCGCCTGGCCGGCGCCGAACGGGTCGGCGACCACCGCACCTCCACGCTCCAGGACCTGGAACGCGGAAAGCCCCTGGAGCTGGACGTGTTGCTGGCCGCTGTCGTGGAGCTGGCGGACATCACGGGCGTCGAGGTGCCCACGCTGCGCACCGTGCACGCCCTCTCGGACCTGCTCGCCCGCGCCATGATGAGGAGGGACGCCGCATGAGCACGAGGCAGAAGCGGCGCGACCGCACCCCGAAGATTTACACCCGGCTCACCCGGCCACTGGTGCGCGAGACACCCGGCGACCGCACCTCCCCTTTCCGGCCCGCCACCTGGGACGAGGCCCTGACGGTCGCGGCCGACGGTTTCCGGCGCACCCGCGAGGAGCACGGCCCGGACGCCTTCGCGATGCTGTCCTGCGCCCGCGCCACCAACGAGATGAACTTCGTCGCGCAGAAGTTCACCCGGGTCGTCATGGGGACGAACAACGTCGACTCCTGCAACCGTACGTGTCACGCGCCGAGCGTCGCCGGTCTGTCGGCGGCGTTCGGCTCGGGCGGCGGCACCTCCTCGTACGCGGAGGTCGAGCGGACGGACCTGATCGTGATGTGGGGCTCCAACGCCCGCTTCGCGCACCCGATCTTCTTCCAGCACGTACTGAAGGGGATCAGGAACGGGGCGCGGATGTACGCCGTCGACCCGCGCCGCACCTCGACGGCCGAGTGGGCGGAGGGCTGGCTCGGCCTGAACGTCGGCACCGACATCCCCCTCGCCCACGCCGTCGCCCGGGAGATCATCGCCGCCGACCTGTACAACAAGGCGTTCGTGGCGCGGGCGACGACCGGCTTCGAGGAGTACAAGGCGCTCGTCGAGCCCTGGACGCTCTCCCTCGCGGAGAAGGTGACCGGCGTCCCCGCCGCCGCGATCCGGGAGCTGGCGCACGCCTACGCGCGGGCCGAACGCGCCCAGCTGTGCTGGACACTCGGCATCACCGAGCACCACAACGGCACCGACAACGTCCGGGCGCTGATCAACCTGTCCCTGCTGACCGGCCACGTCGGCCGGTACGGCGCCGGGGTACAACCGCTGCGCGGGCAGAACAACGTGCAGGGCGGCGGCGACATGGGCGCCATCCCCAACCGGCTCCCCGGGTTCCAGGACCTCCTCGACGACGGCCACCGGGGAAAGTTCGAGCGGGCCTGGGACGCGGTGATCCCGCCGCGGTACGGCATGACCCTGACGGACATGTTCGAGGCGATGGAGCACGGCGGGCTGCGCGCCGTCTACTGCATCGGCGAGAACCCCGCGCAGTCGGAGGCCGACAGCGAGCAGGCCGCGCGCCGGCTCGCCGCCCTCGACCACCTCGTGGTCCAGGACATCTTCCTGACCAGGACCGCCGAGATGGCCGACGTGGTACTGCCCGCCACGGCCGCGTGGGCGGAGACCGACGGCACGACGACCAACAGCGAGCGGCGCGTCCAGCGCGTGCGGGCCGCGCTCACCCCGCCCGGCGAGGCGCGCGAGGACATCGACATCATCTGCGACCTCGCCTCCCGCCTGGGCCACGACTGGAAGTACGCGGACGCCGAGGCCGTCTGGAACGAGTTGCGCGCGCTGTCGCCGGACCACTTCGGGATGACGTACGACCGGCTTGCGGAGGCGCAGGGGCTCCAGTGGCCCTGCCCCGACGTGGACGAGCCGCCCACCTCGTATCTGCACGGCCGGCTGTGGGAGGCGGATCCGGCGCGGCGCGGGCGGCTCGCGCCGTTCGGGCTCGTCGAGCACGATCCGCCGGTCGACCTGACCGACGAGGCGTACCCGGTCCGGCTGACGACAGGGCGCCGCCTCGACTCGTACAACACCGGTGTGCAGAGCGGGAGTTTCGCGTCCCCGCTGCGCCGCGGCGAGTACGTCGAGCTGTGCCCGGAGGACGCCGAGCGGTACGGGGTCGTGGTCGGCGATGAGGTCCGGATCTCGTCGCGGCGGGGCGCGGTGACCGCGCCGGTCTGGGTCGATCCGGGGCTGCGTCCCGGGCTCGCCTTCATGACCATGCACTTCCCCGACGAGGTGGACACCAACGCGCTGACGATCGAGTCCAATTGCCCGATCGCGGGGACGGCGGAGTTCAAGGCGTCGGCGGTACGTATCGAGAAGCTGACCGCGTGAGTGAGCAGTGAGTGAGCAGTGAGGGGCTGAGGAAACGTGGATCTGCGCTTCGGTGACAGCAAACCGACGGACGAGGAGCGGGAGGCGCTCGACGCTCTGCTCGGGCCGCCGGAATCCGCGTGGGAGGGGGCCGACGACCGCTCCGACGCCGATCTGCGCTGGGCGCGGGGCGGGCGGGCGGCCCGTGCGCGGCGGGACCTGCTGCTGCCGGGGCTGCACGCGGTCAACGACCGGGTGGGATGGATCAGCCCTGGTGCGCTGGACTATCTGTGCCGGCGGCTCACGGTGCCGCCCGCGGAGGCGTACGGGGTGGCCACGTTCTACTCCATGTTCTCTGTGCGGGAGCGTCCCGCGACGGTGTTGCACGTGTGCACGGACCTTGCCTGTGCCCGGGTCGGGGGCGTGGAGCTGTGCGAGTCGGCGCGGGGGCGGTTCGGGGCCGATGTGCGGGTCGAGGAGTCGCCGTGTCTGGGGTTGTGCGAGCGGGCGCCTGCGGCGTTGCTGGTGCGGGCGGGTTCTCCCTGTTCCGCCGCGCCCGTCGGACTGCCGCGGGGCGCTGCCCCGGACTCCGCTCCTCGAGGGGAACCCGTCGCGTCTGCGGCCGTGCCGCAAGCCGGTGACCCCGCTCTCGTCCTCCTCAAGCGCGTCGGCCGCGTCGATCCCTCCTCCCTCGACGACTACCGGGCCGAGGGCGGGTACGCCGCGCTGCGGCGGGCCTTCGCCATCGGGGCCGCCGGGGTGATCCGGGAAGTGACCGACGCGGGGCTCGTGGGGCGGGGCGGCGCCGCGTTCCCGACGGGGCGGAAGTGGCAGGCCACCGCGGCGCAGCCGGCCGGCCCGCACTATCTCGTCTGCAACGCCGACGAGTCCGAACCCGGCACCTTCAAGGACCGGGTCCTGATGGAGTGCGACCCGTACGCGCTCGTTGAGGCCATGACGATCGCGGCGTACGCGACGGGCGCCCACCACGGCTACCTGTATCTGCGCGGCGAGTACCCGCGGGCGCTCGCCCGCATGAGCCACGCCGTCGAACAGGCCCGCGCGCGGGGCCTGTTGGGCGAGGACATCCTCGGGCAGGGGTTCGCCTTCGACATCGAGATCCGGCGCGGCGCGGGCGCCTACATCTGCGGCGAGGAGACCGCGCTGTTCAACTCCATCGAGGGCTACCGGGGCGAGCCGCGCTCCAAGCCGCCGTTCCCCGTCGAGAAGGGGCTGTTCGGCAAGCCGACCGCGGCCAACAACGTGGAGACCCTCGTCAACGTCCTGCCGATCCTGACCATGGGCGCGCAGGCGTACGCGGCCGTCGGCACCGGGCAGTCGACCGGGCCCAAGCTGTTCTGCGTCTCCGGCGCCGTCGACCGGCCCGGCCTCTACGAAGTGCCCTTCGGCGCCACCCTCGGCGACCTCCTCGCCCTCGCCGGTACCCCGGGCCCGCTCCGGGCGATCCTGCTCGGCGGCGCCGCGGGCGGTTTCGTACGCCCCGACGAGCTGGACATCCCGCTCACCTTCGAGGGCACCCGCGCCGCGGGCACCACGCTCGGCTCCGGCGTGGTGATGGCGTTCGACGACGCGTTGCCGCTGCCGCGTGTCCTGCTGCGCATCGCCCAGTTCTTCCGCGAGGAGTCCTGCGGGCAGTGCGTGCCGTGCCGGGTCGGAACGGTGCGCCAGCAGGAGGCGCTGCACCGGATCGCCGAGAAGAAGGGCATCGCCGCCGACGACGACATCGCGCTGCTGCGCGAGGTGGGGCGCGCCATGAAGGACGCCTCGATCTGCGGTCTCGGCCAGACCGCCTGGAACGCCATCGAGTCCGCCATCGACCGTCTGGGAGCGTACGCGTCATGACCGCCGTCGAACTGGGGATCCCCCGCCGTCTGCTGGAGTTCACGATCGACGGCGCGCCGGTGCGCGCGGCCGAGGGGGCGACGGTCCTCGACGCCTGCCGCGCCGCGGGGAAGGACATCCCGACGCTCTGCCACGGGGACACGCTGACCCCGAAGAACGCCTGCCGGCTCTGTGTCGTGGAGGTGACGGGCGCCCGGACCCTCGTCCCCGCGTGTTCGAGGAAGGCCGAGCCCGGGATGGAGGTGCGCACGGACAGCGAGCGGGCCCGGCACAGCCGCAAGGTCGTCCTCGAACTCCTGGCGTCCTCGGTCGACCTGTCGACGACACCGCAGGTCGCCTCGTGGCTGAAGGAGTACGAGGCGGAGCCGGACCGGTTCGGGCCGGACGCGGCCCGTCTCGACGAGGAACCGCGGCTCGACAACGACCTCTACGTGCGCGAGTACGACAAATGCATTCTCTGCTACAAGTGCGTCGCCGCCTGCGGCGACCAGTGGCAGAACACCTTCGCGATCTCGGTCACCGGGCGCGGTTTCGACGCCCGGATCGCGGTGGAGCAGGACGCGCCGCTGACCGATTCGGCGTGCGTGTACTGCGGCAACTGCATCGAGGTGTGTCCGACGGGCGCGCTGTCGTTCAAGTCGGAGTTCGACATGCGGGCCGCGGGTACCTGGGACGAGCCGGCGCAGTCGCAGACCACGACGGTGTGCGCGTACTGCGGAGTCGGCTGCAACCTCACGCTCCATGTGCAGGACAATGAGATCGTGAAGGTCACGTCACCGCACGACAACCCGGTGACGCACGGCAACCTCTGCATCAAGGGCCGCTTCGGCTACCAGCACGTACAGAACCGGGACTGATCAGGACATGGGACGAGTCACGGAACGGCGCAAGGTGATCCGGGTGAGGGACGGGCAGGTGTCGACCCGGCCTGACACCCTCGTCGCCGAGGAGCCTCTGGAGATCCGGCTGAACGGCAAGCCGCTGGCCATCACCATGCGCACACCCGGTGACGACTTCGCGCTCGCCGCGGGCTTCCTGGTCAGCGAGGGCGTGCTCGGCGGCGCCGACGACCTGCAGAACATCGTGTACTGCGCGGGCGCGACGGCCGACGGGGTGAACACGTACAACGTGGTCGATGTGCGGACCACGCCCGGGGTCGTCCTGCCCGACATCACGCTGGAGCGCAACGTCTACACGACCTCGTCCTGCGGGCTGTGCGGCAAGGCGAGCCTCGACGCGGTACGGACCACGGCCCGGTTCCCCATCGCCGACACTCCCCCGGTCCTGCTCTCGACCGAGCTGCTCGCCTCGCTCCCCGACCGGCTCCGCGAGGACCAGCGCGTCTTCGACCGGACCGGGGGCCTGCACGCGGCGGCCCTCTTCGACGAGGAGGGGCGTCTCGTCGACATACGGGAGGACGTGGGCCGGCACAACGCGGTGGACAAGCTCGTCGGCCGCGCTCTGCAGAACGGGGACCTGCCGCTGTCGCGGTCGGTCCTCATGGTCTCCGGCCGCGCCTCGTTCGAGCTGGCGCAGAAGGCCGTCATGGCGGGCATCCCGGTGCTCGCGGCGGTGTCGGCGCCGTCGTCGCTCGCCGTCGACCTGGCCGCCGAGTCCGGCCTCACCCTGATCGGTTTCCTGCGGGGCACCTCCATGAACGTGTACGCGGGTGAGCACCGGGTCGCCCTGCGGGCCACGACGGCCGGTTCGCACCAGCACGGCTGACCCGGCGCCCGCGGCACGGTGGCGGGGGTCCGGACCGGCGGGGAGCGCCCCCTGCGCCGGCCGGGCCCCTACGCCGATGTGCCGGACACCCGGCGGAGCAGGCCGAGGAACAGCTCGCGCTCGGCCGCCGAGAGCGGGGCGAGCAGCGCGTCGTTGGCGCCGCGGGCCGCGCGGGCGCACACCTCGACGAGACGGGCGCCCTCTTCGGTGACGGTGACCGCGTTCTTGCGCCGGTCCCGGGGGTCGGGGGCGCGCTCGACGAGGCCCGCGCCCTGGAGATCGTTCAGGACACCGACCATGTCCTTCGGGTCGAGCTGGACGCTGCGCACGAGGTCGGCCTGAGCGACCGGCTCCAGGTCGGCGACCGCGGCGAGGACGACGTGGTGCCACATCTTCAGCCCCTGCTCGGCCAGTGCCTCGGCGACGAGGGCGCGGCCCCGCGCGGCGGCCCGCCCCAGCAGCCAGCTCGGCAGGTCGCGGATGGTGCTCGGGGCGCTGGATGGCGTGCTCATGGGCTCAGCGTACCGAAATTCCGTTGGACTTCCCAACGAAGATGCCCCTATCCTCGACCGAACGTTGGGAATCCCAACGGTTGGTCGATCCGTGGAGGTGGTGGCGCATGCGTCGTGTCCGGTACACGCACAGCGGTGGTCCCGAGGTCCTGTTCCTGGAGGAGGTGCCGGTCCCCGCGCCCGGCCCCGGCGAGCTGCTGGTACGCGTCGAGGCGATCGGCGTCACCCTGCCCGTCGTCCGCAAGGTCCGCGAACCCCGGGCGCCCATCGCGCTCGGCGGCGAGATCGCGGGCGAGGTGGTCGCGCTCGGCGAGGGCGTGCGGGCGTACGCACCCGGCGACCGCGTCACGGGCCTGGTCCTCGGCCACGGTTACGCCGACCACGCGCTGCTCCATGTGGCGATGGCCTCTCCGGTGCCGGACGCGGCGAGCGCGGTCGACGCGGTGGCGCTCGTCCGCAGCGGGCTCGTCGCCTACGGGGCGCTGCGGGCGGCGCGGCCGGAGCCGGGCGAGGCGGCGCTGGTGACGGCGGCGGCGAGCGGTGTGGGCCACCTCGCGCTGCAACTGGCCCGGCTGGAGGGCGCGTCCCGGGTCGTGGCCGCCGTCTCCGACGTGGACCGCAAGGGCGACTTCGTGCGCGGGCTCGGGGCCGACGCCGTCGTGGCGTACGACGCCGAATCCTGGGGCGAGCCGGTGGAGTACGTCCTCGACGCGGTCGGCGGCGAGCTGTTGCGGCCCGCGGTCGCCGCCCTGGCGCCGTACGGGCGGCTCGTGGCGTACAGCTCGGGCGGCGGGACCGTGGAGGCGTACGACCTGCTCGTCGGCGCGAAGTCGGTCATCGGGTTCCAGATGGCCCTCCTCGCCCGCGGCAGGCCCGAGACGTACGACCTGTGGCGCAAGGAGTTGTGGCGGCTGTTCCTGACGGGGGCTCTGAAACCGGTCGTCCACGCGGAGTTCGCGCTCACCGACGCGGCGCGGGCGCATGCGGTGATCGAGGAGCGAGGCAACCTCGGCAAGGTCGTCCTCATCCCCTGAGTCCCGTGAGCCCCCTGGATCGCGGTCGTCTGTTCTCGTGACGCGCGGTTCCTACGGGGTGGCGAGCGGCTCCAGTGATGCCTGGAATGCATACGTTGGACACGGGATGTCCCGTTGTCCGTATCCAGTCGCTCACCTGGAAGGTGGGACACGCCATGCGCCGCAGCAAGCTACTCCGCGCACGCCCGAGATCCGTGGTGGTGGCGCTCGCGGTCGCCGCGGCACTGCCCGTACTGCCCGCGCCGCCCGCGCCAGGGGCCGCGCGCGCCGCCACCACCACCATCGGAGAGCAGCTCCAACCCCCTTTCGAACAGCAGGTGTTGTTCAAGGCGTCCCAGGATCCGGGGTACGCCTGCTACCGGATCCCCGCGATCGTGAGGACGGCCGAGGGCACCCTGCTCGCCTTCGCCGAGGGGCGCACGAACGACTGCGCAGACGCCGGCGACATCGACATCGTCGTCAAGCGGTCCGAGGACGGCGGCCTGACCTGGTCGCCGCTCCAGGTCGTCAACGAGGGCGCGGGCGACACCCACGGCAACCCGGCGCCGGTCGTGGACCTGCGGACCGGCCGCATCATGCTCGCGGAGACGTACAACACGGGCCGCACCGGCAACGGGAACTGCGGTGTGCCGTGCGCTCGCACCCCGCACCTCCAGTACAGCGACGACGACGGACGCTCCTGGTCCGCGCCGCGCGATCTCAGCGGCGCACTGCTCTCCCCCGACTTCAACTCCTGGTACGCGACCGGCCCCGTGCACGGCATCCAGCTCACCAGGGGCCGGCACCGCGGGCGCCTCGTCCTCACCGTCAACGCCGAGACGCGAGGCGGCGCCCGGATCACCGCCAACCACGCCGCCCTGCTGATCAGCGACGACCACGGCGAGCACTGGCGCACCGGCGCGAAGGACTCGTGGCCGGTCGCGGACGACGGCACGTTCCGCCAGAAGCCCTCCGAGTTGACGCTCGCCGAACTCCCCGACGGCACGGTCTACGTCAGCGGGCGCGAGCAGGACGGCACCGACCCCGGGCACCGCACGCACACGGTGAGCCGCGACGGCGGGAACTCGTTCGCCCGCCCCTTCGCGGCGCTCCCCGACCTGTACGCGCCGCAGGTGCAGTGCTCGGTCCTGCCCGTCGGCGGGGGCGGGCGGCTGCTGCTCGCCTGCCCCGGCGACCCGGACCGGCGGCGCACCATGACCGTCCGCTCCTCCTACGACGGCGGACGCACCTGGGACAGCTTCGACCGGGCCACCGTGGTGACCACGGACTGGTCGGGCTACTCGGACCTGGTGCGGGCCGGCCGGGACCAGGTGGGCCTGGTGTACGAGGGCGGCGCGGTGGACGCCCGCGACGAGATCCGCTTCGTCCGCTTCACGCCCGGCCGGCTGAAGGAGCGGCGCGGCGCCGGCCCGACGACGGACGACCGGGCGCGGCACGCGCGCGGCGCCGCTGTCCTCGGCGGGGCGTCGGTGACGGCCGACGCGGTGGGGCGGGCGGTCTCGTTCGACGGGGTCGACGACGCGGTCCGGCTGCCTTTCCGCCCGGGACTCGCCCTGGGCGCGCGGGAGTTCACGGCGTCGCTGCGGTTCAGGTACACCGCGACCGGCGGCGAGCAGCCGTTCTTGTGGATGGGCGGGGTCGGGGCGGCGCAGCCGCAGGTGTGGCTGCGCGGTGAGCCCGCCTCGCACCGGATCACCGGCTCGATCACTGTGCGGGACGGCGCGGGTGCCCCGCGGTCCGTCTCGGTGAGCAGTTCGTCCGCGTACAACAACGGGGCGTGGCATCAGGTCCGACTCCGCCGTGCGGGCGGCCGGTTGACGTTGTCCGTCGACGGGGCGGTGGTCGCGAGCGCG
This sequence comes from Streptomyces sp. NPDC030991, assembly GCF_055571235.1. NCBI lineage: Bacteria > Bacillati > Actinomycetota > Actinomycetes > Kitasatosporales > Streptomycetaceae > Streptomyces > Streptomyces sp. NPDC030991. The sequence goes on from NZ_JBVIFR010000012.1 coordinate 198,762, forward strand.
GCCGGCGTACCCGGATCGGTGAGCCGGAACTCGCCGTTCGGGGTGCATGTGGGGCAGCGGATGGACAGCCGGGCGTTCTTCGGCGGGGCCCTCGACGACGTGCGGGTCACCTCCGGCGGGCGGACCGTTCTGTGGCTGCCGCTGGATCGGGTGCGGCCGGGGGGTTAGCGTCGCGTCCTGTGGGGGGCCGTGAGGAAACGTGGGCGTCTCGCGGCCGGTGGGGGCCGGTCGTGCGGTTCCCCGTGCTCCTGGCGGGGCTGGTCCTGGCGCTCGCCTGCGGGCTTGTGCTGATACTCGTGGCCGTTCCCGCTCGGCGGGAGGACGGCTCGGCCTGCGCGGCCCGTTCCGTGACGTCCTGGGAGCCGGACTCCGCGCTGGACGGGGAGTTCACCCGCTACGGCGACGACGCCGCCCGCACCGACGACTGGACCGGCGGCGACGGGACCCACTCCGTGCGACTGCCGGACGGCCGGGTGCTCTGGCTGTTCTCCGACACGTATCTGGGAGCCGTGCGGCCGCCGCCCAACCCGGTCGGGGAGCCGCACTCCTGGCGTGGCCCGGACGCCCCGTTCGTGCGTAACTCCGCTGTGGTCATGGGGCGTTCGGGGCGGATCGAGCGGACCGTGGCCGCGCCGATGTTCCCGGACACCGGGGCGGGCGAGTGGCGGTGGCCCGTCGCGGCGCGGGTGGAGCCGCGCTCCCCCGGCTCGGACGCGTCGGTCGTACGCGTCCTGCTGTGGACGCGTACGGCGGGCACCGGCCCGTACATCTACGGGGTGCCGACAGCGACCGAGGTGGCCACCTTGTCCCTGCCGGATCTGCGCCTGGAGGGCATCACGCAGGTCCTCGACCAGCGTCAGGTGCCGGACCCGGCGCGCCGGGTGCTGTACGGCACGACCATGGTCGACGAGGGCGCGTGGACGTACGTGTTCGGCGGCGACGACGGGCAGGCCGCCGTGCACCGCGCCTATGTGGCCCGGGTCCCGCGCGGGCGGCTCGGCTCCACGCGGTCCTGGGAGTACTGGGACGGCCGGCACTGGCGGGCCGGCGCCCGGGCGGCGCCGGTGCTCGGGGACGGGCGGCGGCGCGGGGTGGGGAGCGCGTTCGGTGTGGTGCGGGACTCGGGGACGTACGTGCTGTTCACCATGGCGGCGGGGACGGCGGGGCTGACGACCGTGACCTCGTACTGGGCGTGCTCCCCCACCGGGCCCTGGCACGGCCCCGCGAAGGGGTTCGCGCCCGCGTTGCCGGACGGCACGGTGGCCGCGTACAACCCGCAGGTGCACCGGGACCTGAGCGGCGGCGGGCGGCTGGTGCTGAGCTACGACGTGAACTGGCTGGACGCCGCGCCCGCCACCGCGCAGGCGCACCTCAGCCGGAACGTGTCGCTGTACCGGCCGCGGTTCGTGTCGCTGCGACTGGGCTGAGCGGCTCGCCGGTCGGCTCCTCGGGGTCCTTCGCGCGGCGCTTGGCGATGACCGCGCACACCATCAGCTGCATCTGGTGGAAGAGCATCAGGGGCAGTACCGCGAGCGAGGCGTGCGCGCCGAACAGGACGCTCGCCATGGGCAGTCCGGAGGCGAGGGACTTCTTCGACCCCGCGAACTGGACGGCGATCCGGTCGGCGCGGTCGAAGCCGAGGGCCTTGGCGCCGTACCAGGTCGCGGTGAGCATCACCGCGAGGAGCACGGCCTCGACGGCGAGCAGGCCCGCCAGGCGGACGGCGCTGACCTGGTGCCAGATGCCCTGCACCACGCCCTCGCTGAACGCCGTGTAGACGACGAGCAGGATGGAGCCGCGGTCGACGTAACCGAGAACCTTCTTGTGGCGGGCGATGAAGCCGCCGACCCAGCGGCGCAGCGACTGGCCCGCGACGAACGGCACGAGCAGTTGCAGCACGATCTTGACGAGCGAGTCGGCGGAGAAGCCCCCGCCGCCGCTGCCGAGCAGCGCCGCGGCGAGCAGGGGCGTGAGGACGATGCCGGCGAGGGAGGAGAAGGAGCCGGCGCAGATCGCCGCCGGTACGTTGCCGCGCGCGATCGAGGTGAACGCGATCGACGACTGGATGGTGGAGGGGACGAGGGTGAGGAAGAGCAGGCCCTCGTAGAGGTTCCGCGGGAGCAGGACGGGGACGAGGCCGCGGGCGGCGAGACCGAGCAGCGGGAACGCGACGAAGGTGCAGGCGAGGACCGTGACATGGAGCCGCCAGTGCCGCAGGCCGTCCATCGCCTCGCGGGTCGAGAGTCTGGCCCCGTAGAGGAAGAAGAGGAAGGCGACCGCCCCGGTCGAGGCGCCGGAGGCGACATCGGCGGCGGCGCCGCGGGCCGGGAGGAGTGCGGCGAGGCCGACGGTCGCGATCAACGCCATGATGTACGGGTCGATCGGCATCCAGCGCGGCCGGTGCAGGCGTTCCATTGGTTCCTTGCTCTCGGTTCAGGTCGTGCCCTCTCCATGGTCCCCCTGATCACCGTGATCGGGAATCCTGCATACCGCTCTGACTGTGATCGTGCCGCGTGATGAGCGGCGATAGGGTCGGGGTATGTACGACCCCGGGCATCTCAGGACGTTTCTCGCCGTCGCGCAGACGCTGAGCTTCACGCAGGCGGCGCGGCGGCTCGGAGTGCGCCAGTCGACGGTCAGCCAGCACGTGCGGCGCCTGGAGGACGCGGCCGGGCGCACGCTGTTCACGCGGGACACGCACTCCGTGGAGCTGACGGAGGACGGGGAGGCGATGCTCGGCTTCGCGCGGCGGATCCTGGAGGTGCACGAGCAGGCCACGGCGTTCTTCACGGGGACGCGGCTGCGCGGGCGGCTGCGGTTCGGGGCCTCCGAGGACTTCGTGCTGACCCGGCTCACCGAGATCCTGGAGTCGTTCCGGCACGAGCACCCCGAGGTCGATCTGGAGCTGACGGTCGAGCTGTCGGGGACGCTGCACGAGCAGCTCGACGCCGGGAAGCTCGACCTGGTCCTGGCCAAGCGACGGCCGCAGGACCCGCGCGGTGAGTCCGTGTGGCACGACCGGATGGTGTGGATCGGGGCCGAGCGGCTGCGGATCGACCCGGAGCGGCCGGTGCCGCTGATCGTCTATCCGCCGCCCGGCATCTCGCGGGCGATGGCCCTGGAGACGCTGGAGCGGCACGGGCGGCCCTGGCGGATCGCCTGCACGAGCGGATCGCTGAACGGGCTGATCGCGGCGGCGCGGGCCGGTCTCGGCGTGATGGCCCATGCGCGCGGGCTCATCCCTCCGGGGCTCGTGCGGGTCCCCGACCGGGTGGGGCTTCCGGAGCTGGGGGAGGTCGATTTCGTGCTGCTGCACGATTCCGCGGGCCGGGGGCGGGATCAGGGCGGGGCCGGATCCGCTCTGGCCCGGGCGATCCTGGCCGGCGGGGACCGCCTGCACCGGGCAGCCCGGTAGCCGGACGGTTGCGCGGCCCTCGTCGCGGGCCCCGCCCTGCGCGTCCTGGTACGGTCGGCCCCGGCCCTCGATGCGGAACCGACTGCTCCGTGCAAAAAGCCGGTCGGGGCGCCTCGGTGACCTCTCCGTACAGATTCCGTGGAGGCCGGTGAAGAGCGCCGGGAGATTACGCCACCGAAACTTACTGATGCGTAAGTAATCTGTCCCGCCCCTTCCCTTGTGGCCGCATTTACCCGGCTGACCTGTGCATATTCCGCGCGCTTCCGGCGACTTGGTACCCCTCCCGCCGAGGCGCGCGGTCGGGTACCGTCACCGACGCTGTGCGGAGCGCCACAAGGAGCAACTTTGCGCGAGTTCACCAACCCCGCTCTGGCGACGGCGCCGCCGGTGGGCGGCCTGGCCGACGTCGTCTTCGATCACGCCCTGGAGGACCCCTCACACATCGCCTTCGGCCGCAAGGACAAGCGGAACCAGTGGCACGACGTCACCGCGGCCCAGTTCCGGGACGAGGTACTGGCCCTCGCCAAGGGTCTGCTCGCCCAGGGCATCCGGTTCGGCGACCGGGTCGCGATCATGTCCCCCACGCGCTACGAGTGGACGCTGTTCGACTTCGCGCTGTGGACCATCGGCGCCCAGGTCGTCCCGGTCTATCCCACCTCCTCCGCCGAGCAGGTCTTCTGGATGCTCTACGACGCCCAGGTGACGGCCGCGGTGGTGGAGCACGAGGACCACGCCATGACCATCGCCACGGTCATCGACCGGCTGCCGCACCTGCGGCGGCTGTGGCAGCTGGACGCGGACGCGGTCGGCGAGGTGTCGGCGTCCGGCACCCACATCGACGACGAGACCGTGCACCGGCACCGCCGCGCGGTCACCCCGGACTCGACCGCCACCATCATCTACACGTCCGGCACGACGGGCCGCCCCAAGGGCTGCGTGATCTCGCACGCGAACTTCATGTTCGAGGCGGACACGATGGTGTCGCGCTGGGAGCCGGTCTTCGCCTCCAAGCGGGACAGCGTCGCGTCCACCCTGCTCTTCCTGCCGCTGGCGCACGTCTTCGGGCGGATGGTGCAGATCGCCGCCGTGCGCGGTGGCGTGAAGCTGGCGCACCAGCCGCAGCTCAACGCGGCGGCGCTGCTGCCCGACCTCCAGGCGTTCAAGCCCACCTTCATCCTCGCGGTGCCGTACATCTTCGAGAAGGTCTTCAACGCGGCCCGCCGCAAGGCCGAGAAGGAGGGCAGGGCCGGCGCCTTCGACAAGGCCGTGGAGTGCGCGGTGAAGTACGCGGACGCGCAGGAGGCGAAGGCGTTCGGCACCGGCCCGGGGCCGTCGGCGTCGCTGCGCATGCAGCACTCGGTCTTCGACAAGCTGGTGTACTCCAAGGTGCGCGACGCGATGGGCGGCCGGGTGCGGCAGGCGATGTCCGGCGGCTCGGCCATGGACCGGCGGCTCGGCCTGTTCTTCGCGGGCGCGGGCGTCGCCATCTACGAGGGCTACGGACTGACCGAGTCGACGGCGGCGGCCGCCGCGAACCCGCCGGAGCAGACCCGCTACGGCACGGTCGGCAAGGCCATTCCGGGCACGACCGTGCACATCGCGGACGACGGCGAGATCTGGCTGCACGGCGCCAACATCTTCCAGGGCTACCTCAACGACCCCAAGGCGACGGACTCCGCCCTGCACGACGGCTGGCTCGCCACCGGTGACCTGGGCGCCCTCGACGCGGACGGCTATCTCACCATCACCGGGCGCAAGAAGGAGATCCTGGTGACCTCCGGTGGCAAGAGCGTCTCGCCGCAGCAACTGGAGGAGCGGGTCCGGGACCATCCGCTCGTCGCGCAGTGCATCGTCGTGGGCAACGACCGCCCCTACATCGCGGCGCTCGTCACGCTCGACTCCGAGGCCGTCGAGCACTGGCTCGGCATGCGCGGCAAACAGCTGATGACCCCCATGGACCTGGTGCGCGACGGCGACCTGGAGATGGAGGTGCGGCGTGCGGTGGTCGCCGCCAACACGCTCGTCTCGCAGGCGGAGTCGATCCGTACGTTCCGAATCCTGGCCCATCAGTTCACCGAGGAGCACGGGCTGCTCACCCCCTCGCTGAAGCTGAAGCGGAAGTCGATCGAGTCGGCGTACTCGGCCGAGGTGGACGCCCTGTACCGGGGATGATCCGCCGCGACACCGGTTTCTGACGAGCCATCAAGTTTCACTGCGTCAGTTATTGACGCTTCGTCAGGTCCGACACAGAATCTGCCTCACTTCGACGGAGGAGGCCGACCGTGTCGCGACCCATCCGCGCCATCACCGCCACCGTGGCGGCGCTGCTGATCGCCACCGCCTGCAACTCCACCGCGAGCGGCGGTTCGTCGGCGGACGGGGGAGGTTCCGTACGCGGGGTGAGCGACGACGCCGTCAAGGTGGGCGGGATCGTCTCCATGACGACGGCGAGCGGGTACAGCAAGAAGGACACCGACCTGGGCGCGAGGGCGCGCTTCGCGCGGGCCGACGCCGAGGGCGGCGTCCACGGCCGGAAGATCGACTACCTGGGTGCGGAGGACGACGGCCAGGACCCGGCGAAGAATCTGGCAGCGGCCCGCAAACTCGTGCAGCGGGACAAGGTGTTCGCGATCGCCCCGATGAGCTCGGTGACGTTCTCCGGGGCCGATTTCCTGCAGAAGCAGCGGGTACCGACGTTCGGCTGGGGCACGCTGCCGACCTTCTGCGGGCCTGCGTACATCTACGGTTTCGGCGGCTGCATGGTGCCGAGCCCCGGCGGCACGATCTCGCAGACCTGGCCGGAGGGGCTCAAGAACGTCACGGGCGGCGCGCGGGGCAGGTCCGTCGCCATCCTCGCCAACGACAACGACGCGGGCACCTTCGCCATCCGCACCTACCGGCAGTCCTTCGCCGCGGCCGGCTACAAGGTGACGTACGCGAAGGCGTCCGTGCCCGCCACGTCGGTGCCCAGCGACTGGTCCGCGTACACCAAGGAACTGCTGCGCGGCGACGGCGGCAAAGCGCCCGACGTGGTCGTCTCCGTGATGCAGACGCCGTACAACATCGGGCTGTTCACGGCCGTCAAGCGCACCGGCTTCAAGGGGGTGCTGACCGACCCGACCGACTACGACCCCGGCCTGCTCGCCAAGACCGCGACGAAGCAGGCGCTCGACGGGGTGCACGTCCTGCTCTCCTTCCAACCGTTCGAGTCGTCGACCGCGGCGATGAAGCAGTTCAAGGCCGACATCAGGAGAGCGGCGGGCAAGGACGTCCCCCTGAACATGCACATGATGACCGGGTACATGAGCGCCGACCTCTTCCTCGCCATCGCCGAGAAGGCGGGCAGAAAGCTCGACGTCGCCTCCTTCCAGAAGGCGGCGGACGGCTTCGCGGACTCCGGGACGATGGTCGGCGACCGTGAACTGCCGCGCGGGCAGCGGGAGTCGTTCGGCTGCGGAGCCCTCGTACAGCTCAAGGGCGGGGCGTACCGGGTGTCGTCACCGTTCAAGTGCTACCCGCCCATCCCGTTCAAGTAGGCCCGCCCGAAAGGTCTCTCGCATGGCTGACCTGCTTGCCTTCGTCCTGAGCGGGCTGGTCTCGGGCGCGCTGTACGCGCTGCTCGCCACCGGGCTCGTGCTCTCCTACTCGGCGTCCGGTCTGTTCAACTTCGCGCACGGCGCCACCGCGTACCTCTGCGCGCTGGCCTTCTACGAGCTGCGCTCGGGGCTCGGCTGGCCCGCCCTGCCGACGGCCCTGCTCCTTGTCCTTCTCGCATGTCCGCTGCTGGGGTGGGGACTTGACCTCCTGATGTTCCGCAAGCTGGCGCGGGCCGGCGAGAGCGCGCAGATCGTGGCGACGATCGGGCTGCTCGTCGCACTGCCCGCGCTCGGCCTGTGGGTGGTCGAACTGCTCGACGGCGCGGGGGCGCCGGTGAAGCCCGCGGAGAACCAGTTCGGCCTGCCCGGCGTCGGGCCGAGCCCGGCCGAGAACTGGCAGTTGACGGACGGCGTCGGCATCGACTCCGACCAGCTCATCACCTGGACGACGACCGCCCTCGTCGCGCTCGGACTGTGGCTGCTGCTGCGGCACACCGCGCTCGGGCTCCGGCTGCGGGCCGTCGTCGACAACCGCTCGCTGGTCGAGCTGCGCGGGATGAGCGCGGACCGTCTGTCGTCGGTGGCCTGGATGCTGTCCTCGGGGCTCGCGGGCCTCGCGGGCGTGCTCGCCACTCCCCTGCTCGGGCTCTCCGCGCACGATTTCACGCTGTTCCTGTTCGTGTCGGCGACGGCCGCGGTCCTCGGCCGGTTCATGTCGGTGCCGCTGGCCTTCGCGGGCGGGCTCGGCCTCGGGGTGCTGCAGAACCTCGTGGCGGGGTACGCCTCGTTCGCCGAGAAGATCACCGGGTTCCGGACGGCGGTGCCCTTCCTGATCCTCTTCGCCGGGCTGCTGCTGCTCACGCGGCGGCAGCGCACGGCGGGCACGGCCGCGAGCGACGCCCCGCCCGTGGACTATCTCGCCGGCCGGTCGTGGCCGCGGCGATGGGGGCCGTGGGCGGCGGCCGCGGTGCTGCTCGCGACGGCCTTCTACACGGTGACGACACCCTTCTGGAGCGGGGTCCTCGCCCAGGGCCTCGCGATCTCCCTGGTGTTCATGTCGTTCACGGTGGTGACCGGGCTCGGGGCGATGGTCTCGCTCGCGCAGGCGTCGTTCGTGACGGGCGCGGCGCTGGTCGCCGGGGTGCTGATGAGCCACGGCTGGCCGTTCCTCGGCGCGGCCCTCGCCGGGACGTGCGCGGCGGCGCTGCTGGGCGCTCTGGTGGCGTTGCCCGCGCTGCGGCTCGGCGGCCGTTCCCTCGCGCTCGCCACGCTCGCGCTGGCCTTCCTGGCCGACCACGTCCTCTTCCAGGTGGGCCGGCTGCGCAACGGTGACACCGGCTGGGAGATCCCGCGGGCCGTGTTCGGGCCGGTCGACCTCGGGGACGACCGGGCGATGGGCGTGGCCATGGTCGTGCTGTGCGCGGCGGCTGTGGCGGCGCTCGGCGCGCTGCGGGGGTCGCGGGCCGGGCGGGCGATGCTCGCGGTGCGCTCGGCGCCGGCCGCGGCCATGGCCTCCGGCATCTCCGTCGTCCGCACGAAGCTGCTGCTGTTCACCGTCTCGGCGGGCCTCGCCGGGTTCGGCGGCGTGATGTACGCCTCGTACAACACCCGTGTCACGGCGACCGACTTCACCGCGATGACCGGGCTGATCTGGCTCGCGGTGGTGGTCGCGGCGGGGGTGCGCAGGCCGCAGTTCGCGGTGGTCGCGGGGCTCACGTTCGCCGTCGTCCCGCATCTGATCAGCGACTACGTGACGGAGTCCGTGCAGCTGCCGGTCATCCTGTTCGGGCTCGCGGGGCTCGCGCTCGCCAACGACCCGGACGGGTACTGTGCCGCGTTCTCGGTGCGCCGGCACCGGCGCGGGGCGGCGGCCGCGGGCACCCCGGCCCGGCCACGCTCCGAAGCCGTCCCCGACGACGAGGCCACACTTCAACTCCTCGGCGTCCAGGCCGGTTACGACGGAGCGCCGGTCCTCCAGGGCGTCGACCTGACTGTCCGCCCCGGTGAGATCGTGGCCCTGCTCGGACCGAACGGCGCGGGGAAATCGACCCTGTGCAAGGTCGCGGCCGGGCTGCTGACACCGCTGCACGGGCAGGTCCGCGTCGCCGGGCGCGCCGCGGGTCGCGAGGGAGCCGCCCGACGGGCGCGGGCCGGGGTGGTGCTGGCCCCCGAGGGACGCGGCATCTTCCCGTCCCTCACGGTCGACGAGAACCTCGCACTCCAACTGCCCGCCCGGGCCGACCGGTCGGCGGTGTACGAACGTTTCGCCGGGCTCGCCGCCCGGCGGGGCGTCCCGGCCGGCTCGCTCTCCGGCGGCGAGCAGCAGCTCCTCGCGCTCGCTCCGCTGCTGCACCGCCCGCCGCGGGTACTCGTCGCGGACGAGCCCTCGCTCGGTCTCGCGCCCCGCGTCGTCGAGGAGGTGTACCGGCTGCTCGCCGAAGTCCGCGACGCGGGCACCGGGTTGCTCCTCGTCGAGGAGAAGGCGTCCGAGATCCTCGGCGTCGCCGACACGGTGGCGTATCTCGCGCAGGGCCGGGTGACCTGGTGCGGGCCGCGCGAGAAGGTCGATGCGGAGCGGCTCACCGACGCCTACCTGGGCATCGCGGCGACGCCGGTCCGGCCGCAGCCGAGCGAGGAGGCGGGCCGGGCATGAGCTTCGTACTGGAGGCCGAGGGCATCGGCGTGCGGTTCGGCGGGGTGCGGGCCCTCGACGGGGTGGGGCTGCGGCTCGCCGCGGGCGAGGTGTGCGGTCTGATCGGGCCGAACGGCGCGGGCAAGACGACCTTGTTCGACGCCGTCTCCGGGATCCGGCGGCCCGACACGGGCCGGGTGCTGCTCGACGGCGCGGACATCACGCGGCGCTCCCCGGTGTGGCGGGCGCGGCACGGGATGCGGCGTACGTTCCAGCGCCGCCAGCTGTTCGGGCAGCTCACGGTGGCGGACAATCTGCTGGTCGCGCAGGAGTGGCGGCGCGGTGGCGCGGACCCCGGGCGGGCGCGGGAGCTGCTGCGGGGCTGCGGCCTCGAAGGGCTCTCGCAGGCGTACGCGGGGACGCTGCCGGCCGGGCAGGCCGGCATGGTGGAGCTGGCCCGGGCCGCGGCGGACCGGCCGCGGGTGCTGCTCCTGGACGAGCCCGCGTCGGGGATGACGGCCGGGGAGCGGGAACTGCTCGCGGCGACGGTGCGGCGCCTCGCCGCGGAGGACGGGTGCGCGGTGCTGCTCGTGGAGCACGACGTGGCGTTCGTGATGGAGCTGTGCACGCGGGTCGTGGTGCTCGATCTGGGACGCGTGCTGGCCGACGGGACTCCCGGGGGAGTACGGGCCGACGAGCGGGTACGCGAGGCGTATCTGGGGACGCAGGCCCCGGTACAAAATTCACATACGTGACTGGCATGCTGGTAGCCGGCACGCCTCCCGTGGCAGGTCGCGCGGGTCCCCGCACAGGAATGCGGGTACGCCTGTGATCGTTGACCATGGGAGTACCAACCACCGACTTAAGGATCGACACCTCGTGAGCAAGGTCCCCCCGATCATCCTGAACAACGGCACCGAGATGCCGCAGCTCGGTTTCGGCGTGTGGCAGGTGCCGGACGACGAGGCCGAGAAGGCCGTGGCGACGGCCTTGGAGGCCGGGTACCGCAGCATCGACACCGCCGCCATCTACGGCAACGAGGAGGGCACGGGCAAGGCGATCACCGCGTCCGGCCTGCCCCGCGAGGACCTCTTCGTCACGACGAAGCTGTGGAACGCCGACCAGGGCCACGACGCCACCCTGCGCGCCTTCGACACCTCGCTCGACAAGCTGGGTCTCGACTACGTGGACCTGTACCTCATCCACTGGCCCCTGCCGTCCCAGGACACGTACGTGGACACGTACAGGGCGTTCGAGAAGATCCTCGCGGACGGTCGCGCCAAGGCGATCGGCGTCTCGAACTTCCTGCCCGAGCACCTCGACCGGCTGATCGCCGAGACCTCCGTCGTCCCGGCCGTCAACCAGATCGAGCTCCACCCGCACCTCCAGCAGCGCGCCTCCCGGGAGAAGCACCTGGAGCTGGGCATCGCGACCGAGGCGTGGTCGCCGCTCGGCCAGGGCAAGGGCCTGCTGGAGGTTCCGGCGATCGTCGCGATCGCGCGGAAGCACGGCAGGACGCCCGCGCAGGTCGTCCTGCGCTGGCACATCGAGCTGGGCAACGTGGTGATCCCCAAGTCCGTGACGCCGTCACGGATCAAGGAGAACATCGACGTGTTCGGTTTCGAGCTGGACACCGAGGACCTCGGCGCGATCAGCGCGCTCAACGAGGACCGGCGGCTCGGCCCGGACCCGGCCACGTTCGACGTGGCCTGAGCCTCGACGGCGACCGGGGCCACCGGAGCGGGCAGAGATGATGCCCGCGCCGGTGGCCTCGTTCCGTTGGTGCGCGCCCGGTCGGTGGCCGGCGGCCCTCAGGCCCGGACGGCCGTGTGCACCGTATGGGCCGTCAGGAGGAAGACGTCGTCGCGACGGTAGAGGCTCTGGGGATCCGCCGGGTCGACGAGACGGCCGAGCACCTCGATGTCGTCCACCGACAGGGCGTCCGTGAAGACGTCACGGCGCCGCTTCCACAGCTCGACGACGAGTTCGCGGGCGGCCGGCGAGAGCGGGGCGGGCAGGTCGAGGAGGAAGGTGCGGCTGCGCGCGCCGGTCAGTCCCGCGTCCGTCAGCAGGGCCGCCCAGTCCTCCGTGTCCTGCTTGGCACCGGGCAGACCGGCCCGCATCTCGGCGAACCACTCCTCCTCCACGGCGTCCGCGCGGGTCTGCAGGCCGGGGCGGCCGAGGCCGAAGTCGCGCGGCAGGCAGCGTGACGGCAGCCCGCCCTCGACGAGCGCGAGGGTGCCGCCCGGTGCGAGCCGGCCGGCGAGCGCGGCGACCGCGGCCCGCTGGTCGCCCACGTGGTGCAGGGAACGGGCCGCCCAGATGAGGTCCGCGGCCGGCAACTCGGCGCTGCCGTCGGGTAGTTCGACCCGCAGGGTGCTCACCCGGCCGGCGAGCCCCGCCTCCTCGGCCCGCTCGGCGGCGCGGGCGAGCAGCGCCTCCTCGGGGTCGGCCGCGACGACCCGGGCCTCGGGGAAGGCCGCGGCCAGCCGGCGGGAGACGGCGCCGGGGCCGCTGCCCGCGTCGACGATCAGCCCGGTGCCGCCGGGCCGGGAGGCCCGCAGCCAGTCGAGGGCCTGTGTGTACAGGGGTGCGTAGACCTCCGCGTTGCGCTCCAGGTGCGGGATCATGTCGGCCCAGTCCGGGTGCGTGCTGGCGTGGCCCTGGTGGTGCCCGTGCTGGTGATCGCCGTGCTGGTGGTGGCCGTGTGCCATCTCGGTTCGCCGCCCTTCGCGCCTGTCCTGGGGTCCGCGCCCAGGATGCTCGGGCGCCCCGCGGAGAAGCAAGCAGCGTTGCTGTTTGCGCAAAACGGTGCGGGACCGGGCGCGCCGACGCGGCCCGCCGGGGCCCGGGCGGGAAGCCCGGGCCCCGACGGACCGCGGAGTGCCTACAGCGCGGGGTAGGCGTTCTTCATGAGCTGCTGGAACTGGGCGGAGAACCAGTGTCCGGCGACCGGCGCGTTCGGCAGCGCTCCGGACATGTTGTTGTTGTTGCGCGCGTTACCGGTGTACGTCGGGTCGCACATGCGGTCGAAGCCCTTGCCCTCGTCGTTGTCGACGGCGGAGCTCGAACCGTCGGACTCACCCGGCGGCTTCATCCACACGTAGGCGTCGATACCGGTGGCCGGGCTGGCCTTCGGCCGCTCACCGAGACCGGCACCGGACTGGTTGCACCAGTTGCCGAGGTGGATACGACGGTCGATGCGGCCGCCGTCCACGTACGTGTCGACGCTGGTCTTCGCGCCCGGACCGGCGGGCCGGGCGGCGCCGCCCCAGCCGTTGCGGGAGGTGTCGATCAGCATGCCGAGGTTCTGGTCGAAGCCGAGCGACACCAGCTTGGTGCGCATGGCCTGGGCGTACGACAGCTCGTCGGTGTAGCGGTTCCAGTCGACCCACTTGGACTGGCGGACCGAGGTCCCGTTGACCGAGTCGTCGATGGTGAAGTTGGTCTCCTTCAGGGCGCTGTAGTTGGCCGTGTTCACGATGAAGCCGTGGACGTCGGACAGCTTCGCGCCGTTGCTGGAGGCGGTGGTTTTGAACAGTTCGGCCGAGGAGCCGAAGTTGTCGTCCCAGCCGAGCCAGCCGTGGTGACCGGCGTCGATGTAGTTGTAGACGTTCGGGATGTCACCGAGCTTGTCGAGGGCGTATCCGACGCCCTTCTGGTAGTTCCCGTTCGCCTTCATCACGTCGCAGTTGGGCGTCGCCGTGGGGCGCCCGCTGACGTTGGTGACGAGGTTGGGCAGCGAGTCGATCTCGATCGTCGTGACGATGCGCAGGCCCGTGTACTTGGGGTCGGCGAGGATCGCGGCGATCGGGTCGATGAAGTCGCTCTTGTACTTGTCGATCTCCGTCGGGCCGAGCTCGCCGTTGGAGGCGAGGGCGGCGCAGTCGCGGCCTGGCAGGTCGTAGACGACCAGCTGGACCACTTCTTCGCCGCTGCCCTTCTGGCTGAGGGCCGCGTCGAGGTGGTCGCGCAGCCCCATGCCGTCACCCACGCCGTTGATGGCGGCGATGCGGTCGAGCCAGACGCCCGTGGGCTGGTTGGAGATCGCGGTCCCGCCGGGTTCGGCGGCGGCCTTCTGGGACCACTCCGGGTTCACGTACACCTTGGCGCCGGCGTACGGGTTGTCCACCTTGGTGCCCGGGTCGGTCGGGTCGGTCGGATCCGTGGGGTCGGTCGGGTCCGTCGGGTCGGTGGCCCCGTTGCAGGTCACGCCGTTCAGCTTGAAGGTGGCGGGCACGGCGTTGGTGCCGCTGTAGGAGGCGTTGAAGCCGAAGGACGCGGAGGCGCCGGTGGCGAGGGCGCCGTTGTAGGAGGCGTTCTTGGCGGTGACGTTCGCGCCGGACTGGGTGAGGTCGGAGTTCCAGCCGTTGGTGACCTTCTGGTCGCCCGCGAAGGTCCAGGTGAGGTTCCAACTGCTGACTGCCGCGCCGTTGTTGGTGACGGAGACAGCGGTGGTGAAGCCGCTGCCCCACTGGTTCTGCACCTTGTAGTCGACGCTGCATCCGGCGGCCGCGGCGCCCACCGCGACGTCGGCGGGCAGCGCGGCGGCGGTGCCGGCAAAGGCGGCGCCGGTGAGGGTGAGGGCGGCGAGCACGGCGGTCCCGGCTCGCGTTCTGGTACGGCTCATGGTGTGCGGTGTCCCTTTCTCGGGGGTGAGGGGTTCGTGCGGGTGGATCATGAGGTGACGATGGATCGTGGGGCGCGGACGGTCCGCGAGGTGGAGGTGGTCGGTGGGGTGCGGGGCCCTCATCCGGAGAGGCCGCGCAGGTGGTCGCGCAGGCCGATCCCGAACGCGGTCGGTGTGCCGTCGTAGGAACTGATCAGGGACGGTCCTGAGGAGCAGTCCCAGGTGTTCCAGGTCCAGCCGAGGTACGACAGCTTCCGGTCGTCGAACCACTTCATGACGCGGTCGACGAACCCGTGCGAGCAGGTGTTCTCGCCGATCTCCCCTGCCACCAACGGGACTTGGGCCGCGACGGGCGCGAGCGTGGAGTCCCAGCAGCTCTCGGTGGCGCAGGTGTTGAAGTTGTAGACGTGCCAGGCCGCGGCGAGATTGCCGGCCGGGTCGTCGGGCCGGTGGGCGAGCCACTGTCCCAGGTCGTTGGAGTAGGCGAGGCCGCCCGCGAGGATCACGTTCCTGGCCCCCGTGCCGCGTACCGCGTCGACGAGATCCTGCATGCCGGCGACCTCGTAGCCGATGCCGGGGCAGGTGCCGCCGTCCTTCCAGCAGGCCCACGCGTCCGCGAGGCTGGAGGTCGCGCGGTCCGGATACGGCTCGTTGAACAGGTCGAGGACAACGGCCGGATCGTCCTTGTAGGCGCTGGCCACCGACGACCAGAAGCTGGGCGCGTACTGCGCGTCCGGCATCGGCTTCTGGCAGGTGGCGTGGAGGTCGGTGCAGCCCGCCGAGTTCCCGGTGTACTGGCCGTAGGACCAGTGCATCTCCAGGATCGGCGTCATTCCGTGGGCCTTGACCTTGGTCACCAACTCCTTGATCGCGTTCTGGTAGTTGACGCCCGCGTACTCGGGCTTGATGTTGGCGAGGCCGAGCCAGCACTCCTCGTTGAGCGGGATCCGGACGGCGTTGGCCTTCCAGTCGGCGATCGCCGCGACGGACGCGTCGTCGACCGGACCGTCGAAGATCCCGTACCCCTGTACGCACATGAACTCGGCGCCGGAGCGGTTCACGCCGAGGATCCGGTGCGTGGCGCCTGCGCCGTCGACGAGCTTGTTCCCGGAGACCTTGAGGGCCGGGGCCGCGCCGTCGTCCCCCGGATCGGTCGGGTCCGTGGGGTCCGTCGGGTCGGTGACGTCGGTGTTGCAGGTCGTGCCGTTCAGCTTGAAGGCCGTCGGCACGGTGTTGGCGCCCGACCACGAGCCGATGAACCCGGCGGAGACGGTGCCGCCGGAGGGCAGCGCACCGTTCCAGGACTCGTTGGACGCGGTCACGGCCGTGCCGGACTGGGACCACTTCGCGGCCCAGCCCTGGGTGACCTTCTGGCCGTCGGCGAAGGCGAAGGTCAGGTCCCAACTGTTTTTCGCGGCAGCGTTGTTGGTGACCTTCACGGCGGCCTGGAAGCCGCCGCCCCACTGTCCGGTGACGGAGTACTCCACCGAGCAGGCGGGGGCGGCCGCGGTCGCGGTGCCGGTCAGGGGGACGAGCGCGGCCGCCGAGACGGCACACGCGAGCAGGGTTGCGGACAGCACACGGCGCGGGGGGTGACGCATGAGCGACTCCTTGCAGCTCGGACACGACCGGCACAGGCCGGCGCGTCCACTGATGGAACCGCTCCCACTGGTTGCTGGTGGACTGTAGAGAAGGAACTGCCGTCAAGCAACAGAGGAGTTACGAATTCTTACTGTCGAATTAATTCGACTCTTCAACCCTCTTGACCCTCAATTCCCTCGTCCCCATCCTTGGGAGCGCTCCCACTGGTTCACAGGTTGTGACGCCCACGTCACTCACCATCCTTTCGCACCCCCCGCTCCCCCGAACCGCAAGGAGGAACCAGGCATGCCACACAGACCGGCCCGGCGGCTGTGGACCGCTGTCGCGGCCACCCTGGCACTACCGCTCGCCACACTCGCGACACTGCCAACCACCGCTGAGGCAGCGGCAGTTGCGTGCAGCATCGACTACAAGACCAACGACTGGGGCTCCGGCTTCACGGCCGATGTGACGATCACCAACCGCGGCACCGCGGCGATCGACGGCTGGACCCTCACCTACAGCTACGGCGGAAACCAGAAACTGGCCAGCGGCTGGAACGCGGCCTGGACGCAGTCCGGAAAGACGATCACCGCGAAAAGCCTCTCGTACAACGCCAAGATCGCGGTCGGCGCCGCCGCGTCGGCAGGCGCGCAATTCACGTACAGTGGCGCGAATTCGGCACCCACCGATTTCGCGATCAACGGCACGACCTGCGCCGGTGCCCATCAGCCTCCGGTCGCGGTGCTCACCAGCCCGAAGGCCGGCGCGGTCTACTCGGCGGGCGACAACGTCCCGCTGGCGGCGACCGCGGCGGCGGCCGACGGGGCGAGCGTCGACAAGGTCGAGTTCTACGACGACACGGCGCTGCTCGGCACGGACACCACCGCGCCGTACGAGCTGGGCACGGGCGGTCTGGCGACCGGGACGCACTCCCTGTACGCGAAGGCGTACGACAGCCAGGGCGCGGCCGGGGAGTCGACGCCGGTCGGCATCACCGTCGCGGCGGGCCCCGCCGTGGTCGCCACGCCGTCCCAACTCGGTGTCCAGCAGGGCAAGTCGGGCTCCTTCGACGTGAAGCTCTCGACGCAGCCGGCGTCGAACGTCACGGTCACGGCGGCCCGTACGGGCGGCAACACCGGCCTGTCCGTCTCCTCCGGCGCGAGCCTGACCTTCACGCCGGCCAACTGGAGCACGGCCCAGAAGGTGACGATCGCGGCCGACTCCTCGGGGACGGGCGCGGCCACCTTCACGGTGTCGGCCCCCGGCCACACGAAGGCCACGGTCACGGCCACCCAGCTGGCCGCCGCCAAGACGTACGACGCCCGCTTCCTCGACCTCTACGGGAAGATCACCAACCCGGCGAACGGCTACTTCTCGCCGGAGGGCGTCCCGTACCACTCGGTGGAGACGCTGATCGTGGAGGCGCCGGACCAGGGCCACGAGACGACGTCGGAGGCGTACAGCTACCTCCTGTGGCTCCAGGCGATGTACGGCAAGGTGAGCGGCGACTGGTCGAAGTTCAACGGGGCGTGGGGCCTCATGGAGAAGTACATGATCCCCACCCACGCGGACCAGCCGACGAACTCCTCGTACAACGCCTCGAAGCCCGCGACGTACGCGCCCGAGCACGACCTGCCGTCCCAGTACCCGGCGAAGCTCGACCCGTCGGTCCCCGTCGGCCCCGACCCGATCGCGGCGGAGCTGAGGAGCGCGTACGGCACGGACGACGTCTACGGCATGCACTGGCTCCAGGACGTCGACAACGTCTACGGCTACGGGAACGAACCCGGCAAGTGCGAGGCTGGTCCGAGCGCCACCGGGCCGTCCTACATCAACACCTTCCAGCGCGGCGCGCAGGAATCGGTGTGGGAGACGGTGCCGCAGCCGACGTGCGACGCCTTCAAGTACGGCGGCAAGAACGGGTACTTGGACCTGTTCACCGGCGACTCCTCCTACGCCAAGCAGTGGAAGTTCACCAACGCCCCGGACGCCGATGCCCGGGCGGTGCAGGCCGCCTACTGGGCGGACGTGTGGGCCAAGCAGCAGGGCAAGGGCTCGGACGTGTCGGCGACCGTCGGCAAGGCCGCCAAGATGGGCGACTACCTGCGGTACTCGATGTACGACAAGTACTTCAAGAAGGTCGGGAACTGCGTCGGGCCGACCTCCTGCCCGGCCGGCACCGGCAAGGACGCCTCGCACTACCTGATGTCCTGGTACTACGCCTGGGGCGGCGCGGCCGACACCTCGGCGGGCTGGGCCTGGCGCATCGGTTCGAGCCATACGCACGGCGGCTACCAGAACCCGCTCGCCGCGTACGCGCTCTCCTCGGCCGCCGATCTGAAGCCCAAGTCGGCGACGGGACAGGCGGACTGGGCCAAGTCGCTCGACCGGCAGCTGGAGTTCTACCGCTGGCTGCAGTCGGACGAGGGCGGTATCGCGGGCGGCGCGACGAACAGCTGGGGCGGCAGTTACGGCACCCCGCCGTCGGGCACGCCGACCTTCTACGGCATGTTCTACGACGAGGCGCCGGTCTACCACGACCCGCCGTCGAACCAGTGGTTCGGCTTCCAGGCGTGGTCGATGGAGCGCGTCGCCGAGTACTACCAGCAGACGGGCGACGCCGACGCGAAGGTGGTCCTGGACAAGTGGGTCGACTGGGCCCTGTCCGAGACGACCGTCAACCCCGACGGCACGTTCCGTATCCCCTCGACGCTCCAGTGGTCGGGCAAGCCCGACACCTGGAACGCGTCGACTCCCGGTGGCAATACGGGACTTCACGTCAAGGTCGCCGACTACACGAACGATGTAGGCGTCGCCGCGGCGTACGCGAAGACCCTGACGTACTACGCCGCCAAGTCGGGTGACGCGCAGGCGAAGAGCACGGCGAAGGCGCTGCTCGACGGCATGTGGGAGCACGACCAGGACGCGCTCGGTATCGCGGTGCCGGAGACACGGACCGACTACAGCCGGTTCGACGACCCGGTCTACGTGCCGAGCGGCTGGACGGGCACGATGCCGAACGGTGACGCGATCAACTCCTCGTCCACGTTCTCCTCGCTGCGCTCCTTCTACAAGGACGACCCCAACTGGCCCAAGGTCGAGGCCTACTTGGCGGGCGGCGCGGCACCGACGTTCACGTACCACCGGTTCTGGGCCCAGGCGGACATCGCGCTCGCCATGGGGTCCTACGCGGAGCTGCTCGAATAGACGCCCCGCCGGCGACGGCTCCGTGCACATCGGGCCGGGGGGGGGCCCCCCCCCGGGGCCCCCCCGCCCCCCCCCCCCCCCCCCCCTCCTCCGGAACCCCCCCCCAAAACCCCCCTTCCCCCCGCAAACGCACTCCCCCCCTTGGCCACCCCCTCTGCAA